>NZ_JBFYGQ010000001.1:0-777527 GCF_041079455.1 Microbacterium sp. 16-032 | reverse complement strand
CCGTTCTGCAGGAGGTGTGCCGCACGCCGGTCGGATCCGATTCCGGATGCCATGGTCTCGGCGGTGCGCGCGTGAGCCGCTCGGGGCGGGCACAACTCCTGCATACCTGGCGGTTTCGCGAGCCGTACGGCTCGATCGGCCCGTTCTGCAGGAGGTGTGCCGCACGCCGGTCGGATCCGATTCCGGATGCCATGGTCTCGGCGGTGCGCGCGTGAGCGTCGCCGCCGAGACGGGCCAGGGCGTCCGCGCCTACGGCCAGGTGCTGCGCCTGCCCGGGGCCCGCAGCTTCGTCGCCGCGGGGATCCTCGCGCGCTTCCCCCGGGCGACGCTGTCGCTCGGCATCATCCTGCTCGTGTCGGCCGCGACCGGCAGCTTCGCCTCGGCCGGGCTCGTCGTCGCACCCCTCGTCGGGGGCATGGCGATCGCGGCGCCCCTGTGGTCGTCGCGCATGGACCGCCACGGCCAGGCCCGCGTGATCCCGGTGTCGCTCGCATGCCTGGTGCTCGCGGCATCCGGGCTGCTCGCCCTCGTGCTCACGGGTGCACCGTTCTGGACGTGGCTCGTGGCCGCGTTCGTCACAGGGGCGGCGACCCCCGACCTCACCTCCGCCGTCCGCGCGCGGTGGACCGTGCTGGCACCGCCGGCTCAGCGCACCCCCGCTCTGGCGCTCGAGACGATCGCCGACCAGATGGTGTTCATCTCGGGGCCGCCCGCCATCACCGCGGTGGCCGCCGCCCTCGACCCCGCGGTGGCGGTCCTCGGCTCGCTCGGGCTCGGAGTGATCGGCGGCGTGTGGCTCGCATCGCAGCGCGCGACGCAGCCCGCACCGACACCGCGCGGGCCGCGCCGAGGGCTCGTCCTGCCGCCCGCCGGGGTGATCCCCATCGCGGTGGCCTGCATCGCCTTCGGCGGAGTCTTCGGCGCCTTCGACGTGAGCCTCGTCGGCTGGGCCGAGCTGAGCGAGCGGCCGTGGCTCGCGGGCCCGGCGTTCAGTGCCTTGGCCGTGGCCATCGCGATCGGGTCGGTCGTCACCGGAGCACGGACGTGGAAACTCTCCCCCGCCGCGCGATACATCCTCTTCGCCGCGCTCGCCTGCGCGGTCGCCCTCGCCCTGCCGTTCGCGCAGGGATCCGCTCCCGCGCTGTTCGGGGTGATCCTCATCCTCGGGCTCGCGCTGTCGCCGGTGATGGTGTCGGGAATCCTCGTGGCATCCGCCCGCGCGCCCGAGGGCCGCGTGACCGAAACCCTCGCCTACCCGACCGCGGCGATGTCGCTCGGCGTGCCGATCGGAGGGGTGATCGCCGGAGCCGCCCTGGATTCGACGGGCCCCGCGGCCGCTCTCGTCACGATCGCCGTCTCGCTGGCGTGCGCGGCGGCGATCGCCGCGGTCGGCGAAGCGCTGCTGCGGATCGCGCAGCGTCGCTGACGTCTCGCGCGTCGGTCAACGGGAGAGCGCGGCACCCAGGTGGCGCAGCACCGAGACGTGGCCGTCGTCGGCGTGCAGGTCGAGCGTCGCGTGCGGGAGGGCGGCCTCGAGCATCCGAGCGTGAGCGGGAGGGATGACGCGATCGCGCTCGCCCTGGACGAGCAGAACGGATGCCGCGACCTCGGCGAGCGCGAACCCCCAGGGCCGGGTGAACGCGAGGTCGTCGTCGATGAGGCCCTCGGGTCCGTCGGCTCCGGCCGCGCCGGCGTCGGCTCCGAGAGACGCCCACTCGCCCTCGAGCGCCGCGAAGTCGGCATCCGTGAACTGCTCCGGATCGAACTCGTCGGTCTCGGCGAAGCGGCGACGTGCGGCTTCGCCGTCGACGGCCGATCGCAGCCCACCCGGCGCCTGCATGCCGGTAAACCACGCGTCATCGCCGGTGAACGGCGCGGGGCTCGCGAAGGTCACGACGCCGCGGACCAGCTTCGGCATCGCGGCCGCGCACGCTATTGCGTGAGGCCCGCCACCGGACGCGCCGACCGAGACGACGGATGCCACGCCGAGGGCGTCGAGCGCCGGAACGAGCCCCGCGGCGACGTCGGCGACGGTGCGACCCGGCTGTCGCGGTGACCCGGCGTAGGCGGGGCGGGCGACGGAGACGACGGCGAGACCGTGGGCGTCGGCCGCCCGCTGCACCGGCGGCAGGATCGCCCCGGTCTGGGGTGACCCGTGGTGCCACAACAGCACGTCGCGCCCCGCGATGTCAGCGACGGAGGTGTGGACGTCGAGCCCCGCGATGCGTCTGCGCATGCCCCCACGCTGTCACGGAGTCCCGTCGCACGCGAGGGCTTACGCCGGCTCTCCGGAGCCGTCCTGTCCGCTGTCGTCGAACGACACGAGGGCGAACGCGCGTCGGACGACGGCCACCGGGGATTCGTCGCCTCCGTGGAACGCCCACCAGAAGAGGGCGGCGTTCGAGGCTCCGGCCAGGGCGTGGGCGCGAACGGCCGTCTGCAGGGCGTCACTCGGCGAGGCATCGCGCTGGGCGGCGAACCGCACCGCCGCATCGGTCATCGTTCCGATCGTCGAGGCACCGTCGGCGGCGAGCGCCGGGTTCGCCTGGATCACGTGCAATCGGCGACGGGTGACCTCGAGCAGCTCCTCCGGAATGTCCACGGCGGCGGCGTAGGCGGTGCGGATGACCTCCCACAGGTCGTCGTCCGGGGCGCTGCCCGCGAGGGACGCCCGGAATCGGTCGGCCGACTCATCGAGACCGCCCCAGACCAGCGCGGCTTTGCTGGGGAACAGCCGGAACAGCGATCGTCGGCTCACCTCGGCCGCTGCCGCCACGTCGTCCATCGACACGGATTCGAACCCGCGCTCGTCGAAGAGCCGCAGGGCGATGAGCGAGACCCGATCGGGATCGATCGAGCGAGGGCGGCCCGTGGGACGGTCGTTCGCGGAGTTCATAGACACCTTTCGGCACTGAGTGCTAAAACTGTATCGACGCGGCGGGCGCCGCGCGTGAGGGAGGAATCATGACCGACACGAGCATCGACCGATTCGCCGGCAAGACCATCATCGTCACGGGCGCGGGATCCGGCATCGGGCGCGCCACAGCCGCGCGGATCGCGCGCGAGGGCGGACGGGTGATCGCCACCGACGTCGCCGCCGAACGCCTCGACGAGGTGCGCGCGGAACTCGCGGACTTCTCGATCGAGACGGTCGTCGGAGACGTGTCGCAGGCCGAGACGATCGAGCGCATCATGCAGGCCGCCGGAGACCGGATCGACGGGCTCGCCAACGTCGCCGGCATCATGGACGCCTTCCTCCCGCCGAGCGAGGTCGACGACGCCACCTGGGACCGCGTGCTCACCGTCAACCTCACCGCTCCGATGCGTCTGACCCGCGCCGTCCTGCCCGTGATGATCGCCGCGGGGGCGGGATCGATCGTCAACGTCGCCTCCGAGGCGGCACTGCGCGGATCCGCCGCGGGAGCCGCGTACACCTCGTCGAAGCACGGGATCGCAGGCTTCACGAAGAGCGTCGCGTTCTTCCACGGACCGCAGGGCATCCGCGCGAACGCCGTCGCCCCGGGCGCCGTGGCCACCAACATCGAGGCCCCGATGCGCAGCGACTACGCGGCCGGGCGGATCGGGCCGATCATGCAGGTCGTCATTCCCCCCGTGGCCCAGCCCGAGCAGCTCGCCGCAGCCCTCACCTGGCTGCTCAGCGACGACTCCGCCAACGTCAACGGTGCGCTTCTGCCGAGCGACGGCGGGTGGTCGGCGGCCTGACTCCCCCGGGCCGGTTCGGCCCGGGCGCCAAAGCCACATACCGGCGGGCGCCCGCGAGCCGCCGAGCGTCCAAGAAACCCGGACGGCCGCGGCATCCCGTCCGGGTGTTTCGGACACTCGAAAGGGTAGGGGCCAAGGCAGGTTGAGCGTCCGGAACACGCCACCCCGGCGCGCGGGACGCGGAGTGGACGCTCAGCAGGAAAGACGCGGGGTCAGAGGATGACGCCGAACTCCTCGGCCAGCGCCGGGAGCTCCTCGTGCAGCACGCGCGAGGCCTCGACCGCGAGCGGGTTGGTCGAGACGCCCCGGTCGTTGACGAGCTCTCCGCCGACGTAGACCTGCTGCAGGTTGCGCAGGCCGCAGGCGAGGACGTAGCTGCGCACGGGGTTCCACAGCGGTCCGATGTCGGGCGTGCGCGGGTCGACGACCACGAAGTCGGCCAACTTGCCCACCTCGAGGCTGCCGACGCGGTCGTCGACGCCCATGATCTCGGCCCCGCCGAGGGTGTGCAGGCGCAGCACGCGCTCGGGCATCATCGACAGCGGGTCGTGGGTGCGGGCGCGCTGCATGAACATGCCCATGCGCATGTTCTGCCACGGGTCGGCGACGTCGGTGCAGGCCTGGTCGTCGAGGCCCATGCCGACCTTCATGCCCTGCTCGAGCATCTCGGGTACGTGGGCGATGCCCGACGCCAGACGCCCGTTCGACGCGGGCTGCCACGACATGGATGCGCCGCCGGCGGCGGCATCCGCGATGATCTCGGGCGTCGTCTGAATGAAGTGGCCGAACATCATGCCCGGACGCAACGCTCCGGCGTTCTTGTACAGCTGGAACTTCGTCTGCTGGTGCTCGATCGCCTCGTACGTCTCGAGGAAGTGCGCCTGGTTGGTGACGCCGAAGCGGTCCATGACCGCGACCTCGATCTCGGCGGCATCCGGACGCGTCGACCACTGCACCTGGCCCATGATCGAGGCGCCGAGGGCGATGTCGGGATCCATCGCGAGCACGTGGTCGAGCGAGGCCTCGAAGCGCGCGAAGATCTCTTCGTCGGTGCCGACGGTGGCATCCAGGGCGATCGAGTCGACGAAGCGGAGCCCCGCGTCGTGGCATCCGTCGGCCTGCCGGGTGTGCCAGGCGTGGTCGCGGAGCTGGCCGCCACCGTCGGCGCGCTTGCCCTCGACCATCGGCTCCCAGGGCAGCAGCGGGTCGGTGAAGTTGTACGCCGTCGTCACGCCGTTGGCGAGGAAATCGAGCGAGCCGTGCAGCGTCGCCCAGTAGATCTGGTCGGGCGAGGCGTTGTTGAGCACGCTGAACATCGATGTGCACCAGCCGTAGAGCGTCTGGTCGACGCCGAGTCCGCGCGAGCCGCTCGTGAAGAGGTGACTGTGGGAGGAGACGAATCCGGGGGCGACGAACCTGCCGTCGACGTCGAGGATCTCGTCGGCCGTCATCCCCGGAGTCGGGTCTCCCGCACCGATAGCCGCGATGCGACCGTCGCGGACGAGCATGTATCCGCGCTCGATGTAGCCGGGGTCGTCGGTGCCCGCGGGGACCGTGATGAGACGTGCGTTCGTGACCAGGAGCGACATGTTGATGACGGTAACAATGGCGTGTTTCCGCGGTGTTCCGGGCGTGCGGCGGGTTGTTTGCGGGGCGGCGGGGGCGTACCCATGTCCCGAAAATGGTCACCTGCACGGGTCGCAGGCCGCACAAAGTGGGACAAGATCCCGCCGAAAGTGGGACGAGGTCAGCTACCGCCCGCCACCGCCGCCGCCACCGCCCGCTACCCGGCCATGTCCCAAAAGTGGCTGCCTGGACGCCCCTCAGACCGCACGAAGTGGGACATGACCCCACCGAAAGTGGGACGAGGTCAGGCCCTCACGCGAACGCCGCGCGCACGGCCGGCGCGATCTGCGCGAGCACCTCGTCGCGCGCGGGCGTCGAGGGGAAGACCAGGAAGAGGTGCGGCACGCCCTCGCGCCGCACGAAGGTCGTCGGAACGTCCGAGGCCGTGAGGCGATCGGCGTACTCCTCCGCTTCGTCCGACAGCGGATCCACCGCCGCGGCGACGATCACGGCGGGGGCCGACCCCGCCACCTCGAGGGCGCGCAGCGGCGCCGCCTCGACGGGCACGGCGCCCGCGGCATCCGGAACGTAGAGCCCCCAGTACCACTTCATTCCGCGCGCGGTCAGCGGCAGATCGTCGGTGTGCGCGCGATAGCTGGGGCGTGACGGATCGGGGGCGTCGAGCACCGGGCAGAGCAGAACCTGACACCGGATGCCGGGAGCCCGGCCGTCCCGCGCGCGCAGCGCGAGCGCGGCGGCGAGGTTGCCGCCCGCGCTGTGCCCGGCGACGCCGAGCAGCGACGGGTCGATGAGTCCGTCGGCACCCGACGCGGCGAAGCGCAGCGCGCGGTCGAGGTCGTCGAGACCCGCCGGGAAGGGGTGCTCGGGCGCGAGGCGGTAGTCGACGCTGAGCACCTGGGTACCGGTGGCGAGAGCGAGGGCACGGCACAGGGCGTCGTTGTTGTCGAGGTTCCCGGCGACCCACCCGCCGCCGTGGGCGAACACGAGGGTCCCCCGGTGCCCGGCGCGCGGGCGGTACAGACGCAGGCCCCGGCCCGCGGCATCCAGGTCGATCGACTCGAGGGTCTCGTCGTCGGGTATCCGGACCCACGACGGGTTCGCGCGCAGCTCGGCGATCCGAGCGGCGTCGTCGCCCTCGGCATCCGTCGCCCCCGAGGGGACCGTGCCGGCCCGCGTCGCGAGTCTTTCGAGGTGCGCGCGCACGGCGGGGTCGGTGATGGCGGGGTGAACGGGCACGTCTCTCCTGGGGCTTCGGGCGGGCGATGAGCCGAGCGTACGACCCCGGATGCCGACGACCCGGCGCGACCGCAGAAGCGTTACGCCGCGGAAACACGGGCGTCTCCGGGGGGTGCACCCGCCGGGCGTACGGTGCCGCCGAGGGCGACCTGACGCCCCGCGGAAGGAGCCTCATGTCTCAGCGCGTGATCGTCACGGGCGGGTCCGGCGGCATCGGCGCCGCCATCGTCGAGCGGTTCGTCTCGGACGGCGCCCGGGTCGCGGTGCTCGATCGTCGTGCTCCCGCCGGGGATGCGGCATCCCTCTTCTTCTCCGTCGACCTGCGCGACCCCCTCGACACGCGCCGCGCGGTCGGAGAGGCGATCGAGGCACTCGGGGGCGTCGACGTGCTCGTGAATTGCGCGGGGGTGTTCCAGCACGTCTCGCTGCTCGACATCTCGGTCGACGACTGGGATCTCGTGCTCGACATCAACGCGCGCGCGACGCTCGTGACGATGCAGGCCGTCGCCCCGGTCATGCTCGAGGCGCGCGCGGGCTCGATCGTCAACATCGCCAGCATGGCCGCCAAGCAGGGCGGTGGCGGCGAGGGGCACTACGCCGCGTCGAAGGCCGCTGTCGTCGCGCTCACGCGCGCGGGAGCGCAAGAGTGGGGATGCCACGGTGTCCGCGTCAACGCCGTGTGCCCCGGGTACGTGCTCACCGACATGGGCGCCGACACCCGATCCGAGGACGATGTGCGCACGTGGAGCGCGAAGTCTCCGCTCGGGCGACTGGGCGCGCCGGAGGACGTGGCGGGGGTGACGCACTTCCTCGCGTCGCCCGCGGGCGGGTACCTGACCGGTCAGGCGATCAACGTCACCGGCGGGATGATCATGCACTGAGGCGCGCACGGCGATCCGCCCAGGGTGCGCGAAACTCCTGAGAACCGTCGGCGGTGCCGGCTCGACCCGCGGGGACTCGGCGCGCCGAGGCACCCGACGGCGAAATCTCAGGAGTTCGGCCCGCCCGAGGCCCACGACCGGGCCGTCACCGCAGCCGCCGCGCCACCTCGGCGAGCGCCTCGGCGTACGAGTCCTCGGCGCCGTCGCGCCCGCCCGAGAGGTTGACGCCGACGACCCCGGGCAGCGCGAGCATCTCCTCGGCGAGAGCGACGGCGAGGGCGATCCCCTCGGCCCGTGGGTCTCGGGCGCCGCGCACGCGCTCGAGGAACCCCTCGGGCAGCACCAGCGCGGTGAACGACTCCAGCAGGTCGGCCGAGGCGTGGTCGACGACGACGGGGACGCACGGGATGAACCGGATGCCGCCGCCCGCCCCCTCGATGAAACGCCGGACGGGCTCCGCACCCCCGGCGTGGTTCACGAAGCAGACGTCGGCCCCGGCCCGCACCTTCTCGCGCAGGCGCGCGGCGCGGCGGTCGACCGGCGGCGCCGCGGGTGAGGCGGCGACCGAGACGACGTGGCCGGCGGCGCGGGCGAGAGCGGCGGCCTCGGTCGAGTCCAGGTCGAAGACGGGCGCGGCGTCGGGGCGGTGACCGGTGCGCGTGTGGTCACCGGTGACGCAGTGCACGCCCGCCACCCCCTCGACAGCGAGAGCGGCGAGCTCCCCCTCGATCGCGACACGGTTGCGGTCGCGCATGTTCAGGCCGGTCCACACGCGCAGCCCCCGCCGCTGCAGCAGGTGTGCGCGGTACGCGGGAGGGAACTGGACCCGCGCGCTTCCCGCGTCGCCGGCGAGGACGGCATCCACTTCTCCGGCGAGGATCTCCGCGCACGCGTCGATCGACGAGACGCTGAGGGCGCGTGCGGGCAGATCCGCCACCACCCAGGGCCGGGTGTCGAGGGCCGCGAGCGTCTGCGTTGCCGCGGCCGTCCGCGGCGACGGCGCCGGAACCACCGCACGGTCGACCCCCGTCCACGGCACGGTCGGTCGGTGCAGGAACGCGCAGCGGTGCGTCGCATCGATCTCGCACGACCCGTCGAAGCCGACCCCGCCGCAGGGCCCGTACTCCATCCGTTTGGGGCAGGCGTCGATCAGCGGCAGCGAGGTCATAGCCGGAGTGTAGGAAGCGCGTGTTTCGGCGAATGTTCATGGCGGCAACATCGCCGAAACGCGCCGTCCCTACGCTCGGCCCTACCCGCTGCAGCCCCCGGAGGTGGCCATGATCACGGCCGGCACCACGTTCGGTTCCGACGTCGCCGACATCGACGTGCTCGTCGACGACCCGCTTGCGCTGATGCAACGGTGGCTCCCTCCCCACGACGGCGAACTGCGGCCCCTCGCGGCCCTGTCGACCATCGGGCTGGACGGCATCCCCTCGCTCCGTCACGTGCTCATCAGCGACAGGGATGCCGCGGGCCTCACGTTCCACACCGATTCGGCCAGCGCGAAGGTCGCCGAGATCGCCGCGAACCCGGTCGCCGCGATGGCGGTGGCGTGGCCCGAGATCGGTCGACAGCTCGTCGTGCGCGGGATCGTCGAGCGGGTCGGCGCGGCGGAGGCCGCCGCGGTGTACCGCCAGCGGTCCCGGTACCTGCAGATGCTCGCGTGGATCAACACGCACGAGAACGCCCACCTGCCCGTCGAGGCGCGGCACCATCTCTGGGCGGAGTTCGGCGACGCCCACCCCGAGCTGGAACCGCCGGAGCGGTGGGCGGGGTTCCGCCTGCGCCCCCTCACCCTGACGTTCTGGCGCGGCGACCCGATCGGGCAGAGCACGCGCCAGCACTACACGCTCGCCGACGGCCGCTGGTCGGGCCGGATCCTGGCGGGCTGAGTCGTGGACATCACCACCGTCACCTCGTACCGCGCCGCGCGGACGCGCTCCGACCTGGCGCTCGCGCCCGGTGAGGTCGTCATCGCCGGTGGCACCTGGATCATGAGCGAACCGCAGCCCGGCACCACCGGCTTCGTCGACCTGACCACGCTCGGGTGGCCCGACCTCGAGATCACCGACGAGGGCCTGCGGATCGGCGCCACCTGCACGATCGCGCGCCTGCTCGCGTGGGTCGAGACCGAGGCTCCGCCCGCGTGGACCTCGCTCGCTCTCGCCCGCCCCTCGGCCGACGCCCTGCTCGCGTCGTTCAAGATCTGGAACACCGCCACCGTCGGCGGCAACGTCTGCCAGGCCTTCGCGGCCGGCGCGATGATCGCCCTGCTGTCGACCCTGGATGCCAGGGCCCTCGTGTGGACGCCCGATGGCGGCGAACGGCGCATCGCGGTCGCCGAGCTCGTCGTCGACAACGCCGCAACCTCCCTCGCGCCCGGCGAGGTCGTGCGCGCCCTCGACATTCCCGCGCGGGCCCTGGAGGCGCGGGTCGGGCTGCAGAAGATCGCCCTGGCCGAACTCGGCCGTTCCGGCGCCGTGGTCACGGCCCGGGTCGACCCCGACGGCACCGCGGTGTTCGTCGTGACGGCCGCGGTGCGTCGGCCCCGCGTGCTGCGCTTTCCGCACGTGCCGGAGGCGGGAGAGCTGCGGGATGCCGTGGCGGCCGCCAGCGACTTCTACACCGACCCGCTCGGAAGCGCCGACTGGCGTCGGGGTGTGAGTGTCGTGCTCGCGGAGCGCCTGCGGGCGCGCTTCGTCCGGGAACTGCAGGAAGGCGCGGCGTGAGGTTCGAGGTCAACGGAACCGCCGTCGAGGCCGACCCGCGCCCCGGTCAGAGTGCGCGCACGTTGCTGCGCGAGGCGGGCCACGTCGAGGTGAAGAAGGGGTGCGACGCGGGCGACTGCGGCGCGTGTTCGGTGCTGCTCGACGGCACGCCGACGCACTCGTGCATCATCCCCGCAATGCGCCTCGAGGGCCGCGCGATCACGACCGCCGCGGGTCTCGCCCCCGGCGACGACCTGCACCCCGTGCAGGAAGCCCTCGCGACCGGCTTCGGCTTCCAGTGCGGGTTCTGCACGCCCGGCATGAGCGTGACGGCCTCGACCCTGACCCCCGACGACCTGGGCGACCTCGACCGGCGCATGAAGGGCAACCTCTGCCGGTGCACGGGGTACCGCCCGATCCGCGAGGCGATCCGGGCGTCGGTGCGGGGGCCCGTGCGTGAGACCGGGTCGGCAGCGTCGGCCGCGGCCCCCGCCGGCTGCGGCGGTGCCTGCGCGGGGCACGACACACCTCCTGCAGATCCGTCCCTCACGGCTGCCTCGACGCCCACACCTGCCGATCTGCAGGAGGTGTGCACGCCGACCGGGGCAGCGGCATCCGTCACCGGCCGCGTCGGCACCTCGGTCATCCCCGAGGCGGCCCGCCGCATCGTCCAGGGGCGCGAACCGTTCACCTTCGACGAGCCCGTGCCCGGCGGCCCGCCGCTCGTGCTGCGCGTCGTGACCTCGCCGCACGCCCATGCCCGGGTCGTCTCGATCGACACCGCGGCCGCGCGGGCGGTCCCCGGGGTCGTGGCCGTGTTCACCCACGACGACGTGCCCGACGTGCGCTATTCGACCGGCCGCCACGAGCACCGCACTGACGACCCCGACGACACGCGCATGCTGGACGACGTCGTGCGTCACGTCGGTCAGCGGGTCGCCGCGGTCGTCGCCGAGACGGCCGAGGCGGCGGATGCCGGATGCCGTGCCGTGCAGGTCGAGTACGACGTGCTGCCCGCGGTGTTCGATCCCGAAGAGGCGCGCCGGCCCGGAGCCCCGCTGCTGCACCCCGATCGCACGCCCGACGAACGCGTGATGGACGCCGGCCGCAACGTCGTGGCGGGCTTCCACGTCGGCCACGGCGGCGATATCGACGCGGCCCTCGCCGCGAGCCACACCACCGTGACGGGCGAGTGGCGTTCGTCGCGCGTGACCCACGCGGCCCTCGAGACGCACGGCGCCGTCGGCTGGATCGACGACGGCGGTCGCCTCGTGATCCGCTCGTCGACGCAGGTGCCCTTCCTCGTGCGAAACGAACTCGCGTACGTGTTCGACCTGGAGCGCGATCGCGTGCGCGTGTACGCGGCCCGCGTGGGCGGCGGCTTCGGCGGCAAGCAGGAGCTCTTCACCGAAGACCTCACCGCGCTCGCGGTGCTGCGCCTCGGTCGTCCCGTCGCCTACGAGTTCTCGCGCACCGACCAGTTCGTCCGGGCGTCCCTGCGGCATCCGATGCGCGTCCGCACGACACTGGGGGCGGATGCCGACGGCACCCTCACCGCGATGAAGCTCGACGTGTTGAGCGACACCGGCGCCTACGGCAACCACGCGATCGGCGTGCTGTTCCACTCGTGCGCCGAGTCGACGACGCTGTACCGCGTGCCGACGAAGTGGATCGACGCCGAGGCGGTCTATACGAACAACCCGCCCTCGGGCGCGTTCCGCGGCTACGGGCTCGGGCAGGTCGTGTTCGCCGTCGAGTCGGCCATGGACGCCCTCGCGCAGGAGCTCGACATCGACCCCTTCGACCTGCGCCGCATCAACGCCGTGCGCGAGGGCGATTCCCTGCACCCCGACGACGGTGAGGAGCCCCACGAGGAAGACCTGATCTGGGGCAGCTACGGCCTCGACCAGTGCCTCGACCTCGCGCAGGACGCGCTGCGGCGCGGCAACGGGGTGACGGCGCCCGAGGGCTGGGTGGTCGGCGAAGGGATGGCCGCGGCCATGATCGCGACCATGGCCCCGCGCGGACACATCGCCCACACCAGCGCGACGCTGCGCCCCGACGGCACGTACCTGCTGCGCGTCGGCACCGCCGAGTTCGGCAACGGCACCGCGACCGTGCACCGCCAGATCGCGGCGACCGTGCTCGAAGCACCGCTCGAGCGCCTGCACCTGTGGGCCGCCGACACCGACGCGGTGCGCCACGACACCGGTGCGTTCGCCTCCGCGGGGACGGTCGTCGCCGGTAAGGCGCTGTACGGCGCCTGCCTCTCACTGAAGCGCCGCATGATCGCCATCGCCGCCGAGCTGTCGGGGGCGGATGCCGCGGAGGCCGAGGTCACGGCATCCGGAATCTCGTTCGCGGGCGAGACCGTGACATGGGCGCGCATCGTCGAGGCCGGGGGCGCCGACGGCCTCACCGCCGACGGGGCGGAGTTCGGCGAGGTCCGCTCACTCGCGTTCAACGTGCACGCGGTGCGCGTGGCCGTCGACCCCGAGACGGGGACGGTGAAGGTGCTGCAGTCGATCCAGTCGGCGGATGCCGGAGTCGTGATCAACCCGGCGCAGTGCCGCGGCCAGATCGAGGGCGGCGCCGCGCAGGCGCTCGGCGGAGCGCTGTACGAAGAGGTGTACCTCGAGGATGGCGTCGTGCAGAACCCCGTGTTCCGCACGTACCGCGTGCCGCAGTTCGCCGACGTGCCCGACACCGAGGTGTACTTCGCCGCGACCGACGACACCCTCGGCCCGTTCGGCGCCAAGTCGATGAGCGAGTCGCCGCACAACCCGGTGGGCGCGGCGATCGGCAACGCCGTCTCGCGCGCCCTCGGCCGCCGCGGGTACGAGCTGCCGTTCTCGCGCGACCGCGTATGGAGGCTCGCCGGCGGGGGTGCCGCGTAGGCTGACCGCCGTGTACGGGATCACCGCGGGCGAGACGTTCGGCTTCTTCGAGGGACGGCGCCTGGATGCCGTGACCTACGGCCGCTACAAGGTGTCGCTGTTCTTCGACGAGGGCGTGGGTCTCGACGTCGAGGGGGTGCTCGCCGTGACCGTCACGGGAGGCGACGAGAGATCGGCCGAAGATGCCCGCGACCTCGCCGCGCCGCTCCTCGACCTGCTCTCGCTGACCGTGACGGCGGTGCGAGTCGACGCTCCCTCGAGCCTCGCGCTGGAGTTCGAGAACGGGACGGTCGTCCGCGCGATCGACGACCTCGGCCCGTACGAGTGCTTCGACGTGCACCACGGCGAGCACATCTGGATCATGTGAGGCACGGCCCGGGCGGCGCCGGTTCGCCGCTGTCACGGTCGCGGTTCAGGCGGTGCGGCAGTCCCTGACCGTTCGTGGCCCCGGGGCCACGAAGCTCGCCCCGGGTCCACGTCCGACGCCCCACCTCCGACCGCGCCCGCGCGCACCGCGCCCCGGGTCCACGACCGGCGCCCCGAAACGTCGCGAACCGGGCGGCGGCGTCAGCGTCAGCTCCGCGCCCGCGCCTCAGCGCGGCTCGGCGCCCAGGTGCAGCACGGCCTCGGCCAGGGCGCGAATGCCCGCGGCCACATCCGCCCCGGCCACGGCCTCGGCGGGGTGGTGGCTGATGCCGTCGGGGTTGCGCAGAAACAGCATGCCGACGTCGGTGATGGCGCCGATCGCCATGGCGTCGTGTCCGGCGCGACTGAAGAGGGTGGGGGCGTCGCCGCCGATGCCCGCGCGGACGACGTCCTGCAGCAGCGGAGCGCAGAACACGGCGGGCGCGCTATGCACCTCGCGGGCGTGCCAGCGCAGGCTCCGGCGTCCCATGATCGCGTCGAGCTCGCGCGAGATCTCGTCCCACACGTGGTCGCGCGTGGCGTCGAACTCTCCGCGCAGGTCGAGCGAGAGGTGCGCCTCGCCGGGCACGACGTTGACCGCGCCGGGGAAGGCCTCGAGCTGGCCGACGGTGCCCACGATGTGGTTCTCGCCACGGCAGATGCGCTCGACCGCCAGCGCCGCTTCGCTCGCGCCGAGCAGGGCGTCGCGCCGCATGTCGTAGGGCGTGCCGCCCGCGTGCCGCGCCTCACCCTCGACGACGAGCTGGAACCGCCGCGCCGACGCGATCGACGACACCGCGGCGAGAGCCTGTCCGCTGCGGTGCAGCTCGGGCCCCTGCTCGATGTGCGCCTCGAGGTACGCCACGAGCTGGTCGGGCCGGCGGGCGGCCTCGCCCACGCGGCCCGGGTCGAGCCCGAAGTCGCGGAAAGCTTCGCGCAGGGTGAGCCCGTCGGCATCCGTCAGATCCCACCACGCGGGATCCCACTGACCGGCCACGGCCGACGAGCCCAGCAGGGCCTTGCCGAACCGTGTGCCCTCCTCGTCGCTGAAGGCGATGACCTCGAGGGCGAAGGGGAAGGGGCTGGATGCCGTGCCCTCCTCGTCGACGCGGCGCAGCAGCCGCACCACCTCGAGCGCCATCAGCACCCCGACGATGCCGTCGAAGCGTCCCGCGTCGGGCACCGTGTCGAGGTGCGAGCCGAGCAGCAGGGCGGGAGCATCGGGCATCCCGGCCGGAGCGAGGCGGCCGACCTGGTTGCCCGCGGCGTCCTGCCGGGTGGTCATGCCGAGCTCGCGCATCCACTCGGCGGCGAGGCGATTGACCCGCGCGTGCTCGGGGGAGAGGTAGACGCGGGTGATCGAGCCGGGCGTCGAGGTGACGCGCGCGAGCTCTTCGCAGCGTCCCATGACGCGGCGCGCCGCCGAGGCGATGCGCGCGGGGACGGCCTGGAGGCGGGCGGATGCCGTCACGCGCGGGCCCCGCGGCCGCCGCAACCCGTCGCGGGATCGCTCACGCCGAGCCCGGCCCCGGTCGCCCTCACGCCCTCGCCCCCGCGTACACGCCCTGCGCGGCCTCGACCCCGCCGCCGGACGCGACCGCGGCACCGTGCCGGCGCAGCACCGCCTCGAGGGCGGCGAGGGTGGTGAGCACGGCATCTTTCCGCGCGTTGTAGCCCATCGTGCCGATCCGCCAGACGCGGCCGTGCAGGGGTCCGAACGACGTGCCGATCTCGATGCCGAAATTGCTCAGCAGCTCGCTGCGCACGGCGTCGCCCACGACGGCATCCGGGATCTCCACCGCCACCACGTTCGTCATCTTGTGCGCGACGTCGCCGAACACGGTCAGGCCGAGGCCCTCGACCCCCGCGAGCATCGCGTCGCCGTGCAGCTGGTGACGCGCGATGACCTCGTCGCGCCCCTCGAGCAGCAGCACTCGGGCGCACTCGCGCGCGCCGTAGAGCATGGTCGTCGCCTCGGTGTGGTGGTTGAGGCGGCGCGGCCCCCAGTAGTCGAGGATCATCGCGAGGTCGAAGTAATTCGAGCGGATGAAGTCGGATGCCGAGGCGTCGCCCTCTTCGCGGATGCCGGCCTCGACGCGGGCGCGCGAGCGCACCACCTCGACGGCGCGGTCCGAGAGGCTCAGCGGCGCGGATCCCGACGGCCCGCCGAGGCATTTCTGCAGGCCGGCGGTCGCGGCATCCAGACCCCAGGCGTCCATCTCGAAGGGGTTGCCGCCGAGCGAGGCGGTGGCGTCGGTGTAGAACAGGGCGCCGTGCGCGCGGCAGATCTCGCCGATCTCCTCCAGCGGCTGGAGCATCGTGGTCGAGGTGTCGCCCTGCACGCACGCGACGAGGTGCGGCTTCACCCGCTCGATCGCCTCGCGGATCGCCGACACCGGGAACACCTGCCCCCACGGCACCTCGATCGTGTGCACCTCGGCGAGCGCGCGCTCGGCGATCTCGGCCAGCAGGTGCCCGAAGCGGCCGAACACGGGGACGAGCACCCGATCGCCCGGGCGGATCAACGAGACCATCGCGGCCTCGATGCCCGCGCGCGAGGTGCCGTCGATGAGCAGGGTCGCGTCGTTCTCGGTGCCCCAGACCTGCCGGTACAGCTCTTGTGTCTCGGTCATTGTCGCCGTCATGAACGGGTCGTACTGGCCGACCAGCGGGGCGCCCATCGCGCGCAACACGCTCGGGTAGGCCGAGATGGGGCCGGGGCCCATCAGCAGGCGCGCGGGCGGGTCGATCGGGCCGGGGAGGTGGGACATCAGGACTCCGTGGTGCGGGGGCGGGACTTCGGGCGGGCTGGAGGACACGGTGCGGGCGGCGGAGTGGGCCGAACTCCTGAAAGACCGGCGGCGACAGCCCCCGGCACCGGTGTCGCGGCGCGACGGCGCCGAGGTTTCAGGAGTTTCGCTCGGGACGGGTTGCCGAGGGGCGCGGATGGGCGGCGCCGGCCGCGGGGCCACCCACGGCCTGCTGCGGGCCGAACTCCTGAAGAACCAGCGGCGGCCGCCGACCCGGGGAGGGCCGTCGCCGTCGCGGGGGAGAAAGTCAGGAGTTTCGCACGGCCCGACGACGGGACGACGCGACTCACCGGGCGACCCCCGCCCGGGCGAGTGAGGCGAAACGCCGAGCCAGGCGGACGAGGGCGATGTCGGTGCCGGCGCGCGAGACGAGGCAGACGCCGACCGGGGCGCCCCCGACGCGCAGCAGCGGAATCGACACGGCGGGGAGCCCTGCCGCGGCGGCCGGCGCGGTCATACGCAGAGTCGCGGCGCGAACCGCGTCGACGTCAGCAGTGCGCAGTGGCGCGGGTCCGGGCACGGTCGGGAACACCATCACGGCCCCGTCGACGACCTCGGCGAGATGGGCGGCGATCGGCTCGAGCTCGGCGCGCGCGGCGGCCTCGTCGCTCGCGGTGATCTGCGACGCGATGCGGAAGCGCTCGGCCACGGCCGGCCCCACGGCGCCGGGGTGCGCGCGCAGCCACTCGCCGTCGTTGCGCCACGCCTCGGCGCCCTGCACGGTGCGGAAGGCCGAGAACGTGGCATCCAGATCGCCCGTGTGCACCGCGCGGAACGAGGGAGGATCGTCGGATGCCGCGAGCGCGGCGAGCAGTCTGCTGAACGCCTCACGGGTCGCAGATTCCACGCAGTCGAGCACCTCTTCGGGCATGACGAACCGCCAGGGCAGGTCGTCGCCCGAGGCTCCGTAGACGTTCTCGGTCGAGCTCGAGCCGTCGTAGCTGAGGCACCAGTCGGCCGCGCGCTGCAGGGTCTCGCCGTCGCGCGTGAGCCAGCCGATCGTGTCGAACGACTGCGCGAGCGGCAGCATGCCCTGCCGCGGTACGAGGTCGTGGGTCGTGCGCAGGCCCCAGAGTCCTTGGTACGACGCAGGCACGCGGATGGAACCGGCGGTGTCGGTGGCGAGGCCGATGTCGGCGTGGCCGAGGGCGACGGCGGAGGCGGGTCCGCTCGATGATCCGCCGGGGAGGGCACCCACCACCGCGCCGTTGGGCGGGGTGCCGTAGTGCACGTTGTCGCCGGCGATCGAGTAGGCGAACTCGTCGGTCCGCGCGATGCCGCGCAGCGACGCTCCTGCGCGCAGCAGGTCGGCGACGGCCGGGGCCGTGGCCTTCTCGGGCCGCGCCTCTTCGAGGTAGGTCGGATTGCCCGCGCCGACGCGGAACCCGGCGATCGCGAAGAGGTCCTTCACGGCGACGGTGAGCCCTGCCAGCGGTCCCTCCCACGATCCCTGGAGGAAGGGGTCGCCGACGCTGCGCCAGATGGTGCGATCGAGTGCCGGAGTGCGGGGCGTGACGTGCGCGGCGGTGATGAGCCACCGGCCGTCGAAGCGCTGCCACACCTGGGTCTGGAGGCCCCGGCCTCCGCCGACGAACTGCGACACCGACATGAGCAGGGCGCTGTCGGGACCGAGCGGGCGGTAGTGGATCTCGGCGATCTCGCGCGGGGGCACTCCCCCGCGCAGGGCCCGGAACCCGCTGATCGCGTCGTGCCCGACGAGCAGTCCCGCGGTGTCGCCGCGCAGGGTGTCGGGTCCGGGTGCGAAGAAGTCGTCGAGCGCGTCGAGGTCGTTCGCCACGATCGCCCGCTCGTACGCGTCGAAGGCCGCGCGCAGGTCGGCGGGGATCGCCGGGGCGCCGGTGGGCGAGGCGGGCTCGGGCGTCGCGGGCACGGTCACGGCGGGCTCGGGCGTCGCGGGCTCGATCACGGCGGGCTCGGGCGTCGCGGGCACGGGCGTGTCCGTCTCGTTCGCCGCCGTCGTGGCATCCGTCATGATCTCCGCCCCTCTCCGCGCCGCGCTGAGTGTCCGAACCACCCGGACGATCCGAACGATCGTCCGGGCGTTCTGGACGCTCGACGGGGAGGGGCGGCCGCGTCTGCGGCGAAGCCCGACGCGAAGTCGGCGTCGAAGGGCAGGGCATCGGCCGCCTCGGCGCGGGCCAGGGCGGCGGCGAGGACGGGGCTCATGCGGCGTCTCCTTCTTCGTGCGTCGCCGAACCGTCAACGGGCTCGGGTTCCGCGGCAGCATCGGGGGCGGATGCCAGCGGCACGGGCTCCATGGCTGCGACCCCCGCGAAGTCGGCCTCGCGGATGCGCGCGTGCACCCCCGAGACGATGTCGACGACCTGCGAGATGTCGAAGTCCGTCGCGGCGGATAGATAGGCGTAAGCGAGGTGCTCGTCCATGCCCCAGCGCCCGTTCAGCAGCGCCAGCGACGAGCGCACGCACGCGCGCATCGCGGCGTCGAGGTCGGGGTCCATGCCGGTCGGGACGAGGTGGTCGGGCGTGCGCACGAGCGGTCCGGTCACCTCGCCGAACGCCGCGCGGGCGGCATCCGCGGGGATCACCTCGAAGCGCAGGGTGGCGCGCAGCGAGGCCTCGAGAGCGGTGAGCGCCACCTCACCGTCGCCCTGTGCGAAGTGCGGGTCGCCGACGTAGGCCAGCGCCCCCTCGACCTGCACGGGGAGGAAGAGCGTCGTCCCCTCGACGAGCAGGTTGATGTCGATGTTGCCGCCGTGCACCCCCGGCGGCACCGAGTGCGGACGCTCCTCCCCCGCGACGGCGACGCCCATCGTGCCGAGGAACGGAGCGAGCGGGAACGACACCACGGGATCACCGCCCTCGACCACGGGCAGAGTGCCGTGCAGGATGCCGTCGCGCTCGACGACGGCCGAGAACACGCTGACGTTGTGCTCGCCCCGCGGCAGTTCGCCGACCAGGGCGCCCTTGCCGTGGCGGTTCGAGATCACGCCGTACGGCACGCGCGGCACGAGGGTCTCGACCGTGATCTTGAGCAGGTCGCCGGGGTGCGCGCCGCGCACGTGCACGGGTCCGACGACCACGTGGGGGCCGTCGGCGAAGGGGTCTCGGGGGGCGGATGCCGCGATTTCGACCGCATCGTCGAGCACCTGCTCGGCGGGCACGCCGTGGCCCGCGAAGAACGCGCGCGGATCCTTGCCCTGGTCGTCGAGGATGCCCTCGTGACTCACGGTGT
This sequence comes from Microbacterium sp. 16-032, assembly GCF_041079455.1. NCBI lineage: Bacteria > Bacillati > Actinomycetota > Actinomycetes > Micrococcales > Microbacteriaceae > Microbacterium > Microbacterium sp. 16-032. The sequence goes on along the minus strand of NZ_JBFYGQ010000001.1, from coordinate 758,066 downwards.
CGAAGGTGACGCTCTCGCCCGAGGAGATCTCGAGCACGGGGGTGTCGGCCGCGCACGGGAGGCGCCCCCACAGGACGGTGTCGAGGGTCGCGGCGACGTAGTGATCACCGGGGATCGGGCCGGCGTGGGGCTGCAGGATCGGAAACGGGCGGGTGCCGGCTCCTTCGACGGGCTCAGGAACCTCGACGGGCTCGACCACGCTCACGCCTCCACCACCGCTGTCGCGCGCAGCAGCTCTCGACCCTCGCGCTCGGTGACCGGGGCCCCGCGTCGGTAGACGGATTCTCCGCGGAGCCACGTCTCACGGACAACGCCGGTGAGCGTCTGCCCGTGCCACGGGGATACGGGATTGCGGTACTCGAGCGCCGCCGCATCCACCGTGAACTGCTCGTCGGGGGCGAAGGCCACCAGGTGCGCGGGAGCCCCCACCTCGATCACACCGAGCCCCTCGAGACCCGCGACGCGAGCGGGGCCGGTCGTCATCAGGGGCAGCAGCGACTCGAACGCGAGGCCCCTCCCTCGGGCCGTGGAGTGGATCGCCGAAAGACCGGTCTGCAGCCCCGCGATTCCACCCCACGCGAGACCGAAGTCGGGGTTGCCCTTCAACTCGACGGTCGCGGGCGAGTGGTCGCTGACGATCGCATCGATCGTGCCGTCGACGACCCCGGCCCACAACAGATCGCGGTTGTCTCCCCCGCGGATCGGGGGGCAGCACTTGAACGCCCCCGCGCCGTCGGGCACCGCCGAGGCGTCGAGCGTGAGGTAGTGGGGGCACGTCTCGATCGTGAGGCGCACGCCCTCGGCCTTGGCGGCGCGCACCGCGTCGAGCGCTCCCCCGTCGGACACGTGGACGATGTGCGCCCGCGCACCCGTGCGACGAGCCGTGTCGATGACCCGTTCGATCGCGGCACGCTCGCTCAGCGGCGGACGACTGGCCTCGAAGTCGCGGTAGCGCGGGCCGAGCGCGCCGTCGGCGTGCAGATGGGCCGGATCTTCGGCGTGCACGATGAGCAGTCCGTCGAACGCCGCAAGCTCGGCGAGGCATCGCTCCAGCTGCTCGGCGTCGAGGTGGCCGAACTCGTCGATCCCGCTCGGCGACAGGAAGCACTTGAACCCCACGACCCCGGCGTCGGCGAGATCTCGCAGCGATCCGAGGTTCTCGGGTACCGCGCCGCCCCAGTAGGCGACGTCGACGGCGAGCTTTCCCACGGCGGCCCGGCGCTTGGCATCCAGAGCCTCGACGCTCGTCGTGACCGGGAGGCTGTTCAGCGGCATGTCGACGACTGTCGTGACGCCTCCCGCGGCCGCGGCGGCCGTGCCCGTGGCGAAGCCCTCCCACTCGGTGCGGCCGGGCTCGTCGAGGTGCACGTGCGAGTCGACGAGGCCCGGAAGCAGCACCGCGTCGGCGGGGAGCACCGTGTCGGCCGAGGCGTCGAACGGCTCGAGCGCGGCGATCGCCCCCTCCTCGATGACGACCGTGGCGGGAGCGAAGGCCCCATCGACGAAGACGCGGCGGGCGGCGATCCGGGTGGTCATGGCGTCACGGTAGGACGCTCGCGTTTCGCGAATGTAACCGTCATCAACATTCATGCGAACACCTCGGCGCCGCGAGTTACGTCGTCGCGGTGTGGGGCGGATTCCGTCGTTCGGGGCGCGCGATTTCCGCCCCGAGTGACGGGATCCGCCCCGAACCCGGGATGACCGGCGGCCGCAGCCGCGAGCTCGCGCGGAGGCCGCGCGTACTCGTCGCGTTTGCTCGTGCCCAGGCCCATGCGCACCATCCCGGATGCCATGCCCACCGCGGCCGCGACCCCGTCGACGACCGGCACCCCGACGCGTGCCGTGAGCTCGGCGCACAGGTCGGCCATGCCCGCGCAGCCGAGAACGATGACGTCGGCGCCGGACGCTGCGGCATCCGCACTGAGTTCGGCGATGGTGGTGACGGCGGCGGATGCCGTGTCCTCGAGGTCGAGCACCGGAATGCCCGTCGCCGCGAGCGACACGCAGGCGCGCTCCATGCCGTACCGCGCGACGAGATCGTGCGCGCGCCCGAGCGTCCGGCTGAGCGTCGTGACGACCCCGAAGTGCCGCCCCGACACCGCCGCCAGGTGCATCGCCGCCTCGGCGATCCCGACCACGGGCACCTCGACCAGCTCACGGGCCGCGTCGAGCCCCGGGTCGCCGAAGCACGCGATCACGTAGGCGTCCGCGGGGTCGGAGCCGTCGCGGTCGGCGGCGATCAGCTCGACCACGGCCGCGGCGGCCGCGATCTCGTCGACGTGGCTCTCGATCGCGGCAGCACCGGCGGAAGGGCACGCGGCGTCGATGACGACGTCGGGCCCCGCCACCTCCCGGGCGGCGTCCGCGATCTTCGCGGTCATCGCCCGGGAGGTGTTGGGGTTGATGAGCAGGATCCTCACGCGAGCGCCTCGCGCGGGGGTGCGGCCGGGGTCTCGGCATCCCGAACCTTCTGGGCGAGCACGGGAACCTGCTCGACGACCGGGGCCTCGGCGACCGCGTCAACCGTGCCGTCGGAGATGCCCTCGGTCTCACCGTCGAAGGTCGGGACGCGGGGATCGAGACGCTCGAAGAGCAGGAAGAGCACATAGCCCAGACCGCATCCGATGAACCAGCTGTAGTCGCTGACCCACGAGACGTTGAACACCCCCAGGTCGGCGAAGAGCTTCGGGAACACGGCGATCAGCACGGTCGGAACCCCCGCGGCGATGACGGCCTTGACCGCGTTCGGGTTGAAACCGTTGCGGTACCAGTAAGGCCCGGCGGCATCCATCGTGAACATCGCATCGACCTTCACGCGCTGGCGGGCCGCGATGTAGTACCCGGCGATCAGGATGCCGAAGAGCGGGCCGATCAGCGCACCCAGCACGCCCAGCGAGTAGTGGATGGCGTCGCTGTTGGAGTACCAGTTCCAGGGCATGAGGAAGGTCGACCCGACGGCGGCGATCATGCCGCCCGCGCGCCACGAGATCTTCTTCGGGGCGACGTTGGAGAAGTCGAACGCCGGCGAGATGAAGTTGGCGACGATGTTGATGCCGACGGTGGCCGTGACGAAGGTGAGCCCGCCCAGCAGGATCGCGAAGGGCGTGTCGATCTGCTCGACCGTCTTGATGGGGTCGGTGATGAGGGATCCGAACACGGGGACCGTGGCCGAGGCGGTGATGACGGTCAGCAGCGAGAAGAAGACGAAGTTGATCGGCAGGCCCCAGAGGTTGCCCTTCTTCACCGCGGCGAAGCTCTTGCCGTAGCGGGCGAAGTCGCCGAAGTTCAGCATCGGGCCCGAGAAGTACGACACGACCAGGGCGATCGCGGCGAACATCACCGGGATCGAGGCCCAGAAGTCGAGCTGCACCGTCGACAGGGTGAACGAGATGTTCTGGATGCCGGCCTGCGACACGAGGTACACGGCGAGCACGATCATGACGAGGTAGACGGCGGGGCCGGCCCAGTCGATGAAGCGGCGGATGACCTCCATGCCGTTCCAGAAGAGCAGGAACTGCGCGGTCCACAGGATCGCGTACGAGATCCAGCCGAGTGCCGAGAGGCCGGCGAAAGACACGTCGAGGAGAGCTGCGGAACCCGGGATGAACTTGAGGAACACGATGTTCAGCGACTCAGCCGCGAGGAAGGTCTGCACCCCGTACCAGGCGATCGCGATGAGCCCGCGGATGATCGCGGGGATGTTCGCACCCCGGATGCCGAAGACCACGCGGTTGATGACGGGGAAGGGCACGCCCGTCTTCTGGCTCGGCTTGGCGACCATGTTGGCGAAGACCTGCACGATGACGATGCCGGCGATCAGCGCCACGAGCACCTGCCACGACTGCAGGCCCAGGGCGAAGAGCGAGCCGGCCGTGACGTAGCCGCCGACGGAGTGCACGTCGCTCATCCAGAACGCGAAGATGTTGTAGCTCGACCACTTCTGCTTCCGCAGGGGAGCCAGGTCTTCGTTGGCGAGACGGTCGTCGTAGTGGGGCTTCATGTTGCCGCCCCCGTGGGGGTGGCCGGCGGCCTCCACGAGATCGTGGGGACCGGTGAGCGGGGTGGAAGTCATGTCATTCCTCTCAGGACGATGGATGCCACGACGTGGAGTCCGCGGCCGGAGTGGAGCTCTGATGTGAAGTTATGGGTTCACACAACGCCGCTGGTTTCCCTCATGTAACGAGCGTGTGAAGTCGCTCCTTCACGCTTTCCGCCTCCCTAGACTCGGGACATGTCGCAGCCGCCCGTCGCCGAAGCCACCGCCGTCGAGCCGGGGTCGGTCGGGGTCGGGGCGCGGATCCGCGACCTGCGCCAGGCGCGCGGCATCTCCGCCCGGGCGCTCGCGAAATCGCTCGGCATCTCCCCCAGCGCCGTGTCGCAGATCGAGCGCGGAGTGATGCAGCCGAGCGTCTCGCGCCTGATCGCCATCACCGACGTCCTGGGCGTCCCGCTCGTGGCGGCCTTCGACCCGGCATCCGACCGTCCGATCGAACGCGTCGGGCCCTCGGGCTTCACGCTGCAGCGCGCCGGGCAATCGCTCGACATCGTGCTCGACAGCGGGGTGTCGTTTCGTCGACTCACCCCCGGCACCTCGCCCGGCGTCGATTACTTCGAGTCGATCTACCCGCCCGGGGCCTCGGCCCACGGCGCCGACGGGCTGTTCCACCACGAGGGCTACGAGGTCGGCACGGTCGTCGCGGGCGAGCTCACGATCGACTTCGAGGCCGAGCGGGTGATCCTGCGGGCGGGAGACGCGATCAGCTACCCCTGCTCGGTGCCCCACCGCCTGCACAACACGGGCGAGGCGGATGCCGTCGCGCACTGGCTGATCGTGCACGCCTGACGCGGGCGCCAGAGTTCGGGGCGCCGGACGTGCACCGGGGCGGTCCTCGGACACCCCACTGCTCGCAGCGCGCCCCACTGCGCGTCACCCCCTCCCCCCAGAATGTTCCCCACAGCAACACCGCCGACACATCCCGCCACAGCGCCGTAACGCGGTCGGCCTAGCGTGACCTGCATGCACCTGCACGACTTCCATGCCCTCGACGACGCGGATGCCACGGCCGTCGCCCGCGTATGGGCCGACGTCCCCGGCTGGGTCGACGCGGTCGTCGCCGGCCGGCCCTACGCAGACGTCGACGCCCTCGCCGCGTACGCGGGAGACCTCGCCTCGGCCTGGTCTCCGGGCGACCTCGAGGCCGCCCTGCACGCGCACCCGCGCATCGGGGCGAAGGTGGCGGGCGACGGCGCCGAGGCCACGGCATCCCGTCGCGAGCAGGGATCGATGGCCTCCGCCGCGGACGACGACGTGGCGGCCATCGCCGCCGGCAACGCCGCCTACGAGGAGCGGTTCGGACGCGTCTTCCTCATCCGCGCGGCGGGCCGCACGCCCGGCGAGATGCGCGCCGAGCTCGAACGGCGCCTGTCGAACGACCCCGACAGCGAGACCATCGAGGCCACCCGCCAGCTCGCCGAGATCGCGCTGCTGCGCCTGCGCACGACCTTCGCGGACGACGCTCCCGCCGAACCGGAGGCCGCGGAATGACGCACCTCACCACCCACGTCCTCGATGCCACGGCCGGCACGCCCGCGGCCGGGGTCGCCGTGACGCTCTCGCACCTCGATGGCGCGACCATCGACTCCGCCGCCACCGATGCCGACGGGCGGCTCTCACTCGGACCCGACGTCCTCGCCGACGGCGACTACGCCCTGACGTTCGCGACGGGCGCCTACTTCCGCTCGCGCGGCATCGCGTCGTTCCACCCGGTCGCGACGATCGCCTTCACCGTCTCGGGCGAGGCGCACCTGCACGTGCCGCTGCTGCTGAGCCCCTTCGCCTATTCGACATACCGCGGCAGCTGAGGAGCGACATGAAGGTCATCGTCATTGGCGCGGGAGTCGGCGGCACCTCCGCCGCCCTGGCCCTGCAGAAGCTCGGGCACGAGGTCGTCGTGTACGACCGGATGCGCGAGAACCGACCGGTCGGTGCGGCCCTGTCGCTGTGGTCGAACGGGGTCAAGGTCCTTAACTGGCTCGGCCTCGGCCCGCAGGTCGCCGCGCTCGGCGGCCGCATGGACGACATGGCCTATTACGACGGCCACACCGGCGACGAGCTCTGCCGCTTCAGCCTCGCCCCCGTGACCGCGCAGACGGGCCAGCGGCCCTATCCCGTCGCCCGCGCCGACCTGCAGCAGCTGATGATGGATGCCGTCGGCGCCCCGAACATCAGACTCGGGATGCCGCTGACCTCGGTATCCGAGACCGACGGGGTGGTCACCGCCACCTTCGCCGACGGATCCACCGACACCGCCGACCTGCTGATCGGAGCCGACGGCGCCCGGTCGCTCGTGCGTGAATACGTCACCGAGCCCACCGGCATCCGTCCCGAACGCTCCTACTCGGGATACGTCAACTACAACGGCCTGGTGGCTGCCGACGAGCGGATCGGCCCGCTCGATCAGTGGACCACCTACGTCGGCGACGGCAAGCGCTGCGCCGTCATGCCCGTCGCGGGCAACCGTTTCTACTTCTTCGTCGACGTGCCCGGACCATCGGGAGTGGTCGAGGACCGCATGGCGGCTCTCGAGCACGCGTTCGGATCGTGGGGCGCTCCCGGAGTGCGCGCCCTGCTCGACGGCATCGACCCCGACGAGTCGCTCAACCGCGTCGAGATCTGGGACATCGATCCCTTCGACACCTGGGTGCGGGGACGCGTGGCGATCCTCGGCGATGCAGCGCACAACACCGCCCCCGACATCGGTCAGGGCGCGTGCTCGGCACTCGAGGACAGCTTCGCGCTCGGCATCGTCTTCGCGACCTCGACCCTCGGCGTCGAGGACTCGTTGAAGCGCTACGAGCGCATCCGCACCGAGCGAGCGGGCGACCTGGTGCTGCGCGCCCGCAAGCGCGCGCACGAGACGCACGCGTTCGACGTCGCCGCGACCCAGGCCTGGTACGACGGCCTGCGCCGCGAGGACGGGACGGGCGTGATCCGCGGGATCGTCGGCAACATCGAGGGCAGTCCGGTCGAGCTGGGCGCGAGCGTGCTCCGCTGAGGGGGCCCGCCGCGGGCACCGTTGCGAGCCATGTCCCACTTTTGGCTGTTGCCGCGGGCGCCAGGCCGCACAATGTGGGACATGGTCCGCGCAAAGTGGGACATGGTCTGCGCGAAGTGGGGCACGGGGGCCGGGCTTGGGCGCGCTGAGGATGTGACCTCGCGTGACGCACCCCCGCCTGCCCCGGCGACGCCGCGTGGCACCGTGGAGGCGACGCATCCGCACCGCTCACGCCGCCGGGAGGCACCATGTCCGAGTACTTCGACCGCACCGCCGACAAGACCTTCACGAAGGTCTACAAGTCCGAGACACCCGACATCCTCGCCGCGTTCGCCGCGTTCGACCAGGCCGTGTTCGCCCCCGAGGGGCGCGCGATCCCGCTGAAGTACCGCGAGCTCATCGCCCTGGCCGTCGGCATCACGACCCAGTGCGTGTACTGCATCGACGGGCACTCGCAGAACGCCGTCAAGGCCGGTGCCACCGAAGCCGAGCTCGCCGAGGCCGCCTGGGTCGCGACCGCGATCCGCGCGGGCGGCGGCTACGCGCACGGACGTCTCGCGTTCAAGCTCGCCGACGACGCCCGCCCCCACGAGCACTGACCCCGTGACCGACCTGGCCGACGGGGCTGGGACGCCCCAGCCCGGTCCTCTCGAGATCGAGGCGCTCGAGCACATCCGCGCCCTGATCCGCATCGACAGCGTCAACACGGGTGAGGCGGCGACCATCGGCGACGGCGAGACGCGCGCCGCGCTCTACGTCAAGGAGCACCTCGACGAGGTCGGCTACGAGACGGTTCTGGTCGAGCCCCGCCCGGGGCGCGCGAGCGTGGTCGCCCGGCTGGCCGGTTCGGATCCGGATGCCGGCGCCCTCGTCGCCCACGCGCACCTCGACGTCGTACCGGTCGACGCCGACGACTGGACGCACCCGCCCTTCGGCGCCGAGATCCACGACGGCCTGCTCTACGGTCGCGGGGCCGTCGACATGAAGGACTTCGCCGGCATGCTGCTGGCCATCGCCAGGGCGTTCCGCCGCGACGGGGTCGTTCCGCGGCGCGACCTGATCTTCGCGTTCTTCGCCGACGAAGAGGCCGGGGGCGTCTGGGGCGCGCGATGGCTCGTAGAGAACCGCCCCGAGCTCTTCGCCGGGGCCACCGAGGCGCTCAGCGAGGTCGGCGGCTTCTCGATCCCCCTGCCCGACGACCGCCGCGCGTACCTCGTCGCGACCGCGGAGAAGGGCGTGACGGTCGCCACGCTGACCGCCCGCGGAGCCGCGGCGCACGGCTCCCGCCCCACCGCCGACAATGCGGTCGTGCGCCTCGCGCGGGCCGTGGCCGCGGTCGGCACGCATCGCTTCCCCGTCGTGCGGACCGCGACGCTCGAGCGCTTCCTCGAGGTCTACGGACGCGCCAGCGGCGAGCCCCTCGACGGCGACGATCTGTCTCGCCTGGGGTTCTCGGCATCCGTCATCGATGCGGGGGCGCGCAACACCGTCTCGCCGACCGTGCTCACGGCAGGGGGCAAGATCAACGTCATCCCCGCCTCGGCGAGCGCGACGCTCGACGTGCGCGTGGTGCCCGGGCAGGCGGACGCGCTGCGCGAAGAGCTCGCGGACGTCGTCGGCGACGGCATCGAGATCGCGTGGTCGCGGTACATCCCGGCGATCGAGGCTCCGGCCGAGGGGCGGCTGATGGACGTGCTGCAGGATGCCGTGACCGCCGAAGACCCCGACGGCACCGTCGTGCCGTATCTGCTGCCCGCCAGCACCGACAACAAGCACCTCAGTCGTCTCGGCATCCGGGGCTACGGCTTCGTGCCGCTGCGCGTGCCGGCAGACTTCGACGTGTTCGGGCAGTTCCACACGGCCGACGAATGCGTGCCGGTGGAGGCACTGTTCTTCGGGACGCGGGTGACGGCGCGGATCCTGCGCGAGGCGTAGCGGCTCCCGGCCCTCCGGGAGCCCGGGGCGACGTACCGAACTCCTGAAGAACCGCTGCAGAAAAGCCCTAGGCGGACCTCACACCGCCTGCGCCCGAGATCTTTCCGGAGTTCGGCACACGGCCATGGCGCGAGCGCTCGGCCGCGGCGTCCCCGACCGGCCGCGCGTCGAACTCCTGAGATTTCACGCGAAAAGGCGCCTTTCCGAACCCGAAGCCGCCGCAGCGCGCCGTTTCTCAGGAGTTCGGCACGCCCCGCGCCCGAGCCGGCGACGGTAACGCCCCGAACCGTCGCAAGTCCAGCGTGTTACCCCGCGTGGCCCCGGGTTTCGGCGCGTGGCGGGGCGTTTCGACGTGTGAATCGGCGCCTCGCGGGCCGTTCGACCCCGTCATAGCGTTTCGGTCACCCACCGGCACCCCGTGCCGTTTCGGACAGCCCGAGGAGCACGTCATGACCACCACCGCGCCGGCCCCCGCCGACCGCCCGACCACCGGTCCCACCGCCGCTCGGGACACCGCGTCCACGACGGCCCGCGACAAGGTCGACCTCGGCACGATCGCCGTCGTCCCCACCCGCCACTGGTGGCGTTGGATCCTCAGCGCCCTGCTGCTGTTCGTCGTCGCCCAGTTCGCCTGGAGCCTCGTGACGAACGACCGCTACATGTGGGGGACGTTCGCGCAGTACTTCTTCTCGGAGCCGGTGCTGATCGGCATCGGCTACACGCTCTCGCTCACCGCGATCTCGGCCGTCGTCGGCTTCTCGCTCGGCACGCTGCTCGCCCTCGGTCGACTGTCGGCTTCTCCGCTGCTGAGCTCGGTGGCGTGGGGCTACATCTGGTTCTTCCGCTCGGTGCCCCTCGTCGTGCAGATCATCGTCTGGTACAACCTCGGCTACCTCTACCCGACGCTGGGACTCGGCACCCCCTTCACCACCGATTTCTGGATCGTGGAGTTCCCCACGGTCCAGCTCGTCAGCGCGTTCGCCGCCGCGATCCTCGGACTCGGGCTGCACCAGGCGGCGTACTCGGCCGAGATCATCCGCGGCGGACTCGTCTCGGTCGACCCCGGTCAGCACGAGGCGGCTGCGGCGCTCGGCATCCCGGCATCCCGGCGACTGTTCCGCATCATCCTGCCGCAGGCGATGCGCTCGATCGTGCCCAACGCCACCAACGAGATCATCGGGCTCGTGAAGGGCGCGTCGGTCGTCTTCGTCATCGCGATCCCCGAGCTGTTCTACGCCGTGCAGGTGATCTACAACCGCAACAGCCGCGTGATCCCGCTGCTGCTGGTCGCGGTGGTCTGGTACACGCTCATCACGACGATCCTGAGCATCGCGCAGTACTACATCGAGCGGTACTACGCCCGCGGGTCGGCTCGCGCGCTCCCCCCGACGCCGGCGCAGCGCGCCCGTTCGTGGGTGAGTACGCAGTGGGCGCGGCTCGGCGACTCGCCCGCTCCCCCGAGAGGGCCGGATGCCGAGACCCCCGCCGCCCCGAAGGGAGGCCGGGCATGAGCGCGGTCACCGCCACCCGCGGACTCGTCGAGGTGCATAACGTGCGCAAGAGCTTCCACGGCGTCGAGGTGCTGAAGGGCATCGACCTCACCGTCGAGCCGGGCGAGGTCGTGGCCCTGCTGGGCCCGAGCGGCTCGGGCAAGTCGACGCTGCTGCGCACCATCAACCACCTCGAGACCGTGGATGCCGGCTCGGTCACGGTCGACGGCGAATTCATCGGCTACGAGTTGCGCCACGGGAAGCTGCACGAGCTGCGCGAGCGTGAGATCCTGCAGCGGCGGACCCAGGTGGGGATCGTGTTCCAGAACTTCCACCTCTTTCCGCACCTCACCTCCCTCGAGAACATCACCGAGGCACCGCTCGCGCTCAAGCGCCTGAGCAAGGCCGAGGCCCGCGAGCTCGCCCTCGGCCTGCTCGACCGGGTGGGCCTCGCCGAGAAGGCCGACGCCTACCCTCGCCAACTTTCGGGCGGTCAGCAGCAACGCGTCGCGATCGCCCGCGCCCTCGCGCTGCAGCCGAAGGTGCTGCTATTCGACGAACCGACGAGCGCCCTCGACCCCGAGCTGGTGGGCGAGGTGCTCGACGTGATCCGCGACCTCGCGAAGCTCGGCACCACGCTGGTCATCGTCACGCACGAGATCGGCTTCGCCCGCGAGGTCGCCGACCGCGTGGTCTTCCTCGACGAGGGCCGCATCGTCGAGGAGGGCACGCCCGACGAGGTGCTCACCCGACCGCGGCACGCGCGCACCCGCGAGTTCGTCGCGAAGGTTCTCGGCTGACGCGTCGGCTCCCCCGGTGGCTTCGACAGGCTCGGCCACCTCGCCACCCAGGTCCCTGAGCCGTCGAAGGGACCGGAACCCGCAGCGCACCGACCCACCAGACCCCGCGACGCGACACCGGCGACGCGGCATCCACACCCTCACAAGGAGACACAGCATGGCACTCAGCAAGAAGCAGGGCATCGCCCTCGGCGTGATCGCCGCAGCCCTCGTCGCCGTCGTCGGCGTCGGCGTCACCATCGGCCTCAATCGACCGGCCGATGCGGTCGCGGCGCCCGAGCCCTCGGCATCCGCCACGAACACCCCTGCGGAATGGGTGCACACCGACGCCGTGCCCGACGCCGTCGCTGCCTTGAAGGCGAGCGGCTTCACCCCCATCGAGCCGGGCAAGCTGACGGTCGCGGTGGGCGCCTTCACCCCGCCGCTCAGCTACGTGCCCGAGGGCGAGACGTTGCCGTCGGGCACCGAGCCCAATATCGGTTCGCTCATCGCCGAGGGCCTCGGCCTCGAGTACAACCCGGTCGTGGTGGCGTGGGCGGACTGGCCCCTCGGCATCCAGTCGGGAAAATACGACCTGATCACCGCCAACGTCACGGTGACCGAGGAGCGCAAGGAGCTCTACGACTTCGCGAGCTACCGACAGGACCTGCTGGGCTTCGCCGTGCGCGCCGACAGCTCGATCGCGAGAATCGAGACCGCCGACGACATCTCGGGGCTGAAGATCGTCGTCGGCTCGGGCACCAACCAAGAGAAGGTGCTGCTGAGCTGGAACCAGGAGCTCTCCGCCGCCGGCAAGACCCCCGCCGACCTGCAGTACTACGACGACAACGCCGCAGCGACCCTCGCCCTGCTCTCGGGCCGCGTCGACGCGACGTTCGGGCCGAACGCGACCGCCGCGTGGGCGGCGCGCGACACCGGTGAGACGAAGGTCGTCGGCGTGGTTCCGGGCGGGTACCCGCTGCAGGCCGACATCGCCGCCGGCACCAAGAAGGGCAACGGCCTCGTCGAGCCGGTGCAGATCGTGCTGAACGACCTGATCGCCAACGGGAAGTACGCCGAGGTGCTGAAGGCCTGGAACCTCGACTCCGAGGGCATCTCGACCTCGCAGATCAACCCGCCGGGACTCCCGAAGTCCTGACTCCCCGCGCACGGCCCGGTCTTTCCCGACCGGGCCGTGCCGTGGCAGCGGGCCGCTGGATTCCGCGTGCTGTCCAGGCGGGAGGGCGATGCGGCGGAGGCGGGGGCGGGGGCCGCGGGGCGCACAACCTCCGCGATCTGCACACGCTCACTCGGCATCCCGCCGATCGGACGGAGGATGCTCGAATCGCTGAGGGGGCGCTCGGGGCTCAGCCCGTCAGCACCTTCTCGAAGCAACGCGAGGCGGGGAACCTCACGTACGGCGGGTAGATGTCGATCGCCCGATAACCGAGCTTCTCGTACAGGGCGATCGCCTCGGGCTGCCGGTTGCCCGTTTGCAGGATGAGCCGAGCTGCGCCGCGCTCCCGGCCGAGGCGTTCGAGCTCGCCCATGAGCGCCTGGCTCGCGCCACGACCGCGCGCGCGGGGGTCGACGAACACGCGTTTGACCTCGAGCTCGTCGCCGAGGCGACGCAAGGCGGCGTGACCGACCGCGACGCCTTCGGCATCCCGGACGAGGATCACCTCGACCATCGTGGCCGGGTCGACGGCGAAGTCCTCGGCCAGCACAGCGCGGGTCTCGTCATCGAAGGCCGCGTACACCTCGGCATAGCGCGGGCTGATTTCGTCGTCCATCGCGGCGCGCAGCGCGACGGCCCGCTCGTCGTCCCACGAGACGTTCTCGATCGTCCACGCCCCGGTCGCCGCCCTGCCCGTCATGAGCGGACCGCCTGGATGCCGGCATCCGTCGCCACTCCCTCGGCCCGCGAGAGCGGCGTCTTCTCCCCCGCCTCGACGGCGAACGGCAGACGGTTCCGGGCGGGCGGCAGGGGGCAGGTCGCGAAGTCGGTGTACGCGCAGGGCAGGTTCGTCGCGCGGGTGAAGTCGATGACCGTGCGGCCCTCGGCGTCCGGTGCGGCGACCGTGACCGACCGGTTCGCCGCGTACGTCGTGACGCCGCTCGTCACGTCGGTGAAGAGGACGAGCAGGTCGCCCGGTCGATGACCGGGAAAGGCGACGAGGCGATGAGGGGCGCCGTCGAACTCGAAGGCGAGCTCTCCCGGCGCGTCGTAGACGTGCGTCAGGCCGTCGACGGCCGCTCCGACTTCGTACGCCCGTGGGTGCGCGTACGCCTCGAACCGCACGTCGATACGCCAACGGGGATCGGCCGGATAGGCGGGAGTTCCCGCGTACCGCGACAGGTAGTCCGCGTCCGGCCGGCGGGGGCGGAGGAGGTCGCGGCCACCCCGGCGGGCCACCTCGATCACCCCGCCGTCGAAGCCGACGGTCACGTCGCCGCGCTCGTCCAGGGGACCGAACGCGAACCGGACGCGGACCGTCCCACCCTCGACCTCCAGGGATTCCCCCTCGGCGAGATCGACGACGGGTCCGTCTTCCCCGGTGTGCCAGATCCCCGGAAGGCCCGGGATGCCGGTGGGCCGCTCGCCCAGCCAGTACAGGCCCGTGATGGCCAGGAATCCGTGGGGGTCGGCACGGCGACGCTCGTGCGCCTCGTGCCAAGCGGTCCACTGCTCGGCGAAGGTCTCGGTCATCGTTCTCCCTCGAGGACGGGTCCCCTCCAGCATGCATCGCGACGCCCGTCTCGGGCGCGCGGGGGGAAACGCGGCGTCACCCGCCGTCACCCGCCGTCACGCTTCGTCGCGGTCGCGCCCGGCGTGGCCGGCGGGTCTCGCGCAGGTTCTGGAAGACATCGCCGAGCGAATGGGCCGCTCTCGGGATGGCGACCGGCAGCCTGACGGTCGACTCCTGTCCGCGTTATCGTCGAGCGATGGAGATCTGGGTACCGCAGTGGACCGTCCGGCAGCCGCAGCATCCCGTGGCGGGGGCGACCTGGTTCGGCGGCTTGCCCGCCGGCCTCGACCCGGCGGCGTGGCCCGTCTGCAGCGAGTGCGGCACCGCACTCTCGCCGCTCCTGCAGCTCTCCGCCGGGCCGTGGCTTCGGCGCATCCCCGCGGGGCACGTCCTGCTCGTCTTCAAGTGCGAGACCGACGACGTATGCGAGTTCTGGGATCCAGATGACGGGGCCAACCGCTGTCTGCTCGTCCCGGTGGCGGAGCTCTCGTCCGACGCGGGCGCGCCCGACGACGTGTCCACGGGCAGGACCCGCATCCTCCCCCGCGTATGGGTGGGCGAGTGGGCGCGAGGCGACGACGGGCTGACCCCCGAACAGGCCGACCAGATCGACCGGGACGAAGTCTGGAATCTCCCCGACGACATCCGTGCGATCGCGGAGACCGCCGAGAACTACACGAAGGCCGGTGGCGCACCGGTGTGGACGGGCAACGGACCGGCCTCCGCGCCCGCTCGGCCCCGGCGGCTGCTGTTCCAGATCGACAACTGGATCACCACCGTCGACAGCGCCGCCGAGGTCGCCGCGGCGCTGGCCGAACGGCCGGACCGGTACGTCCTCGTCCGGGACCGCACGATCAGCGCCGCGAACTTCATGAGCGACGGTGTCGCGTACGTCTTCGACGTCGCGCCCGACGCGCCGGCGCCCGACGCCAAGCTCGTCATCTCGCGCTAGGGCCGCGACCGAGGTCCCCGCCTGCCATCCCCGGCCGGCCCGGGTCGAGCCGCGCGTCAGCGCTGCCGCGCCACCGCCCGCCCCAGCCGCGCTGCGGCCTCGCGCAGCCGCTCCTCGGATGTGTCGCCGTACGCCAGGCGCAGGTGGCGGTCGGCATCGGTGCCGGGGCCGGAGGGGAAGAACGAGCCCCTTTGGTACTCCACGCCCTCAGCGCTCGCGTCGGCGGCCAGGCGGTCAGGGTCGATGCGGTCGTCCCGCAGGCGTGGCCAGAGGAACAGCCCGCCCTCGGGCACGGTGACCTCGAACTCCCCGGGAGCTTCGGCCCCGAGCGCCTCGGCCAATGCGCCGGCGCGGGTCTTGTACAGCGACCGTGCGCGCCCGAGCACGCGGTCGAAGAGCCTCGCGTCGCTGGTCAGCGACTCGGCGACGACGGCCTGCACGAACGTCGACGAGTGCGAATCCTGTCGGCTGCGGAGGGCCACGGCATCCGGGATCAATCGCTCGGGAAGCACGACCCAGCCCAACCGCAGGCCGGGGCCGAGGGTCTTGGTGAAGGTGTTGACGTGGATGACGTGATCGGACTCGTGGAACGGCGTGAGTGATTCGGGCTCGCCGGCGAAGCGGAGCTCGCGGTACGGGTCATCGGCGAACACGACGAACCCGTACCGCTCGGCGAGGTCGACCAGCTGGCGCCGACGCGCGGTGGGCAGCGACGACTGCGAGGGGTTGTGGAATTCGGGCACCGTGTACACCGCGGCCGGGCGCGCTCCGGCACGGAGTTGCGCGGCCAGCGCATCGACGTCGAGACCCTCGGCACCGACCGGGATGGGCAGCACCCGCGCATCGGCCAACTGCAGACCGCGCAGGAACAGCGGGAACACGGGATTGTCGACCGCGACGAGGTCCCCCCGCTCGAGCACCGCCTGCACGGCGATCGCCAGACCGTGGAAGCCGCCGTTGGTGATGAGCACCCGCTCGACGGCGACGCCTTCGCGCGCGGCGATCCACTCGCGCAGCGCCGGAATGCCCTCGGTCCGCGAGTACTGCAGCGCGGGTGCCCCCGGCTGCGCGAGCACGCGGGCGGTCGCCTCGGCGAGTTCCGCGGTGGGCAGGACGGAAGGATCGGGGATTCCACCGAGCAGCTCGATCGCGTCGGGTCGGCGATCGCGCAGGGTCTGGTCGCCGAATCCGCTCGGGGCGGTGAACGCCTCGATCAGCGCGGGGCGGGCACGGGGCGAAGAGAGGAGGGTCATCGGGGGCTCCGGGGGTGGGGGGACGGGATGGCGTCGACCAGCGCGCGCGTGTAGTCCTCACGTGGGTGCGAGAGCACGTCGGCGACGCGGCCGGCCTCGACGACACGGCCGTCCTTGAGCACCGAGACGGTGTCGGCGATCTGCCGGACCAGCGCCAGGTCGTGCGAGACGAAGAGGTAGGTGAGGCCGCGCTCCCGCTGCAGGCGGCGGAGCACGTCGAACACCCCGGCCTGCACGGTCACGTCCAGAGCCGAGGTCGGCTCGTCGAGCACGATGACGTCGGGCTCGAGCACCAGGGCGCGCGCGATCGCCACGCGTTGGCGCTGGCCGCCCGACAGCGCGTCCGGGTGGCGGCGGGCGAGGTGGGGCGGCAGGCCCACGGCATCCAGGGCCTCCGCCACCTTCGCCGCCCGTGCGGCGCGCGTGCCGACGCGGTAGCGCTCGAGCGGCTCGCGCACGATGCGTCCGACGCCCCAGGTGGGATCGAGCGAGGTGAAGGGGTTCTGATAGACGAGCTGCAGGTGCCGACGGATGCCGCGGAGCTCCGCCGCCGTGCGGCCCGTCACCGCCGCCCCGTCGATGAGCACCTCGCCGGCGTCGAGCTCTTCGAGCCCGAGGAGCAGGCGCACGGTCGTCGTCTTCCCCGAGCCCGACTCCCCCACCAGCGCGTGAGTCGTTCCCGCGGGAATGCGGAACGACACCTCCGACACCGCGGGCCGGGCGGCACGGTCGAAACTCTTCGACACCGTACGCACGTCGATGCGGGCGGAGGCGGTGTCGGGGATCCACGCGTCGACGCCGCGATCACCGTCGTCCGGGCGATAGCGGTCGGGGTTCAGGGCCGGCGCGTCGGCCTGCAACTGCACCGTGTACGGCGAGGTCGGCGCCGCGAAGACCTCGTGAGTGGGGCCGGCCTCTTGCACGCGCCCGTCCTTGAGCACGACGATCTCGTCGGTGCGCTCGGCGGCGATCGCGAGATCGTGCGTGATCAGCAGCAGCCCGATGCCGAGATCGCCGCGCAGCTCGTCGAGCAGATCGAGGATGCGCTTCTGGATCGTGACGTCGAGGGCACTCGTGGGTTCGTCCGCGACCAGCAGCTCGGGCCGCGGCAGCACCGCCAATCCGATGAGCACGCGTTGCAGCATGCCGCCCGACAGCTGGTGCGGGTAGGACTCGTACACGCGACGCGGGTCGGGAAGCCCGACGCGGGCGAACACGTCGAGCACCGCGCGGCGTTGCTCGCCTGCATCGGCGAGGCCCGAGAGAGCCGCCGCCTCGTGCGCTTGCGAGCCCACGGTGCGAACGGGGTTGAGGGCGTGCGCGGGGTCCTGCGGGACGAAGCCGATACGCCGGCCCCGGAACGGTCGGAATCGCGCCTCGGCGAGCCCCAGCACCTCGGTGCCGTCGAGCTCGACGCGCCCGCTGGCACGCCCCGTACCGCGCGGGAGCAGCCGCAGCACGGAACGGGCGATCGTGGACTTGCCCGAGCCCGACTCTCCGATGAGCGCGAGACTGCCGCCCCGGGGTATCGCGAACGACACGTCGTGCACCACGGGTGTGCGACCGTACGAGACCGACAGGCCGCTGACGTTCAGCAGCGCGGTCGTCGTCAGCGGAACGTCGTCCGCACGGGACAGGGCGAGGGTCATGACGTCCTCCGAAGCCAGCGGCTGATGCGGTTGATCGAGAGCACGGTCGCCACCGTGACCAGCGCCGGCCAGACGACGAGCCAGGGCGCGCGCGGGTAGTCCTTGCCCGCGGAGATGAGCAGACCCCAGTCGGATGCCGGGGGCGGATCGCCGTAGCCCAGGAACGCCAGCCCCGCGATCACGAGGATCGACAGCCCGAACTGCAGCACGGCCAGGGGGACCAGCGATCGCGAGGCGTTCGGCAGCACGTGCCGGAAGAGCACGTGCAGGTTCGACCCGCCCTGGAGCCGCGCGGCCTCGACGAACACCGACGAGCGCACGCGCAGCACCTCGGAGCGCATCACCCGGGCGAACACCGCCACCGCAGAGACGCCCGTGGCGATCGCGGCGTTGATGGTCTGGAACCCGAGCGAGCTGACGATCACGACCGCGAGCAGGAACGCCGGGATGGCGAGCAGCACGTCCACGAACCGCGCGAGTACGACGTCGGTCCACGACCCCAGGAAGCCCGCGAGCAGCCCGATGAGCCCACCCACGACGACGCCGATCGCGACGGCCACGAGGGCACTGGTGACCGAGGACTGCGCGCCGTAGACGATGCGGGTGAACAGGTCGCGGCCGAGGTGATCGGTGCCGAGCAGGTGCGCGGCGCTCGGCGCCTGAAGCTTGTCTGCGGGCACCCCCTGTGCCGGGTTCTGCGCGGTGAACAGCGCGGGGGCGAGCGAGAACGCCAGTACGACGGCCACGACGACGAACGACACGAGGACGCCGAGGGGGACGGAGAAGCGGATGCCGCGCGCTCGGGCGGTCCCGGAGCGCGGCGCGAGCAGGGGTGCAGCGGTCATACGGTGCTCACTTCTTCGTGAAGGGGCGACGCGGGCTCGTCGCGGGGCGCGACCGAGACGGGCCGGCCGCTGCGGCCGACGGCGACCCGTGGGTCGAGAAGGGGGTAGGCGAGGTCGGCGAGCAGGTTCACCACCACGAAGACGATCGCGGCGAGCGAGACCACGGCCTGCAGCACCGGCAGGTCCTGGCTCGCCACGGCGGATTCGACCAGGGTGCCGATGCCCACGCGCCCGAAGATCGCCTCGGTGATGAGAGCTCCCCCGAGCAGCTCGCCCACGATGAGCGCCAGCACGGTGACCGTCGGCAGCGCCGAGGGCTTGACCAGGTGGCGCAGGAACAGCGCCCCCGACCGCAGTCCCCGCGACCGTGCGACCGCGACGTACTCCTGCCGTGACTCGTGATCGAGCGAGGCGATGAGCACCTCGGCCAGCTGCGCCGAGACCGGGATGCCGAGAGCCACCGCCGCGAAGAAGGTGCCCCACGGCGTCTCGGTGTCGATCATGCTGAACAGCCCGAGACCGAACGCGAAGACGTGGATCAGCAGCAGTCCGATCACGAAGTTCGGCACCGACAGGAACAGCGACGGCAGCGAGCGCAGCACCCCCTGGCCCCAGCGCGGGGGCAGGAACTGCGTGCCGTACGCGATGGCCACGGCTAGCACCACGGCGACCAGGAGGGCCGCCGCGGCCAGGCTCAGTGTCGACCCGAGTGCGTCGAGCACCAGCCCGCTGACGGGCAGGTTCGAGCGGAGTGAGACGCCCAGGTCTCCGACGACGAACCGCCCGAGCGAAGACCCCAGCTGCACCCACCACGGCTGGTCGAGCCCGTAGTACGCCACGATGCGCGCGATGTCGTCTTCGGTGAAACCGTTGTCGGGATTGCGCAGCGTGCTCGTGACGGGGTCGCCGGGCAGGATGCTGATCACGACGAACGTGAACAGGTACGCCAGCAGCACGACGACGATCGCCTGTCCCGTTCGCCGCACGGCGAAGCGGCCGTAGGTGCGCAGCATGTCCTCCTCCTCTCTTGTCGTTCTCTTCCGGTGACGGGCCGCGTCAGCCGTTGAGCCACGCGTTCAGGTAGGACGCGTACGCGAGGCCGTTGTAGGTGACACCGCTCACCTCGGGAGCCTGGACGTACACCCGCTGCACGATCTGCGTCAGCGGAACGAAGTACGCCCGATCGAGGACGTATCCCTGCAGCTCGTCGGCGACCTTCGCGCGGGCCTCTCGATCGGTCGCGGTGGCGATGCGGGTGGAGAGGTCGTTCAGCGTCGCGTCCGAGGTGCCGAGTCGGAACCAGTCCTCGTCGCCCTTCTTCTGCGAGGTGAGGATGCCGGCGACTGTTCCGACGTCGACGAAGCTGCGGGTGATCTCGGTCGCGGGCACCGTCGTGTTGCCGATGACCTTCTGGCCGTAGGTGGGGACGTCGTAGGTCTCGAGGTTCACCTCGAAACCCAGGGCGGTGAGCTGCTGGTCGACGAGCTCGTCGACCGACTGCGAGGCCTGCAGGTAAGGATTGGGGTAAAGCGTGAGCGACAGCTTCTTCCCGTCCTTGGTCCGCACGCCGTCGGCGCCCTTCACCCAGCCCGCCCCATCGAGGAGGGATGCCGCTTCGTCGGGGTCGTGCGCGAAGTCGGCGGTGTGGTCGGTCGCCTCGGGCACGGTGCTCTGGAAGAACGACTCCGCCGCGTGCCAGTCCGAGGTGTAGACGGTCGAGAGGATCTCGTCGCGATCGATGCCGTGCTGCACCGCTTGCCGCACCTTGATGTCGTCGAACGGGGCGACGGAGGTGTTCAGGGCGTAGCCGTTGACGAATCCGAGGTAGCGGGGCGTCTCGACGGTGAGGCCCTCCTGCTTCAGGGCGTCGAGGTCTTGCGGGCTGGCGTTGTAGGCCACCTGCGCCTGTCCGGACTCGACCGAGGCGGTGCGCAGCGTCGGCTCGGCGACCTGCTTGTAGGTGATGGTGTCGAGGTAGGCGGCGCCCTCGTGGCCCACCGCCTGCGGGCCCCAGTCGTAGTCGTCCCGTCGCGTGAGCACGACGCTGTCGCCCTCGGCGACCTTCTCGACGACGAACGGACCGCTGCCGACGTCCTTGGTGAGATCCGCCTGCTGGTCGGCGGGGAGCGCCAGGGTCTCGGGCGAGAGCAGGATCGAGCCGTGGTACGCCAGCGTGGGGATGAAGCTGAGGGTCGGTGCGGAGAACGAGACCGTGACCGTCGTGGCATCCACCGCCTGCGCGCCCTGGTAGTTGGCGGAGGGGAACAGGCCGATGCGGTTGATGCCCTCGTCGGGGCGGCCCTTGGCCCAGATGTCGATGTTCGCCACCACAGCGGCCGCGTCCAGCGGCGTGCCGTCCGAAAAGGTGACGCCCGACTTCAGGTGGAGGGTGAACTGCGTCTTGTCGGCGTTCTCGTCCCAGCTCTCGGCGATCCACGGGCTGAGGTTCCCCTCGGCGTCGACGTAGATGAGCTTGTCGGTGACGTTGCCCCAGATCTGGCCCTGGTAGCTCGAGATCGAGCTGTTGTTCGGGATCCAGGTGGCGCCGAGCGAGTCGATGAGGAAGACGAGATCGCCGCCGGTCTTCGGCTCGGCGTCGGCGGGAGCGGCGGTCGACGCGGCACCGCACCCGCTGAGCAGGAGGGCGCCGACGGCGAGGGCGGAGGCGAGGCCGAGAAGGCGTCGGCGGGGACGGCGGGCGAAGGTCATGGGAATCCTCGGGCTGTGGGGACGGGGTTACAGGGCTTTGCCGGGGTTGAACAGACCGGCGGGATCGAGCGCGTTCTTGACGGCGAGCTGCGCCTCGCGCACGCGCACGGAGAGCTCCTCCGCGGCGAGGGCGCGCTTGACGGTGCCGATGCCGTGCTCACCGCTCACGGTGCCGCCGACGGCGAGCGCCGCGCGCACGACCGCGTCGGCGGCGTCGTGGACGGCGGCCGGTACGGCGGTGGGATCGACGCCCGCGGGGATGGGCAGCGAGATGACCGGGTGGAGGTTGCCGTCGCCCGCGTGCGCGACGGCGCTCACGCCGACCCCGAACCGGTCGGCGATCGCGGGGAAATCCGCGAACACCTCCGCGATGCGCGACTTGGGCACGGCGACGTCACCCCCGGCGAACCACGTGTCCGCGTCGAAACGTCGGCCCGAGCGTCGCAGTTCCCAGAGGGTCTCGGCATCCGTCTCGCTCTCGACCTCGACCCGTGCGTCCGCCGCGACGAGCGCAGCGGTCAGCTCGGCGGTCTGCTCGTCGATGCCGAAGCCGTCGAGTTCGATCAGCAGGAGGGCGGCGCCCCGGGCACGCAGGCCCGAGTCCTGCGCGGCATCGATCCCGTCGAGGGTGATCTCATCGAGGAACTCGATGACGCTCGGACGAACGCGCGAGGCCGTGATGGCCCCGATGGCCGCGGCGCCCGCGGCCGTGGAATCGAAGAACGCCGTAAGCGTTCGGCGCGCCACCGGGAGGGGGCGGATGCGCACGGTCGCCCCCACCACGATGCCGAGCACGCCCTCCGACCCGACGAAAAGTGAGACGAGGTCGAGCCCCGTGACGCCCTTGATCGAGCGGTGTCCGACCGAGACCAGGCTGCCGTCGGCGAGCACGACGTCGAGGGCGAGCACCGACTCGCGCGTGACGCCGTACTTGGCGCACCGCAGGCCCCCGGCGTTGGTGGCGATGTTGCCGCCGATGGTCGAGATGCGCCAGCTCGCCGGGTCGGGGGCGTAGAACAGGCCGAGGGGGGCCAGTCGCTCGTTGAGCGAGGCGTTGAGAACGCCGGGTTCGACGACGGCGACCTCGTCGGCGGGCGACACCTCGACGATGCGGTTCAGCCGTTCGGTCGAGACGACGAGCTGCTCGGAGAGGGCTGTCGCGCCGCCGGAGAGACCCGTGCCGGCCCCGCGCGGCACGATGCTGACACCGTGACGACCGGCGAGGCGCACGAGTTGCCGGACCTCGGTCACCGAGGTGGGAAACGCCACCGCGGGGCCGTTCGTCACGGGGGCGCCCGTTCGCGGAGCGGTGCCGGCGTCGAACGAGAACTCCACCGTCGCCGCGGAGGGCGGGCGCACCTCGATGCCGGGCGCCTCGTCACGCAGATCGTCGAGCAGGGCGAGCACGCCCGTGAACGGGGCGATCGCGGTGGAAACGCTCATGGCAGCACCTTTCAGAACGGGACGGGAGTGCAGCCGAAGCTAGGCGGAAGGGGACGCACGCTCATCCCGAGCGACACCGTCCGTCGCGAGACGTCACCGACCGACATCGTGTGTCGCGCGGCGTCACAGTCGAACGATCGGTGAGGCGCGGCCGGTATGTTCCGCCCCCGTCGTCGGTTCATGACGCTTCGAGGCGTTTCGTTACGTCACGCATTGAGCCGTGTCGCGGTCCGGGCGACAGTGAGCAGCACTCGCCTGACCGAAGGAGCCCCGATGCCCGACCGCATCCACCTCGCCGTCGCCCTGGACGGGGCCGGCTGGCACCCGGCCGCGTGGCGCGAGCCCACGGCCCGGCCCACCGAGCTGACCTCGGCCGCCTACTGGCGCGCCCTGGCCCGCACGGCCGACGGAGCGGGACTCGTCCTCGCGACGATCGAAGACGCGCTGAGCCTGGGCGGACGATCGTTCGAGCCGGATGCCGAGACCCGCCGCGATCGCGCGCGCGGGCGTCTCGATGCGGTGCTGCTGGCGTCGTTCCTCGCCCCGGCCACACGCCGGATCGGTCTCGTCCCCACCGCGACGACGACCCACCCCGAGCCGTTCCACCTGGCGACGGGTTTGCAGACGCTCGATCACGTGAGCCGGGGCCGCGCGGGTGTCCGACTCGTCGCGGGCTCGACCGCGCAGGAGCGCCGGAACTTCGGGCGCCGCACCGACGGACCGGCCGGGTTGCCGGCATCCGGTCGCGTCGAAGACGACCCCGCGCTTCTCGCCGCCTTCCGCGAGGCGGGGGAGGTCGCCGACGTCATCCGGCGTCTGGCCGACTCGTGGGAGGACGACGCGATCGTCCGCGACCTCGAGTCGGGGAAGTTCCTCGACCGCGAGCGGGTGCACAACGTCGAGTTCGAGGGGGAGTTCTTCTCGATCACGGGCGCGTCGATCGTGCCGCGGTCGCCGCAGGGACAACCCCTCATCACCGCTCTCGCGCACCAGACGGTCCCCTACCGTTTCGCGGCGGAACACGCCGACCTCGTGTTCGTCACTCCCGCCGATGCGACCGCGGTGGGGGGCATCCTCGGCGACCTCGACGGGGGCGACGACTTGCGCGTGTTCGCCGACCTGCTCGTGCTCGTCGAGGACTCGCGCACCGAGGCCGAAGCCGTGTGGGCCCGCCTGCAGGAGCGCGCACCGCTCACGACCGACGCCCGGGTGGTGGTGGGAACCTCCGCCGACGTGGTGGACGAGGTCAGGGCCCTCGCCGCGGCCGGCGTCGACGGGGTCCGCCTACGACCCGCCCGTCTTCCGGCCGACCTCGACGCGATCGCCGACCGGGTCGTCCCCGCGGCGGCGGCCGCCGGCATCCTCCTCCCCGACGATGGGGCGCCCACGCTCCGCGAACGTCTCGGACTCCCCCGTCTCGCCAGTCGCTATGCCCGTCAGGAGGTCGGCGCATGACCCGTCGGCAGATCCACCTCGCCGCCCACTTCCCGGGTGTGAACAACACGACCGTGTGGACCGACCCGAGCGCGGGCAGCCAGATCGACTTCTCGTCGTTCGAGCACTTCGCGCGCACGGCCGAGCGCGGCTTCTTCGACTACCTCTTCCTCGCCGAGGGGTTGCGCCTGCGCGAGCACCGCGGGCAGCTGCACGACCTCGACGTCGCGGGACGCCCGAACACCCTCGCGATCCTCACGGCCCTGGCCGCCGTCACCGAGCACATCGGCCTGGTCGGCACGCTCAACACGACCTTCAACGAGCCGTACGAGCTGGCTCGGCAGCTCGGCACGCTCGACCTCTTGTCGAACGGCCGCGCGGGGTGGAACGCCGTGACCAGTTCGGACGCGTTCCACGGCGCGAACTTCCGCCGCGGCGGCTACCTCGATCACGCCGACCGGTACGTGCGGGCCGCGGAGTTCGCGGCCCTGTCGAAGGCGCTGTGGTCGTCGTGGCGCGACGACGCGATCGAGGCGGATGCCGAGACGGGTGAGTTCCTGCGCGCGGACGCCATCGAGCGCGTCCGGCACGAGTCGCGGTTGTTCGACGTCGACGCGGTGTTCGACGTGCCGCGGTCGCCGCAGGGGCGACCGGTCATCGTGCAGGCGGGCGACTCCCCCGACGGCCGGGACTTCGCCACGCAGCACGCCGACGTGATCTTCTCGCTGCACACCGCGTTCGACGACGCGCAGCAGTTCTACCGCGACGTGAAGGGCCGGCTCGCCGCGAACGGTCGCGACGAGGACTCGCTCAAGATCCTGCCGGCCGCGACCTTCGTGCTCGGCGACACCGCCGACGAGGCCCGCGAGCGCTCGCGGGAGATCGCCCTGGCCCAGGTGCGGCCGCAGACGGCGATCACCTACCTCGAGCAGATCTGGAACCGCGACCTCAGCGGCTACGACCCCGACGGCCCGCTCCCCGACCTCGAGCCCGACACGGGCGTCGAGACGGCGCAGGGCTTCGCCGGTCGTCACGCTGCGATCCGTGCCCGCGTCGGCAAACTGCGCGAGCAGGCCGCGGCCGAGGGCCTCAGCATCCGCGAGCTCGTCATCCGCCTGACCGCGACGCACACCTTCGTCGGGACACCGGAGCACGTGGCATCCGAGATCGACCGCTACGTGCAGGAACGCGCCACCGACGGGTTCACCGTGGTCGGACACGTGACCCCGCACGGCCTCGACGAGTTCGCCGACAGGGTCGTGCCGCTGCTGCAGGAGCGCGGGTCGTTCCGCCGTTCATACGACGAGGGCGCCACGCTGCACGATCTGCTCGGGCTGCCCCCGGTCCCCGCGAACGCCGGGGTGCGATGACCGAGCTCGTGATCGTCGGGGCGGGACCGCGCGCGGTCATGCTCGTCGAGCGCCTGCTCGCGCGGCGAGCGCCCGCTCCGCTGCGCATCACCCTCGTCGATCCGTTCCCCCCGGGGGCGGGGCGCATCTGGCGGCGCGAGCAGTCGCCCCTGTTGAAGCTGAACTCGATGGCGCGCGACGTGACGGTCTTCACCGACGAGTCCTGCACGATCGCCGGGCCGATCCGTTCGGGGCCGTCGCTCATCGAGTGGGCCGAGCGGGTGCGCGCGGGCACCCTCCCCGACGTCGCGATCGACGATCCGGAGGTGGATGCCGAGCTGCGCAGCCTCCGCCCCGACTCCTTCCCCACGCGACGACTGCAGAGCGCGTACCTCGACTGGTTCTGGCGTCGTACGGTCGCGATCGCCCCGCCCGGGGTCGAGGTACGGTGGCACGAGGGAACCGTGCAGTGGGTCGATGACACCCTCGATGGGTACGAGGTCGCCCTCGCCGACGGCATCCGCCTGCCCGCCGACGTGCTCGTGTACGCGATGGGCCACAACGCGCGCGAGCCCGAGGACGCGGTGGTCGCTCTGCGGGACGCCGCCGTGGGCGCGGGGCTGACCTACGTCCCGCCGGCGTTCACCGCCGACGCCGACCTCTCCGTCTTCGCCCCCGGCGACGACGTGATCGTCCGTGGAATGGGATTGGCCGCGGTCGACGCCGTAGTGTTGCTCACCGCCGGCCGGGGCGGGGTCTTCACCCGGATCGGGGACGGACGGCTGCACTACGAACCGTCAGGACTCGAGCCGCGACTTCACCTCGGATCCCGCCGCGGCGTGCCCTATCGCTCGAAGGTGTCGTCGCAGCTGCAGGGCGGCCCGCCCGTGCGCGAGGTGCTGACCCCCGCCGCGGTCGCCGATCTGCTCGCGCGGCCCGGCAGTATCGACTTCCTCGACGACGTATGGCCGCTCATCGCGCGCGAGCTCGTGTGGGGCCACTACCGGGAGCTGTTCACCGGCCACCCCGAGCGCGTCGCCACGACCTGGGAGGTGTTCCGCGAAACCCTTCGAGAGGTGGATGCCGACACCGCGGCCCTCCGCCGCGCCGCGGCCGCGGTAGTGCCCGATCCCCTCGACCGCTTCGACGTGCGCACGCTCGACGTGCCGCTGGGCGAGGAGACCTTCGCCCGTGCCGCGGACGTGCACGAGCGGGTGCGTCGGCACATCGTCGACGACCTGCACCTGCGCACAAGCCAGGAGCGCAGCACCGCGCAGGCGCTGTTCCTGACGATCCTGACGTCCTTCCTGGGCCTGTCGGACATCCCGACGGAGCGGTGGAGTGCGCGCTCCCGCGCGGTCGACCTCCCGGTGACCTGGCACGCCTTCTTCAGTTACGTCGCCTCGGGGCCGCCCGCGCACCGGCTGGAAGAGTTCCTCGCTCTCGCCGAGGCCGGGATCGTGCGCTTCCTCGGGCCCGACATCACCGTGCACGTCGACGCGGACCGGGGCTTCGTCGCGTCGTCACCGCGGACCGCGGGTGAGGTGAGCGCGCGCGGACTGATCGACGCGTGGCTGCCCGCGGCCACCGCCTCGGCGAGCGAGAACCCGGCGCTCCGCGAACTCGCGAGCCGCCACGGCCGCGAGGTGCACGTGTCGGACGAGACGTTCACCGGCTCACTGGGGCGCATCGACGTCGACGCCGACGGCCGCGTCGTCGCACGGGACGGGCACGCGCGCGCGGCGATGTTCGCGATCGGGCCCTTCACCTCGTCGATGGAGGCCGGGGCTTTCACCCGCCCGCGTTCCGACTCGCTGTCGCTGCGACAGACCGACCGGATCGCCGGGGCCGTCGCCGCCGCCCTCGCCGCGCGGGCCCCCGCCGGGGTGCGCTGAGGCCCCGTGGAATGCGCAGCGCCTGACGCTGTTGTCTTACGTGCACCTCCCCCCAGAACGGATGCCCATGACCACCACCTCCGCCCTGCCCGTTCCGCACGCCGACGCCACCGTGCTCGACAACGCCGCGTGGCATGCCCTCGCCGGCCCGCACGCGCACTTCGCGATCGGCGGAGATCTCGTCAAGCGCTATCCCGAAGACGTCGCCCCCTTCGTGGCGGTGCGCACCTGGGACGATCCGGACGTGTGGGAGGCCTTGCGCGACCTCGTCGGGCCCGGCGCTGACGTGGGCCTCTCGGGCTTCGAGGGCGAGATCCCGACCTCCTGGGAGTGGGTCGGTGGCGGCGAGGGCGTACAGCTCGTCGAGACGGACGCCCTCCGCACCCGTCCCGACGACGAGGCCATCGAGCTGGGAGCCGACGACGCCGCCGAGATGATCGACATCGTCGCGCGGAACCAGCCCGGCCCCTTTCGGCCCCGCACCTACGAGCTCGGCCGCTACATCGGCATCCGCCGCGAGGGTCGTCTCGTCGCGATGGCGGGCGAGCGCCTGCACCCCGCCGGCTGGACCGAGATCAGCGCGGTCGCCGTCGACGCCGACCACCGCCGCCAGGGACTCGCCTCGCGGCTCGTCCTCGACGTCGCGTTCCACATCCAGCAACGCGGAGACCGCGCGATGATGCACGCCGCCGCGAGCAACGTCGGTGCGATCGCCGCGTACGAGCGTCTGGGCTTCGCCCTGCGTCGGCGCAACCGCTTCGCGGCGGTGCGCACGCCGGCGTGATCGACGTCAGTGCTCGAGCGGCGTCGCCGTCCCGCTGACGCGCACGCCGCCGCCCGCCGGGACGTCGACGCGCAGTTCGCTCGGCCGCCCCACGTGCCGCCCCTGACGGACGGTGAACGAGAAAGGCGCCGTGCGTCCCACGCGGTCGCGGAGGTACGCCCCGAGCGAGGCCGCCGCCGACCCCGTCGCCGGGTCCTCGGTGATGTCGCCCACGGGGAACAGGTTGCGGGCCTCGAACACCTCGGCATCCTGGCTCTTCGCATGCACGACCATCACGGTGCCCGCCCATCCGCGTTCGTCCATCAGTGCCCGCAGGGTCGCAGGGTCGAAGTCGAACGAGTCGAAGCGCTCGCGCGAGGCCACCGCGACGACCGGGTGCGTGTTGCCCGCGAAAGACTGCGCCAGCGGCAGCCGCACGTCGAGATCGCCCACGGCGAGATTCAGGATGCCGAGCAGCCGCCGCCCCACCTCGGCATCGAGCTCGCTCTGCACGGGGTCGACGCTCGTGAAGCCGGCCGTCACGCGACCGTCGGCGTCGACGGCGGTTTCGAGGGCGATCTCGCCGGCCGCGGTGTCGAAGATGAAGGGACCGGGGCCCTCCGCCTCGGCCAGGGCCACGGCGGTGGCGATCGTCGCGTGCCCGCAGAACGGCACCTCGGCGCCGGGCGAGAAGTACCGCACCCGCGCGCGCCGATCGTCGCGCGCGGTGACGAAGGCCGTCTCGGGGTAGGCGAGGTCGGTCGCGATCTGCTGCATGCGCGGCTCGTCGAGGCCCGTGGCATCCAGCACGACTCCCGCCGGGTTCCCGCCGCCGGGCTCCGCGGCGAAGGCGAGCAGGTGCAGGATGTCGGGGCGCGAGGTCATGCGTCGATTCTGGTCGACGGCGGAGGCGGCCCGGACGCAGGGCCGTGCCGAACTCCTGAGCAATCGGGCGGCGGGGCTCCGAAACAGCCGGCACGCGCCCGTTCTCGACCGAGAGCTCAGGAGTTTCGCACGCGCCGCGCCGCCAGGGCTCTCGCGGACGCCGCGTCAGACGTGGAAGACGGAGTGCAGGTCGCCGCCGAGCGCCTCGCGGCCACCCAGGCCGTCGATCTCGAGCAGCGTCGCGATGCCCACGACCTCGCTGCCCACGGCCTCGAGCAGCTCGCGACCCGCGCCGAGGGTTCCGCCGGTGGCGAGGACGTCGTCGAGCAGCAGCACGCGGGCGCCGTCCGCGGCGTCGTCGTGCATCTCGATCTGCGCCGAGCCGTACTCGAGGTCGTACGAGACGGTGGCCGCGGGGCGGGGAAGTTTGCCGGCCTTGCGGATCGGCATGAGTCCCACGTTCGCGACGATGGCAGCGGCTCCGGCGAGCAGGAAGCCGCGCGCCTCGACTCCGGCGACGGCGTCGAAACGACCGGCGAACGGTTCGATCAGCGCCTCGACCACGTCGCGGAGCGCCGCGGCGTCGGCGAGCAGCGGCGTGATGTCGCGGAACACGATCCCGGGCTTGGGGTAGTCGGGGATGCTCGTGATGAGCGATTCAGCGCGGGCGAGGGCGGAGGCGTCGGGCACCGACCCAGCCTAATCGCGGCGCTCGCGAGGCGGGGCGCGCGGCGGATGGCCAGCCGGGACGTCGAGTGTCCGAGGCGCGCGGACCCGTCGAGATCTCGTCCGGGTGTCGTGGACACTCGATGGGTCTCAAGGCCCGCATGCTCCACCCTGCAAGCGCTTGCAGTAAGGTCGACGCCATGACTTTCACGCAGGAAGACGCGCGCGCCGATCTCGTCGCCGCTCCCGGCTCGGAGTGGTGGCGCACCGCCGTCATCTACCAGATCTACCCCCGCTCGTTCGCCGACGCCTCGGGCGACGGCCTCGGCGACCTGCCGGGCGTGACCGCCCACCTCGACGACCTCAAGGACCTGGGGGTGGATGCCATCTGGCTGAGCCCCTTCCAGCGGTCGCCGCAGAAGGATGCGGGTTACGACGTCGCCGACTACCGCGACGTCGACCCGATCTTCGGCACCCTCGCCGACTTCGACGCGATGCTCGCGGGTGCGCACGAGCGCGGCATCCGGGTCATCGTCGACCTCGTGCCCAACCACTCCAGCGACCAGCACGTGTGGTTCCAGGAGGCGCTGAAGGCTGCCCCCGGCAGCCCCGAGCGCGCGCGCTACATCTTCCGCGACGGCACGGGCGAGAACGGCGAGCTGCCCCCGAACAACTGGGAGAGCGTCTTCGGCGGCGGCATGTGGAAGCGTGTCACCGAGGCCGACGGCACGCCCGGCCAGTGGTACCTGCACATCTTCGACGAGACCCAGCCCGATTTCGACTGGACCAACGACGAGGTGCGCGCGGAGTTCCGCGACATCCTGCGCTTCTGGCTCGACCGCGGGGTCGACGGGTTCCGTGTCGACGTGGCCCACGGCCTCATCAAGGCCGAGGGTCTGCCCGACTTCACGCCCGACCCCGATGGCGGCTCGATGGGTGGCGACGCCGACGAGGTCCCGTACTGGGGTCAGCCCGGTGTGCACGAGGTGTGGCGCGAGTGGCACGAGGTGCTCGCCGCGTACGACGGCGACCGCGCCCTCTGCGCCGAGGCGTGGCTGCCCACCGTCGCGCAGACCGCCCTGTGGGTGCGGCCCGACGAGATGCACCAGGCGTTCAACTTCCACTACCTCGAGACCGCCTGGGATGCCGCTGCCCTCCGCGACGTGATCGGCGAGTCGCTCGCCGAGTACGCCGCCGTCGGCGCCCCGAGCACCTGGGTGCTGTCGAACCACGACGTCGTGCGCCACGCCTCGCGCCTCGCACTGACGGCCGAGAACCCGCAGGGTGCGGGCATCGGCCCGAAGACGCCCGGCAAGCCCGACCCCGTGAAGGGTCTGCACCGCGCCCGCGCCGCGACCTCGCTCATGCTGGCCCTGCCGGGCTCGTCGTACCTGTACCAGGGCGAGGAGCTGGGCCTCCCCGAAGTCATCGACCTGCCCGACGACGCACGTCAAGACCCGACCTGGTTCCGCACGAACGGCGAGCGCTACGGGCGCGACGGCTGCCGCGTGCCCATCCCGTGGACCGCCGACGCCCCCGCGTACGGCTTCAACACCACGGGTGAGTCGTGGCTGCCGCAACCCGCGGAGTGGGCCGACCTCGCCCGCGACGTGCAGGTCGACGACCCCTCGTCGACGCTGACGCTGTACCGGTCGCTTCTCGCCGAGCGCCGCGCACGCAACCTGGGCGCGGGAGAGCTCGAGTGGCTCGACGGCTACGGTGACGACGTGGTTGCGTTCCGCAACGGCTCGCTGCTGGTGATCGCCAACTTCGGCGACGGCGCGGTCGAGCTGCCCGCGGGCGAGGTGCTCATCGCGAGCGGCCCGCTCGACGGCGAGCGCCTGCCGACCGACACGACCGTGTGGATCGCGGCGGCCTGAGCCGCGGCATCCTGAATCGCGAGACCGTGGCCGGTATCGACGACGTCGCGCGCGCGGCGGGTGTGTCGACGGCCACGGTCTCGCGCGCGTTGAGCGGGCGCGGACCCGTCTCGACCGCCACCCGCGACCGGGTGCTGGCCGCGGCCGACCGGCTCGGCTACGTCGTCTCGGCGGCGGCATCGAGTCTGGCAACCGGGCGGGCGCGCGCGGTGGGCGTGGTCGTGCCGTTCCTCGACCGGTGGTTCTTCAGCACGGTCCTCGCCGGCATCTCCGACGCCCTCGTCCGCGAGGGCTACGACATCACGCTCTACAGCGTCAGTGCCGACCCGACCGAGCGCCGCCGCGTGTTCGACGACCACCTGCGCCGCCGCCGCATCGACGCCGTCATCACGGTCGCCCTCGAATTGGATGCCGAGGAGTCGACGTCCCTGCGCGGCCTCGACGTTCCCATCGTGGCGATCGCCGGCCCGAACCCGCTGTTGACGACTCTGACGGTAGATGATCTCGCCGTGGGCCGCGCCGCCACCGAGCATCTGCTGGAGCTCGGCCACCGCCGCCTGGCTCACATCGGAGCGGACGCTGCGACCGCCGCGGGCTCGACGGTGCCGGGGCTGCGCCGTCGGGGCTTCCTGGAGCAGCTGGCGGCGGCGGGCATCGCGGATGCCGTGGTGGAACCGGCCGACTTCACGATCGAGGGAGGCTCGGCGGCGGCGACCCGGCTGCTCACGGCAGAACACCGTCCGACCGCGCTGTTCGCCGCGTCGGACGAGATGGCGATCGGTGCGATCCTCGCCGCCCGGGAGCTCGGCCTGCGGGTTCCCGACGACGTCTCGATCATCGGGGTCGACGGACACGAGCTCGGCCGATGGTTCTCGTTGACCACCATCGACCAGTTCGCGCGGGGTCAGGGGGCGCGGGCAGCCGAGGCCGTTCTCGCCGCTCTCGACGGCGCCGAGCCGGGGCGGGGCCTCGGCACCCTGCCGTTCGAGGTGGTCGACCGCGGTTCGACCGCGGCTCCGGACCCTCGGGTCCGCAGGCCGTTCGAGGGCACCCCCGCCGCATCGGTCACGGGTCGCTCTAGAGAGTGAGCAGGGCCGCCACGGAGAGAACGAGGCCGAGGCCCAGCGAGACCGCCCACGCGACGGCGGCCGCGGTGTACCAGTTCCGCCGCTCCTGCCAGCGGAGACGCCGCGGGTCCTGACCGTCCAGGCGCCGGAGGGCGTATCCCGTCACGAAGAGCGCGGGAGCGGCCAGGAGCAGGCTCACGAGGGTGAGGACGAGCTGGAGCAGGATGCCGTCCTCTCGCGGGCCCGCGGACACCGCGGCCCAGATGCCGGTCACTGCTGCGACGACGTCGCGCGGAGCGCACAGAACCAGGATCCCGACGCTTCCACAGATCACGATGAGCACTCGCAGAAGGCCGTCTCCGCGCGTCGGCGCCGGTGCCGGAGCCGAATTCTCGCGGCGCCACAACTCGCGCCGGAGCCGGCGGAGAGCGAGGGGCCACACGACGGTTCCGATGAGGAGGGCGAGAAGCCCCGTGAAGATCTGCTCCGACGACACCGCAAGCCCGAGCCGATCGGCGAGCACGACCCCGCCGATCCACGCGAGCAGCGCGACCGGGACTCCCCCGGCGATCACCAGGACGGCGATGACTGCTCGCAATCGCGCACGGGACACTTCAGACGGATCCCTTCTGAGTCGCAGTGTTCCGACCCCGATGACGCAGGGGGATCTCCCCTGCGTCATCCGCATTCACGCGCGGGGCGCGACACGTCGGGTTCGGTCCGCCCGCACCGAGGGAGGGGACGGACCGAACCGGACATGATGAGACGACCCTAGAGTCGACGCCGCCGTGCGCGCACCAGGGCCCCCGAGCCGGCGACGACGAGCAGAAGCGCAGCGCCGATGAGGACGGGAGCCATCGCGCCGTTGCCGCCGGTGACCGCGAGGTTGGCACGACCAGCTGACGCCGGAGTCGGAGACGCGGAGGGCTGAGGAACGGGGAGCGCCGCGATGCGCGCCGCGGCGGTGGAGGGGGCCGAAACCGTCTGGACGTTCCCCGGCGCGGTGCCCGACGCCGTCGCCGTGTTCGACACAGAACCTCTCGTCGCGTCCTCACTCGTGGCGGTGTACGTGGCGGTGAAGACGGTGCTCTCACCGGGGGCGAGCGTCGTCGTCCCGGACCGAGAGACAGCCCCCATCGTGCCCGTGCCCGTGAACGCGCCCTCGGTCACCCCGACGCCGGTCACCGTCACGTTGCCGGTGTTGGTGACGGTGAAGCGGTACGAGATCTGGTCGCCGACGTGGAACGCGCCGCCGGGTGCGGGGGCGGCGGTCTTGTCGAGAGCGAGGGACGGGGCGGCCGTCCCGGACAGAAGCGCCCGCGACGCCGCCGAGGTCACGGGGATGCCCCGTGCGGTGCCGGTGGCCGTGGCGGTGTTCGACGTGGTGCCCCGATCGATGTCGCCCTGGGTGAGCGTGTAGGTCGCGGTGAACACCGTTGCTTCGCCGGGTGCGAGTGCCGCGACCGTGGCGGGAGTGGGGGCGCTCATGACGCCACTCCCCGTGAACGCGTCCTCGCGGATCGCGACGTCCTTCACGGTGACGTTCCCCGTGTTGCGCACATCGAAGGTGTAGGTGATGTTCTGGCCGACCGTGTAGGCGCTCAGTCCGGCGGGAGATGCGCTCTTCTGCAGGGAGAGAGAGCCGGCCGCCTGAATGGGAAGCGCCGCGGTCGATGGCTGAGAGGTGATCGTCGACCGCTGGAAGTATGTCGCGGTCGCTTCCGCGGTGTTCGTGACGACCCCGGCGTCGACGTCCGCCTGAGTGAGGACGTAGCTCGCGGTGAACGTCGTCGATGCCCCGGGCGCGAGCGAGCCGGAGGTGCTCGGGCTGATCGGACCGAGTTGGCCGGTGCCGGTGAACGCCGTTTCGTCGATGGCCACATCACGGACGGGGGTGTTTCCGGAGTTGGTGACGCGGAACGAGAAGGTGACGGCCTGCCCCGCGGCATAAGGGGCCGCCGTCGCGGGCGCCACCGTCTTCTCGAGGGTCAGACCGGCGCACAGACCGCTGTCTTGAGGGGAGGTCGCCCCGTAGAAGACCAGGCCGGTGGATGCGACGGTGTCGACGGGGATGGGTGCGGTGGACGCGGTGGTGGGCAAGTTCCTGACGGCGTAGATCTCTCCGCCGCCGCTGGGCAGGTAGATGACGTTGCCCGATTGAGCCGCGCCATACGTGGTGGGGACCGTGCCCACCTCGATGACCGAGTTGTCGGGCTTGATGCGGAACAACGTGCTCACGTTCGTGCCGGTGCCGACGGCGAGGATGTCACCGTCGTTCAGGCTGAGGAAGTCGCCGGCCGACCCGAAGCCCGGAGGGAAGGACGCGCGAAACGGCGTGGCGACGCCCGTCGTCGGGTTGATCTGGAAGATCTCCGTGGAGTTGCTCGTCCCGGTGAGAAGGTCGCCGTTGGGGAGGGCGCTCAAGGCGTTCGCCTCATAATTCGCAGGAAGGCCCGTGATGGGCGTGCCCGCCACCTCTTGCCCCGTCGTCGGGTCGATACGCCAGAGGACGTTGACGCGCACGCCGTACAGCGTGGTGCCGTCGCTGAGGAAGGCGATGTCGTAGTAGTCCCGGGTGAGGGGCACGGAGTTGAGGAGCGCCCCCGTTGTCGAATACTCGTTCAGCGCGAGCCGACCGGACCCCACGTTGGCGTAGATGCTGCCGGCGGCGCACACCGTGGCCGCCTGAGCGGCGGGCGCCGCCACCGCGGGGACGACGAGCCCCAACAGCCCCGCCAGAACGGCTGCCGCGAGGATCCCGATGGAGCGCGCGAAACCGCCTGGACGCTTGTCAGCGCGAGGTGGCGAAGCTTCGGCGCGAAGAGCGCGCCCCGCAGAGAGGGAGTTCGGAGTCATGGTTTCTCCAATGACGGGCCTGCGGTCGGCGAACGGGTTCCGATGGCGAGGAATGGTGAGCGCCGACGCCGACCGGGCCAGGTGAAGTGGGGTCGGATCAGGACAGATGGCGTCTGCGCAGCCGGATCAGGATGCCGGCCCCGACGGCGAGCAGCACCAGCCCTCCGCCCGCGAGGGACGCCGCGAGTGCGCCGTCGCTGCCGGTGACGGCGAGCTTGCTGGTCCCCGTTCCCGCCGCCGTCGGCGTCGAAGACGGTGCCGGGGTCACCGGTGCGGCTGCGACCGTCAGCGTGTAGGCGCGCGCGTCGGACCCGGCGGCATTGGTCGCGGTGATCGTGAAGGTGAAGGAACCCGAGACCGTCGGTGTTCCGGAGATGACCCCGGTGGAGGCGTCGAGCGTCAGACCGGCGGGAAGCGCACCGGAGCTGACGGTGAAGGTGATCGGCCCGGAGCCCGATGCGGTGACGGTGTGCGAATAGGCCGCGCCGGCACTCGCCGCCGGGGGCGTCGGGGAGGTGATGACCGGTGCCGCGAGGACCTGCATCGAGTAGTCGGCCGTGTCCGTTCCGTCGGAGTTCGTCGCCGTGACCTGGAAAGAAGACGACCCCGCGGCGGTCGGGGTGCCGCTGATCACACCGGTGGCCGCGTCGAGGGCCAGGCCCACCGGCAGCGCCCCGGAGCTGATGGCGTATGAGATGGGGCCGTTGCCGGTGGCGGCGATCGCGGTGGTGTACGCCGTTCCGCTCACGCCGTCCGGGACGGTCGTGGTCGTGATGACGGGCGGCTGCGCGACGTAGAGCGTGTACGCCTGCGAGTCCGTTCCTGCGACGTTCGTCGCGGTCACGGTGAAGGTGAAGGTCCCTCCCGTCGTGGGCGTTCCCGCGATGATGCCGGTGGCGCTGTCGAGCGTCAGGCCCTGCGGGAGGGCGCCGTTGGAGACGGCGAAGCTTCGTGGCAGGGAGCCGGCGGCGTCGATGGAGGCGGTGTAGGCGGTGCCCGCCGCTGCGTTCGGCACGGTGGTGGTGAGGATGTCCACGGCGGTGGCGAGGACGGTGACCTGGCTGTTGGTGGTTCCGGCGTTGTAGATGTACCCGTTCGTCTGGTCCACGGCGAGGCCACGGTTCAGACCGGTGGGGGCGGCGGTGATCTGGGTCACGGTGCCCGTGTTGAGGTCGATCAGGCGGGGCTTGCTCGGACCCATGAAGCCCACGACGAGGTAGTTGGAGCCGGCGATGTACGACAGCGCGCCCGCGGACGCCGACGAGAGCGGATAGGTGTTCACCGGCGCCAGCGTGGACGCGTCGAAAGCTGACACCGATGCCGAGGTGGTCTGCGCATCGGTTGTGGCGAAGACTCGGCCCCGTGCACTGTCAACTGCTACTCCGTTGACATTGTTACTTCCGATGCCCGGCACTGCTGCGGTAGCGGCAATGGTGAAGTCAGAGGTGCGGATGGCGGTCAGGGCTCCATTGGTGATCCCATAGAGAAGCCCGCGGGTGGCGTCGACGGCCAGCTGCGCGTACTGCAGACCTGCCGTCGGGTGCTGCCCGACGGCTCCCGAAGCAGGGTCGAGATCGATGATCGAGTTCGCTGCACCGTCCGTCACAGACACGAGCAAGCGCCCCGTGGCCGGGTTGTACGCCGTCGAGTTGTAGCGAGTGCCGCTCGGGGCGGGCCAGAAGACCGACGGGGCAGACGGGTTCAGCACGTCGAAGACGTCGATGCCCGTGGTCGATGTCACGAAGAGACGTGACCCGTCCGTGTTCCCGTCGAGCTCGAGATTGACCCCGTACTGACCGGTGCGCAGCACCCGCTGCGTGGTGGACGGCGGCGTCGTTGACAAGTCGGTGACGTTGAGATTGCCGGCGCCGCCGTTGGCCGAGTAGAGGACGTTGCCCGCGCTCGGCTTCAGAAGGAGGAAGGCGCCATTCGTGGTGGTGAACTGGTCGACCACCACAGGGGGTGAGGAGACCGCCGACGCCTGCAGCGCAGGCGCCATCACGAGCGCACCAGCCAGCAGCGCGGCACCGAGGACCTGTGCCGACCAGCGGCGGGCCGATGAACGATTCGATGATGCGGCGCGTCGAGCGATGGAACGGGTCGAAGACATGTCGTGGTCCCCCCAAGGGCGCACAGAGACCGCCCCCGGGCCGGGACGTTCTTTGGAAGGTAGAGGGGGACACATACACATGCCTCACCCCAGGCAACGGTTGTCAACTTCCGGTGACAAATGCGTCGCCGTGCGGAAGATACCCGGTGGCGGTCCCCTCGAAATCGAACTGGCTCGCCCGCGCGTGGACGACGACGCGGTAGGCGGGCGCGGCCGTCGTGCCGTCGGAGACGACGGTGAGGACGACGTCGATCGGTCCCGGGCCGGGGTCGCACACCACAGTGTCGGCGCGCGTCTCGCACCTCCATGCGGGAGGCACCTCGCCGAGGCGCCCGCCCTCGATCGTGAGGGCGATCGAGTCGGCCCGCCAGGTCTCCGCGTCGACGGCGAACGAGAGCGACAGGGTGGTCGATGAGATCGCCTCGGCGGTGAAGTGCGCGGGGGGTTCGGTGGCAGAGGTGAGGAAGAGCGTGACGAGTCCGACCGCGGCCAAGGTCGAGCCGGCAGCGACGGACAGCGCGCCCGGCGTGAGCCACGGGAGCGCCCGCGAGATCACGCTCCTCCCGCGCTCCACCACCCGGTGACGACTCCCGCGCCGAGGGGGCGAGAGAGCGACGGCAGTAGGGGGCTCGCTCACGGATGACACGACGAGGACGGTCGTGACGCCGAGCGCCGACGTCAGGGTCGCCCATCGCCGCCAGTTGTCTTGGCACGTGCGGCAGCCGCCGATGTGCGCCAGCCCCGGTGCAGCGGGTTCGTGCGCCTGCCACTCCGGCTGCGGAGTCCGCGGAATATGCGCGGCGTTGGCGGCGCAGTCGGCGTGCCCCCGGCGCAGTGTCGAGACGAGAGTGGCGCGGCGGAGGGCGAGTTTGGCTCGTCGGAGCAGATTCGAGACGGCGGCGGCGTTTCGACCGAGCTCGCTGGTGAGCTCGGAGGGCTTCCGTCCATGAACGGTGACGGCGGCGAGAACCTTCCGCTGGTCCTCGGGGAGGCTGTGGAAGGCTTCCCGGATGAGCGTGAACTCGCCATCCAGCTCGATTTCGCGCAACGAATCGTCGACCGATTCGTCCGTGGGCATCCCCTCGAGGCCGAGGGGAACATCTCGGGAACGCGACGCACGGTATTCGTCGACGACGATGTTCCGCATCGTTCGGATGACATACGTGTGTGCGTGCGATCGGGGTCCGGTGCCCTTGTTCCACTTCTGCAGAAGCCGGGAAAGGGCTTCGCTGAGGACGTCGTCGGGGTCGAGGGGCGCCGAGGTGACATGGTTCGCCATCCGTCTCAGGTAGGGAAGCACACTCTGCAAGTACCGGGCCGCCGCGGCTCGGTCTCCGGCGGCGGCACGAGCGGCGAGGCGGTCCGCGTCCCCCGCCGTCCTACTCTCCTCAGCTCTCATCGGTGTCCCCTCGATTTGTCAGAATTCGCGCGCACGGGTCGGCGATAGATTCCTCCGCCCCGGACGTCAACCGACGGAAGGAGTTTCGTTTCCCGCGCTGTCTGATGCGCGGGGCCCGCACATGAAGGAGTCCCGATGAACATCTCCCCCTCCACTCCCGGCGACAGAGGGCCGGCCGTGCAACCCCTGCGGCGCGCGGTGAACGACGCTC
The DNA here is from genome assembly GCF_041079455.1 of Microbacterium sp. 16-032. Classification (NCBI taxonomy): domain Bacteria; kingdom Bacillati; phylum Actinomycetota; class Actinomycetes; order Micrococcales; family Microbacteriaceae; genus Microbacterium; species Microbacterium sp. 16-032. The sequence goes on along the minus strand of NZ_JBFYGQ010000001.1, from coordinate 718,691 downwards.
TCACCGGGCCGCACCGTGTCGTGATCATCACGGGAGCGACGAAACGCCTGCGATCGACCATCGTCGCGGATGCCGTGGAGCAGACGTCCGAGTGGATACGACTGACGGCCCCGACAGCGACCGCCGTCCGCACGGCACTGGATCTGATGCCGTCCGGTGTGGTGTTCGCTGACGATGTCGCCCTGATCGACCTGTGGGACGTGCTGGCGGAGGCATCGCGCGTCGCGCGAAACGACACTCAGCGCGTCATCATCACCTGGCGGTTCCACCCCGAGATCGCCCAGCTCGCGGCCGCGACCAGCGGAGCACATCACCTCGCTCTCCCGCATCATGGCGGTTCCTCTCACTAGGCCGATGCCCGCTTGTTCCTCGCCGGCGCGGCCGAGCCCGCGCTGGATCTGGTGAGCGGCGGACGAGCCCGCCCCTCTCCTTCGGAGAGTGCCTGGGGCGCGACGCAGGGTGCGATCGGTGGTCAGAAGTTGACAAACGGCGTCGGCGCTCGCCGGGGCCGAGGTGGGCGTTCCTACAGTGATGCGATCACCGGGCATCCCGGGCCCGGCGACCTGATCCCGAGGTGATCGCGATGCCGACATTCTCTGCCCCCGCCGCGCTCCGCGCGTCTCAACGCTCCGCCGGAGCACACCCTCACCCGCTGCGATCGGACGACCCGCCCGGCGACCCGACGATGACGTCGGAGAGTGCCAACGGCCGCGACGCGGGCCGGGCCGAGTCGCTGTCGTTCTTCCGAGGGGCTCTCATCGCCGCTCTTCTCGTCATCCCCGTGTGGGGCGGTGTGATTGCCGTCGTGGCCCTCGCCCTCTCGCGGTAGGCGAACGGCGAGCGCGCCTGTCGTCGGGCGGAGGAACGCTCAGTCCCGGGATGAGGAGTGATTCGCCGCCCGGTAGGCCTCGAGGACGGTATTCGACATCCTGCCCTTGTCACTGACCGCGAAGCCGTTCGCGGTCGCCCATCTCCGAATGGCCTCGACGTCACGGGTCGACGCCGCGCGTCGCGTGCGGGCGGGACCGCCGGAGCGGCGGCCGGCGGCCATGTAAGGGGCGAGAATGTCACGAAGGGCCTGGGCGTTCCGCCTCGAGAGATCCACCTCGTACACACGACCGTCGATCGAGAAGTGGACGGTCTCGCCGTCCTCGATGACTGCCCCGTCGAGGTCGTCGACCATCTGGATGATTTTCCGCTGCGCCACGTGGGAGGCCTTTCGTCTTCTCCGGATGCGGCGACAGACGCCGCAATGCGTGCGAATCTAACGACCCGCTGACACGGGTGCGAAGCAATCCCGGTGGGAGATCAACTTTCGGCCACGAGAGCGCGCGCTATTCCCCGGAATGTCCCGACCGGTGGGCTCCGTCCGTCATTTGGTGACCACCGACTTCTTCTCAATCGATGGGCAACATGAGAGTCAAGTACGCACGGGCGTCGTCTGTTGCGAAGGTCACCACTCCCCCGACGGGAACGGCATCTGTCTGGAGGCTTCGAATGCCATTCCCGCTCGAGATCGGGTGTCCCGCCTCATGTTCTTCTGCGCGTGGACTCGCGATGGTGAAGGTCACCGTCGCTGATCGCTCGTCGAACGCGGAAGTGACGTCCGCCCGAGCAGGCCGCGCGTATTTCACGGCGTTCGTCAGTCCCTCGCGGACGGTGCGTACGACGAAGTCGGAATGAGCACCACTGAGCGGGAGGTCGTCGACGACGTCGATCGACACGGCGAGCCCCGCGCGCTCGACTTCGCGGACGATATCGGCGAGCCTGTCTTCCAGCACAGCCCTGCTCGACGTGGACGTGAGGTCGGTGACGGTGTTCGCGAGCGCCCGCGCAGCCGCCCGGTTCTGATCGCGGATGGTGCTGAGCGCTTCTCTGATCTCGCTGTCGGTCAGCCGAGCGGTCTCGATGCTGCTGACGAAAAGGTTGATGAGCGCCAGATTGTGACCGAGTTCGTCGTGGAGCAGGCGGGCGATGCGTGAGCGCTCCGCCTGCGTCGCCTGCTCGGAGATACGAGGCGCCTGCTTCATCGCGTCGAGGAAGAGGTCGGTCACCTCGGCGTTCCGCCGACGCTGGTGGCCGGCAACGATTCCCGCGAAGCCGGCGCCGGCGGTGGTGAGGATCGAGAACACCGCGATGAGAGCGGCAAGGCCGGCGTTGGAGGTATTCGCCCAGCGAATGAGATACAGCACGAAAAGACCGGCGCTCGATGTCATCCCCGCGATGACGAAGCAGATGGTCACCCGTGGGGTGTACCGGAGCCCGAGGAGGAACATCATCGCCCACCCGGCGGGGGCGGCGATGGGTGTCAGGGCGGCGGTGGCGAGGACGATCCCGGCCACGAGACGCGTTCGCTTGTGATTCCAGAGGAGAGCGGTCACGCCGATGGACCCGATCGCGAGGGTGACGAGCAGATTCCACAATTGAAGAGGCGGGGCGGCTAAGGCGAAAAGCGCCAACCCGATCGCTCCCGCACCCGCAGCGAGTAGTGCGTTTCGCTGATACGACCTGAAGTAGTCGAGGTTGTCTTTCACCAATGCGTCCTCCGCACGGGTCGGGCGCTGCATCGCGGCACGACGAGTAGTCCGCCTCACGCTGATCGGGTGCAACGTGAGTGCGTTTTCCGTCTTCCGACGGATTGGAGACCGACAGTACCGGATACCGCGCACTGTCGGGATGCTCCGTGTCAACCGATGTTGATGGTTGGGCTGCATCTCGCCCGGGGAGGGCGGAGGTCGGGTGATACGTTTCGTCTCCGGCGCCTGGGGGTGCTCGCGAGGGAGAATTCGATGAACGTGTCTAGCAAGCCGGCTCGCGTGCTGGTGATCGATGACGATCCGCTGGTGCGCACCGGCATCAGGCTCCTGTTGCGCGGGAATACGAGCGTCTCGATCGTGGGTGAGTTCGCCGGCCATCGGGGGCTCCTGGAGGCCGTGAAAGACCTGCAACCCGACGTTCTTCTCATGGACCTCTTCATGCCCGAGGAATCAGGTCTCTCCGTCGCGCGCCGAGTCCGTCTCGTATACCCGGACCTGCGCATGGTCCTCATGTCGTCGATCGACAACCCGGCGCTGTATGCGGACGCACGCAACGTCGGTGTCAACGCCTTCGTCGCCAAGACGGCTCCCGCAGCCGACTTCATCACGGCGCTCGTCGGCGCAGACTCCTCATCGAAGACCAGCACCACCGTGCTCTCCGACAGAGAGATCCAAGTCGTCGAATTGCTGGCGATGGGGGCGAGCAACGAAGAGATCTCCGCGGCCCTGCATTTGAGTCAGAACACGGTCAAGACGTACGTGTCTCGCGCGATGGACAAAACCGACACCACGAACAGAGTCCAATTGTCCAATTGGTTTCACGGGCTCGCCGAGTCGCATCTGCTCGGTGATCGGGTGGATACGCCATAACTGCGCGAGCGTCACCTGAAGTGGACAAATTCGCGCTCAGCCCTCCTGGCGGGCGGGCACACGGTCAGGATGTTGTCCGCGCGAGATAGCTCCTCGCGTGGTCAGAGCCTGTGGTGGGCCGCTCGGGGCGGGTGTGGAAGTTCGAGATTCACGCCCGCCTCATCCCACCTTCGACTTGAGCAACCTGTTCTCCCCCTAGAGACTCCCCCGGTTGCTCAAGCGCCGAATGTACCCGATTCGGCGTCGGGCGGGGGAACGCGGCCCACTCTGCGTCTCCCCGCTCACCCCTCCGTGTGTTCCTCCGCCGGTGGGCACGAGCCCACTGTCAGGACACAGACGACTCTCATGGCGCCATCGGCGAACTCACCACCGTCGCACCCGGCGCGAGGCACCTCCCGCCCCGCGCGCCGAGCAGCGCCTCGCATGGACGCCGTTCGCGCCCGGCGTCAGCGCGCCGAGCCCGCCAGCGAACCGGTGGTCTCCTCGACGGCCGGGTCGTACAGCAGGCACGAGATCTCGCGGTCGCCGCCGGCCCAGGTGTCTTCGGTGGGAGCGACGAACTGATAGTTCAGCGCCGACTGGTCGAAGGGGATGCCGACGAAGGACGGGAACGCAGCGTCGCAGCCCTCCTGGGCCGCGGTCGCGATCGCGTCGTCGCCCGGGAACGTCCCCTCGGGCAGGAGGAAGCTGCTGAACACCTCGTACGTGTGCGGGACCGCGCAGTCGACGAGGTTGGACGAGCTGATGAAGCCGCCCGGGACGTTGTCGAGGCACGCGCCGACGGGCAGCGTGTACGTGTCGCCGTCGCCCGGGGCCGCCTCGCTCGGGCCCACGGTGACGCCACCGTCCTGCGGGTAGTCCGGGATGTCGAAGGGGTCCGACGAGGACGCCTGCGAACCGACCGCGATCGAGAAGATCACGAGACCGATCACGGCGATGATCGCCAGGACGCTGATGACGGCGCCCGCGACGATGCCGGTGATGGCGAGGCCGCGTCCCTTCTCGCCGGTGCGCTTGATCTGGGCGAGGGCCACGGCACCCGCGATGATGCCGCCGACGGGGAACACGAAGCCGAGGATGATCGCGAGGATCGAGATGCCGTTCGTCTTCCCCGAAGCGGCGGGAGCGGTGCCGTAGGGAGAGGCGCCGTACGCGGGTGCACCCGCCTGGGGGTACTCCGGCGTCGCACCGTAGGCGGGAGCGGCCGCGCCCGGGTACCCGGGCGGCGCCGGCGGAACCGGAGGTGCCCACGTGCCGTCGGTCGCGACCGGCTGCTGCGCGGCGCCCGCATCGGACGGGGCCGCCGGCACGCCGCCGACGAGCAGGCCCTGCTGAGCCAGGCGCTCACCGGTGAGATGAGCCGCCTGTCGCACGACATCGCCGGCCTTGGCCGCGCCGATCGCGCCGCCCTTGAAAAACCCGCCGACCGCGGAGTGCTCGAACGACGCGAGCGTCCCCTCGGTAGCCTGAGAGAAGTGCACGTCGAAGCGGACGTGCATGTCCTGACCCGCGAAGGCTCCGGCGACGAGGGTGGTGCCCATGCTGCCGCGCGAGACGTCGAGGGAGCCGGATGCCGTCGGTTGCACCGAGAAGCCCTGCTCGGCGAGGGCGTAGCCGACCGCGTCGCGGGCTCGATCGACGGGGACGGACAATCGGAGTTCAGCGGTGGCCATCGGGCGCTCCTGGGGGGGTCTCTCGCGCCGAAGACTGTCAGCGCGCGTCCAGGTTAGTGCCGCGGGGCCCTCCGCACGAGCGCGGAGCCCGGCGCACGGCGAGGGGCGAGGCCGTCCGCACCTCGCGCCCTCGCCCGCATCGTCAGCGGATTCGCCCGACGAGGTCGTCGCGCGTCAGGGTGTCGGCCCCGGCGAGCACCGAGCGGGCGGCATCCCGCGCCTCTTCGACGTTCCAGAGAAGGACGCCGACGACCCGATCGTCGTCGAGGTAGTAGACGACGCCGCGCTCGGTGTCGATCCAGTCCTCGATCGTCTCGAGAGACGAGTCGAGAGTTCCGACCGCTTCGTACCGGATGCCGAAGACCGCCGAGTAGTAGTACGGCGTGTGCGTGTAGGGCTCGGCGGCGCCAGCGAGATTGCGTCCGGCCGCCTTGCCCTGCTCGTTGGCGTTGTCGACGTGCTCGACGCGGCGGCGCCCGAGCAGGCGGTCGGGGTAGCTGGCGACGTCGCCCGCGGCGTACACCTCGTCGGCCGACGACCGCAGCTGCGCGTCGACGTGCACGCCGTCGTCCACCGTCAGCCCGGCGTCCTCCGCCAGGTCGGTGGCGACCTCGATACCGAGACCGCTCACGACGGCATCCGCGCGGACCTCGTCACCGTTCTCGAGGTCGAGGCGGGCGCCCGCGGCATCCACTTCTCCTCCCGAGACCTTCGAACCGGCGACGATCTCGACGCCGGCATCGCGGAAGAGCTTCTCGAACCGCTCCGCGAGCGCCGGCGGGAACACCGCGTCACCGAGCACCGCACCGGTGTGGATCAGCACGGTCTCGACGTCGTTCTGCACGAGGGCTGCGGCAAGCTCCGAGCCGATGTATCCGCCGCCGACCACGGCGATGCGGTCGACGTCCTTCGAGAGGGCGCGCAGGCGGCGGTAGTCCCCGGCCGTGCGGAAGGTCAGTGCGCGCTCTCCGTTCGAGCGGTCGTCGACGGGGAGGGGGACGGGCTTGCCGCCGGTGGCGAGCAGGAGCTTGCCGTACGAGAACGTCTGGTCTCCGGCATCCACTTCGTGCTCGCCGGGGCGGATCGCCGTGGCGCGCGTGCGCAGCCGGATGTCGGCGCCGGTGTCGTCGGCGGTGCCGAGGGGCACCTTCTCCCACGTGAACTCGTCATCGGTCCACAGCTTCTTGCTCAGGGCGGGGCGCGTGTACGGCTCGTCGACGTCGTCGCTCAGGATCCCGATGGATCCGTCGGCGTCGATCTCGCGGATGCCGCGGGCGGCGGTGTCGGCGACCATTCCGCCGCCGACGATGAGGTAGTCGAAGTGTGTGGTGGTCATGGCGTCAGCGTCGCCGCTCAACCTGACCGAAGCGGATGGGTTGCGGGGGTGAGCGGCATCCGGTAGCGCCTCGCTGACTAGGCTCGGGGCATGAGCGTCGACCTCGAAAGCCTCTACACCGACCTGCACGCCCACCCCGAGCTGTCGTTCCAGGAGACGCGGACGGCGGGTGTCATCGCCCGCCACCTCGCGGATCTCGGGCTCGACGTCGAAGAGGGAGTCGGCCGCACCGGCCTCGTCACGACCATCGCCAACGGTGAGGGTCCCGTCGTGTGGGTGCGCGCCGACATGGACGGCCTTCCCGTCGAGGAGCAGACGGGCCTCGCGTACGCCAGCACCGCGCGCGGCACCGACCCGGCCGGCAACGCCGTCCCCGTGATGCACGCGTGCGGCCACGACATGCACGTCACCGCCCTGATCGGTGCCCTCGAGCGCCTCGTCGCCACTCGCGACGAGTGGGCGGGGACGGTCGTCGCCGTCTTCCAGCCCGCCGAGGAGTACGGGGCGGGCTCGAAGGCGATGATCGCCGACGGCGTGCTCGACCGGTACCCGAAACCCGACATCGTGCTCGGCCAGCACGTCACGCCCCTTCCCGCCGGCATGATCGGCGTGCGACCGGGCACGCAGATGGCGGCATCCGACGGCCTCACCGTCGTGCTCCACGGCCGCGGGGGTCACGGTTCGCGCCCGCACTCCACGATCGACCCCGTCGTCATGGCCGCCGCCACCGTCATGCGCCTGCAGACCGTCGTCTCGCGCGAGGTCGACCCCCGCGACGTCGCCGTCGTGACCGTCGGATCGATCCACGCCGGACTGAAGAACAACATCATCCCCGCCGAGGCCAAGCTCGAGCTGAGCCTGCGCTACCCCGACGACGCCGCGCGCGAGCGCGTGATGACGAAGGTCGAGCGCATCATCCGCGCCGAGGCCGAGGCATCGGGGGCCGAGCAGACGCCCACCATCACCACCGATCACACCCTGCCGCCGACCATCAACGACACGGATGCCACGGCCCGCCTCACCGCGGCGTTCCAGCGCTCGTTCGGTGAGGGCTCGGTCGTCGACCCCGGCATGTTCACCGGGAGCGAGGACGTGTCGTGGTTCGCGCGCGAGTCGGGCGCCCCCCTAGTGTTCTGGTTCTGGGGCGGTGTCGATCCCGAGACGTTCCAGAAGGCCTTCGCGGGAGGCACCATCGAGCGCGACATCCCGACGAACCACTCGCCGTACTTCGCCCCGGTGATGCAGCCGACGATCGACCGCGGCGTAGAGAATCTCGTCGTGGCGGCGCGGGAGTTCCTCGGCTGAGGTGTCCTGCTCCGGCCCAGCCGCGAGGCCGGGGCCCTCGCGTCGCGCCGCGATTCGTGTGAGGGTGGGATCTCGCCCCCTTCCGCCGGAGGACGCTGTGACCACGACTCCCACCGAGAACACGACACCGCTCCTGCCGGGGTCGGCGCTCCTCGTCGGCATCCGCTCCCTGCTCGTCTGGGCCATCGTCGCGTCGGCCGTGTCGGCGATGTTCCTCCGCGGCACGCACCAGAGCTGCTCGGGCGGCCTCGCCGCGAACGGACAGGGGTTCATCGATGCCGGCGGCGCTCCGACCGCCATCGAGCCGCGGTGCGGGTCGATCGAGTTGGGTCCGAGCCCACTCCTTTTCGCCCTCCTCGCGGTGGTCGTGATCGGAACGATCACCCGCATCCTCCGCCGAGCCGGTGACGAAGATCACGCGTTCCGCATGCTGAACAACGCGCGGATGGCGATCGTCGTCCTCACGCCGGTGGCCCTGGCCGTCGGCTGGATCGCGATCATGACGGTGCACGTCGACGACTGGAGCTCGTTCTCGCTGTACTCGCCGTTGCCGTTCGGGCAGTTCGACATCGAGACGTGGCCGATCACACAGCGGTAACCGGGGACGGGACACGGAGCAGAGTCACACCGCGGGGTGTGCCGACGGACGACGCCGACGCGAACGGCTCCCGCACGCGAAGTCCAGCCCCTCGGCGACGGTCCGGTCGGCGCGTAGCGTGACCGCCGTGACGTTCAACGACAATGCCCGCGTCGGCGGCAACTCGGCCAAGCGCCGAGAAGGAACCGTGGCGGCCGTCGGCGGTGGGGCCGTGGGCCTCGGCGCCGTGGTGGTGCTGCTCATCTCGATGTTCACCGGGACCGACCTCACCGGCCTGCTCGGCTCGGGTGGCGGCGCGGCCCCCGGCAGCGGCGGCGAACAGGTCGCGAGCTGCGAGACGGGCCGGGATGCCAACAGCGACGACGCCTGCCGCTTGGCCGCGGCATCGCTCGATATCGACCAGTTCTGGGCGGAACGCCTCGACGGCTACCGCAAGCCCCAGCTCGTCATCGTCGACCAGCAGACGGGGAGCTCGTGCGGCACAGCCTCGAACGCGACCGGTCCGTTCTACTGCCCGCCCGACGAGACGGTGTTCGTCGACCCGACCTTCTTCTCCATCCTTCGCGCGCAGTACGACACCACCGCGGGCCCCCTCGCCCAGCTCTACGTGCTCGCGCACGAGTACGGCCACCACGTCCAGAACCTCACCGGCGTGATGGAGCAGTACCCGAACAACGGCACCGGCGCCGACAGCAACGGCGTCCGCACCGAATTGCAGGCGGACTGCTTCGCGGGGGCCTGGGTCGCCGCGGCCTCCGAGCAGGTGGACGAGAACGGCACCCCCTACCTGCAGCCTCCGACCGAGCAGCAGATCCTCGACGCCCTGTCGGCCGCGTCCGCCGTGGGCGACGACCACATCCAGGCCGAGGCGGGTCAGATCTCGAACCCCGACAGCTTCACGCACGGATCGAGCGCACAGCGCACCCGGTGGTTCGACGAGGGCCGCCAGGGCGGCGTCAACGCCTGCGACACGTTCTCGGTGCCCGGCGGCAGCCTCTAGGCCTCCGCCGGCGCCGCCTCGCGAGAGTCGATCAGCGTCGTCCCCCGCCTCCCAGGACTCCCCGTTCGGCTCGGGATGCCGAAACCCGGCGCACCCCCCTCGACCCCTCGGAACGGGACTCGGGGTGGACGCGCCGGGTCATGGCATCCGGAATCACTCGGTGTCGGACGACTCCTGCTCCTCGCGGGGACGGCGGCTGAGGATGACGACGACGATCACGCCGACGAGCACGACCGCTCCACCGCCCACGAGCAGGCCCACGGTCAGGCCCGACATCCCGCCCGAGGTGGAGGGTGCGGCCACCGGGGTCTCCGCCGGGGCGGCGCCCTGAGCGCTCGCGCACGGGGAGGCGTCGGCACCGGCCGACACGCTCTCACCGGTGTACGTGAACGGGATCTCGCCCGAGACGGGATGCCCGTCGGACGAGACCGCTCGCCACTCCACCGTGTACCCACCGGGCGCTCCGAGAGCGACCGGGAGGGTGAGGGTCGGCCCCGCGAGGGCCACGCACTCGCTCTCGTAGTGCTTGCCGTCGGGCCCGATCACGATGACGATGTTGCCGCCGTCGTAGCCGAGCAGATTGGCGCTGAAATCGAGGGTGACCTCCGACAGCGACGAGACGCTTTCACCCTCGGCGGGCGTCGACGACACGAGGCTGTCGTGCGCAGAGGCCGTCGACGACCCGCCGAGAGCGGCGGTCATCGCCGCAGCGACGACCACCGCCCCGACCAGGGCTCGGCGCAGAGCGTTCCGGGAGCCCATGCTCAGCTGCGCTTCGGGCGACGCGACACGGCGATGGCGCCGAGGACGGCACCGGCGATCGCGATCACGAGAGCGGCGATGCTGAGACCCAGCGACAGTCCCGAGGAGTCGCTCGTCTGAGCCGCGGTCTCCATCGAGTGGTCGTCCATCGTCGGCGCGGCCGATGCCCCGCCGTGACCGCCGTGGCCGCTCGCGGGCGGGGTGTCGTTGATGTACAGCACGGGCGCGGGCTCGAGCGTGTCGTCTGCCGCGACCTGCTCGGGGGTGTTCGTCCAGTCGACGACCGAGCCGTCCGAGTACGTCTGCACGGCGGGGAGCACGAGGTGACCCGTGTCGGGGATCGGCCCGAGGACCGCCGAGAAGATCTGGAACTGGTCCTGCCCGATGCCCGCACCGGGGTCGGCCTGCCACACGATCTTGAGCGGGCCGTCCGAGATGGTGTTGCCGTCGACCTCGACGGGGGCGGGCAGCGCCCCCTTCTCGACGGTGGCGGTCCAGCCCGGGACGGGCTCGACGAGGACCGAGGTCAGCGGGGTGTCGGTCGGCAGAGTCACTTCGACCTTGACGGTCGACGCGGTCTTCGACTCGGTGGGGACGCGGAAGTTCACCGTGGCGTAGCTTCCGGCCGTGGCGGTGTTGGGGTTGACGGTGACGTGAGCCGACGCCGCGAGGGGCACGGCGATCGCCAGGGCCGCGCCGGCGGCGAGGCCGACGAGGGTACGACGAAGAGTGGTCTTTCGAGACATGGTGCTGCTTTCTGAGAAATGCGCACGCCGATGAGGCGCTTCTTTCGCGCGAAGGATGAGGGCGGGATCAGGCCGCGAGCGGCGGACCCCGGTGCCTCATCGACGACAGCACGGTCATCGCCGTCGTCAGCAGCAGCGGCTCGGGCGCCGAGAGAACGGCATCCGTCCGCGGAGGAAGACCCCGCACGGGGCGCAGCACAGAGAGCACCGCGACGAAGAACCGGGCGATCGCCTGCACCGCCCGCTCGCCACGACCGAGGGCGACCACCGTCACCAGAGCGGCGACGGCGTGCGCCGTCCACATCCACGGCGACTCCGCGCCGTGAGCCGACGCACTGTGCGCTCCGGCCGCGCTGAGGATGGATGCCGCGCCGTGGTGAGCGGCCGGGACGAACCCGCCCTGCAGATCGAGCACGAGCAGCGCGTGGAACAGCGCCTGGCTGAGCACGACCGCGAGCGACAGACGCGTCCACGACAGTGCGCGACCCGCGAGCATGACGCAGACGGGAGCCGCGAGGCACAGGGCCAGCACGATGTTGACGAGGGGCGGCCGCTCAGCCGAGACGGCCGAGTGCGAGAGGGTCGCCACGAACGTCGCGACCGCGGCCGCGGCCATGCCGCGCCCCGCCCGCTGCGCGCGCCCTGCTCTCGACGACATCTCACTCCTCGCGTCCAGCCTAGGCGGCGGGGCCGCCGAGGGCGGCGAGGGGTGGTCCGCCGTCGAGACACCCGTGGGTCGTGCGCGAGCACATGCGGGGCGTCCGCGAGCACAACCGCGGGGGCTCGCGGCCCGACCGCGGGACACGTGCGAGCACAACGGCGGGTCGTTCGCTCGACACGCCGCTTCTCGGTCGACGCCGCCGGGGTGTCGGCCCAGGGTCCCGCCGTTGTGCACGCGCCCGAGGCCCGGACGGCACGGTGTCCGACCGGTTGGGTAGCGTCGGGACATGGCCGACGACGCGATCCACGACACCGACACCGCCCTGGCATACGGTTCCGCCCTGCTGCGCGGCGAGCGCTTGCGGCTCCGCGCGCTGACCGACGCCGACCTCGACCGGCTCGTCGACTGGTGGCTGCGGAGCGATAGCGCCGTGCTGCAGCAGAACAGCGTGAGCCCGCGCCCGGCGGCATCCGTTCGCGAGATGTTCCAGGCGTGGAGCCGCAATGACTCCCCCGGCGGGGCGGGCTTCAGCATCGACGACGAGACCGGGCAGCTCATCGGTCACGCCACGATGTGGGGAGCCGCCCTCCCGGTCCGCGTCGCGACTTTCGCGATCATCCTCGGCCCCGACGCCGTCGGCCGCGGATACGGCGCGGATGCCACGCGCACCATGCTGCGGTTCGCCTTCGACGAGCTCGGGGTGCACAAGGTCGAGCTCCGCGTGTGGGCCTTCAACGATCGCGCCATCCGGGCCTACGAGAAGGCGGGATTCGTGCGCGAGGGCGCGAGACGCGCGGTGGCGTTCCACGGCGGGCGATTCCATGACGAGGTCCTCATGGGCGTGCTCGCCGAGGAGTTCCGCGCGGGCTGGCCGGCACCCCAGTCGGCGAAGGCGCGCCCCACATCGCGGCGCGCGTGCAGCACGCGGTGAACCCGGACGACATCGTCATCGTTCGTATACGGGAACCTCTCGACCGCCAGACTGCGGAGTCCCGGGATTCCGGTGAGGGCTTCGGCCGACATCGACCCCACCGAGGGGAAGGCCGCGCTGCGGCGAACGCACTGTTCGATCGCGTCGAAGAACCGCTCGGCCGTCGCCGCGTCGGCGGTCGGTCGGTAGACCTCCACGGCGCCGGTGAGGTCATCGTCGGTGGCGTGAGAGGAGACGACGCGGCGCGTCACCGGGATTCGGTGCCGCGCGCCCGCAGTCGATCGAAGTAGGCGGCATCCATTTCCGAACCGTCGCCCGAACGGACGCCGTCGAGGACGGCATCGCGGAGGCGCACGTTGTCGCGGTCGCGGCGGATGAGTTCGCGTACGTATTCCCTGCTCGACGCGTAGAGGTGCGAGCTCACCTGCTCGTCGGCGAACGCACGCAGCTCATCCGGGAGGGAGATGTTCATCGTGGCCATGAGAGAAGCCTCCGCGTCGATGGCAAACCTTGTCATCGAGTCGGAGCGCCCCGGCGCACCGGTCGGGCGCGGGCTGCGGAGGTCAGCGGCCGCTGTAGAGAAGTCCGGTGCCGAGGACGCCGGCGAAGCTGAGGAGAAGGAAGAGGCCGATGGCGATGGCGCCGACGAGCACGAGACCGTTCAGGATGATGCCCGCGATGGCCATGCCGTGTCCGGCGGGCTCCTTTCGGAAACCGACGAACCCGAGGATGAGACCGGTGATGGGGACGATGAAGGTGAAGCCGAAGAAGATCGACGCGATGCCGAGGACCATGCTGGCGATGCTGAGCCCGCGCGGGGGAGCCGGCTGATACCGGACGTACACCTGTGGAGCCGGAGGCCCGTACGGCTGCACGGGGGCGTGGTCGCGGTACGGCTGCTGCGGGTTGGTCATGACGGTGTCCCTTTCGATGACCGAGACGACGATCCCCGATCTATGGGAGTCTTCCTGGGTCGGCGGTTGGCTCAGCTCCACCGTAGCGAGGGCCCGATTGCGATGATGACACCCAGAGTGGACTTTGCGAGTCGACCTGCTCACCCGCGAACGCCCGCGGCTCACTCGGCTCGTGGCCACGAGCGAAGATCGCTCCCTCTGTCCGAACTTGTCAGCGGGCCCGAGCGCGCCGGTCCACCGTCGGGCTGACCACTCCCGCACGGTCGTCGACCAGACGGCGCCGGCCGATCCATCCGGTCAGTCCGCGGCCGTCGGGCCACACGATCAGCAGCGCAGCGGTCACCAGCGCCAAGACGAGCGCGAGCAGCGACCACGGCGTCGGCAGCGCCTCGAGGATCGCGTACGCCCCCGCCCCGGTCGCGAAGCGCAGGGGGCGCGCGACCCAGGCCGGCAGCACACCGTTCGTGAACCGCACGCGCGTCGCGAGGTCGCCGATCGAGCGACCCGTCGCCAGGACCATTCCGAGCCACAGCCCCGCCGCCGCGACCGTCCCCGACAGCGACGCCACGTCATCGGTCGAGAACGACGACGCGTCGCCTCCCCGCAGGACGAGCACGGCCTGCACCACCACGGCGACGGCGACGCCGACCAGCCAGACGCCCACGACGTCGCACACCAGCCCCAGCAGACGGCGGCGACGGGTCACGGGGCGCGGGGTCTCGGCATCCGGAGCCCTGTCCACCCCGCGGTGCTGCGCCGGGACGACGAACGCGAGGATCGACCCGAGCAGCGCACCGCCCGTGTTCGCGAAAAGGTCGTCGACGTCGAAGACGCGGTACGCGCAGGGGAAGATCCCCCACACACCGGTCAATTGCGTGGTCTCGATGATCCCCGAGGTCGCGAAGCCGACGAGACCCGCGATCAGGATGCCGCGACCTCCGAGCACGCGCAGGAAGAAGCCGAGAGGAGCGAACAACAGCACGTTCAGCGCCACCTGCAGCACCACCGGGTCGGTGAGATACCGGCCCGACACGGCGACCGCGGAGCGGACCTCGTCGACGAAGGCGAAGGGGTGGAGGTTGACGCCCGCGCAGCGGTAGACCTCGGAGTCGGGGAGCGGGATGAGCGTGTACGTCCAGATCGCCCAGAAGTACACGGCCGCCGCCGCCCACAGCAGGGCGCGTCCCAGCGTGAGCCGGCCGCGGCGCCGGTAGCTGACCGCGACGAACGGCACGAAGGCGAGGACGGCGACCACCGCCCCCGCGAGGACGGCCAACAGCCCCGAGCGCACGATGTTGTCCACCCCGCGAGCCTAGGCAGGATTGGCGGGCGACGTAGCCTGGGCGGATGACCCGCGCAGCCGCCCTCCGCGACGCGCTCGTCGCTCGCATCGACGACACCGGCTTCGGCGCGCACGGCCTCCACGTGCGCGTGGGCGACGATGTCGCGACGCACCGGTGGACGCCCGATAAGCGGGAGGAGATCCACTCCGTCGCGAAGGCTGTGGCCGTGCTCGCCGCGGGCATCGCCGTCGACGAGGGGCTGATGTCGCTCGACGAGCCGGTCCGCCCGGCGCTCCCCGCCGCGACTCCGGTGACCCTCCGGGACCTGCTCTCGATGTCGAGCGGCATCGACCTGCCCTGGTCCGAGACGATGATGACCGACTGGCCCGACCTCGCCGCCGAATTCCTGTCGCGCCCCTCGCGCGGTCGGATCTTCCAGTACTCGAATGCGAGCACGTACACGGCCATGGCCGCGTTGTCGCAGCGGACCGGTGACATCGAAGAATTCCTCCGCCCCCGGCTGTTCGCCCCGCTGGGGTGGGCCGACGTCTCGTGGCGGCGCTCCCCGAGCGGCCGCGTCCTCGGCGGAGAGGGCCTCGAGCTGCGCACAGACGAGCTGGCTCAGCTCGGGCTGCTCATCCGCGACCGCGGCGTCGTCGATGGTCGCCGCGTGGTGTCGCCGAGAATCGTGGATGCCATGCACTCGGGCTGGATCGAGACGGGCAGCGTCGGCGACGGGTACCGCCGCTACGCCTTATCGGGGTGGGACGGACCGGGAGGCGCGTGGCGCTTGCACGGTGCCCACGGTCAGCTCATCGTCTTCATCGGCGACGCCGTCGTGACGGTGACCGCGCACGATCACAGTGGGGCCGACGCCGTCGCGGAATTCATCGGGAATATCGCCGCGACGTGAGCGTTTCGTGCTGTGCAGGAATCATTTCCCCCGCCATCACCAGGTCACGGTCCGGCGACCATGCGTTGAACGGTGTGCGCGTCAGATTGCGCATGGCGTCCAGTGCGCGTAATGTCGCGCGCCGTGACTGACGAAAGTCGCGTTGACGGCGAAGAGACGCCGATCGCGAAACGCATCCTGATCGGCGAGCCCCTCACGTCGGAGAAACTCGACGAGCAGCTCCTCCCGAAGAAGATGGCGCTGCCGATCTTCGCCTCCGACGCGCTCTCCTCCGTGGCCTACGCCCCGCAGGAGCTGCTGATGATCCTGCTCATCGGCGGAACGGCCCTGCTGACCCTCAGCCCGTGGGTCGCGGTCGCGGTCGTGACACTCCTGGTCGTGGTCGTGCTGAGCTACCGCCAGCTCATCAAGGCGTACCCCTCGGGCGGCGGTGACTACGAGGTCGCGAGCAAGAACCTGGGCGAGGTGCCCGGGGTGGTCGTCGCCGCAGCTCTCCTGGTGGACTACGTGCTCACGGTCGCCGTGTCCGTGGCATCCGGAGTCGACAACATCATTTCGGCATTGCCCGAATTGAATCCTTTCCGCGTCGAGATCGCGGTCGGATTCGTCATCCTCATCGTGATCGTCAACCTCCGCGGTGTGCGCGAGGCCTCGAGCGTCTTCGCGATCCCGACGTACCTCTTCATCGGCTCGGTCGGCGTCATGATCGTCGTGGGTCTCGGGCGCACGCTCCTCGGCGATGCCCCCGTCGCCGAGAGCGCCCAGTACGCCGTGCAGGCCGAGTCGCTCACGCAAGCGGCGCTCATCCTCCTCGTGCTGCGCGCCTTCTCGAGCGGCTGCTCGGCCCTCACGGGCGTCGAGGCCGTGTCGAACGGCGTGCCCGCTTTCCGCATGCCGAAGATCCGCAACGCGCAGACGACGCTCACCATGATGGGCGGCATCGCCATCGTGCTGTTCGCCGGGCTGACGATCCTGGCCCTCATCTCGGGCGTGCATTACGCCGAGAACCCCTGCCACCTGATCGGCTTCGACTGCGCCAACAACCCGCAGCCGAGCCTCATGGCCCAGGTCGCCGCCGCCACCTTCGGCATGGGAAGCATCCCGTTCTTCATCATCCAGGCCGCCACCGCGTGCGTGCTGCTGCTGGCCGCCAACACCGCCTTCAACGGCTTCCCCCTGCTGGGTGCCGTGCTCGCCCGCGACGGCTACGCCCCCAAGGCGCTCAACACCCGCGGCGATCGGCTGGTCTACTCGAACGGCATGATCATCCTCGGCATCGTCGCCATCGGCGTGCTGATCGTCTACCAGGCCAACCTCACGACGCTGATCCAGCTCTACATCATCGGTGTGTTCGTCTCGTTCTCGCTCGGTCAGATCGGCATGGTCAGGCACTGGCGCCGCGCACTGCGCGGGCTGAAGGACCTGCCGCCCGAGGCGGCGAAGCAGCAGTCGGCCGCGATCGAGCGCCGCTCGGCGATCTCGGGCCTGTGGATCAACTCCGTCGGCGCGGCGATGACCGTCCTCGTGCTGTTGATCGTCACGATCACGAAGTTCACCCACGGCGCGTGGCTCGTGTTCATCGCGATCCCGATCCTCGCAGTGCTCATGATCGGCGTGAACCGCTACTACCGCGACGTCGAGCACGAGATCCGCATGGACGACACCGTGCACTTCGGCTCGTCGGGAGACGTCGCGATCGTCCTCGTGAACCGCCTGCAGAAGCCCGTCATGAAGGCGATCGATTACGCCCTCGCGGCCAACCATCAGAAGACCCTCGCGGTCCATGTCGCCATCACCGACGAAGACGCGGCGAGACTGCAGAAGGAATGGGCCGACCACGAGATGCCCATTCCGCTGGTCATCATCGACTCGCCGTACCGCACCTACACCTCGCCGGTGTCGGCCTTCATCAAGAAGTACCGCGAGAACAACGGCTCCGCCGTCGTGACCGTGTACCTCCCCCAGTTCATCGTCGGACACTGGTGGGAGTCGATCTTGCACAACCGCCGCTCGCGCCGCCTCGCGCACCAGCTGATGCTCGTGCACGGCGTCTCGATCACCCTCGTGCCGTGGCTGCTCGACTCGTCCGAGGTCATCTACGGCCGCCGGTCGCGTCCGCTCCCCGGTCAGCAGCGCGGTGGTCAGCCCGTGGCCGAGGCCCCGGCGCACAAGGCGCGGAAGACGCCCACCGACTCGGCATCCTGAGCCCCTCTCGAACGCCCCCGCCCCTCCGGCGGGGGCGTTCGGCGTTTCGCCGCGCGACTGGCACCGGGCAGAACTCCTGAGAAACGCGAGCCGCGGCCGGTGGAATCAGCCCCGCAGACGCCGCGCGCGCGAAAAGTCCGGAGTTCGGCCCGCTCGCGAAGCGGCGGTGGACGCCACCGGGAGTCTCCGCCAGGGTGGATGCCATGCCCGTCCTCGCCCTGCTGACCCTCGTCGTGATGGTGATCGCCCTCATCGACGCCATCACCCGCCGCGAGGACCAGGTGAAGCACCTGCCGAAATTCGCGTGGATCTTCTTCATCGTGCTGCTGCCGCTGATCGGCTCGATCCTGTGGTTCGCCCTCGGTCGCGAGTACGAGGCACGGTCGACGGCGATGTCGTTCGGCGACCCGCGGCGCTGGCAGAAGGACGCGCAGCCCGCTCCCCCGCCCGCCTCGCGCGAAAGCCGCACCACCGAGCAGCAGATCGCCGACCTCGAGCGCGAGATGCACCTCGCCGATCTCGAGGAGCAGGTGCGCCGCCGCCGGGCCGAGGGCGGCGCGACCAGCTGACTCCGGTCGCCCCCTTGAGTGTCCAAGACACCCGGACGATTTTCGGAAGCGTCCGGGTGTTCTGGACGCTCGACACGGGATGACGGGGACAGGACGAAACCGCGTCAGTCGGTCGGGCGGCGGCGCATCTTCTTCACGTCGGTGCGGCGCTGCTTGGCCTGCAGGCGGCGCTCCTTCGACCCGCGCGTGGGTTTCGTCGCGCGGCGGGGTGGGGCGGGCGGGCGCACCGCCTCGGCGACGAGGGCCGCGAGCCGGGCGCGAGCGGCGTCGCGATTGCGCAGCTGCGCCCGATGCTCCGAGGCCGCGATCGTCAGCACCCCGTCGACCAGCCGGTCGCCGAGCCGCTCGAGCACGCGCTCACGCTGAACCCGTGAGAGAACGGCGGATGCCGTGGCATCCCACATCACCTCCACCCGGGAGTCGGCGGTGTTCACGCCCTGACCGCCCGGGCCCGACGAGCGCGAGAACCGCCATGACAGCTCCGCCGCCGGGATCACGAGCGCAGCGCTGACGCGCACGTCGGATCCGTCGGAGGAGAGCATGCCTCCATCATGCGCGGTCGGCGCACAACTCCTGCAAAATCGGTGTTCCGACGGTCTGCGCTCCCCCCGCGGTTACATCCCTCAGGAGTTGTGCACGGCCGGCCGTGAACCCGCTTGTCTCGCCGGCACCGCGTCGCGTAGGCCCGCCCCACGGCACGACTCCTGCAGATCCGACCTCGCCGCGCGGTCCGGGACCGGGGAGTGCCCGATCTGCAGGAGTCATGCATCGCCGGCCGCTCCCAGCCACCCCGTAAGCACCCCGTATGCGTCCGTCAGGGACCCGTAGGGAAAGCGTTAGGACGCCGGGATGCCGCGGGCTCGAGGAGTTGTATCGACAGACGTGCCGCCCCGCGGCGCCCGCGGCCCGCCCGCGGTCAGACCCGAATCTGGAGTCGTCGTGCTCGATGTCGTCTTCCTCGCCGTGACCGTCGCGATCTTCGCGCTGGTCGCGCTCGTCGCCAAGGGGGTCGAGAAGATGGGCCCCGAGGCCCGCCCCTCGTCCGCCCGCCCCACCGGTCGAGGCGGTGAGCGCTCGTGATCTTCTTCTCGATCCTGGCCGCCGTGCTCGCGGTCGCCGCCGTGGTGTACCTCGTGATCGCGCTCGTCCGACCGGAGAAGTTCTGAGTCATGGACAGCGGAAGCATCTGGTCGATCGTCCTGACCAGCCTCACCCTCCTCGTCGCCCTGGGCCTGGCGTATCGCCCCCTCGGTGACTACATCGCCCGCATCTACACCGGCCAGCGCGACCTCGCCGTCGAGCGCGGCACCTACCGCCTGATCGGCGTCGACCCCCGCAGCGCCCAGACCTGGCAGGCGTACCTGCGCTCGGTGCTGCTGTTCTCGTTCGTCGGCGTCGTGTTCGTGTACGCGATCATGCGCCTCCAGGCGGTGCTCCCGCTGTCGCTCGGCTTCGACTCGCCCGGCGAGGCCCTGTCGTTCAACACGGCGGTGTCGTTCGTGACGAACACCAACTGGCAGTCGTACTCGGGTGAGGCCACGCTCGGCTACACCGTGCAGTTCGCCGCCCTCACGGTGCAGAACTTCGTGTCGGCCGCCGTCGGCATCGCCGTCGCCGTGGCCCTCGTGCGCGGCTTCGCGTACCGTCGCAGCGGCGTGATCGGCAACTTCTGGGTCGACCTCGTACGCGGCACCTACCGTCTGCTGCTGCCCTTCGCGATCGTCGCCGCGGTCGTGCTGCTCGCGGGCGGTGTCGTCCAGAACCTCACCGGCTTCACGGATGCCGCGACCGTCGCGGGAGCGGCCCAGTCGATCCCCGGCGGCCCGGTCGCCTCGCAGGAGGCCATCAAGCTGCTCGGCACCAACGGCGGCGGGTTCTTCAACACGAACTCGGCTCACCCGTTCGAGAACCCCACGCCGTGGACGAACCTCTTCGAGATCTTCCTCATGCTGGTGATCCCGTTCTCGCTCCCCCGCGCCTTCGGCCGGATCGTCGGTGATAACCGCCAGGGCTACACGATCCTCGGCGTGATGGGGGCCATCTTCGTGGCATCCACCGCCCTGCTCACCTGGGCCGAGATGGCCGGGAACGGCACGGCCCCGATGCTTGCGGGCGGCGCGATGGAGGGCAAAGAGGTGCGCTTCGGCATCTTCGGTTCGACCCTCTTCGGCACCACCAGCACGCTGACCTCGACCGGTGCCGTCAACTCGATGCACGACAGCTACACCGCTCTCGGCGGCATGATGCCGATGATCAACATGATGCTCGGCGAGATCGCCCCCGGCGGTGTCGGATCGGGCCTCTACGGCATGCTGATCCTCGCCGTGATCGCGGTCTTCGTCGGTGGTCTGCTGATCGGCCGCACGCCCGAGTACCTCGGCAAGAAGATCGGGCCGAAGGAGATCAAGCTCGCGAGCCTGTACATCCTCGTCACCCCGACCCTCGTGCTGGCCGGGACCGCGCTGAGCTTCGGCGTCCCCGCGATCCGCTCCGACGTCGAGACCACCTCGATCTGGAATCCGGGCGTCCACGGCCTGAGCGAAGTGCTCTACGCCTTCACCTCGGCCGCGAACAACAACGGTTCGGCGTTCGCGGGCCTCACCGCCAACACCCCGTGGCTCAACACCGCGCTCGGTGTGGCGATGCTGCTCGGCCGGTTCCTGCCGATCGTGTTCGTGCTGGCCCTCGCCGGTTCTCTGGCGACGCAGGATGCCGTGCCCTCCACCGCCGGCACCCTGCCGACGCACCGCCCGCAGTTCGCCGGCCTTCTGGGCGGCGTGGCTGTGATCGTGACGGCTCTCACCTATTTCCCGGTCCTCACCCTCGGACCCCTCGCTGAAGGACTGACCCGCTGATGTCCACCCTCACCCACGCCCCGGCCCCCGAAGCCGAACCGGCGGCGACCGCCCCGCGCCGCGCATTCAGCGCCGCGCAGGTCGTGGCCGCCCTGCCGGGCGCGGCCAAGAAGCTCAACCCCGCCGCGCAGTGGCGCAACCCCGTGATGTTCCTCGTCTGGGTGGGCGCCGCGCTGACGACCCTCATCGCGATCGCCGAGCCGTTCCTCGGCGGCAGCGACGACAGCCTCCCCTTCGGCTTCACCTGGGGCATCGCCGTCTGGCTGTGGCTCACCGTGTTCTTCGCGAACATCGCCGAGTCGGTCGCCGAGGGCCGCGGCAAGGCCCAGGCCGCGACCCTGCGCAAGACGCGCACGACGACCTCGGCCCGCCGCGTCGTCTCGTACGACGAGAAGGCCGACCCCTCGGCATCCGGTGCCGCCACCGAAGACGTCCCCTCGGGCGACCTCCGCGTCGGCGACATCGTGCTGGTCGAGACCGGAGAGCTCATCCCCGGCGACGGCGACATCGTGTCGGGTATCGCGACGGTCGACGAGTCGGCCATCACGGGCGAGTCCGCCCCGGTGGTGCGCGAATCCGGGGGTGACCGCAGCGCGGTCACCGGCGGCACGCGCGTGCTCAGCGACCGCATCGTGGTGAGGATCACCTCGAAGCCGGGTGAGACCTTCGTCGACCGCATGATCGCCCTGGTCGAGGGCGCGTCGCGTCAGCGCACGCCCAACGAGATCGCGCTGAACATCCTGCTCGCGAGCCTGTCGATCGTCTTCGTCATCGTGGTGCTCGTGCTGAACCCGATCGCCTCGTACGCGGCGTCGCCCGTGTCGATCCCGGTGCTCGTGGCGCTTCTCGTCTGCCTGATCCCCACGACCATCGGTGCACTGCTGAGCGCGATCGGCATCGCGGGCATGGACCGCCTCGTGCAGCGCAACGTGCTCGCGATGTCGGGCCGCGCGGTCGAGGCCGCGGGCGACGTCACCACCCTGCTGCTCGACAAGACCGGCACCATCACCTACGGCAACCGTCGCGCCTCGGCCTTCGTACCGATGAAGGGCATCGGCAGCCCCGAGCTCGCCGAGTACGCCTCGCTGTCGTCGCAGGCCGACCCCACGCCCGAGGGCGTCTCGGTGGTCGAGCTGGCCGCGGCCCAGGGCATCGTCGCCGACATGCCCCGCGGCGCCGAGCCCGTGCCGTTCACCGCCCAGACCCGCATGAGCGGCCTCGACCTCGTCGACGGCACGCAGGTGCGCAAGGGCGCGAGCTCGGCCGTGCTCGCGTGGCTCGAGGCCTCGGGCAGTCCGGTCGCCCCGGCGCTGCGCGCGCAGCTGATGAGCGAGACGGATGCCATCGCCCAGTCCGGCGGCACGCCCCTGGTGGTCGCGACCCTGTCGAAGGGTGCGGGCCAGGTGCTCGGCGTCATCCACCTCAAGGACGTCGTGAAAGACGGACTGCGCGAGCGCTTCGGCGAGCTGCGCGCGATGGGCATCCGCACCGTGATGATCACGGGCGACAACCCGCTCACCGCGAAGGCGATCGCGGCCGAGGCGGGCGTCGACGACTTCCTCGCCGAGGCCACGCCCGAAGACAAGCTCGCTCTCATCCAGCGCGAGCAGGAGGGCGGCAACCTCGTCGCGATGACCGGTGACGGCACGAACGACGCCCCCGCTCTGGCGCAGGCCGACGTGGGTGTCGCGATGAACACGGGCACCTCGGCCGCGAAAGAGGCCGGCAACATGGTCGACCTCGATTCCGACCCGACCAAGCTCATCGACATCGTCCGCATCGGAAAGCAGCTGCTCATCACGCGCGGCGCCCTGACCACGTTCTCGCTCGCCAACGACATCGCGAAGTACTTCGCGATCATCCCGGCGATGTTCATGGGCGTGTTCCCGGGCCTCGCCGCGCTGAACATCATGGGTCTGCACTCCCCGGCGTCCGCCGTCACGAGCGCGATCATCTTCAACGCGATCGTGATCATCGTGCTCATCCCCCTCGCGCTGCGCGGTGTGAAGTACCGCGCCGCGAGCGCGTCGAGCATCCTCAGCCGCAACCTGCTCGTCTACGGGCTCGGCGGCGTCATCGTCCCCTTCATCGGCATCAAGCTCATCGACCTCGTCGTGAGCCTGCTCCCCGGTTTCTGAAAGGCCCCGTCATGCGCACCACCCTGCGTACCACCGCCGTCGCCGTCCGCGCGATGGTCGTCTTCACCCTGCTCCTCGGCGTGGCCTACATGCTGCTGATCACCGCGGTCGGCCAGGTCGCCCTGCCGTTCCCGGCGAACGGTTCGCTCATCACGACCGCCGACGGACGGGTTTCGGGCTCGCAGCTGATTGGGCAGTCCTTCACGGATGCCGATGGCAACGCCCTCCCGCAGTACTTCCAGTCCCGCCCCTCGGCCGCGGGCGACGGCTACGACTCGACCGCCTCGAGCGGGTCGAACTGGGGGCCTGAGAACGAAGACCTCATCGCCGCGATCGAGGAGCGAAAGGCCGCCTCGGTCGAGCTCGACGGGCCGGGACAGATCCCCGCCGATGCCCTGACCGCCTCGGCCTCCGGACTCGACCCCGACATCTCGGTCGCCAATGCCGAACGACAGGTCGCCCGCGTCGCCGAGGCCCGCGGCCTCTCGGCATCCGAGGTCGAATCCCTCGTCAGCGCGCACACGATCCCGCGCGACCTGGGATACCTCGGCGACCCGCGCGTGAACGTGGTCGAACTCAATCGCGCGCTCGACGCCTTCTGAGAGACGAGAATCAGGGACATGCCTCTGTCACCCGCCGCCGTCGCGCCTCTCGCGCGGCGGCGGCGCCGTGCGTTCGAGCGAGCGGTCGCTGAGACGCGAGCGGTCCCGAGGAGCGCCTCGTGAAGCGCGGACGCCTGCGCGTGCTGCTGGGCATGGCACCCGGTGTCGGCAAGACGTACGAGATGCTCGAAGAGGGCCGGCGCCTGCGCGACGAGGGCCAGGACGTCGTCATCGCGATCGTCGAGACCCACGGCCGCGTCGCGACCGCAGCGCAAGCCGAGGGCCTCGAGGTGATCCCCCGCCGCGCCGTCGCCCACCGCGGGGTCGCGCTCGACGAGATGGACCTCGATGCGGTGCTCGAACGGCATCCGCGCATCGCCCTCGTCGATGAACTGGCGCACACGAACGTCCCGGGCTCGCGCAACCAGAAGCGCTGGACCGATGTCGAAGAGTTGCTCGACGCCGGCATCGACGTGATCACGACCGTGAACGTCCAGCACATCGAATCTCTCAACGACGTGGTCGAGAAGATCACGGGGGTCGTTCAGCGGGAGACGGTTCCGGATGCCGTCGTCCGCGCCGCCGATCAGATCGAGGTCGTCGACCTGGCACCGCAGTCTCTGCGCGATCGCCTCGCCGCAGGTTCGGTGTACCCCGCCGAGCGCATCGACGCCGCCCTGTCGAACTACTTCCGCCTCGGCAACCTGACGGCGCTGCGCGAACTCGCTCTGCTGTGGCTGGCCGACGAGGTCGACTCGGCCCTGCAGCGCTACCGCACCGAGCACGGCATCGAGGGTTCGTGGCAGGCGCGCGAGCGCGTGGTCGTGGCCCTCACCGGCGGCCCCGAGGGCGAGACGCTCCTGCGCCGCGGAGCCCGGATCGCGGCCCGCTCGGCCGGCGGCGAGCTGCTCGCCGTGCACGTGTCGAGCCAGGACGGCCTGCGCACGAGCGCCCCGGCCACCCTCGCCGAGCAGCGCGCCCTCGTCGAGTCGCTGGGCGGGTCGTACCACCAGGTGGTGGGCGACGATCCCGCCACCGCCCTCGTCGACTTCGCGCGATCGGTCAACGCCTCGCAACTGGTCATCGGCGTGAGCCGTCGCGGCCGTCTCGCCGCCGCCCTCACCGGTCCCGGCATCGGCGCGACCGTCATCCGCCTCTCGGGCGATATCGACGTGCACATCGTCAGCCACGCGCGCGCGGGCGGGCGCTTCGCCCTCCCTCGCCTCAGCGGCCCCGCGCTGAGCGCGAAGCGCCGCCTCCTGGGCTTCGTCGTCGCCGTCCTCGGGGGACCGCTGATCTCGCTGCTGCTGATCTCGACGGGCTCCGACGACTCGATCGCCGCCGACGTGCTCGTGTACCAGCTGCTCGTCGTAGTCGTGGCGCTGATCGGTGGGATCTGGCCGGCCCTGTTCGCTGCGGTGCTGTCGGGCTTCACGCTCAACTTCCTCTTCATCGAACCGCTGTACACCGTGACCATCAGCAACCCCGCGAACACGATCGCGCTGGTGTTGTACGTGGTCATCGCGATGCTCGTGAGCACCGTCGTCGACCAGGCAGCTCGTCGGGCCCGCTCCGCCCGCCGCGCCACGGCCGAGGCCGAGCTGCTCGCCACGGTCGCGGGCAGCGTGCTCCGCGGCGAGAGCACGGTGCCCGCCCTGGTCACCCGTGCCCGAGAGGCCTTCGGCCTGGCCGGGGTGCGTCTCGTCGCCGCGGACGGCGCGGTTCTCGCCACCGACGGCGAGCCCGTGCGCGACGGTCGCTCGGTCTCGGTCCCGGTCGGCGACGGTCGCGCGACCCTCGAGCTGCACGGCGGCGATCTCGACGCCTCCGAGCGTCGCCTGCTCGACGTCGTCGTCGCGCAGCTCGCGGCCGCCCTCGAGCGCACCGATCTCGCCGAGACGGCCGCCGAGGCCGGAGCCCTCGCCGAGACCGACCAGGTGCGCAGCGCCCTGCTCTCGGCGGTCAGCCACGACCTGCGCCGTCCCTTGGCCGCCGCCGTCGCCTCGCTCGGGGGCCTTCGCGCCGCGGGCGACCAGCTCTCCGACGATGACCGCCGCGAGCTGCTCGAGACCGCCGACGAGAGCCTCGCGACCCTGTCGGTGCTCGTCACCGACCTGCTCGACGTGAGCCGCGTGCAGGCGGGGGTGCTCGCCGTCTCGCTCACGCCGACCGATGCCGCGGGCGTCGTGCTCATGGCCCTCGACGAGCTCGACCTGGGGCCGGACGACGTCGAGCTCGCCCTCGACCCCGACCTGCCGATGCTCAACGCCGACCCGGTGCTGCTGCAGCGCGTGCTCGTCAACGTGCTCACCAACGCCCAGCGGTACACACCCGACGGCGAGCGCGTGCGCATCGCCACGAGCCGCCTCGGCGGCACCGCCGAGATCCGCGTGATCGACCACGGGCCGGGCATCGCCGCCGAGCGTCGCGAAGACATGTTCTCGCCATTCCAACGCCTCGGCGACACCGACAACACCGCTGGTCTCGGCCTCGGGCTCGCGCTCTCGCGCGGCTTCGCCGAGGGCATGGGCGGCACTCTCACCCCCGAAGACACCCCCGGCGGCGGGCTCACCATGGTCGTGGCGCTTCCCGTCGCGGGCGCGGATGCCGTGGCATCCGGAATCTCCAGGAGGACGCCGTGAAGGTACTCATCGCCGACGACGACCCGCAGCTCGTCCGCGCTCTGCGGATCACGCTCGCCGCCCACGGCTACGACGTGGTGGCCGCGGCCGACGGCGCCGCAGCGATCACGCTCGCCGCCCACGCGCACCCCGACATCGTGCTGCTGGATCTCGGGATGCCGCACCTCGACGGCGTGCAAGTGATCCACGCGTTGCGCGGGTGGACGACCGCGCCGATCATCGTCGTCTCGGGCCGCACGGGCTCGGCCGACAAGGTCGAGGCGCTCGATGCCGGCGCCGACGACTTCGTGACCAAGCCCTTCCAGATCGACGAGCTGCTCGCGCGTCTGCGCGTGCACGCCCGCCGTTCGGTGCCCTCGGCGGGTGACGCCGTCGTGCGCTTCGGCGAGATCGAGGTCGACCTGTCGGCCAAGGCGGTACTGCGCGCGGGCACCCGCGTGCACCTCACCCCGACCGAGTGGCGGATGCTCGAGTTCCTCGCCCGCAACCCCGGCTCGCTCGTCACGCGCCAGACGCTGCTGAAGGAGATCTGGGCCAGCGAGCAGGTCGCCGACAGCGGCTACCTGCGGCTGTACATGTCGCAGCTGCGCAAGAAGCTCGAGGCGGACCCGTCGAACCCCGTGCACCTGCTGACAGAGCAGGGGATGGGGTATCGGCTGGTCGTATGATCGGCGCTCGGCGTGCAGAGTCCCCGGCGCGGCGGCCCGACGGTCCGCGGGCGAGCGGGCGAAACTCCTGCGATTTCGCACGGCCTCGGCTTGCCCGCCGGCCGCGTGCCCGCGGGGACGCCGGGAGCACGAGAGCACGCCCCCGAAAGTCAGGAGTTTCGTACGTCCCGGCCGTCCGCCGGCTCATCCTCGGCCTCCGCCGCCAGGAACTCCGTCTGCACGCGGGCGCAGCGCGACGCGAAGACGATCGAGTGAAGCAGCATCAGCGGACCTCCCCGACCGTGTGGCATCCGGGGCACGGGAAGGCGATGCGGTCACCCGCGTGGACGTCACCGGGGAGCACGACGGTTGCGCACGACTCCTCCCCGTGGGCGTCGACGACGGTGAACGGTTCGTCGTACGCGTGCGAGACGCGGCCGATGAGCCGCGCCTCGCGCCAGACGGCCTCGAGTCCGGCGACGCAGGCGTCGAGGCGCAAGGTGTCGGGCGTGGCCTCGGTCACCGTCGCGATCACCACTGTCGTCGACAGCGTCGCGGATGCCATCCCACCCGACGCCGGGATCACCGCGGGGCCCGTGCAGACGCAGGGCGTGCCGCAGAGGTCGGCGTAGCGACCGACCGACATCGCCCGCACCGTGACGTCGTCGAGCGTCGGCGCGGAGCCGGCGGGCCACGCCGCGGCGTCGAAGGGCGCCGGAATGCTGGCGCGGAGGGTGGGGAGCAGGGCCGTGAGGGTCATGGCATCCGGTCTACGGGGCATCGGGCGGCGGATCCGCGGCCCTGACGATTCGCGAACAGGGGCGGGCGATTTCCTCACTCTTCGCTCGCGACGGGGCTGGCGCGTCGAGACCGCACGGCACCCACCCACCCGGCGCGACGTAGCCTGGAGGGGTGAGCCTCCCCTTCGACGTCGCCGCCGTGCGCGCCGACTTCCCGATCCTCGAGACCAAGATCGACGGTCGCCCCCTCGTGTACCTCGACTCCGGAGCGACGAGCCAGAAGCCTCGTGCCGTGCTCGACGCCGAACGTGAGTTCCTCGAGCGGGCGAACTCCGCCGTGCACCGCGGTGCCCACACCCTCGCGGCCGAGGCCACCGAGCTGTTCGAAGACGCGCGAGTCACCGTCGCCGAGTACGTGGGCGCCGAGCCCGAGCAGCTCGTGTGGACAAGCGGCGCGACGGCCGGCCTCAACCTCGTGGCGGGTTCGCTCGGCTACGCCGGGCGCCTCCGCGCGGGCGACGAGATCGTCGTGACCGAGGCCGAGCACCACGCGAACCTCATCCCCTGGCAGGAGCTCGCCGCCCGCACCGGGGCGCGCCTGCGCCACATCCCCGTGCTCGACGACGGCATGCTCGACCTGCACGCCGCAGCCGACCTCATCGGCGAGCGCACCAAGGTCGTCGCCTTCCCGCACGTGTCGAACGTGCTCGGCATCGTGAACCCCGTCGCGAAGCTCGTCACCCTCGCCCGCGGCGTGGGCGCGCTGACCGTGCTCGACGCGTGCCAGTCGGCACCTCATCTGCGCCTCGACCTGCCGGCATCCGGAGTCGATCTCGCCGTCTTCTCGGGCCACAAGGTCTACGGACCTTACGGCATCGGAGCGCTCTGGGGCCGCGACGAGGTGCTCGAGGCGCTGCCGCCCTTCACCACGGGCGGGTCGATGATCACCACCGTCACGCTCGACACGGCCGATTACCTGCCCCCGCCGCAGCGCTTCGAGCCCGGCACGCAGCCGGTGTCGCAGGCCGTCGCCCTCGCTGCCGCCGTCCGCTGGCTCGGCGAGCACGACCTCGATGCCGCGCACGCGCACGAAGCCGCGCTCGAGAAGCGCATGCGCGAGGGTCTCCGCTCGATCGACGGCATCCGTGTTCTCGGAGACACGGATGCCGCGGAGCGCGTCGCTCTGCAGGCCTTCGAGGTGCAGGGCGTGCACGCGCACGACGTGGGCCAGTTCCTCGACTCGCGCGGCGTCGCCGTGCGCGTCGGACACCACTGCGCACAGCCCCTGCACCGCCGACTCGGGATGACGGCGTCGGTGCGCGCGAGCGCCGCGATCCACACCACGGAGGACGAGATCGACACCTTCCTCGACGCCGTCTCGGGCGTGCGCGGCTTCTTCGGTGCCGGCGCATGAGCGGGCTCGAGTCGCTGTACCAGGAGCTCATCCTCGACCACGCGAAGAACCGCCGCGGCTTCGGCCTGGCCGCCCCCGGCGCGCGCAGCGCCACCGTGCACCAGCGCAACCCCATCTGCGGCGACGAGATCACCCTGCGGGTCTCCGTCGACGGTGACCGCGTCAGCTCCGTCACCTGGGAGGGAGCGGGCTGCTCGATCTCGCAGTCGTCCGCGTCGATGCTCGTCGCCCTGCTGCAGGAAGACGGCGGCGACGAGGGCATGGCGAAGGCCGACGTTGAGGCGCTGATCGCGCAGTTCCGGGAGGCGCTACGCTCCCGCGGCAAGATCCCCCTCGACGAGGAGACCTTCGCCGACGCCGCCGCCCTTTCGGGGGTCTCGAAGTACACCGCCCGTGTGAAGTGCGCGATGCTCGCCTGGGTCGCGCTCGAGGAGGGGCTGCGGCAGGCCTGAGCGCCTCGGCGCGCAAGCTCGGCGATACGCGCAAGCTCAGTCGGCATCCGCCGGTTCTGGCTGAAGGTGTGCGGATCGCGGAGGATACGACCGGGACGACGCGCGCTACCCTTCCGTCAGACGAATGAGAGGGCGGATGCCATGGCCACCGGCGGAGCAGGATTCAGCGACGAGGAACGCGCGGCGATGAAGCAGCGCGCCGAAGAGCTCAAGGCCATGAAGGGCCTGAAGGGCGCGGCGAAGCTCGAGAAGGAGAACGAGGCCTGCCTTGAAGCGATCGACAAGCTCGAGGGCGTCGACCGCGCGGTCGCCGAGCGCCTGCACGTCATCGTGCTCGAAGAGGCCGCGCACCTGAACCCGAAGACCTTCTACGGCTTCCCGGCGTACGCGAAGGACGGCAAGGTCGTCGTCTTCTACCAGCCGGCGTCGAAGTTCAAGACGCGCTACGGCACGGTGAGCTTCGACGACAGCGCGCAGCTCGACGACGGCCCCATGTGGCCGGTGTCGTTCGCGGTCGTCGAGGTGACGGACGCGGTCGAGCAGCGCATTCGCGAGGCCGTGCGCCGGGCGGCGCCCGCCGCCTGAGCGCGATGGCGCCCGCTGCTCGCCCGCATCGACCCCGCCGCTGCGCACAGCTCCTGCACAACCCGCGCGAAAGCGATGTTCCGGCTCGCGCAGGGCGTCAGGTGCAGGAGTTATGCATCGCTCGTGCCCGGAACCCAGAGCGACGCTCCGACCACGAGTGGGCCCCCCGCTCCGCGCGCGCCAGCCGCCCCCTCACCTGAGGACCCGCTCCATCCGCCGGAAGCTCTGCTCCATCCCCTCGACCATCCCCGTGGCGAGCACGGCGTCGCGGGTCTCGGCATCCGGATACTCGATCAGCAGGGTGACCAGCGTCGCCCCGTCTTCTTCGTAGAGGGACAGGTCGTTGATCGTCGAGGGGTAGTCGGTGCCGGTCATGTGCTCGGTCTGCACCATGCGGCGCGGCTCGTCGAGCAGCACGATCTCACCGTCGAATCCGAAGGGCTCCCCCTCGGTGCCGGGTTCGGGCTCCCACGCGATGCGGTACGCGCCGCCCTCGCGCCGGTCGACCTCGCGGTGGGTCATGCGCCATCCGTCGGGCCCGAGCATCCACTGCCGCATCAGCTCGGGGTCGACGTGGGCCCGCCAGACGAGCTCGCGCGGCCCGTCGATGAGCCGCGTGATGCGCACGTGCTGGTTGTCGAGGATCTCGAGCTGCGTGCCCTTGCCCTGCGCGAACTCCCGTAGCCCCTGCAGCACCGCGTCGAGCTGGTTGATGGCGAGGGTCGACCCCTCGACGGCGCCCATGGCGAGCACCGTTTCGAGACCCTCGAGGGAGTCGAAGTACGTCACGTTCGTCAGCCGCGAGCCGCCCTCGGTCTCGTCGAACGCGAAGGTCATGCGCATCGCGGGCATGCCGGGGATCGCCTCGCCGTCCTCGTCGACGAACGAGTCGACGACCTCGAAGCCGCGCGGAGCGTCGATGCCGAGGAACTCCCAGCTCCCGCGTGCGATCTCGCCGCTCGCGCTGGTCATCGAGTATCGGGCGCGACCGCTGACCTCGAAGGCGAACGATGCGAACGTCGCCGGCCATCCGGGGGGACCCCAGAAGCGTTCGAGCTGCCGCGGGTCGGTGAAGACCGTCCATAACCGTTCGGCGCCCACGGGGAAGTCGGCGACCAGGGTCATAGTGAGCGCTTCGGCGTCGCTCTCGACGGATGTGACGGGCATGACGGCTCCTTCGTCGGTTCAGTTCTCGGTGGGTTCGGCGAGCATCGCGTCGAGCCGGTCGATACGGCCGCGCCAGAGGTCTTCGTACGACCTCAGCAGCTCTTGCGCCCGGGCCAGGGCAGCGGGGTCGGCACGCACGAGTCGCACCCTCCCCTCCGCACGCTTGGTGATCAGCCGTGCCTCGGCGAGCACGGCGATGTGCTTCGACACCGCCGCGAACGACATCGCGTATCCCGCGGCGAGGTCCGACACCGATTGCTCGGAGACGAGCGTGCGCCGCACGATGTCGCGCCGCGTGGCATCGGCGAGGGCGTGGAACACCCGGTCGATGTCGGCGTCGCTCTTTTGTTCAACCATTTGGTTGTACGTTAGCGGTTCGGGGGTGGGGTGGCAAGAGCGGCGCTCCTCGTCCGGGGGTGAGGACGCGCTGAGCGTCTCGCGTGAGCGGGAAGACGCCTTCCGCGACGCAGGCCCGCCCGGTTCATCGCGGAGGCGATATCGAATGGATGCCGGCGCTGGTCAGGGTGTGGCGTCCAGCTCGACCGAAGTACCGGGTGTCGACGAGTGCCGGGCCGCCAGCGTGATCGCCTCCGCTGGTGCGCGTCCGGACGCAAGCATTCTCGCCACCGCCGCGATGCGGACGCTGGCCTGTCCGTCTCCGTATGGAGTGGGGAGCGAGGGATCCGGCCGCTCGGAGCGCAGGAAGTGCTCCACGGCTGCGGCGATGTCGACTCCCGGGCGAATCAATGTCGCCCACCCCGCCTCAACCGCCTCGGGTCGCTCAGTGCTGTTGCGGACGACGGCGACCGGCACCTTCAAGACCGTCGCCTCCTCCTGCACACCGCCCGAGTCGGACACCGCGACGGCCGCGGCCGAGAGCACGTGCAGGAAGTCCGTCGACGCAGGGGATGGGTGCAGGATGAGACCGTTCGTCTCACGCTCGAGCCCGAACCGCTCGATCGCAGCGCGTGTGCGGGGGTGGACGAAGAACAGCACCGGCATCGAGAGACCGTGCAGGCCACGAAGGACGCGGGCGAGCGCCGGAGCGGAGTCCGTGTTCTCTGGGCGGTGGATCGTCGCGATGGCGAAGGCCGGCGGGAGGATCCCGCGCGGGAACCAGGAAGCCACCGGGGCGGCGCTACGACGAGCGGCCCGATGCGTGGCTTCCACGATGGTGTTCCCGGTCACCATGACGCGTTCCCTGTCGACACCCTCGTTGATGAGGTTCACCGCGCTGCGCCGCGTGGGAGCGAAGTGCACGTCGGAGAGGGCACCGGCCAGGAGTCGGTTGATCTCCTCGGGCATCGCACGGTCGTAGGACCGGAGCCCGGCCTCGACGTGACCGATGGGGATCCCGAGATAGTTCGCCGCTTGTGCCGCGGCCGAGACGGTGTTCGTGTCTCCTTGGACAAGGACCGCCCCCGGCCGCCGCTCCTCGAAGACCGCGGTGAGCTCGCCCAGCATGCGGGAGATCTGTTCTCCCCGCGACTTCCCCCCGACCCCGTCCACGCGGATGTCGGGTTCTCCGATGCCGAACACCTCGCGGTATTGGCCGGAGAGTTCGTGGTCGTAGTGCTGGCCGGAATCGATGACGAGGGCGTCGTCGCCCAGCTCTGTGATGACGGGCGCCAGCTTGATGATCTCGGGGCGCGTGCCGTAGACGACCGCGACTCTGCTCGCGAGGCTCACTGCTCGACTCCCGTTTCGATCCTGATCATCCTCATGTCTCCGTCCGATTCGTCATGACGCGCCTGGAAGGGGCGCTGAAGAGTGGAGCCTGAAGAAGCGCCGCCATGACGCGGATCGACGTGCGACTACCGATGATCGATCGACACGATCTTGGCGACATCTCCGCGAGCGTCGAAGATCCGCGAGAGGTGCCGCACCTGCTCCAAGACCACCCTTCGGCTGGCGACCAGGATGTCCGGGTTCGACTGGTGGATCTTGGCTTCGAAGGCCTCCAGTGCCGCCAGATGCGGGAGGGTGACTTTCGTCAGGAGGTTGTGCGCGCCGGCCACCAGGCTCACGTTGTTCACACCCGTGAGTCGAGCGATGTCACGGACCGTCTCAGAGACGGCGGCGGGCGGAACGCGCATGCCCAGCCAGACGACGGGACTGCGAGGTCTCGCCGAGGGCACGAGTTTCGCCCGCACGCGGAGAGCGCCCTCGGTGACGAGCCTGCCCAATCGCCGCGCGACCGTGGACGATGAGGCACCTGTCGCACGCGCGATGTCAGCGACGGAGGCGCGGCCGTCACGGGAGAGTTCGAGGCAGATGAGCCAATCGAGGTCATCGACGCGTCCGACCGAGGGCCTGAGGGTTCCGCGGCGATCTCCCTTCAGAAGCTCTCGAGCACCTCGCGGAAGCACACCGGGGGCGGCGAAGCCGCTCTCGACGTGGACGGCGACGACCGGTTGCGAGACCACCGCGTCGACCCCCGCGATGGCGGGGAGCCGGTCCAGGACGAAGGCCGCCAACGCAGCGGAGGACGCCGCGCCCGCGAGGACAAGGATGTCGCTCCCGCCGCTGACGATGTCCACGTACACCGCGTGCGCGTCTTCCGCGATCGCCGTGGCCACGGAACGCACACGGTCGGCGCCGCATCGCACGGAAATGAACGCGGCATTCGTTTCCCGGGTCAGCAGGGGATAGGAAGTCACATAGGCCCGGCCGGACTCCCGCATCGCCTCCCACCGCCGGGCAGCAGTGGCAGGATCGATACCCACAGCGGCTCCCACCCTGGTCCATGAGGCTCGGGGAGAGATCTCAAGGGCGTGGAAGATCGCGAGGTCGATCTCGTCGGGCATGATCGGTTCCGGCATCGGTGGGCGGTTCAACGGGGGGTCCTGTGGGGGCTGTCCATCAGGGGCGACACGCCCCGGGGCCTCATCCCCTCGAGACGCGCGTCGGGGTCAGGTGCAGGCGGGCACCCCGAATCACGGGAGTCAGGACGTGCCCTCCCTCTCGATCGCCGTGTCCTCAGCGAGGGCCGTCCCCCAGAAGAGGGTGATCGCCGCCAGGAGGACCGCCCCGGTGATCAGAACCACGATCGATTCGATGATCCCGTTCGCCCAGGCGTGAACGGGAGCGGTCACGATCAATCCCACGACGCCGACGAGCATCCCCATCAAGCGCTGGACGATCATCGACAACGTCTGTTCGACGGCCAGGCACGACACCAGCATCCAGAAGTAGCCGACAGCCATGACGGATGCCGCGAAGCACACCACCCAGCCGATGAAGTAGTTGTGCGTCTGCGCCCAGATCAGCGCTCCGGCGACGAGAAGCGCGGTGTGGGTGACCCACTGCACGCTCGCCGCGCGGAAGCGCGCGAGGTAGCGGTCGCTCAATCGATCGCGAAGTGCACGTTGGCTGATGGATCGCACTCCGAAGAGCGCGGTCAGCAGAAGGAATACGCACACCCGCAGCCAGAACGGACCGTCGACGACCGTCGTTCCGGCGAATTGCCAGAGCAATGCGGCACCGGCTCCGACGATCGTCACATCGATGACGAGCGTGAGCAGATGGAGGAGGGCGACCGTGAGACGCGGCCGGAGCAGCGTTCGACCGCTCCGGTGGTTTCGAGAGGGTGTGGTCGCACGCGATGTGGTTGCGGGCGGGGTGGTGTCAGCGTCGGACATCGTCACCGGGGGCTCCGTTTCGGTCAGTGGTCTTTCGCCGTCGGTCCGACGACGTGAAGCTCAGCGTTGCGGCGGGTCTTGGCCCACCCGTTCTTGCCTCGCACGACCCGCCAGAAGGCGCGCGCGGTCGAGACGAAGATGTACAGCACGAAGACCCAGAGCCCGAAGCCGCGCGCGAGCGTCACGGGCCAGCTCGAGTCAGGCTCGCAGCGGAGCTTGTAGAGCACGGCCCAGATGAAGAACGGCGACAGGCCGAAGACGAACCAGAGGGCGATAGACAGGCCGAGGAACGTCCAGTCGACCGTGAAACTGGCCGGCGTCGTGACGAACGACGTGACGAGAAGGCCCCAGAGTGCTCCGAAGACGACGACACCGAGCAGTTGGATGAACGGCAGGAAGAGATAGTAGATGCTCTCCAGAACTCCACCGGAGTCGAAGTGAGGCGAGCGGATGATCTCGGCCAGGTATTTGACGCACTGGATGTTCCCTTGGGACCAACGCGAACGCTGCACGATGAGTCGGCGCAAGCTCGGCAAGGCTTCTTGCGCCACGTATGTCGAGTGCACGTGCCGGTTCTCATATCCGGCGAAGAGCACGTGCAGGCCGAGCTCGTAGTCTTCGAGCAACGCGCCGTGCCAGGGTCGCCCGAACTGCTCAGCGATGGCATCCAGGACGGACAGGCGCGTGAACTGCCCGTTTCCGCCGAGTCCGACGGTGCCGGTGCGTGTGCGCAGCGACTGCATCGCGGGGATGATCGTACGGAATTCGATGTCCTGCATCCGGATGAGGTATCTGGCCAGAGCATTCGCGGCGCGCCCCTTGTGCGGGTACGGCCGGGGGTCGTCTCGGTTCTTCATCCACACGGTGATCTGCGCGGCGCCCACTCGAGGGTTGCCGAAACAGGAGTCCGACGCGACCGCGGTGAGGGCGGTGGATGCCATCTCCCCGTCGGCATCCACGACGCACACGATCACACGCTCCCGGTCCGCACCGGGGGTGATCCAGTCGTTGAGGGCGGCATAGGCGCTGTTGAGAGCGTCGCCTTTCCCGGTACGCGCGTCCGGGCGGAATCGCCGTACCAGGTGCACATGGTCGTCGGTCGCCGCATGATCGA
Organism: Microbacterium sp. 16-032; assembly: GCF_041079455.1. Classification (NCBI taxonomy): domain Bacteria; kingdom Bacillati; phylum Actinomycetota; class Actinomycetes; order Micrococcales; family Microbacteriaceae; genus Microbacterium; species Microbacterium sp. 16-032. Next base: position 682,391 of record NZ_JBFYGQ010000001.1, on the reverse strand, counting down.
GGACGATCGATGCGGTCTCATCGTCGCTGTCGTCGTCGACGACCCAGAGGTGGGCGTGGGGAAATCGCTCGCGCTGACGACGGATGGTCGTTGCGATCACTGCCTCTTCGTCGCGGCACGGCACGAAGATGTGCCAGCTGAACCGGTCGGGGTCACCCGCGACCTCGGATCTCTGCCGGATGAACGGCACGACGATGAAGGCGACGTACGTCAGGAAAGAGACCGTCAGGACGAGCGAGATGGAGGAGAACAGCGAGAGCATCAGGCGGCGATGGTCCGTCGAAGTGGGCGCCGGTGGGCACTCGTGAGGAGGAACAGCAGGGCGATGCCGGCGCAGAAACCGACGATGGCCAGCGCGGATCCGACGTAGCGGTGCGAGACCTGGTATCCGAGATCCATGCCCCACGTCTGGCTGGCCCAGCCGATCATTCCGAGGCGCAATTGGTTGGTGACGAAGATGACGGCGATCATGACGACCGCAGCCGCGAGGGCACGGACGAACGCGATGCGGCGAAGGAGAAGGGTGATCCCGTAGAAGAGAAACGCCGGCGCCAGCAGCACCGCGGCCGAGCAGCCTGCCGTCACGTGGAAGGCGATGGGAACGCCCTCGACCTGGACGACGAAGTTGTCCCGCAACGCGATCACGCCGCCGGGAAGAAGCGGATTCAGCCAGAACGCGGTCGTCAGCGCCTCGCCCACGGCGATCTGCTCGATGAAGATGATGCTCGCCACCGCGGCGAGGATCGCCCCCCACGCGAGAATGCGCTGCGCCCCTTGCGGCCGCATCGTCTCGGGGGACCTGCGCCGGCGACGCACCTGTCGATCGGACGACATCCGGTCCTGCCTTTCTTTCACCGTTGCGAGGCCCGAGTCCATATGTGAACGGACCCGGGCCCCGCGGGGTCTACTGGTTGATGCGGCGAAGACGGTGCGTACGGATCCGAAGGAGGGCTCCGACGAACAGCGCGACCGCAGCGACCACGAGTGCCGCCGTGGGCGACACACCCCCGGTGGCGGCGAGCGTTCCGCCCGCGATGAGCACGGGCTGTGCACCGGCGCCGGGGCTATACATCGACGCTCTCCATCGGCTCGTTCCGCACGGTCATCAGGCGCGGGCGGAAGAGGCGGCGCGCTTGCGACGCGTCGCGGTGAACCCGAGGGTTCCGAGACCGAGCATCCCGGCCGCCGCGATGCCACCCACGGCCGGATCGATCACGGGGCTGTCGGCCTGAGCAGGGGTCGAGAACCCGAAGGTCGACTCACCCGACGTGACCGAGCGGTCGGTGGGAGCGTCCGTGCCCGTGCGGGTGACGACCATACGGCCGTCGAACCGCGTGTTGAACGCCGCCGTCGAGCTCACCTGAACCGGCAGAACGTAGTACTGATCGGGAAGGAACCCCGTCACGGTCTGCGGCGGGTTGATGAGACGCCCGCTCGTCCAATCGCAGGTGATCTGGGTCGACGAGACGAGGGTGCAATTAAGGGCGCTCCCGGTGGACACCTGCTCACCGTTGTTGCGCTTGATGAACGTGACGTTGGCCGACGGGAACGTCGTTCCCTGAGGTGCGAAGAAGTCGATCTTCGCCCCGTCGTTCGTGCCCGCATTGGTGCTGGAACTGACCGCGCCGGTCATGAGCGTCCCGGTCTGCCCGGGGCTCAAGACCTGATTCGGGGATGCCGGTCCCAGCGTCGTCGCGGCCGACGCCCCCATCGCACTGCCTGCGACGGCCGCCATGACGAGCGCTGCCACCGCGCCGATCTTGCCTACTCGTGTGATGCCACTCATGGTTATTCCTCCTGTGTCGCCGAGCACGACGTGCTCGTAAATCACGTGCTGCGCAGGGAATCAAAGGACCGACCTGCGCAGGTGCTTATGAGGAGGGAGCGGCCACGCAGACATGTATGACGCGAGAAATGACAAGTTCTCGCGGAGACATCCCACCCACGGAAACCTTCCTGCCTGCGAGGCACGCTTTCTCGCTCCCCTGCACGCTCCCGGTGGATCTGCTCTCGCGCGGTGAAACGCGGAGAGAGCATCTGCATACCCGAACGTCGTTCACCCCGGTGATCCGGCCCAGAGGTTCTGGCCGCGAGAGCGTGGAGGTGAATCATTCCCTCCCCTTACGGATGAATGACCCACCCCCACGGCGCCGAACGAGCGAAAAGCAGTGAAACCGCTCGTCCCGCACTGATAAGGAGAAGCCCCGGTTGCCGCGGAGGTCGATCCTCTCCCCACTCTGGGGGAGGCCCCGCGGCGACTGTTATGACGCACAGCAGCCCGAGAAACACCAGGAATCGCTGTGCGGGGCGTGTTGCCGTGTACCCGCAGCGTCATCACTCGGGACGCGGCGGCGGCTTTTCACGGAGGACGTGAGGGACCACCGCAGATGATCGCGATCCGTTCTCCCGCGGATCCCGTCATGACCGTCGAGATGTGATCTCCCCTGAGGGAGGGGGATCCCCCAGCTTGCACGTCGACTCCGTGCAGGTTTCTCCCTCCGTACGCGCGGATCGGGGTGGTCGATCCCACTCGCCACCTGTCCGGCGCGGTGGGGATGGGGACGCGCCGCGTTCCCATCCCCACCCCTCTCCCGCTCGGCGCCTCGTCCTCCGACGCTCTCCTCGTCTGCGACACTCCCCGCAGATGCGTCTGCGCGCGGCGCACGTGATGTCACCGGGGCCGGGATCGATCCGGTATCTCGTGATCTTCGCCGTCCTGCGTCATAACCACGGGGGAGATGGTCTCGCCCGTTCGGAGGGGGAGACCATCTCCCCCGTTACCGACGTGGAGAATGAAATGAATCACTGGCATGACCGTCCGCGCGTACGTCAGGGACCACCCCGGAGGAGCCTTGCCTCAGTACTCTCCGTCTCTATTGCTGTTGTCGCCATAGCAGGAGTCGGCGTAGCGACCGCGGCCCCCGCACAGGCATCGGCGGGAGACGCCTTCGATCCGGCTGCGCCGGCGGTCTTCATCGCGCAGGGAACGCCCACACAGCTGTACAAGGCAGAGACGAGTGGGAACGGGAGCTACGCCTTTGCGACAGAAGGCCCGGAGGAGCCCGTGCGGCACAGCGCGCTCGGCTTCAACCCCGCGGACAACTACCTGTACGCCATGGTCGATCAACGAGACACGACCTCGCTCCCGTTCGGATCACTCATCCGTATCGGCCGAGAGGGCGTCATAGAACGGGTCGGAAACAGGGTGTACGCCCACACGGGCGGAGGAAACCGTTGGTCTTCGGGCGCTTTCAACCCGGACGACGGCCTCTATTACGTCGCTGACTCCGGAACCGTCGCGGTCAATAACCGCACCCTGCTCGCCATCGACGTCACTACGGGTGCCGAGGTTCGACGCATCCAACTCCCCGAGGCTCTCCTCGCCCAGGATTTCACCATCCGAGACGGGTTCGCCTGGGGCGCCGGCCCGGGCGGCGGACTACGCCGCGTCAACCTGTCGAACGGGCGCATCCGCACGTTCACCGACGTGTTGCCGGCGACCGCGGGGGGCTACGGAGCAGCGTGGACGTTCGGTAACGGCAACATCGGCTTCTCCGCCAACGACACCGGACGCGTGTATCAGGTCAGCATCACGGATCCGGGCTCAGCGACTCCGTCGATCGCTCTGGTCTCGAGCGTGGACGGCCCGCGGTCGGATTTCAGTGACGGTGCCGCGATCCCCGGCTTGCCCAGCGATCTCTCCCTCACCGTTGACGGGCCGGCGACGGTCGTCTCAGGGACGCGGGTCGAGTACGCCATGACCGTCACGAACAACGGTCCCGGGGTGTCCAGCGGCTGGACCGTCAGCGACACGCTCCCGTCGGCGCTCACGAACCCCTCCGTGGCGGGTGAGGTCGGTTTCGCGGTCGACCGCTCCGATATCACCGTGTCCGGCGGTCGTCTCAGCGCCGGCCAATCGACGACTTTCCGCATCTCCGCAGAGGCCACGGCTGCTGCCGGAGACCAGATCTCCCACACCGCAACGGTGACCAATAATCAGGCAGACCCGGTGCCGTCCAACAACACCGACACGGCCGAGGCCATCGCCGCCGCGCGCTCGTACACGGTCGAGAAGTCGGCCGACGTCGATTCCGCCTCGGCGAGCGAGACGGTGAGGTACACCGTGAAGATCACCAACACGGGGAATGTGGATTATCCCGTCGACACGCCTGCCTCGTTCGAGGATGAGCTCGTCGGAGTTCTCGATGACGCCACATACAACGACGACGCGACGAACGGTGCCACCTTCGCCGGCTCGACGCTCACCTGGATCCGCCCGCTCGCGGCCGGCGAGACGACGACGGTCACGTACACCGTGACGGTGAAGACCGGGAGCGCCGGCGACTCCCTGCTCACGGGGAGGCTCCTCGCGACGGGATCAGGAGGCAGCTGCGGAGGCGAGTGCGCGAGCTCGACGCCCGTCGGCTCGTTCCGAGTGACCACGACGAGCGATCACGACACCGTGCGCCCCGGAGACGTCGTGAGGTACACGACGACAGTGGAGAACACCGGACGGGTGCCCTACACGGTCGGCCGACCCGCGTCGTTCGCCGACGATCTGAGCTCAGCGCTGGCGCACGGTTCGTACAACGACGACGCCACTGAGGGGGCCGTCGTCGAGAAGGGGAAGCTCACATGGTCGGGTGCGCTCGACATCGGAGAAACCGTGACCGTGACCTACTCCTTCACCGTCACGCAGGCGGCCGAAACCCCACGCAGCCCGACCGCCCCCGGCCCGGCTGAAGCCACCTGTGCAACGAGTGCGCACGATGCGGCCTGCAGATCCGCGGCAGCCGGCAGCCCGCCGGAACTCGCGACGACGGGCTCGCGCCTCTGGGCCGGCGGAGGCATCACCGCGGCAGCCCTTTCCGCGCTCGGGCTGACCCTGATCATCGCCCGCCGTCGCCGAGGCGACCTCGAGAGCGTCTGAGGAAACGTGGCCACGGTGGCTCCCGGACCCGGCCACCGTGGCTGCCTCGACACCGATCGACGCCGTCGGCTCCGGGTATCACCAGCGATCTCTGAGACGTCTCGACCTCATCGCGCGGGGCGACCGGGCGTGATCCTCCGCGGGTGCGGAGAACGTGGGGATCACGTGAGTCAGCACGTCAAGCCGGAGTTCCACCGGTGCGTAGTGATGGGTGAAGCCATTCTCGTCCAGGACGGTGATTGTCACGATGGCGTGCCCTCGAGAGGGAAGGAAAGCCTCTTCGCGGGGTGAGTGCCACATCAGGCGTGCCCTCGGAGGGGCTGCTCGGCGGAACCCCGCATGCATGTGAACGGGAGCATGGGACATCCTTGCTTCTGCGCCTCAGGGCGCGGGACAGAACGACGTATTCGATGAACGAGGACCGGGAGGGCGCGGGACGCTGCCCTCTTGTCGAACCCTCGGCGCTCGGAAGCGGATAAGTCTTCACCTCCCGAAAGGCTGGAGGGAGTAGACGAGGACGAGAGGGCCCCAGAAACCGCCCATGACCAGGGACAAACCGACGATCGCCGCGCGAGCGTGGGTGACGCCCCAGGTCATCTCAGCGTCCTGGCGGTCCTTACCGATCTCGTCCGACCCGGGCACCCGCGCGTCATCGAACTGTCGTGTAGAGGCAGCTTCACTTCTCATCTCGCTCCGTCCCTGATCGCCAGAACGCTTCCGACTACATGGAGGAGACGTCGTCGCCACCTTCATGACGTGAGAGGAACGGGGTTCGTCGTGCGGCTTTCTCACCGCCATCTCGAGTCGTGTCCGTCTAGGTGGATTGCGCGACGAGCGTGTCGAAAATGCCCCACGGCAGCGTGATCGTCCAGCGGCCCTGGTCGTCCGCGGTCGCCGTTCCGAGCGCGTGAGGACCGTTCCAGATGACGACGAGACGGCCGGAGGGGGCGCTTCCCTGGACGGCGATGTCATCGCCGACGGGGTCGATGGTTCCGATGGCGGGTGCGAGGCGATCTGTCGGGGGAGAAACGTCGACGTGCCACGAGCGATCGAAGACCGTCTCTTCGCTCTTGTCGGACATCAACGCCAGCCGGGCCGAGCCCGTCAGGGCGCCTGGTGCCGCATCGCTGGCGACGGCGACCTGGAGATAGATCCTGCGGGTGTCCCCCGATCCCCACACCCACGTCGCGTCTGACGGAGCAGTGGGGTTGGCCGCCACCACCTCACACCGCAGAACGCGAGCGTCGTCTTCGGTGACGCACGCCGTGAAACCGATCGCAGAGACCGATCGGGAACTGCCGGCGTACTGGTAGTCGTTGACCAAGGTGCTCTGAGGACGGAAGGTGACCCCCGCAGGCGCGATGAACACGGCGGTGGATCCTCGTATCGTGTCCGCTCGCTGAGCGAAGGGTTCACCCTCGTTGACGACTTCCACGGTGGCGATGCCCGCGCCACCCGCGGCGATCGTCGAGAGAGTGAAGGTCGTCGACACGGGTGTCGATGACACCGACACCCCGGGGCTGGTCGTGGGCTCGATCAGGCCTTTCGGTGCGGTCAGCGGGCCGATAGCGTCGCCGGCCCGGGGTGCGGGGGTCACGACTCTCGCCGAAGGTGAGGGGGTGGGTTCCGGATCCATCGGCGACGGGGTGGGGGCAGATACGCTCGACGCCCCGTGGGCAGAGTCGGGAGATTCCGCGGTCTGGGACAGGGATGAAGGGGCCGCCACAGATGTGCCGGTGGAAGAACGACCGGCATCCTGAGCCATGGCGATCGCCCCGACGGCGAGGACCGCGGTCACCGCGGCGGTCGCGGCGATGGTCGTGGTGGAGGCCCGACTCAGGCCGTCGAAAGACTGGCGGAGGCGCGCGCTGAGACGCGCGGCGAACGTCGGTGGGGTTCCACCGAGCACGCCCGCCCCGAGCGGAGGGGAGGCCCCGAGCGGCAGGAGGACCGCAAGGGCACCGATCGGGAGGACAGCGAGGTGCTCCGCGTCTCGAACGAGGACGGCGCACGGCACGCACGTGTCGAGATGAGCGCGGAACCGTTCCCTCTGCTGGGCGGTCAGCGCCCGGCAGACGTAGCGTCCCGCGCGTTCTCGGACCCATCGGTGTTCCCCTGAGCCGAGGTCGTCGCCGACATGGACCTGGACCCACGCTTGCTTGAGAGCCACCCGGGCGCGGTATGCCAATGCGGCGACGCTGTTGGGCTGAAGGCGGAGTGTGGGAGCGAGGTCCGCGGGGCGTTGGCCCTGCACCTCCGTCGCCCAGAGTATGCGCTGCCATTGTTCGGGGAGCGAACTCATCGCCTCCTGGAGTTTTCCTCGGTTCGCGGTGTCGAGCAATGCCCCGCCCAGGTTCGCGTCGTACCCAGGCTCGTCGACGTCGCCCAGCGAGACCGACCCCGGCGACTTCGCCCACTTGATCGCAATGTTTCTGATGGTCACAAAGAGATAGGGCCGCAACGCGTCGTTCGGACCACGGCCATTGCGCAGGGTCGAAAACACGCGAAGGAATGCTTCAGAAACCAGATCATCAGCATCGAAACGACGCGTCAGCGAGGTTGCGTACCGGTGCGCGGCCCGCTGGTGCCGGCGCCAGAGCTCCTGCAAGGCATCGGACGATCCGCTGCGCGCTGCTGCGAGAAGCTCTCGATCGTCCACGGCGGGCGCGCTCAAGACATCGTCGCTCACGAGGCGTCCACCGCCCCGTCAGCGCTTCGTCGAGCGCATCGAGGTCCACGAGCCGATGACGCGTGGATGAATGCGGCGGACGGTCGGACATCGGCTCCCCGCCCGACGCGCGGGCAGAAAAGGCGGGCTCGAAACATTGTGCGGTACTCCTCAGGCCGCTTCGGGTGCGACCAGGCGCCATATTCACAAGCCGTCCGCTAGACAGCCCAAAGTGCAGGATTCCTTCATGTACCGTTCATGAATGCAGGAAAAGACACTCCTCGACGAGACCGACCTCGCAATTTTCCACGCGGTGGAGATCGCTCCCCGTGCATCGTGGGCGACTGTGGGCGCGGCCGTCGGCGTCGACCCGGTGACCGCCGCGCGACGGTGGGATTCGATGCAAGAAGCCAATCTCGCGTGGGTGACGTGCTATCCGCTGCTGACGCGGGGAATGGCTGCTGCATTCCTGCAGATTCAGTGCAAGGTCGCCTGCGTTCGAGCAGTGGCCGCGATCATCGCCGAACTTCCGCACGCTATGACCGTGGAGATCGTCAGTGGAAGCTCCGACATCTTCATGGTCGCTTGCGCAAAAAGCCACCAAGACCTCAGCGAGCTCATCCTCGAGTCGCTTCCGAGGATTCCCGGCGTCGAGAAGATCCTGTCCCAGCCCACCGTGGCAACCCATCTCGACAGAGGCCTGGCTGCGGCCGGATCCATGGAGCCCGGCTCTCGCTCGCGCCTTCCGGCGCACGACCGAGGCACCCTCGTACCGTCGACCGGGCGGACCGACGATCTCGACTGGGCGATCTGCATGGAGCTCAGTCGCGACGGCCGATCATCCGTCGCCGCTCTGGCGCGTGCAGTAGGTGCGTCGGAGTCCTCCGTGAAACGACGCGTCTCCAAGCTCATCTCTGCCGGCGCGTTGCACGTGAGGGCGGCGCTCGCGCCCGCCGCGATCCCGACGAGCGCCATTGTGTGGATCGGCCTACGGGTGCCCGCGGGGGACGTCGGTGAGGCCGTCTCTCGGATCACTGCCCTTACGGGGACGACCTACCTGGGTTTGGCGGCCGGGCCCACCAACATGCACGTGCGGGTTGCTCTCCCCCATCTGGCCGCACTCGAGGCTTTCGAAGCGAAGATCCACCACATCAACCCGCGAATTGATATCGAGGGTCGGATGGTGGTGTTGGAGATCGTCCGGTACGCATCTCGAACCTTCGATAAGCACGGACGCGTGACGGGAACGGCTTCGAACGACATTCGCGCCTCCTCACCGTGACGCAGCGTCTGCGCGGACTCCCTTCGACCGAGTGGCACCGCGATCGCCCATCACCCGGTCAGCTCAGGCCTCGACCAGCGCCCCGAGCGGCCCGTCCGGCAGCACGACCCAGCCCTCGCGCCGGGCGACGGGCAGCACTCCGGATGCCGGACGCTCGAACACCCCGAGAGCACCGGCGCGCGTGGCCAGGGCGGCGATGACGGCGTCGAAAGCATCGGCCTTCGCGACGGCGAGCGACCCGAAACCTCCGAGGTCGAGCCACGGTGCGCGCTGCGACAGCGCGTCGAGAAGGATCGCGCGGCGGGTGGCATCCACTCGGTATCCGCTCGTGTCGAAGCCCCACAGGCGCAGCGACCCACCGGGATAGACCTCGAACAGGCGCCCCTCGGCGGCGCGGTCGACGGGGAATCCCGCTGCGGCCAGGCGGCGCAGCAGACCCGCGCCACGCAGAGCGGTGACCCCCAACCGGTCGGTCGAGACGCTCAGCGGCCAGCGGCCGATGCGCTCCCGCACGACGTGGTCGGTGTGGCGGTAGACGAGCGTGCGACGCCAGTCGGCTCCCCCGTCGACCGGCCCGAGCCGCGGGTCGACATCGGCGTGGTGGGCCTGCACGAAATCGACGAACGCGTCGGGCCAACCGAGCGGGCAATCGACGCCGAGCCAGGCCTCGCCGGCCGAGACGGACGCCACGATGTCGGCATCCTGCATCCCGATCTCGAGCCGCGTCAGCCGAGCGGAGGCGCCCGCCCACTCGACCTCGGCGAGGGCGGTGCCGGGGGCTCCGGCGGCGAGGTCGACTCCGACGGTTCTCATCCCGTCGAGCCTAGGCGCCGTGGCAGACCGCGCGGCCCGTCAAGACCTCGCCGAAAGCCCACGCGACCTGGGAGGATCGGGACATGGCAGACGACGATCTCCCCGATTCGCTCGAACCGGCCGTCGACATCCCCCCGCGCGAAGAACCGCCGGCACCCCCGACGCCGAAGGGCGATCTCCGCGCCGTGTCGATCGTCGCGATCGTCACCGGCGTGATCGTCATCGCCTGGTACCTCTTCATCGCCACGGCGAGCGCGATCGCCGAGATCGACAACCTGCCGTTCATCCAGATCGGCATGTGGGTGCTCGCGGTGGTCTCGTTCGTGTGCGGAATCCTGAGCCTGAACGCGCGCATGGCGCGCGAGCTCGCCGCCGCGGGGTTCATCGCCGGGGTCGCCGCCGGTCTGCTGTCGGTGACGATCGGTCTGTTCAGCGGCCTCGAGCTGCTGGGCTGAGCGGCCCCGGAATAGCGTCGCCGCGAGCGGGGTTGCCGCTCACATGACCTCCCGCGCTGCGCTGGAACGCGCTCTGTCCGCGATCGACGTCCATCCCGGACGCGCGTGGCAGCAATCGTTGTCGACGGGCGAGAGCGTGACGCTGTCGCGGGGCGAGGCCGCGATCGTCTACGTGCGATCCGGTGAGCTCACCGGTCTCAGCGCGGCGCGATCGGGCTGCTCCGTCAACGCCTCAGCCGGATCGGCGGCGGCTGTCGAGGGCGAACGCACGCTGCTGGCGGGCGACGCGTTCATCTCTCTCGGATGCCACCCGCTCGGCCTTTCCTCGCAGTCCGGCGCCGAGGTGACCGTCGTCCCTCTCGAGGTGGTTCCGACGGTCGACACGCGCGCTCTGCCCCCGGTCGTCTTCGTCAGCGGCTTCGCCCGCGCCGAACCCGCGGCGGCCGGCCTCGCCGCGCACCTCGGCATCCCTGCTCCCGGCGGGGCCGGCGATCGCCACGGCGACGAGACCATCTGCAAGCTCATGGTCACCACGGTGCTGCTCTCGGCGCTGCGCGCGTGGGCGGCATCCGACCAGGACCTCTCGTGGCCGCCGCGCACCAGCGATCCTTTTCTCGCTCGCGTCGCCGCGGCCATCGACGCCGACCCGGGGAAGGAGTGGACGATCGACCAGCTCGCCTCGCTGGGCGCCATGTCGCGCTCGGTGTTCGCCGCCCGGTTCCGCGAGGTCTTCGGCAGCTCGCCGGCGTCCTACGTGACGGCGGTGCGCATGCGCCGCGCCAAGGACCTACTCGAGGCCGGGACCTCGGTGTCGCAGACGTCCCGCGTCCTGGGATACGCCTCCGACGAGGGATTCCGCCGCGCCTTCCGCCGCCATGCCGGCGTCGCCCCCTCGGCCTGGCGCAACGGCCGGCGCGCGATCACGGCCTGAGGGCGCGCTGTAATTCGGCCCTTCCCGCGTCCGGCCGCGGCACGCGGACTACGACGTTCGGGCTCCTGACGAGCCTCCCGCCACTGCCGAAGCGAGAAGCACGACCGCCCGGCACCAGCGCGACGCCACCCGCCCCGCCAGCACCGCACCCCGCCCGCGTCACCCCGCGACGGACCGACGCCGCAGCGACAGCCCGAACGACACGGCGCCGATCACGAGCAGCAGGATGCCGATGGCATCCACCGTCGTCACCCCGGCGGCGTCGACGAGCAGACCGCCCAGGCCCGCCGCGATCGTGATGGCCAGCTGGAAGCCGGTGACCACGAGGCTGCCGCCCGCCTCGAGACGGTCGGGCATGCGGTGTCCGACCCAGGTGTTGACGATGATGAGCCACGACGAGAAGAAGAAGCCCCACACGAGTACGGCGGCGGCGACGACGGCGATCGCCGACGGGAGAAGGACGAGGGCCGCGACCGCGAGTGCGATCACCAGCGGTCCGACGACCGCGAGCCGCGCGAACGCCCGGTCGACGATGACGCCCACGACGATGTTGCCCACCAGTCCGCCGACGCCGAACAGCGCCAGCAGCAGCACGATGGTGCCCGCGTCGACACCGGGGATGCGCTCAAGCGACAGGCGCACGTACGTGTACGCGAGGAAGTGCCCGAGCACCACGAGCACGTGGCCGACCATGCCGCCCGCGACACCCCGGCGACGCAGGGTGTCGACCAGGATGCCGAGGGTCGACGCCGCGGCCGGGGGCACGGGCGGGAGCACCAGGCGCACGGCGACGCCGACCGCCGCGGTCGCCCCCGCGACGAGGAGGAAGGCCAGTCTCCAGTCGAGGGCTTCGCTCAGCGCCACGCCGAGGGGAACGCCCGCCACCGTCGCGAGCGACAGGCCCGCCGACCCGAACATGACGGCCCGGCCGATGCGTTCGGGGCTCGACAGGCGCGCCGCCACCGTGATCGACATCGACCAGAACGAGCTGATCGCCGCGCCCAGCAGGAACCGCGCCATGAGGATGGCGACCAGGCTCGGCACGATCGCGACGACGAGGCTCGAGATCGCCGCTGCCGCCGCCGCGCCCGTCAGCAGGGTGCGGCGATCGAGACGGGGCAGGAGCAGCCCGACGGTCGGGGCGACCAGAAGCCCCGCGAGGGCGGTGACGGTGACGGTCTGGCCCGCCTGACCCGGGGTGATGCCGAGCGAGGCCGCCATCTCGGTGAGCACGCCGTTGGGGAGGAACTCCGCGGTCACGAGGAGGAAGCTGAGCAGCATCACGACGATGAGACCGCCGTAACGCATCGAGGGCGGGGCGGAGAGCGGAGTCGGAACGGACGCGGTCGTGGTCATGACTCGATGCTCGTCCGGCGCCGCAGCTCGCGCCCGACCGATCGTCCGCGGCATCCCACCATTCGTCCGGCCGTGGCGTCTCGCGCCGCCGGCCGTCCTGCGGAGCCGAGGTGCGACACGCCGAGCCTCCGCGGCGAGATCGCGGCGTATCGACCGCCAGCTCCGCAGGACGGCGCGCGCTCACCCCGCCAGGGCACGCCCCACGTACCGCGCCGAGGGGCGGATGATCTTCGGATCCCGGGCCTGCTCGAGCACGTGCGCTGTCCACCCGACCGTGCGGGCGAGGGCGAAGGTCGGGGTGAACATCGCTCGCGGAATGCCGCACTGCTCCATGACCACGGCGGCGTAGAACTCCACGTTCGCGTGGAGCGGGCGCTCGGGTCGCCGCTCCGCGAGCTGTCGCTCGGCCTCTCGCTGGAACGCCAGCGCCTGGGCGACGCGGTTTCCGCCGAGATCGCGCGCGACGGCGCGCAGCAGCTCGGAACGCGGGTCGGCCGTGCGGTACACCGCGTGACCGAAGCCCATGAGTCGGCGTCCGGCGTCGAGTTCCGCCGCAATCCACGCCGCGGGGTCGTCCCCTGCGCGGTCGAGGCTGTCGAGAGCGCGGGCCGGGGCTCCGCCGTGCAGCGGTCCCGAGAGTGCGCCGAGCGCACCGGAGAGACAGGATGCCATGGCCGCCCCCGTCGAGGCGATGACCCGGGCCGTGAACGTCGAGGCGTTGAAGCCGTGGTCCATCGCGGCGACGAGGTAGGCCGACAACGCGCGGACATGGGCGTCGTCGGGGGCGCTCCCGGTGACGCGAGCCAGGTAGTCGCCGACGACTCCGCGACCGGTGCGGGCGCCGGCCGAGGGGCGGGAGGCGGACAGCACGAGGGGGGCCACGGCCGCGAACGCGACGGCGTCGTCGAGGCGGGCACCGTCGTCGAGGTCGTACAGCGGGCGCGCGCCCCGCAGGGTCCAGACCGCGCGCAGCGCCGCGAGGGGGTCCGCGGTGAGGACGTCGACCCGGGCCGCCAGCCGGCCCAGGTCGGGGTCGGCCTGCGCCGCGGCGACGCGGGCGGCGAACGCCGCGCTCTCGGCCGCATCGGGAAGCGCGCCGACCGCCAGCAGGTGCCAGACGTCTTCGAACGACCGCGTGCGGGCCAGTTCCACCGCCGAGAATCCGCGGTAGTGGTAGACACCGGCGTCGCCGTCGACGTCGCTGATGGTCGTCTCGGCCGCGACGACGCCGTTCAGGCCGCGGGGCACATCGATCAGGTCGCTCATGCGCTCAGTGTGCGAACATGACGACGACAGCGTCAACGTTGATCGGATCAAGATGAGCGCGCCTCTCCCCCGTCTCTCCGCCGCTCAGGTGGCCGCCCGCCTCGGCGTCAAACCCGAGACCGTGTACGCCTACGTGTCACGCGGCCTCCTCACCCGCGAGCGCGACGCCCGCGGCTCGACCTTCGACGCACTCGAGGTCGAGGCTTTCGCCGCCGGTCGCCGTCGCGCGGCCGTCCGGACGCCCACCCACCCCACGACCGGCATGCCCCTCGGGGTCGTGCAGACCGACGTGGCCGACATCGAAGACGACGAGCTGCTCTACCGGGGGCGGCGTGCCCGCGACCTGATCCCTCAGCCGTTCGCCGAGGTCGTCGCCTGGCTGTGGAACGCGGAGCGCATCGACGCCCCGGACCCCGCTATCGGCAGCGCCCGCGCGATGGTCGGTGCGCTCCCGCTCCCAGCCGGGGCGATGGACCGCCTACGCGCCGCTCTCACCGGATTCGCCGCCGACGACCCCCTGCGTTACGACGCCTCGGCGGACACCGCCCACCGCATCGGCTGGACCCTTCTCACGGGCCTGCCCGTCGCCCTCGGCGGGCGCCCGCACCCCGATCTCGCGCGTTCGCTCACGAGCACGTGGACCCCCACCGCCGACGACGTGACCATCACCGCCGTCAACGCCGCACTGGTCCTCGCCATCGACCACGACCTGGCGGTCTCGACGTTCGCCGCGCGCGTCGCGGCCTCGGCACGCGCCGACGGCTACGCCGCCGTCAGCGCCGCCCTCGGTGCGGCCGACTCCCCGCTGCACATCTCCGCCGCGACCCGCACAGCGCGACTGCTCGCGCGGGTGAACCGCGGTCAGGAACCCGAGCGGGCACTGACCGACGCGCTTCAGGAGGGCAACGGCATCCCGGGCTTCGGTCATCCGCTCTACACCGGGGGCGACGACCGGGCCGCGGCACTGTTCCCCCTTCTGGCCGGACTGCCCGACGGAGACCGGACGATGGATGCCGTGCACCGGTTGTCCGAGGTCGTCGCCGCCCGGACGGGGTTGCTGCCCAACGTGGACCTCGCGCTGGCGGCGCTCGTCTCGGGCGCCCGCCTGCCCGACGATGCCGCGAGCACGATCTTCGTGCTGGGGCGGATCGCGGGATGGATCGCGCACATCGCCGCGGAGTACGCCGAACCCGCGATGCGACTGCGCCCGCGCGGGGAGTACGTGGGGCCGTGAGGGTTGAACCTAGCCATATTCCTGGCTAGGTTGCACGGCATGATGTACAACGTCCTGGAGGCGCGGAACAGCCTCTCGAAGCTGATCGCCGACGTCGAGTCGGGCGCCGAGGTGACGATCGCTCGACGAGGTGTCCCGGTCGCGAGGATCGTGCCGATCGATTACGTGCCCCGGCGCGCAGGCAACGCTTTCGCGCAGTGGCTCGAGGAGCATCCCCTGACTCCCGAGCGCGCCCGCCCGGTGAACGAGATCGAAGCGATCATCGCCGAGAACCGAGCAGCCGGGGCGTGATCTACATCGACAGTTGCCTGGTGATCTACGCGGTCGAACGCGACGACGAGATCGGTGAACGCACACGCGCCACCCTCGCTCGCGCCGACGAGCCCCTCGCAACGAGCCCCCTGGTCATGATGGAGGCGTTGGTGAAGCCGATGCGGGCCGCCGATGCCGAGGCGCAGCTGACCATGTGGAGCGCCTTCGATGCCTTCGAGCTGCTCCCGGCCGACCCCGATGCGTTCCTCGATGCCGCGCTGTTGCGTGCTCGCTACAGCGGGCTGCAGACGGCCGATGCCCTCCACCTCGCGATCGCCCGCCAGGCCGGATGCCGTTCGCTGTGGACCAACGACTCGCGCTTGGCGGTCGCATCCGGCGGTCTCGCCGTCGACATTCTCAACGATCCCGATGCGGCCCGGGTCGCCTGATGCGCCGCACCGCAGCCCTCGTCATCGCCGCCCTCTGCGTCTCGCTCTCCGCCTGCTCCGCCCCCGCGCCCGAGCCGCAGACCGCGGCGAAGCATAGCGACGGGCGCCTCCGCACCGACCTCGCCCCCCTCGCCGAGAGATACCCGCAGCTCGCGTCCGCCGAGTCGGTCGAGTGGATGGGCGGCACGCTCGGCTCGCGCGATGTCGGCCCCTCGACGTACTGGGTCGACGTGATCGCGGTCATGCCGGAGTCCGAGATCGACGTCTACCGGTCCACCGCGGACCTCGTGAAGGTCGATCCGCCCACCCTCGTCGACGATCTCGCGCCGAAGCTCCCGACCGGTCCGTTCGAAGGAAGCCCGGAGCTCGACGACCTGTTCTCGTCGGGCGGTCACGGCGCGACGGTCGCCATCGACCCGCAGACGCGCACGGTGGTGCTGTCGGGGGTCTTCGGCTGACACTCAGTCCTTCGCCGCGCCGACGAGCGTGAGGACGCTGCTCAACCCCTTGGGCGTTCCCGGCCAGTGGCGCTCGATGGCCGGCATCCCGGCATGACGGATGGCGAAGCGCAGCGCGATCGCGACCACGATCGCGTCGTCGGCGTAGCCGATCACCGGCAGGAAGTCGGGCACGAGGTCGATCGGCGAGAGCAGGTAGGCGAGTAACCCGATCAGCCACCACCGCGTCGCCCGCGGCACGGCCGGATCGACGGCGAGGCGGCGCACCAGGCGGATCACATCGGGCGCCAGGCGCAGCAACGCCCGCCAGTCGACGTCGCCACCCGAGCGCCGTTGCTGCCACCACAGCACGGCGATGAGTGCCCCCCACACGAGCACGAAGCCCGCCACGACGCCCAGGGCGACGATCAACCACTCGGGCATGGCCCGCTCAGTCGTTCTTCCACCCGCGGGCCATCTCGACGACCGCGGCGACCGCGGCTTCGGTGTCGGCGGGTGAGCCGCCGGCGCGACCGGCGACCAGCCCCGCGACGAAGGCGCTGAGCGGCGCGGCCGGCCGGGCCACCCCGTTCGCGACGTCGCGCGCGAGGTCGAGGATCAACGAGATGGGGATGTCGCCCTCGGCCAGGCCGAAGCGCTCCGCGAGCGCGGCGCTCCAGTCGTTCAGCGCCTCGGGCGGCAGGGTGCGGGAATCGGTCATGGCTCCTCCTCGGGCTACCCGGAGATCGTCCCACGTGTCGATGTCGCGCGTCAGGGACGCGTCCGCGGCGATCGCGGCGATGCGCAGTCCGCCCAGCAACGCGCGCATCGAGGCGTCGCGCCCCTTCTCGGGGAGGCCGGATGCCGCTTCCCGCAGCGCCGCGGCACGGTAGCGACCGATGAGCCACTGTCGGCGGCCATCGTCCAGGCAGGCGCCGTCGATGTCCGGGGCCAGTTCGTCGGGCAAGAGACCGACCGCAGCGCGAGCGGTCGGCAGGTCGCACGCGAGCACGAAGACCTCGTCGGCGCGTACGCGGGTCAGGGCGGCGACGATGGCCGCGACCGGTCCACCGAAGGGCGGGTCTTCGCGCACCCACTCGACGTCGAGGTCGTCGGCGAGCGCGGGTGCGGCCACGACGATCCGTTGCGCACCACGGGAGCGCACGGCCCCGATCGCCGCGTCCAGCAGGGTGATTCCGTGCACCTCGAACAACGGCTTCGTCGCCCCGTCGACGCGCGAGGCGCGTCCACCGGCGAGGAGGATCGCGTCCACGCTCACCACAGCAGCACCTCGACGGGATCTCCCGCGCCGGTCGCGCGCGTCCCCGGGGGGATCACGGCGAGGCCGTTCGCCTCTCCGAAGCCGCGCGTACCGCGTTCGACCGGCTCGGCCACCGGGAACGCCGGGTCTGACCGGTCGATCCGAACGGGCACGTACTGCGCCCGCTCGGGCCGCGCGCGCCACTCGGCGGCGAACGGCACGACGGCACGGGGGCGGTCGAGTTCACGATCACCCTCGAGCGCGCGCAGGGCGGGTCGCACGAAGAGCTCGAATGACACCGCCGCGCTCACCGGGTTGCCCGGCAGCCCGAACAGCAGCGTCCCCGCCTCGGAACGACCGAAGCCCTGCGGCTTGCCCGGCTGCATGCGCACAGGCTCGAACCGCATGAGATCGCCGAGGGTGTTCTTGACGACCTCGTAGGCGCCCGCGCTCACCCCGCCCGAGAACACGACGACGTCGGCGCCCGCGGCTTCGGCGGCGGCGATCGCCCGGCGCGGGCCGTCGCCGCTGTCATCGACACTGGTGCGCAAGACGACCTCGGCCCCCGCCTCTTCGGCGAGGCCGGCGAGCAGCAGGCTGTTCGACTCGGGAATCTGCCCGCGTCGCACCGGCGTTCCCGCCGGTCGCAGCTCGGATCCCGTCGACACGACGGCGATCCGTGCGGCGCGAGCGACCGAGACCGTCCCGACCCCAGATGCCGCGATCGCACCGACCCGACCGGCGGTGAGCCGCACACCGGCGGCGACGACGAGGGCCCCCTCCCGCACGTCGGACCCGCGACGACGGATATGCGCGCCGGGTCCGCGGGGCACCGTGAGCACCGTCACCGGACCGAGTCCGCCCGCGAGCCCGTCGGCGGTGTCTTCGAACGGCACCACGGCGGTCGCGTGCGTGGGCACGGGGGCTCCGGTCATGATGCGAGCCGCCTCGCCGGCCGCGATCGGCGGGTCGAGGTCGGCGCCTGCTGGCAGGTCGGCGACCACGCGCAGGGTCGTCGGCACGCCCGTGACGTCGTCTGCACGCACGGCGAAGCCGTCCATCGCGGAGCAATCGAACCCCGGCACGTCGACAGCGGCGTGCACGGCGGCGCGCAGCACCCGGCCGCGCGCGGCCGCGACGTCACGCGGCCCGGGCTCGAGCGGCACGACCGTCTCGAGGATCGCGGCGAGGTGCTCGGCGACGTCGATCACGCGAGCGGACCGGGGACTGTCGACACCATCCCCTCAGCGTAAGCGCGCGTCAGAGGTCGTAGCGGTGCGGGATCGCGCCGTCCGTCTCCCGGTAGGGGACGAAGCCCATCGCCCGGTAATAGGCCAGGGCGGGCTCGCTGTCGGCGCCGATCGTGGCATCGATGTGCCGCAGCCCCGCGGCGTGCGCCGCGGCGACCGATCGCGCGAAGAGGCTCCGCCCGATGCCGCTGCGCCCGAGATCGGGGTGGATGTGCGTGCCGATGATGCCCCACCCCTCTTCGACCCCGTACGGGTTGCCGGGCCACGCCCGCTTGAGCGACTGGAAGCCGACGACCACGCCGTCTCGCACGGCGACGGTGCACGCGACGGAGTGCTCCGCGTCGAAGTATCGTTCCTCGACGAGAGCGGTGTCGACCGGCCATGACCGCAGGCCCGCGCGGTGGATGGCGTTCTGCACCTCGACCATCGCGTCGATGTCGTCGGGGCGAGCTTCGCGGAAGTCGATCATCGCGTCATCCTCGCATCCCCCTCCGACGCCGCCTCGCACCTCGCGTGCGGGCCGCGCAGGAGGAAGCCCCCGAGACCCCTTCATCTCATTCACTCGAATGGGTACCCTCGTTATCGATCCCGAGTTTTCCCGCGTCGGTTGTGTGGAGGAGCACGAGAACGTGATGAAAACGTACGTCGCCAGAGCCGTGGACAAAGTCTTGAGCGAGAGGCCTCACGTCGAGGTGAGATTTACGTCGGCAATCCACCCGGCGTGCCACTTCGAGAGCCCGACCGCCCTCTACCTGCACCCTGCTCACCGGGAGCTGATCGTCGGGATCCGCAAGACCCACCCGCCGCACTGACGGCCCCCGATAGCGTGAGGCCATGGGCGAGCTGACGTACGACGAGGTCGGCGCGACCGCCGGGCAGATGCCCGAGGGCTACCACCACGTGCGCGCCCGCCGCGTGATCGGTCGGGGCCCCGAGGACTTCGCCCGGGCAGCCGATGCCTTGCTCGCGGGAGAAGCGCAGCGCCGCGCCGGTGCGCGGATCGACCTGTCCGACACCCCGATGCGCGCGGGCACGCGCGTGACGATGCGCCTGGGTATCGGCATCCTGAGCTTCCGCATTCCGTGCCTCGTCGTGTGGGCCGACCGCACCGAGACCCTCGCGGGTTTCGCCTATGGCACCCTGCCCGGGCACCCCGAGCGCGGGGAAGAGCGGTTCACCCTGACCCTCACGCCATCTGGTGAGGTGGTGTTCGACATCGCCGCGTTCTCCTCACCCGGGCGCTGGTTCACGCGTCTCGGTGCTCCCGTCGGCCGGCGGGTGCAGTCCTGGATGACGCGGCGATACCTCCGCGCACTCGACGGGCGCTGAGCCGGCCCACCCTTGCGCGCACACAGGATCGTGCGATGTCACGCGGTCCGAGCCGATCCTTCCCCGTGATCTCGCGCGTGGCGGGTGTCCTCGTGCCGGGGGACGCGGCTTATCCCACGTTCGCGCGCGCTTGGCAACGCCCTGGACCCCTTCTCCGCCCTTCTCGACCCTGGCGAAGCGCTTCTCGACGACGAAGGCGCACGCGAGAGGAGACCCCCATGAGCATCGAGACCACCGCCCCCGACCGGTTCTTCCGGTGACGCTCTCCCCCGCCCGGCCAAGAGACGACGACACCACCGATCCACCCTCCACGAAACGCCGCGTCCCGCGGCAGAAGGTGAAATACAACCGCCGTGAGGCCCTCGCCGGCTACCTGTTCATCTCGCCCTGGGTCCTCGGGTTCCTGATCTTCACCGCCGGGGCGATGATCTACAGCCTCGTCATCTCGTTCTCGAGCTACAACCTGGCAACGGGCGCCGCCCGGCCGGTCGGCACCTCGAACTATGCGCAGCTCTTCGAGGACCCGCGCGTCGCCGTCTCGCTCGGGAACACCCTGTTCTACGCGGTCATGGCCGTTCCGCTCGAGATCGCCTTCGCCCTGATCCTCGCGCTGCTGCTCAGCCGGGTCGGCCGGGGCGCCGGCGTCTTCCGCACCCTGTACTACCTGCCCAAGATGACGCCCGCCGTGGCGACCGCGGCGGTGTTCTTCCTGCTGCTGAACGGCAATTCCGGAGCGGTCAACCAGGCGCTCGGGGCCATCGGCATCCAGGGTCCGCAGTGGCTCGTCGATCCCGCATGGGTCAAGCCGAGCATCGTGATCATGGCGCTGTGGACGGTCAGCGGCACGATGGTGATCTTCCTCGCCGCGATCAAGAACGTGCCCGTCGACCTCTACGAGGTCGCGCAGATCGACGGAGCAGGTCCCGTCCGCCGCTTCTTCTCCATCACCCTGCCGATGATCTCGGGCGCGATGTTCTTCAACGTCATCGTGCTGACGATCGCGGCGTTCCAGGTCTTCGATCAGGCGTACCTGCTGTTCTGGCGCGATCAGAGCAACGCCTCGCCAGAGGCATCCCTCTTCTATGCCATCTACCTCTTCCAGCAGGCGTTCCGGCAGTTCAACTTCGGGTTCGCCGCCGCGATGGCGTGGCTGCTGTTCGTGATCATCCTGCTCATCACCCTCGTGCAGGTGCGCCTCGGCAACCGCTTCGTCTACTACGAGGGGGACCGCTGATGACGAACACCCTGCAGACCCCGGGCGTCGCCCAGGCCCGCCCCGAGCTCGCGGCCTCCGCCGCCCGGCCGTCCCGGTGGCGCCGGGCACTGAAGCAGCCGAAGACGCTCGCCGGCCGGGTCATCCTCGCCGGCGTGCTCGTGCTGTTCGCGTTGCTGTTCCTCTACCCCTTCGCGTGGCTGCTCGCTGCGAGCCTCAAGCCGCGCGGCGAGGTGTTCGACAACGCCCTCATTCCGAAGACCTTCCTCCCCGGCAACTACGTCGAGGTGTGGAACCAGCTGCCTTTGCTGAGCTGGATGTTCAACAGCGTGGCGATCGCCTTGCTCGCCGCGACCACCGTCGCCGTCATGAGTTCGATCGTCGCCTTCGGCTTCGCGTACTTCCGCTTCCCCGGCCGAGGGCTGCTGTTCGGTCTCGTGCTCGCGACGATGATGCTGCCGGGCGCCGTGACGATGATCCCGATCTACCTCATCTGGAAAGAGACCGGGCTGCTCGGCACGTGGGTGCCGCTGTGGGGCATGAACCTCTTCGGCTCGGCCTTCTACATCTTCCTGCAGCGGCAATTCTTCCTCGGCGTCCCGCGCGAGCTCTTCGAGGCGGCGCGACTCGACGGGTGCAGCGCGTGGGGCCTCTTCTGGCGGATCGCCATGCCGTTGTCGATCCCGTCGTTCATCATCGTGTTCCTCTTCGAGTTCCAGGCGAGTTGGAACAACCTCCAAGCAGCGCTCATCTACCTGAACGCGGGCAGCGTCGAGGAGTTCACCGCGCCGCTCGGCATCGCGTACGCGATGACGAAATACAGCCCCAGCGCGGGCGGACAGGGCGACTACCAGTACGTGATGGTCGCCTCTCTTCTGGTGACCCTCCCGATGCTCATCATCTTCGCCTTCGGCCAGCGGTATTTCGTCGAGGGCGTCGCCACCCAAGGCCGTAAGGGCTGAGATCCCCCCGTCTCGAGAGGACCCCATCATGCGCAAGCGCTCCCTCGCCGGTGTCGCCGCGGTCGCGGCATCCGCGCTCCTTCTCACCTCCTGCAGCGGGAGCGGCGACGATCCCGCCGCCGGCGCCGACTTCTCCGCCGCACCGAGCGGCACCCTCGCCGCCTGGGGCTTCGAGAACGCCGACGACGTCGGGCAATCCCGTCTCGACTATGCCGCCGAACAACTGCCCGATGTCGAGGTGACCCTAGATGCCACGGCCTTCGACGCCCAGAAGTTCACCACGCGCATCGCCAGCGGCGACGTGCCCGATGTCGTCCAGATGGATCGCCGCTACGTCACAACGTATGCCGCTCAGGGATTGATCATGCCGCTGAACGCATGCTTCGAGGCGAAGGGCGTGGATCCGACCGAGCGCTGGTACCAGAACGTCGTCGACGACGTCACGTATGAGGATGCCGTCTACGCGGTCTCGCAGTTTTACCAGCCGCCCGCGATCCTGCTGAACATGAACGTGCTGAACGAGGCCGGCGTGACGCCCGAGCAGTTCGACACCTCCGACATGGACGGCCTCCTGGCCTCGATCAGCAAGATCTACCAGGCGTCGGGCAGCAACCCCACGCGACTCGGCCTCGACCCGGTCGCCACCGGACAGGGCGGCCTCTGGGTGCTCGGCATGGGCGGACAGCTGACCGACGCCGACGGGAAGCCCACCCTCGACGACTCGGCCAACGCCGCGGGTATCGACGCGCTCAAGCAGATCACCGATGCCCAGGGCGGCTACGCCGCCGTGAAGAGCTTCACCGACTCGTTCGACACCTTTGGCGATGCCAACCAGTTCGTGCAGAACCAGGTCGGCGCGCAGGTCGCGAACCAGTGGTACCCCAACGTGCTCGGCGCCTACCGCGACCGGATCTCGCTGGAGGCGGTCCCGTTCCGGGATGCCGACGGCCAGCCGTTCTCTCTCGCCTCGGGGACCGCGTTCGTGATCCCCGCCGGTGCGAAGAACCCCGCCGCGGCGTGCGCCTGGATGACCGACCTCACGTCGACGGACGCGTGGATGGCGGCCGGGACCGCACGCGCGGAGACCATCTCGGGCAAAGGCGGGCTCAACACCGGCCTGTTCACCGGCTCACCCGAGGCCGACGCGATGATCCGCGACCGATTCGTCGAGCCGACCGGCGACGCCGGCTTCGACCAGGTCATCTCGACCTACTACGACGTCGTCGAGAGCGGGAAGTCGTTCGGCTCATCTCCGGCGGGGCAGGACATCCAGAACGAGCTGAACAACGCCATCACCGCTGTGCTGCTCGGCGACAAGACGACCGAGCAGGCCTTGGCCGACGCGCAGCAGGCCGCGCAGCGCGCGTACGACAACGCCACGGCGAACTGACCGTCGAGGGGTGCCCGCAGAGATGCGCGGGCGCCCCTCGACCGTCGGGATCAGCTGCGGCGACGCCGACGAGCGACCAGGGCGACCGCCCCGGCGAGCAGAAGAACCGCCCCCACGATTCCCGCGACGATGACCGGGGTGCTGTCGACTCCCGTGACGGCGAGCCGCTTCGGGCCCGTGGACGCCGCCCGTGCCGGCGCTGAGGCGGGCGTCGCCGATGACGGCGGCGTCGTGCTCGACGTGGGGCTCGGCGACGACGTGGGGGCCGGCGCGGCGGGGATCGCGATCGTGTAGGGACGCGAGTCCGTGCCGCCGGGACCGGTGGCCTCGACGATGACCGTGAACGTGCCCGACTGCGTCGGCTGACCCGAGATGACCCCACTGACGGGGTCGAGAGTCAGCCCGGGCGGGAGGGTTCCGCCCGCCACGGCGAACGTCAGAGGACCCGTACCCGTTGCCTGCACCGTCTGCGCGTACGGTTGATTCACCGTGCCGCCCGCGAGTGCCGGGGTCGTGATCTGCGGGGGCACCAGGCGCGCGAACACGATGTGCGTCATCGCCGGCTGCGTGGCCGTGCCGTCTTGCGTCGTCTGCGTGAAGACCACACCGGGCGGGCCCGGCAGTACCGTCGCCGTCGGTGACGAGGCCCGGGGGCTGGTACCCGAGGTCGCGGTCGGCACACCCGCGCCGATCAGGGTGAGGGATCCGGGTGCGCGCAACGGCCCGTTTCCGGGGGTGTATCCCGATCCGAGCGCCGCGCCGTTGAAACCCCCGCTGGCGGCGGTGGATGCGGTCAGTTCGCCCCCCGACATCGTGATGTTCGCGCCGGGACTGTCGTGGACACCCCCGATGCCGGCGCCTTGCGTCGCGGTTGCGGTGATGACACCGCCGGTGATGGTGATGTTGCCGCCGGATGCGCCGGCCGCGCCACCGATTCCCGGGCTCCGGCATGAGCCGTGGGCCGTGACGGTGCCTCCGGTGATCGTGATGTCCGCCGCGACGGTGTTGTACTCACCGGCTCCGATGCCGGGGCCGCAGTCGTACGCCGTGGCGGTGATGTCTCCCCCGTTGATGGTGATCGACCCGCCTCCGGCATTCGAGAGGTTCGCACCCCCGATTCCCGCGCCGTCCCACACGGTGGAGACGTTGATCGTGCCGCCGTTGATGATGATCGTCCCGAGGTCGTCCCCGTTGTGAGCGCCGATCGCGGCCGACAGCGCTCCCCCGCTGATCGTGAGGGCGCCCCCGCCCGTGGCCTCGATGGTGAGCGTCTTGCCCGCACTGACGTCGATGCCCGCGTCGGGAGAACTGGGGCCTCCGGGGTTGAGCACGCTGGTCAGAGAGTGACCGTTCAGGTCGAAGATCACGTTCGACCCGACGGGCTGATTGAGGGACAGGTTGACCGTCGGTGACGCGGGGCTCGTGATGTCGGCCCCGAGGCAGATCACCGCCCCCGCCAGGGGGGCGTTCGCGAAAGCGTCCTGTAGGTCGACCCACGTCGTGGGGGTCGTGGTGCAGCCCGCGGCCGCCGCGGGCGACGCGCCGACGGCGACGCCGGACGCGATCAGGCCGACGGCCAGAGCACTGACGGATACCGTCGTGGCCAAACGCTTCATGAGCTCTCGATTCACAGGAAGGACCGCAGCGCGGAGGGATCACCGAGAGCGGACGCGGCCGCTGGCATTGCTGTCTTATCGCGTGATCGACTCCGGCTCACGGGCACCGAAGGGAAATGCTGCCCATCATGCAGGCATGTCGCTTCTCGGGGTGGGATACCTGCCCGAGCGACAACTTCCGGTGACGTGTCCGGGACGTGTCGGGTGGGGTGCGTGTGCCGTGGCACGCGAGAGGGCGCCCCGGTCGAAGCCGGGGCGCCCTCTCGGTACTCGCGGTTCAGGCGCGGGGGCGCTCGTCCTCCACGACCGACTGCACGCTGTCGGTCGCCGGGGTACTGTCGTCGGCGCGCACCTCGTCGGCGGCGATCGCGATGTCGATCGCGGCGTCCTCGAGGGCCTCGGCGACGACGTCGCTCACGTCCCCGCGGTCACCCGCAGCCGGCGCGGACCGCTCGGGCTCGAGGCCCTCGGTCACGCGATCCGCGGCGTCGATGTCGGACTCCGCGTCGGCCGCGACCACGCGCTCGCGTGCCTGACGAACGGTCTCGTCCACCGCAGCCGCTGCGCCGGCGGCGACATCCTTCGTCTTGGAGACGGCGGTGTCGATCGTCTCCGAGGCGCTGGCCGCGAGGTCCTTCGACCGCGACCGCACATCTTCGGCCACCTCCGAGGCCCGGGACTTCGCGTCGTCGGCCACGGCCGACGCCCGGTCCGCGACGTCCTTCGCCTTGGCCTTCGCATCGTCGGCCACCTCGGATGCGCGGGCGGCGACGGCATCCGCCCGCTCTTCGGCCTCGGCCACGACGTCGCGGTCGAACGGTCCGAACACGCCCGTCACCACCACGTCGACGTCGACCCGACCGCGGCCCAGCGGCTCGAGCGCGGCACGAACGGCCCGGCGGACCTCGTCCGACACCTCGCGCAGTTTGTGCGGGTAGTCGACGACGAGCGAGATGGTCGCGGTGACCGCGTCGGCCCGATCGGTGTCGATCTTCACGCCCGGAGCGGTGCTTGCGAGACCGACGCGCTCGCGCACGGCATCCGACGCCCGTCCGATCAGGCTGCCGAGCGCGTGGACGCCCGGGACGGCGCCTGCGGCGGTCGCCGCCAGGGTCGCCGCGGCGTCGAGGTCGGGCGGGTCGATGGTCGCATCGATGGTGGACATCACGTCTCCTCGTGGGGGTGTCAGTGGACGCGGGTGTTGTCGCGTGCGAGCTTCGCGCGCAGACCCGAGTGGATGGAGATGTAGGCGCGCAGGTTCTGGCCCGTGAGAGCGGCAAGGTTGGTGACCAGCGTGTCGACGTGCTCGGCGACGTCGCGGGGCGAGGTGTTCTGGCGCGGGGTGACGGCCACGTGCAGGACCGACTCCTTGCCGACCTCGCCGGCGCTGACGCGGGACGAGAGGATCTCGTCGCGCTCACCCAGGGCGTTCTTGAGGGCTTCGGACGCGAACCCGTCGGTGACGGTGATGCGTCCTTCGTCGTTCGCGCTGCCGGT
This sequence comes from Microbacterium sp. 16-032, assembly GCF_041079455.1. NCBI lineage: Bacteria > Bacillati > Actinomycetota > Actinomycetes > Micrococcales > Microbacteriaceae > Microbacterium > Microbacterium sp. 16-032. The sequence continues at coordinate 655,800 of NZ_JBFYGQ010000001.1, read as the reverse complement.
CGACTGCAGCGGAGCCTGGCGGCGCCCGCGCACGGCGGCCGAGGCGATCAGGATCAGGATGATCGCCAGGACCACGATGGCCGCGACGGCGCCCCAGCCGGCGGACTCACGGCCCAGCGACTCGAGCCAGCCCTGGAAGCCGCCCATGACGGAGGTCCAGGTGTCGGTCCCGCCCGGGAGCAGACCCACGGCGAGCGCAAGGGCTCCCAGGCCCAGCAGCACCACGGCCACCAGGAAGAGGAGGAAGCGGTTCAGACCGCGTCGCGTCGCGTTCATCAGGACTCCTTGGTGTCGGGACGCTGTACGCGCAGGTGGGTGCGCACGGCGGGCGAGAGCTTGTACGAGCCGACTTCCTCATCGACGATGCGGCGCAGCTGCGCCTCGTCGACGGGGATGCCGACCGGGGGCCGCACCGTCACGTCGACGGAGCGGTGGGCGACGCCCACGACGATGTCCTCCCGAGCGATCCCCGACTCGTTGCTGAGGTGCTGGGCGAGGGCGGATGCCACGACGCCGTTGTCCACGACGACGGCCCGCTCCCCCCACGACATCTCGTGGCGCGAGAGGCGGCCGGGCTTGAGGGACAGGACCAGGACGATGACCCCGACGATGGCGAGCACGACCCCGCCGACGATGAAGGCGACCGGCATGAGAGCGGTGGGCGCCGCGACGACGGCGTTGAGGGCCTCGCCGGGGGCGACCAGCAGCGGCTGGGCTCCGGACAGGTCCAGGATGATCTCGACCGCGGCGTAGGCGAGGGCGAGCAGCAGCAGCACGACCACGACGAGCATGGCCACGGTGCGGGGCGAGTGGGTCTCGCGACGCACGACGGTGCGGAGCACGGTGTCAGTCATCACAGCACTCGCTTTCGCTGAGGGGCGGTGGCGCCCGAGATGGTGAGGTCGACGCGCGAGATCTCGCGGCCGAAGAGACGGGTCAGACGCGAGCGCAGCTCGGTCTGGGCGACGCGCGCGGCCTCCAGCACGGGAGTCGCGGCGCGCACGGCCTCGGTGTGGTCGAGGCGGGGGACGGGGAACGCAGTCGTCACACGCACGGCGGCGGTCTGACGGGCCGAGACGATCTCGACGCGGACGCTCTTGGCGTCCACTCCGATGATGTCGGCGGCGGCCCGCTCGGCCGTCTTCTGCAGCACGCGGTCCGAGATGGTCACCCGGCCGGCGGGGAGGCCGGGGCCGGCAACCGTGGTGCGGTTGCCGACCCCGGGGGAAGCGGTGACGGTGGTCACGATGTGCTCCGACCCTTGAAGGCGTTGACGATGTTGCCGAAGTCGAGTTCACCCGCCGTGATGCGGGCGACGGCCACGCCGATCGCCATGAAGAGGGCGACGAGGATGAATCCCCAGAAACCGAAGATCAGGGCGCTGAGGGCCAGGACGAGGCCGACCAGGGCGCCCTTCGTGGTGGCGCTCACTGGACGCGCTTCTCGGACTCGGCGTCGTTGTTCTCGTCGCCCGGGATGTGGACGTCGTTCACGTCGACGTTGACCTCGACGACCTCGAGGCCGACGAGACGGTTGATGGCACCGGCCACGCGGGCGCGGACCTGGTCGGCGACCTCCTGGATGGGGGCGCCGTACTCGACGACGATGGTGACGTCGGCGGCGGCCTGGGTCTCGCCGACCTCGACCTTGACGCCCTGCGTCAGGTCGGTGGCGTTGATGGCGTCGCGGATGGCGCCGAGGGCGCGGGCTCCGCCGCCGCCGAGGGCGTAGACGCCGTTGACCTCGCGGGCCGCGATGCCGGCGACCTTCGCGACGACGCCTTCGGCGATCGTGGTCTTGCCCTCGGTGTGGGCTTCCTGACCGCGACCGGCGAGGGGACGGTTCACGCGCGACGCCGCCTGGGGGACGTTCTGCGCAGCGGGGGTGGTGGGGGCGTTCTCAGCCATGTCCGTGCCTTTCGAATGTCTGGACCCGGGTATCCGGGGTGGGCGCTTCGGCCTACATGACTAAGACGTACCGGGTGGGGGAATCGTCACGTCGGACTTGAAAAACTTCTGCAGATCTGTATTCGCATGAATGCGAATGGCCGGAAACCGCAGGATTTCGGGACTGTGCACGTTCCCATAGCAACCGGGTCTCGGCATCCCCTCGTTCGGTCATTTCGTCGCGGAAGAGCGCGCCGCGGTGTCGGAGGCCCGGCGTACGCTCGACCCATGTCCCCCTCCAGCTCTCGGATTCGGTCCTGACATGGGCCGCCTGACCGCGTCGCGTCGCGTGACGCGCCTCACCCTCGACGGCGTGAACAGACAGCGGCCGGATGCCGTGGCCGTCGAAGAACCGCTCGAGATCCGCGTCGCCGGTACGCCCCTGTCTGTGACGATGCGCACCCCCGGGCACGACGTCGAGCTGGCGGCCGGCTTCCTCGTGTCGGAGGGCGTCATCAGTCGCGGCGACGAGTTCGCCCGGGCGATCCACTGCGGCGGTCCCGGAACGGGCGGAGCCGACGGCAACACCTACAACGTGCTCGACCTCACGCTCGCACCCGGCGTGGAACTCCCCTCCCCCGACATCGCGCGTTCCCTTTACACGACGAGCTCGTGCGGAGTGTGCGGAACGGCGTCGATCGACGCGGTCGAGAAGGTGTCGAGCTACGACGTCGCCTCCGACGGCATCCGGATCCCCGCCCAGGACGTCGCTGCCTACCCCGATCGTCTGCGCGAGCAGCAGAAGACTTTCGACAAGACCGGCGGTCTGCACGGTGCCGCGCTGTTCGATGTCGCCAGCGGCGATCTTCTCGTCGCCCGCGAAGACGTCGGCCGGCACAACGCCGTCGACAAGGTCGTCGGCTGGGCCCTGCTGAATGACCGCCTGCCCCTGCGCGGCACCGTGCTGCAGGTGTCGGGCCGCGTGAGCTTCGAGCTCGTGCAGAAGGCCGTGATGGCCGGCATCCCGATGCTCTCCGCCGTATCGGCGCCCTCATCGCTCGCGATCGAGCTCGCCGAGCGGGCGGGTCTCACCCTCGCCGCCTTCGTGCGGGGCAACAGCATGAACCTGTACACGCGGACGGATCGCATCATCGCGCCGTCCACAACCCCCGCGACGACCGATCTCGCGAGCGTACGCTGACGACCGAGTGCAGGGCGAGTGGATGCCACCACCCCTGCGCCGCAATCCACGGAGGGTGAACATGGGTGAATCGTTCGGGCTGATGACCGAGGAACCGCGCCAGGGAGGCCTCGGCCCGCAGGTCGAGGGCGAGTGGTCGAGCACCGGCCCCTACGAGCACCCCGCCGCCGGCTGGGGCGCCGCCCTCACCGTCGGCAAGGTGCTCTACCAGCAGCGCCAGCCGGTCGCCGGCACCAGAGCGATGTTCACGATGAACCACCCGAAGAGCGGTTTCGACTGCCCCGGGTGCGCCTGGCCCGACGACAAGGGCGTCACCCTCGACATCTGCGAGAACGGCATCAAGCACGTCACGTGGGAGATGACGCACAAGAGGGTCGGCAAGGAGTTCTTCGCCGAGCACTCGGTGACCGAGCTGTCGCGATGGAGCGACTTCGAGCTCGAGGACGCCGGTCGACTCGTCGGTCCGATGGTCTACGACGCCGAGACCGACCACTACGTGCCGATCTCGTGGAACGACGCGTTCCGCACGATCGCGCAGCACCTCACCGCGCTCGACTCCCCCGACCAGGCCGCCTTCTACACCTCGGGCCGCCTCAGCAACGAGGCGTCGTTCCTCTACCAGCTGTTCGCGCGCGAGCTCGGGACCAACAACCTCCCCGACTGCTCGAACATGTGCCACGAGGGCTCGGGCCGTGGACTCACGGCATCCCTCGCCACAGGCAAGGGCACCGCCGACCTCGAGGACTGGGAGAACGCCGACGCGCTGTTCATCCTCGGCGTCAACGCGGCTTCGAACGCGCCGCGCATGCTCACCAGCCTCGCCGAGGCGATCGACCGCGGCGCCCAGGTCGTGCACGTGAACCCGCTGCGAGAGGTCGCCGGCACCCGCACGATCGTGCCGCACGAGATCGTCGACATGGCGACCTTCCACTCCACCCCGACCAGCACGATGAACCTGCAGGTGCGCCCCGGCGGCGACCTCGCCCTCATCCGCGGCATGGCCAAGGTGGTCTTCGAAGCCTCGGCGACCGACCCCACCGCGATCGATCAGGCGTTCCTCGACCAGTACACCAGCGGACTCGACGAGTACCGCGCGATGGTCGAGGCGACGACGTGGGCCGAGCTCGTCGAGCAGGCGGGACTGACCGAGGCCGAGATCCGCGGAGCCGCGGCGGTGTACCTCGCCTCGGAACGCTGCGTCATCAGCTGGTGCCTCGGCGTCAGCCAGCACCAGCACGGCGTCGACACCGTGCGCGAGATCGTCAACCTGCTGTTGCTGCGCGGAAACGTCGGGCGCAAGGGCACCGGCCCCTCGCCCGTGCGCGGCCACAGCAACGTGCAGGGAAACCGCACCTGCGGCATCAACCACAAGCCCACCGAGGACTGGCTCGCCAAGCTCGACGAGGTCTGCGGCATCACCTCGCCCCGCGAGCCCGGCCTCGACACCGTGCACACGGTGGCGGCGCTGCACCGCGGCGACCTCAAGGTCTTCCTCGGCATGGGCGGCAACTTCGTGCGGGCCGCTCCCGACACCACGCTCACCGCCGAGGGCATGGGCCGGTGCGAGCTGACGGTGCACGTGAGCACCAAGCTCAACCGCAGCCACCTCACCCACGGCAAGCAGGCGCTGATCCTGCCGTGCCTCGGCCGCACCGAGCGCGACGAGCAGGAGTCGGGACCCCAGTCGATCTCGACCGAAGACGCCATGAGCTCCGTCATGCTCTCGCTCGGGTCGCGCAAGCCCGCCTCGCCGCACCTGCTCAGCGAGCCCGAGATCATCGCGCGCATCGCCCGCGCCACCATGCCCGAGTCGGCGACGCCGTGGGAGTGGTACGTCGGCGACTACGACCGCATCCGCGACACGATGGCCAAGGTGCTGCCCGGCTTCGAGGGCTTCAACCAGCTCGTGCGCCAGCACTACGGCTTCCGCATCCCGCAGCCCGCGCGCGAGCGCGACTTCCAGACGCCGTCGGGCAAGGCCGAGTTCTCGCACGCCGAGCTGCCGAACGTCATCCCCGAAGAGGCCGACGTGCTCGTGCTGCAGACCATGCGTTCACATGACCAGTGGAACACCACGATCTACTCGGCCGACGACCGCTATCGCGGCGTGCGCAACATCCGCGAGCTCGTGTTCATGAACCGGCGCGACATGAAGCAGCGCGGCATCGCCGAGGGCGACCTCGTCGACATCGTCGCCACTTCGCGCGACGGCTCGGTGCGCAGCGTCACGGCGTTCCGCGCCCTGGAGTACGACACCCCGCGCGGCAGCGCCGCGGGCTACTTCCCCGAGCTGAACGTGCTGCTCGGCCCCGACGACTACAGCCGTCAGAGCGACCAGCCGCTGATGAAGGACATCCGGGTGCGCATCGCGAAGACGGCCTGACGCCGAGAAGAGTCGAGGCCCCCGCCGAGCCGAGTCCTGCCCCGCGGAGGCCGCGACCCCTCAGAGGTCGAGCTGCCAGAGAGCCTGCGTCGTCGTGACGCGCAACGCTTCGGCGGCGTCGGCGAGCGCGCGCTCGGCCCCGACGACCTCGCTCATCGAGAAGACGCGCGAGCCGACGGCGTCGGCGGCGACGACCCCCGCGATGACGACCGCCGGCACCCGGTGGCGCGCGGCGACCGAGAGCACGTGCCCCGGCCCCTTGCCCGCAAGGCTCGTGGCGTCGAACGCCCCCTCCCCGGTGAGGACCAGATCCGACTCGGCGAGCGCCTCGCTCAGCTCGAGCGCCTGCGCGACGTAGGCCGCGCCGTCGACCACCTCGGCGCCGGCCGCGAGCAACGCGCCGGAGAGACCACCGGCGGCGCCCGACCTCGGCACGACCGAGACGTCGAGCCCGAAGCGCTCGGTCCAGTCCGCGGCATCCGCCCGCAGGCGCTCCGTCAGGCGCTCGACGAGCTCGGCGTCGGCGCCCTTCTGCGGACCGAACACCTCGGCCGCGTGGACGAACGTCGTGGTCGTGTCGGTGAGCACCGTCACCTGCCCGGGAGCGAACGGCACGTGGTCGCCGAGCGCCTCGATCGCCGCGCGTCCGCCGTCGGTCGCGGCGACGCCACCGGTGCCCACCACGATGCGGACCGACCCCGAGTCGAGGGCGAGCCCGATGAGCTCGCCGACGCCGCGTGTCGTCGCACCCCAGGGGTCGTTGGCCTCCGCTCCCCCGGCGAGGACGAGTCCGGATGCCGCCGCCGACTCGATCACGGCGGCTCGACCGTCGAGGCGCCAGGCCGCGCGCACGGGTGCGCCGAGCGGTCCCGTCACCTCGTCATGCACGTTGGCCCCGCCGAGGGCGTCGAGCGTTCCGTCTCCGCCGTCGGCCATCGGCACGATCGCGATCTCGGCGCCCGGCCATCGGTCGCGCACGGCCAGGGCCATGGCATCCGCCGCCTCCCGCGCGGTCAGCGTGCCCTTGAACTTGTCGGGGGCGATGACGATGCGCATGGGCGTCCTCTCAGCGGGCTGCTGGCGGCGCAGCCCCGACCATCTTGCCCCGAGCCGCCGCACGGGCACGACGATCCGCACATCCTCAGCCCGGATGCCGGGAACCCGGCCGACTTTCCGCGGATCACCGAGGTTGCGCCCTCACGCTGCCGTCGACCCCGGGCATGTCGGCGCTCCCAACTAGACTGACTGGCGTCCGGCCCCTGCGATCTTGGAGCTCAGCCGCGTGACCACCCCGAACCCCGCCGCCCGTACCGCTCTTGCGGACACCGTCGACAACGCGATCCCCACTCCCGAGAAGGATCAGCCGTACGGCGCCCTCGGCCTCAAGAGCGACGAGTACGCGAAGATCCGCGAGATCCTCGGCCGCCGCCCCACCAGCGGCGAGCTGGCGATGTACTCGGTCATGTGGAGCGAGCACTGCTCCTACAAGTCGAGCAAGATCTACCTCCGTCAGTTCGGCCAGAAGGTCAGCGACGAGATGAAGACCCGCCTCATGGTGGGCATGGGTCAGAACGCCGGCGTCGTCGACGTGGGCGACGGCTGGGCGGTGACCTTCAAGGTCGAGTCGCACAACCACCCCAGCTACATCGAGCCCTTCCAGGGCGCGGCCACCGGCGTCGGCGGCATCGTGCGCGACATCATCTCGATGGGCGCGCGCCCGGTCGCGGTCATGGACCAGCTGCGCTTCGGCGCGATCGACCACCCCGACACCCCGCGCGTCGTGCACGGAGTGACCAGCGGCATCTCGTTCTACGGCAACTGCCTGGGCCTGCCGAACATCGGCGGCGAGACCGTGTTCGACGCGGTCTACCAGGGCAACCCGCTCGTCAACGCCCTCGCGGTCGGCGTCATGCGCCACGAAGACATCAAGCTCGCCAACGCCACGGGCGTCGGCAACAAGGTCGTGCTGTTCGGTGCCCGCACGGGCGGCGACGGCATCGGCGGCGCGAGCATCCTGGCATCCGACACCTTCGCCGACGGCGGACCCACCAAGCGCCCCGCGGTGCAGGTCGGCGACCCGTTCGCCGAGAAGGTGCTCATCGAGTGCTGCCTCGAGCTGTACCGCGACGACCTCGTCGAGGCCATCCAAGACCTCGGGGCCGCCGGCATCTCGTGCGCCACGAGCGAGCTCGCCGCCAACGGCGACAGCGGCATGAAGGTCGAACTGTCGAAGGTGCTGCTGCGCGACCCCTCGCTGACGCCCGAAGAGATCCTCATGTCGGAGTCGCAGGAGCGCATGATGGCGATCGTCGCGCCCGAGAAGCTCGACGCGTTCCTCGCCGTCGTCGGCAAGTGGGACGTCGAGACCAGCGTGCTCGGCGAGGTCACCGGAGACGGCCGCCTCGTCATCGACTGGTACGGCGAGCGCATCGTCGACGTCGACCCCTCGACCGTCGCGGTCGACGGCCCGGTCTACGAGCGCCCTGTCGCGTACCCCACGTGGATCGACGCCCTTCAGGCCGACTCCGCAACGACACTGCCTCGCACGACCGACAACGACGTGTTGCGCGACCAGTTCACGACCCTCGTCGCGAGCCCCAACCTCGCCGACACCTCGTGGATCACGAACCAGTACGACTACTACGTGCTCGGCAACACGGCGCTCAGCTTCCCCGATGACGCCGGCATGATCCGCGTCGATGAGGAGACCGGTCTCGGCTTCGCGATCGCGACCGACTGCAACGGCCGCTACAACCAGCTCGACCCGTACAACGGCGCGAAGCTCGCCCTCGCCGAGGCGTACCGCAACGTCGCCGTCACGGGCGCCGTGCCCACCGCGGTGACCGACTGCCTCAACTTCGGCAGCCCCGAGAACCCCGAGGTCATGTGGCAGTTCAGCCAGGCCGTCGAGGGCCTGAGCGACGGCTGCCTCGAGCTCGGCATCCCGGTCACGGGCGGCAACGTCTCGTTCTACAACCAGACCGGCGACCAGCCGATCCACCCGACCCCGGTCGTGGGCGTTCTGGGCATCATCGACGACGTCGCCGCCCGCATCCCCAGCGGATGGCAGGACGCCGGCGAGAACCTGTACCTGCTCGGCGTCACCGCCGACGAGCTTGACGGCTCGCAGTGGGCCGGCACGATCCACGACCACCTCGGCGGCCGCCCGCCGAAGGTCGACCTCGGCATGGAGCGCAAGCTCGCCGAGCTGCTCCAGGCCGCAGGCTCCCAGTCGCTCGTCTCGAGCGCGCACGACCTGTCGTCGGGCGGTCTCGCGCAGACCCTCGCCGAGGGCGTCATGCGCTTCGGCGTCGGCGCGCGCGTCTGGCTGACCGAGCTCATGGAGCGCGACGGCGTGGACGCCACGGCCGCCCTGTTCAGCGAGTCGACCGGCCGCGTGCTGGTGAGCGTGCCCCGCGAAGAAGACGTGAAGTTCCGCGGACTCTGCGACGGTCGCGGCTACCCGGTGCTGCGCATCGGTGTGACCGACGTCGAGCCCGGCACCGAGGCCACCCTCGAGATCCAGGACGTCTTCACCGTCCCCGTCTCGGAGCTGCGCCGCCTGTCGAACGAGACGCTGCCCGCGGTCTTCGGGCCGACCGTCTCGGAGCCGGTGGCCTGAGGCCCGGGCTCCGGCCCTGCACCGCACCCCCGCACCGCCGCACCGCCGAGAGGAGACGCGCGATGACCGATGAAGACGACGACATGACCGTGTTCAGCGACAAGCGTCAGAAGCGCGTCAAGATCACCGCGTGGGTCGTGATCGGCGCGCTCGTGCTCACCGGCGGCGGTGCGACGGTCATCTCGCTGATCCTCGGCTGAACCCCGCGATCCCCGCGTGAGGGGTCATCTCCTGTCGCCTGGCGAGCGCCTCGGCGACAGAAGATGACCCCTCACGCGTTCTCGAGCAGGGCGCGGAGGTCGGCGGCGAGCATCGCCGGGTGCTCCATCGCGCCGAAATGCCCGCCCGACGGGAAGCGCGTGAACCGCACGGTCGGGTACCAGCGGCGGGCGAACGACTCGACCCCGTGGTCGAGGTCGTGGGGGAAGAGCCCGAACGCCGTCGACACGCTCACCCGGCCGGTCGGTGGGAAGCGCCGCCGGTCGAAGTACACGCGGGCGGCGCTGCCGGCCGCGCGGGTGAACCAGTGCAGCGACAGGTTCTCGAGGATCAGCTCGAGGGGGATGCGCTCGAACACGTCGCCCTCGCCCCAGGCCTGGAACTTCTCGAGGTACCAGCTCGCGAGTCCCGCCGGTGAGTCCGTCAGCGCGGCGGCCAGCGTCTGGGGCTTGGTGCGCTGCTCGGCGGCGTAGGCCCCCTCCGCGGCCTCCCAGGCGGCAGCGGCATCCGCCCATTCCTTCTCTTCGACCGACAGATCGTCGTCGTCGATCGTGTGCCAGAGCGGCACGTCCGAGAGGTGCAGGGCCGTCACGCGCTCGGGGGCGAGAGTGGCGATCTGGTCGGCGATGGCGGTGCCCAGGTCGCCGCCGTGCACCGCGAACGACCGCACGCCGATCTCTTCGAGCGCGGCGAGGAGCCGCTCGGCGTTCCATCGCGGACCGCCCTCGTCGCGACCCGCCGGGTCACTGAACCCGAACCCCGGGATGCTGGGCACGATCACATCGAGGTCGGCCAGGTGCTCGGCCACTCCGCGAAAGCGCACGAAGCTGTCGGGCCACCCGTGAACGAGCACGATCGCCGGAGCACCGGGCGTGCCGGAGCGCCACAGGTGCACGCGGCGGCCCGGGTCGCCGACGAGCAGGTGCTGCTCGTCGCGCAGCCGCCGCTCGACGCGGCTCCAGTCGAACTCCGCCCAGGCATCGAGCACGCGACGAAGCGCCGAGGGACGTGTCCCGCGCGACCAGTCGTCGCCCACGTCGCCGGGCCACCGCGTCGCGGCGATGCGCCGTCGCAGGTCGTCGATCTCGTCAGCCGAGGTGCGCGGGTCGAGACGGGTGATCATGGGGTCCACCCTGGCACGGCAGCCGCCGGTGCCGCAGAGGGAGGAACAGGGTCCGTGAGGGCTGCGCCCGCGGGTGCCGCAGCTGCGGATTCCGGCTCGACACCCAGCCCCGTGTCGGACCCCCGGCATAGCATGGGGACTGTGGAACCGCTGATGGCCCTTCTGGTCGACTGGTGGTGGATCGGCCCGGCCGCGGCCGGTGCGGGCACCGTCGGCTGGCTCGGCGTGCGTCGTTCCCGCCAGCGGGCTCTTCCCGCGGGCACCACGACCACCACAGATCGCGCCGTTCGCGCCTGGTCGTCGCGCCCTCTCGGCAAGGCGGCCGCGCGCCGCCTCGAGCTCGACGCCGCCGTGCTCGATCTCCAGACCGCGCGCCATGCCGTCACCCGCGGCCGCGCCGACGTGAAGGTCGCCGACGCCGAAGTCGTGCGCGCCCAGGCCGAGCGGGCGGCATCCCGCATCCCGTCCGACGCGGTCGCCGCCGCGCGGGGGCGGTTGACCGACGCTCAGCGCGACCTTCGCGCCGCCCTGGCCGAGGTGCGCGCGCGCCGCGCCGGGGTGAAGGCCGCGAAGGCGATGCTCCCCGCGATCCGCTCGGGCAGCGCGCCGTTGCCGGTCGCCCGCCTGCTGGCGGAGCACGACGCGATCCTCGCGCGCTGGATGGCCTACGAGACCGACCCCGGGCTCGCAATCGACTACCCCCAGATGAGCGACTCCCGCTCCCCCCTGCTCGCGGAGTTCCTCCGCGCGCACGAGAAAGCGCAGTGGCTCCGGCCGGCCTCGGTGCAGACGCGCCTGTCTCCCGCCGACTTCCTCGCCTACCGCGACGCCGTGCGCCGCACCGCTCACGCCTTCGACCGCGCCGAGCGGGCGGCCCGCCGCGGTGCCGGCGAGCAGCCGAGCGTCGAGGGCAACGACGCGTGGAGCCGCGTAGCATCCGACCTCGCCGAGACCGCCCAGCGCGCCCTCGCCCGCTCGATGGAGTCGGTGGGGCGTGCTGCCGCCCGCAACTGGAGCGAGCGGGGCGCGAAGCGTGCCCAGAAGAAGTCCCCGGATGCCGGGAGCCCGCCGCCGTCGAGCGGCCCGGTCTGGCCGCCGCCCGCACGCGACCGGCCGCCGACGTCGTCTTCCTGAGAAGTCCTTGTTCGGGCGGCGTAACATGACGCCGTGCACGACTTCTGGCCCTTTGCGGGCACCTACTGGTGGCTCGCCTTCCCCCTCTTCGGAATGACCATGGGGGTCATCAACCGGCGCGTGAAGTTCCGCGAGGCCAGTGCCCGCCGTCGCCACCGTGAACAGCTCGAGCTGATCCGCGCTCAGGGTGGTGCGATCGAGACACCGGGTGCGGCGCCGATGCCCCTCGCCGCCCCGACCGACGGTCAGCAGCGCCTGATCGCCGCGCAGGACGCCGTCACGCACCGCTGGCTCGAGTACGAACTCGACGCGACGAAGCTCATCACCTATCCCGCGATGAGCGATGGCCGCCAGCCGCTCACCGCCGCGTTCCTTCGGGCGAAGAAAGCCGCCGACAACCTGCGCCCGGCCGAGGGCGAGATTCTTTCGCCCTCGCGGCTGCGGGAGTACCGCGACGCGGTCACCGACTACGAGGTGGCCTTCGACGTGGCCGAGCGCGACGCGCGACGCGTGAAGGACGCGGCGTTCACGGCCGACGAGCGCAAGCGCCTCGACACCGCCAAACAGTTGCTGACCGTCGCGACCGATCAGGCTGCCACCCCGAACGAGCGCCAGCTCGCCTACAGGCGGGTCCGGGAGGAGCTCGACGGGCTGATCCTGCTGTCGGACGAAGCCGTCGACGTGCTCGAGAAGAAGGTCGCGCTCGAGCTTCCCCGCGAGCGCACCGCACCCCCGGCATCCGCTCCCTCGGCCGAGCCGGCGCCCGGCTCCGCCGCCTGACCCTGCGGGCCGCGTCGGGCCGTCGCCGGGATTCGAGAACCGCGACGTCGTCGGATCGTTGGATCGTTCGCGCCCTGGCATCCCCTTCCCGAGCACGAGCATCCCGATTCACCGGGTGAATCGGGATGCTCTCAGCCCACCCGACGGATGCGCACCGGCCCCCGGGCGGTGTTCACGTCGACCACTTCACCCTTCTGCGTCACCTCGACCTCGCCGAGCTCGACCAAGGAGTGCGCCGCGTCCCGCGCGGACTGCATGAGGTCGCGCCAGTCGTCGCCGCCGACCGCGCGCGCGGCCTCGGAGGGGCAGATCGTCTTCCCGGCGTCGCGCGCCGCGAGCAGTTCGCGGATGGATGCCACGAGCCGAGGGTCTGCACCAGATGACGGGGCCATCTGTCCAGTGTCCCTCCGCGCCGAAGCGCCGGGGCCAGAATGACCCGGTGATCACAGAGCGACACGCCCCCGACCTCCCCGGACGCGCCGTCATCGCGCAGCGATGGAACCGCGCGGTCTTCGTGCATTGGCGCATCGACCCCGCCGAGGTCGCTCCGCTGCTTCCCCGGGGTACGCGCCCCGACGTGCACGACGGCTCCGCCTGGGTGGGGCTGGTGCCGTTCGTGCTGAGCGAGTTCCGGTTCCTGCCGCTGCCGCCGGTGCCGCTCTTGGGCACCTTCACCGAGATCAACGTGCGCACGTACGCCGTCGACGATGAGGGACGTCAGGGGGTCGTCTTCCGCACGCTCGAGGCTGAGCACCTCGCCCCGGTGCTGGCGGCGCAGGCCCTGTTCGGACTCCCCTATCGCTGGGCGCGCGCGGGGGTGCGCACCGACGGCGCGCGGATCGAGTTCCGGTCACGGCGCCACGGGGGTCGGCATCCGGGAACGCGCGTGCGGGCAACCCTCGGCACCGAGACGGTCGACACCCCGCTGTCGCGCTTCCTCACCGCGCGGTGGGGCTTTCACGAGCGGCACCTCGGTCGCACGATCTGGGCGGCGAACGCGCACGAGCCATGGCCGCTCGTGAGCGCGGAGCTCGATGCACTCGACGACGACCTGGTCGCCGACTCCGGCTTCCCCCAGCTCGCCGGCCGCACGCCCGACTCCGTACTGGCGATGCCAGCCGATCACCCCGGCTTCATCACGCGGTTCACGGGCGCGAGAGCGATAGAGCGACAGAACCGCTGAGGAGCGGCGCGGCGTTCTAACCCTCGTCTTCGAGACGGCGTGAGATCACGCGGCTCCGGGCGCGCCCTCGCTGAACCTTCGCCTCGAGCCGACCGGGGATGCCAGGATCATGACGCCCAGAGCGGCGAACCCGGTGATCCCCACCCACACCATCCGCGACTGTCTCGCTTCGAGACACTGCGATTGGAAGCCCGCCGAAAACTCATCGAAGAGCGGCGACGTGGCGTCCACGTGCAGCGATTCAAGGATGCGCTTGACCTGATCGCTCTGAGCCCCCGTCAACCCGTCGGCACTCCCGCCACCGCCGAACCCCGAAGATCCGATCGGCTTGCATTCAACGGTCTCCCATATGTCTCCGACGCGAAACGTCGGAGGGGTCACGATGAGCAGACAGATCGCAACAGCAGCGCCCAACGCCGCCAAGACCTGGACGGTCCGCAGCACCATGGCAATCCGATCTCGCGGGACTTCTTCCTCGCTCATCCCCACACCGTCCTCCGCAAAGGATCGTCAACGATCGAATCCATCTGCTCGACGATTCGGCGTAGCGCCTGCGCGCTGTCATCGTCATGCTGCTGGATGTCTCGAGCCGCGTACTCAAGGTTGTGTGCACTGTTCACAACGTCCCTCTGCATCTCGTCCAGCAGCTGACACAGCGTGATATTGATCGCATACCACTCGGGAAGGATTCCATCCCCGCCCACGCCGAGCGCCGCATCTCGATTCGCGTCGCTGATCAAGGCTGTCATGTTCAGGGGTGCAATCTCCGTCAGCTCCCCGGCGATATTGGGCATGTAGGTTTCGTAAATGTCTCGCACAAGGGCATAGTCCATGCGCATCACCCCGCCATCGTCGATCTCTTCTAGAGTGATGGGGTCAGTGACGAGGTCGTACGACGAACGATCGTTGCGGATGTTCGAGAGGTTGGACGCCAGGTTTTTTCTCAGCGCTTCTTCCTCGCCCCGGATCTTGTCATTTAAGGCGGCCAGACCGGACTCGATGGACGCCAAGGCCGTTTCAACCTCGGAGCCGACGAAGTCCTGCCGGACCTCACCGACCTCGGCTCCGTTCAGGATCTCGAGGCCGAGCCCAGCGACCTCTAGCGCGCCGGAGACTCCACCAGATGCAAACGCTTGGACGCCCTTGACCGCCCAGCCAGCCACCGTGAGCGCCACGTTCCAGCTGCCCCGGTGCGCCGCCCGCATAGATGGCCTCCATCTGCCTGGTGGCCTTCTCTACGATTTCGACAACAACCTCCCGCGCCGAGTCCCACAATCCCTGCTCCGCAGCGATCGCCGCCCCTTGAACCAGCGAGATACCCTGCAGTCCTCCGACTGCGGGACCGATCCGCGCGAGGAACGTCGCTTTGTAAGCGGCGGCGGCCTTGCCTGCCATCGCGTCGGAACTCTCCATGATCAAGGCGACGTTTGACGCGATCACCCCCGCACCGGTCTGGCCCGCAGCCGTGGCCGAAGCGGCACCGGACAGACGTCGCGTGACCTGGCGGCAGACCTCGACGTTCCGGCCGATCGCCGCGGGGTCGGGCAACGTGAGCCAGGGGCCGAACGCCTCATCGACACGTGATCGGATCGCGTCGAAACGCTCGTGGAACATGTTCTTGAACTCCGGTGGCATGACTCCGTAGCCCGTCATCCGGACGTCACCGCCACCCGAGCCGTCGCCCGCAGGGCGAGTGACGTACATTGTCGAAGTCACATAACCGCTGGTCGAGTCATCTCGATACTCAGCACCCGACTTCGCCCATCCCGTCATCGAGGCGTCAATCGCCGCCGCTTTCAAGCGACCGATCAAAGAGGGAAGCTGAGAATAGTCACCCACAGATACGACGATACTCCGCGACGCCGAGACCGTAGGTGCGCTGTGGACAAGCGCGCGAGGCTGTGACCCGTCGCGTCTGCACGACCTCGGCATCGCCTCGTCGCGGCATCGGCTCCGCCTTCGCGATACGGCCAGTGAGGCGAGGGTCAACATCCGTCGCCGTGGCAACCCTCGGCACCGAGACGGTCGACACCCCGCTGTCGCGCTTCCTCACCGCGCGGTGGGGCTTCCACGAGCGGCACCTCGGCCGCACGATCTGGGCCGCCAACGAACATGAGCCTTGGCCGCTCGTCGAGGCAGCCCTCGACGTGCTCGACGACGACCTGGTCGCCGACTCCGGCTTTCCCCAACTCGCCGGTCGCACGCCCGACTCCGTGCTGGCGATGCCCGCGGATCACCCGGGCTTCATCACGCGGTTCACGGGCGCGCACGCGATCGCCTGACATGACGAAGCCCCCTCCGCCGCGAAGGGAAGGGGGCGTCATCGAGCGGGGCGTCAGTCGCGCTGCGTCGAGAACGCCGAGGGGTTCTTCTCGAGCCAGGCGTCCACGGCCTCGGCCTCGCGGCCCTCGCCGTACTCGTTCACCACGAGGTCCTCGAGCGAGCCGTACTGCTCGTCATCGAGCTGGATGCCCTTGATGAGCTCAGCGGCATCCGGGTACTTCTCGGCGAAGCCGGACGTACCGAGGAAGTGCAGCGCCTCGGGGTCGCCCATCAGACCCTGGGGGTCTTCGAGATCCTTGACGTCGTAGGTGTCGTTGGCCCAGAACGGACGCCACAGCGTGACGGCGATGTCCTTCTGCGCCGCAATGGCGTTGTCGAGCTCGGTGAGCATCGCCGCGGTCGACGAGGTGACGAGCTCGAAGTCGCCGTCCAGCCCGTAGCCGGGCATCATGGTCTCCTGCGTCTGCTTGGTGAGACCGGCACCCGGCTCGATGCCGTAGATGCGGCCGTCGAAGCGCGCGGCGTTGGCCTTGAGCTCTTCGATGGAGTCGATGTCGACGTAGCTGGGCACCGCGATGGTCAGCTTGGCGTTGTCGTAGTAGGCGCCGAGGTCTTCGATCTTGTCGCCGTAGCGGTCCATGTACGACTTGTGCGTCAGCTCGGGCCATGCCGAGGGGTAGATGTCGACATCGCCCTGGGCGAGGCCCGTGTAGAGGGGACCCGCCTCGGTGAGCGTCTGCATCTCGACGTTGTAGCCGAGCTTCTCGAGCTGGTCTTCGAGGAGGTACGCCGTGCTGAGGCCGTCCGTCCACGAAGGCAGGAAGCCGAGCGTGATCGTGCCCTTGTCGCCGCCGCCGCCGTTGCCGCCTTCGGCCTGGTTCCCGCTGGCGCAGCCGGCGAGGGCGAGGGCGCCCACGGCGCCGAGGGCGAGGGCAGAGGTGAGGTGTCGCGTGTTCATTGCTGTGTTCTCTTCCTTTTCGTATGTGATTCCGTGGGTGCCTTCCCGCGTGAGGGGTCGATTCGTGTCGCCTGGCGCGAGCCGGAGCGACCGGAAGCGACCCCTCACGCGGAAGAGGGAGGGATGCCGGGACTCAGTGCCCCGTCGACACCGGCGCTCGACGCGGCGAGGCCTTCTCGCGCTCGGCCTCGCTCGCGGCATCCGACGAAGACGTGTCGGCGTGCGGCGCAGCGGTGGGTCCGGCCGTGACGACGGTCGCGGAGCGCGCGGCGCGGCGACGCGAGAGCAGGCCCAGCAGCGAACCACGGTTGTCGGCACGGTTGCCGAGGGCCGCGGTCAACCGGTCGAGGTAGACCGCGAGCACCACGACGCTCAGACCCGCCTCGACACCCTTGGGCAGGTTGACGGTCGAGATCGACTGCACCACTTCCTTGCCCAGGCCGTCCGCCCCGACGATGCCGGCGACGACCGCCATCGACAGCGCGAGCATGATGACCTGATTGACGCCCGCCATGATGGTGGGCATCGCGAGCGGCAGCTGGATGCCGCGGAGGATCTGACCGGGGGTCGCACCGAACGCGTGTCCGGCCTCGACCGTCTCGGAGTCCACCCCGCGGATACCGAGCTCGGTCAGTCGCACGCCCGGCGGCAGAGCGAAGATGACGGTCGAGACGACACCGGGAACGACGCCGATCGAGAAGAAGGTGATCGCCGGGATCAGGTAGACGAAGGCCGGCATCGTCTGCATGAAGTCGAGGATCGGCTTCAGGATCGCGCGGACGGTGGGGTTGCGAGCCGACCAGATGCCGAGAGGCACCGAGATGGCGACCGCCACGATGGTCGCCACGAGCACCAGGGCGAGAGTCTGCATCGCGGTGACCCACTGGCCCATCGCCAGGATCAACGCGAAGCCGATGACCGTGCCGAGCGCGAGCTTCCACGAACGCAGCAGCCACGCGAGGGCCGCCGCGACCACGATGACCACGATGATGGGCGCTGCCAGCAGCACGTCGCTGAGCCCGCCGACGAGAAAACGCACGACCAGGGCGACGACGTCGAACAGGCCCGAGAGGTTGTCGCGGACCCAGTCCACGCCGGCATCCACCCAGGATCCGACCGGAATGCGGAAACCATCCATCAGCGCACCCCCTCGGTCTCGGATGCCGAGACCCCGGCATCGGCGGGAGTCCCGTCGAGGGCCGCGTCGATCTCGGCGGAGGGAAGGGGCTGGGGCAACACGGTGAGCTCCTCGGTCGCGGTGGGGCCGGGGCCGAGAGCCGCGAGCAGGGTCACGCGGGGGATGACCCCGGCGAGGCGCCCGTCGGCGTCGAGGACGGCGAGGGGAAGGGGCGATTCGACCGACGGCACGAAGAGGTTCATCAGCACGTCGTCGACGCCCACGCTCTGCGGCAGCGGCCTGAGCGTGCCGAGCAGCGAGTTCTCGCCGGCGCGCACGAGCTTGATGGCATCCCGATCGGTGATGATGCCGAGCGGCTTGCGATCGCGGTCGGTCACGTAGACCGCGGACATGTAGGCGTCGCGCATCTGACGGAGCGCGGTGCGGGGACCGGCGGAGGCGTCGACGCGGGGACGCGCACGCTCCATGACGTTGCCCGCGGTGAGCACGCGGGCGCGGTCGACGTCCTGCACGAACTGCTCGACGTAGTCGTTCGCCGGGTCGGTGAGGATGTCCTCGGGGGTGCCGATCTGCACGATGCGACCGTCGCGCATGACGGCGATGCGGTCGCCGAGGAACATCGCCTCGTTGAGGTCGTGGGTGATGAAGACGATGGTCTTCTTCAGGGTGCGCTGGAGTTCCAGCAGCTGCTCCTGCATCTCGCGACGGATGAGCGGATCGAGGGCGCTGAACGCCTCGTCCATCAGCAAGATGTCGGTGTCGGCGGCCAGGGCGCGGGCGATGCCGACGCGCTGCTGCATGCCGCCCGAGAGGGCCGAGGGGAGCTTGTCACCCCACCCGTCGAGACCGACGAGGGCGAGGATCTCGTTCGCTTTCGCGAGGCGCTCGGTTTTGCCGACGCCGCGGAGCTCGAGCGGGTACGCGACGTTCGCCGCGACCGTGCGGTGCGGGAGGAGCGCGAAGTGCTGGAAGACCATCGCGAGGCGATCGCGGCGCAGGGACCGCAGGCGCGCGGCGCCGACGCCGGTGAGAGCGTCGCCCTTCACCTCGACGGTGCCGGCGGTCGCCTCGTGCAGGCCGTTGAGCATGCGGATGATGGTGGACTTGCCCGAGCCGGAGAGGCCCATGATGACGAAGATCTCGCCGGGCTGGACCTCGAAGCTGGCATCGATGACGGCGGCGGTTCCGTCGTCGGCCACGTCTTCTCGTCGGGCACCGGAGCGGAGCTTGTCGACGGCGGCCTGAGGGGCTCGACCGAAGACCTTGAACAGATTCTTGGCGGAGAGAGCGGGCGCCGCGGTTGCGGGCGGCGCGGAGGCAGGCGGATGGGTCACAGTGTGCACCTCAGCGGCCTCGGGTGGCCGCAGCGGTCACGCCCGGGTGGCAGCCGTCGGCGCTCTCCGGGGGTGGAGCGCGTCAGCACCGGATATCGGATCCGGCGCTCAGGCCGCCGACCGTACGCTCACCGGGTCGACTCCCCCGAGTCGTCACCGGCGACCGCGGACTGGTCGGGTGGGCGGCCCGAGAACGGGCCTCCACAAACGTTTCACGCTGATGGAATCCCTGGCAAATCGCCCACGGCCTTGCGATCCCGGATGCTGTGTGGCACGCGTGCGCGTGTGGGTGAGGTGGCTCCGCAGCCCCTACCGTCGACGCCGCCGATGTCAGCCCGGGCGTGTCGCCGACCCCGTGCGCGGGAAGGGAACGGTGCGGCGACGCCTCAGTCGACGGCCGGTTGCGCGGCGGCGGAGCGGTGGTGACGGATGACCTCGGCCACGACGAAGTTGAACCACTTCTCCGCGAAGGCCGGATCGAGGTCGGCCTGCTCGGCGAGCTGCATGAGCCGGGCGATCTGCTGTTCCTCACGAGAGGGGTCGGATGCCGGCATCCCGTGCTTCGCCTTGAGCACGCCCACCTGCTTGGTGCAGCGGAAACGTTCCGCCAGCAGGAAGATCAGGGCGGCGTCGATGTTGTCGATGCTGCCACGGAGCCCCTGCAGAATCGTCGAAGGATCGGCCTCGGTCATGTGTCCTCCTCAATCGCTCCGACCCTACCGGTCGGCGCCGCCGCCCGAGCACGACTCTCAGCGAGTCCTACAGTGTGAGCATGAGCCGATCCACGCGCCCCGACCCGACCGCCGAAGGCGCAGACGCCGGGGCCACCACGTCGCGCGACAAGCCGGTCTGGTCCGCCCTGGCCCGCCCGTATGCGGCCGGGTTCTTCCTCACCCTGGGCGGGCTCACGGCGATCCTGCTCGCACTCGCTCTGTCGAACCTCTCGACGGTGCTGATCTACATCGCCATCGCACTGTTCATCGCGCTCGCCCTCGACCCCCTCGTGCGTCTGCTCGTGCGGCGCGGGCTCTCCCGCGCGTGGTCGATCGTCATCGTGTTCGGCGGGCTCGCGGTGATCCTCGCCGGCGCCCTGTGGCTGCTCATCCCTCCGGTCGTGCGCCAGATCGAACAGTTCGTCGGCGACATCCCGACGTTCGTGAACGACCTCATCGACAGCGAGGCCGTGCGCTGGGTCGAGACCAACTTCGGCGACAGCCTGGGCGACGTCCTGAAAGAAGTGCAGGGCTTCGTCACCAACCCCGCCAACATCGCCGCGATCGGCGGCGGGCTGCTTCAGGTCGGGATCAACATCGGCACCTTCGTCTCGGGTGCGATCGTCGTGCTCGTGCTGAGCCTGTACTTCTTGGCATCCCTGCCGAAGATGAAGAACTCGCTCGTGCGCCTCACCCCCGCCCGCAGCCGGGAGACCGTCGCCGACATGACGGGCCAGATCACCGACTCCGTCGGCGGCTACCTCGCGGGGATGGTCGTGCTGGCCCTCTGCAACGCGGTCTTCGCGTTCATCGTGCTGACCATCCTGCAGCAGCCGTTCGCCGCCCTGCTCGCCGCGCTCGCGTTCGGCATCACCCTCATCCCGCTCGTCGGGTCCGTGCTGTTCTGGGCGACCGCGACGATCTTCACGCTCATCGTCAGCCCGAGCGCCGGCCTGATCTTCGCGATCGTCTACCTCGTCTACATGCAGATCGAGGCATACATCCTCACGCCCCGGGTGATGAACCGCACGATCTCCGTGCCCGGCGCTCTCGTCGTCATCGGCGCGCTGGTCGGCGGCACGCTCCTCGGCCTGCTCGGAGCGCTCGTGGCGATCCCCGTGACCGCGTCCGTGCTGCTGATCGTCAAACAGATCGTGATCCCGCGACAGGATGCCAAGAAGTAGCCGCCCGCGCCGAAGGGCCGGGAGCGAGAACGCCCCCGGCCCCTCGCGCGTCACGCCGACCGGCGTCGGCGGTGAAGGGCGATCGCCATCACGAGCAGCCCCAGCGCGAGGACGCTCGAGCCGAGGACCGTCGCGATCCGAGCGGGCGCGGGGTCTTGACCTGTCGTGGCGAGCGGCGGCGTCTGCGAGGACGACGCGCCCGGTGCGACCACGGTCACCTGAGCGGTGATCTCACCGCCCGGCACCATCAGCGCCACGGTGTGCGTCCCCGCCTCGGCGTACGCGGGGACGGTGAACACCCCGCTCCCTGTGCCGTCGGCGCCGATCGTGAGAGTGCCCAAACGAGCCGGCGTCGAGCGGAACTCGACGGCGAACACCGTTCCCGGCGCCGCCCCGGTGACCGTGACGGGCAGCTGGCCGCCCGGGGAGACCTGCGTCACGCCGACGCGGAGCACCTCTTTACCGGTGAGCGCCCCGGTCGGTTCCGCGCCGGGGTCCCCTCCGCCCGCGCCGGGTCCCGTGCCGGGGTTCCCCCCGGCAGACGTCCCCTTCGCGGGAATGCTCGCCTCGGCGACCTCCGACAGGTTTCCGGCCACATCGACGACCCGTACTCGGACCGTTGTGGCGGCATCGCCGACGGCAACGCTTCCCTGGGCCGGGGTCCACGCGCCGCCGCCCACTTGGTACTCCACCAGAGCCACACCGGAGCCGGTGTCGGTACCCGCGGGGGTCACCGTCCGCGCCCCGGCGTTGTAGCCGACATCGGCGACCGGCTTGGCGGCATCCCTCTTGACGTCGACCTGAACGGAGGCGGAGATGTTCCCCGCTGCATCCCCCGCCCGGAACCGGACCGTCGTCACGCCGTCGGTCGAGACCTCGACCGGCGCGGTGTATGCGGCCCATTCGCCGTCTCCGACGCGTGCCTCGATCTTCGGGGCGTCGTCACGGTCATCGATCGCCGTCGCGGAGACCTTGACTGTGCCGGTATACCAACCGCTCGTCGGGGCGACGGGATCGACCGTCGTGGCCACGACAGGGGCCTGCGTGTCGGGAGTGGGCATCGTGGGCTGTTCCCACACCTGCCATTCCTTGATGCCGACGCTGCCCTTGCCCTGCTCGGTCCCGACCGGGTCGAGCGCCAGGCGCAGGCGCGTGGTGGTCACGGGGTCGAACGACACCGTGTTGTAGGTGTTCTTCGCCGTGCCGTACGTGCCCGCGTTCTTCACCGGCACCCACGCGCTGGTCGTGGCATCCCAGTACTCGGCCTCCCACTTCGCGGGGACGTCGATGCCGAGTCCCTGCGCATCGATGTTCGACACGAAGTACACGCCCAGTTCGCCGACCGTCACCGGCTCGGTCCAGTCGTACTGCACCCACTGGTCGGTCACCGCGGGCCAGACGCCCCACACGTTCGCGTTGTCGTTGGGTGCGACGTCGCCGGAGGACGTGGGCTGGACGTTGTCATTCAGACCCGTGACCTTGTTCCAGGCAGCGGTTCCGGATGCCGTGGGCGTGGCGAGCAGGGCGACGTTGCGCCGCTGCATGCCATCGGCCTTCGGCACCGTGCGCTCGATCACCGGCGAGACGTTGCCCGCGGTGTCGGTGGAGCGCACCTGCACCTTCGTCTCGTCGAGTCCGACGAGCACAGAGCCCGTCAGCGCCCTCCAGCCACCGGAGTCGCCCAGGCGGTACTCGATCGAGGCCACACCCGAGCCGGAGTCCGTCGCGGTGGCCTTGATCGTGCGCGAGACCGCGTCGGTGGTCACCTCGACGGCCGGAGCCGTGGTGTCGATGCGCACGGTCTGCTCGGCCACCGACGACGTGTTGCCCGCCGCGTCGGTCGCCCGGGCCTGCATGACGTGGGCTCCGTCGCCGGTCACCGAGACGGTGCCGGTGTAGGCCGCCCAGGCGCCCGCATCCACGCGCACCTCGATGCGCGGGGAGGCGTCCTTGTCGTCGCGCGCCGTCACGTCGACGGCGACCGCCTGCGTGTACCAGCCCGACCCGGGAGCCGCGGGCGAGACCTGGAAGGCGACCGTGGGCGCCTTCGTGTCGTCGCCGCCGGTCCCGACCGTCACCGCCGCCGAGGCGGCCTTGGCGCCGGGCAGGTCGCTCTGCACCGTGCCCGCGACCGTGAACTGTCCCGGTGCGGCGTACGAGTCCGCGGCGACCGCGTTCCACGTGACCGGGAGGTCCTGGCGCGAGCCGTCGTTGAACAGCACGCCCACCGTCTTCGGCAGCACCGGCGCGACACCCGGCTGGGTGCGGCTGGTCACGGCATCCACCTGGTTGATCTGGCCGGGAGGGGTCGCGCGGACCCACACGGTCGCCTTGGCCGAGACGGGCGAGCCGGGGACGATACCCGACACCGGGAAGCTGCCCTCACCCGCGACCTGCGCGTCGCTGACCTCGGCCCACGTCACGGCGAGGTCGGCGTGGCTGCCGTCGGAGTACGTGGCATCCACCGTCGCGGGAAGCGTCGGCTTCGTGCCCACGGCCGTGCGCACGTCGATCGGCTCGATCGAGGTGGGCGCGTCGGCGAACACCTTCAGCTCGCTGACGGCGACGGCCGCGTACGGTCCGGTGCCCGCGGCCTGTAGCACGACGCGGAGCCGCGTGGTGGTCACGGCGTCGAAGGTGACGGAGGTGGTCGCGTCGCGCTTCACCGTGTAGTCCGACGGGTTCGCGACGTCGGCCCAGGCCGATCCGGTCCAGTATTGCGCCTTCCACCCCTTGGGGACGTTGACGCCGTTGCTGGAGTTCGGGTCGGTCTGGTCGCTCCAGAAGCCGATCTCGGCCCCCGCGATGCGCTGCGGCGTCTTCCACTCGTACTGGAGCCAGCGGGTCGCCGGGTGGTTGCCCGACCACGTTCCCCAGATGTCGCTCTGGCTGCCGCCGGTGAAGAACACCTTGCCGTCGTTGACCGCCTTGACGTTGTTCCAGCCCGCGGTGTACTCCGCGGTCGGGGTCGCCTCGGGGGCGACGTTCGTGCCGGCGGTGACCGGCTCGCCCTGCACGGTGACGTCGGTCTGCGACGTCTTCTCCCCATCGTCGGCGGTCAGGCGCAGCACGTACTGCCCCTTGTCCGAGAAGCGGGCCGTGGTCGAAGCGGACGCGGCGTCGTCGAAGAGCACCGTCGCCCCCTCGGGTGCGCTCACCACCGACCAGGTCGACGACACGGTGCCCGCGGGCAGCCCGTCGTCCTTGACCGTGCCGACGAGGGCGGCCGCGCCGCCGACCGACGCCTGGAGGTTCTGCCACGCCGTGACCAGGGGAGCCTGGTTCGTGGATGCCGGGGCGGCGACGCCCGTGTGGAACACCTGCAGTTCCTTGACACCGGTCTTCATGCCTCTGGCGTGGGTCACCGTCAGGCGCACGGCGTCACCGGTCACCTCAGGGAACTGGACGTGGTTGTAGTTCGCGCGGGGGTACGCGGGTGTGCGGGCCTGCTGCGGGATCACCGACCACTGCCCGCCCCGGCGCACCTCGAGCGTGTAGACCGACGGCTCGGCGTACCCCGGCGCGGTCGCCGACGACGAGCTGTCGTAGAAGTAGGGGCGGATGTCGTCGAAGGTTTTCTCGCCGCCGAGCTCGACCGTGAGGGAGTCCTTCGCGTTCGGCGATCCGGCGGTCCCCCAGAAGGGCTCGTTGATGGTCGTGCCGTCGACCGCGCCCTTCGGGTCGCGGCCCGCGGCCGAGAACGTGGCCGTCGCCGAGGCGGCGAGGTTCGCGCTGCCCGTGCTGGCGGTGCGGACGTCGGCACCGGCCTTGGCGAACAGGTCGACCACGCGGGCGTCGTCGGCGAAGCGCACGTCCTGCGGCGCCTGGACCGATGAGGTGGTCGCCGTGGTCACCTGCGCGTCGCCCTTGACGACCTGCACCGTTCCGGTGGCCGGGTCGTAGATGACGTGCGACAGCTTGTCGACGGTGAAGGCGAGCTTGCCGTCGAGGAACACCGAGTAGCCCTCGGGCACGTCGTCGCCGTAGTACCGCGTCCCGCCCGGAGCGTCCCACGTGACGGTCAGGTCACGATCGCGGTACCGGATGTTGTTCGCGGTGAAGTGGTCCCACCCGATGTCGATCGGGTCGAGCTCGATCTTGGCGTCGCTGCGGGTACGCACGCCCATCGTGTCCTCGATCATCGTGAAGTTGGTCGCGCCGAGGATCGTGTGGTGGATCCATGACCGGTAATCGATCTTCTGCGGGTCGGCCGAGCCGTTCGCCCAGAACTCGTTCTGGTCGGGCAGGCGGTTGTCTCCACCGTTCTGGTAATGGGCCCACGCGTTCCAGTACAGGAGCTTCTTGTACCACTCGGCGTTGATCGCGTCGGTGGGGTAGTCGCGAAGCACCTTGGACAGCATGCGGAACATGACCGTCGAGTTGATCACCGAGAAGTTGTTGCTGCCCTGTCCGCCGGTCGCGTTGTAGGCGGCCTGGTCAGCTTGGTTCGCCGTGTAGAAGGGGAAGATCGGGTACTGCTTGTCGTCGCCGAAGAGCCGCAGCGCTTGGACGTAGTCGTCCTTGTAGTCGGCATCCCCCGGCTTCGGGACGAGACCCACGGTGAACGGGTAGTAGTTGTTGATCTCCTTCCAGGGCACGTGCTCGCCGTTGTTCGCCATGGCGTGCTCGATCAGCTTGGTGTCGGGGTTCCAGAGCACCTTCATGAGCTGGCTCTTGATGTTCTGCGCGAAGGCATCCATCTCGTCGGCCTTGGCCGTGTCGCCCGCCGTGCGGTATGCCTGCGCCGAGGCGAGGGCGTTGGAGTACAGGTACGCGTTCTCGGCGCGGTCCTGGTAGCCGCCCTTCCAATGGAACGACACCGCATCCGCGTCATTGCCGGTCATGGCGCCCCAGTTGTACTCGATGAGGCCGTTCTTGTTGAAGTCGTAGGCGTCGACCAGCCCCTTCACGTCGTCCTCGGCGTACTCGGCGAGGTTCTTCGCGATCGCGGTAGGACCGCCGTGCAGCTCGTAGGAGCGCCATGCGGCCTCGGAGATGTACTGCGTGTAGCTGTTCGACCAGTTGGCCGGATCGCCCGGATTGTCGACGAACTTGTAGCTCTTGCTGGTCTCGCCGGTCGACACCCACGGACCGTAGGAGTAGATCGGGTCCCGGAAGTACTTGAGGTCGTCGATGAACATCCCCGTGGTGAGCACGATCGAGTTGTTGTACCCCAGCACGCCCTCCATCGCGACGGGGAACTGGTACGTGTTTCCGGGCATGTCAGCGTCGAGGAAGTTGTACCTCATCAGCCACCAGCGGTAGTACAGCGTCTTGTCGATGTTGTCTTCGGGGGTGTCGAGGTAGGGCACGTTGTCGGCCCACCACTTGTTGTAGGCGGTGACATGCGAGGTGAGTGCCTCGCCCGGGGACTGGGCGCGGGTGGCGTCGTAGTCCGTCCGGGAGGCGGCGATCTCGTCGGTGACGAGGCCGAGCTGCACCTTCGCGGTGACAGAACCGCCGGCGGGCACCGACAGCGTGCGGGTGAGGCTCTCCCCCGCGGGAGCGAAGCCGTCACCCGAGAAACGCGGCGAGAGCTTCGTCAGGTCGTTCAGCGCCTGCACGTGACCGACGAGTTCATCGCCTTCAGCCGTGAGGGCGTAGGGGGAGGATGCCACGAGTTCGACGTCGACGGCACCGCCGGTCGAGCGCAGCTCGAGGTTGGTCACGAGCACGTTGGCGTCGGTGATGAACTTGGTCTGCACGACCTCGAGCCCTGCTCCCCGGTGAACGCTCCGCCAGTAGCTGGGGGTCTGCTTCCGCTGCGTGACGTCCTCGGTGAGCGGCACCTCCGTGCCGGCGACCCGCGCGGTGATGGCGTATCCCGAGCGCCCGTCGATGGACTCCCAATAGGCGAGCTGTCCGCCGAACCCGAGGACCGACGGGTTGTGTTCCTTCATGAAAGCCGCCCGCCCGCGGGTGAACAGCCATTGATTGTTGTCTCCGAAACTGCCCGCGTCGCCGGTGCGCGCGAGCATCTCGTCCATCCAGAAGTCGTTCGACGCGTTCGAGCCGGCGCCCGCCGCGACATCGGCGTCGAAGATCCTCTGCAGCTGGTTGCCGGGGGTGTAGGCCACCCCGGTGTCGGGGACGGGGGTCGGGCTTCCCGAGAACGTCGGGTAGCCGATGTCGGTGTTGGCGGCGTGTGCCGGCGCGACCACGAAGGTCGTCGCCAGCACCGTCGCGATCGCCGCTGTGGCGATCGCGGAGCGCCCGACGCGACGGGGGGTCGTCGGATTGCAGTCCACGGTGTCTGTTCCTCTCGGCGCCGCTCATCGATGAGCAGCGGGTGCGTGGCTGGGACGCTACAGAGGAACCTGAGAGTTTCGCAATGGTTTTCGTAGATTTCGAAAGATCCCGAAAAAGCCCACCGCCGCGCCCTCAGCGGTGGGCGATCGTCGACCCCCGGATGACCAGCTTCACCGGCATCGGGTGAGTGCCGGCTCCGACATCGACCCCGTCGATCGCATCGAAAACCCGCTGCGCGGCCTGCCTGCCGAGCTGCTGGAGGTTCGCGTTGATGCTGGTGAGGGGCGGGCGGGCGTTCTCGGTGAGCAGCTCCCAGTCGTCGTAGCCGATCACGGCGAGGTCGCCCGGCACGTCGCGGCCGAAATCGCGGGCGGTGTCGAGCACCCCGCGGGCGATCTGGTCGGACCCGCAGAACACGGCGTCGACCTCGGGATGCCGCTCCAGCAGCATCGCGGCCGCGTCACGGCCCCAGTGCTCGTTCCACGCCGCGAACATCGGTTCACCGACGAAGTCGAGGCCCGCGGCCGTGAGCGCCGCCCGCGCCCCGGCCAGGCGGTCTTGCGCGGCGGCATAGGAGGGATCCCCGGAAATGTGGGCGATACGCCGGCGACCGCACGCGAGGAGGTGCTCGACCGCGAGGCGCCCCCCCGAGTAGTTGTCGGGCGTCAGGGAGAGATCACGAGGATCGTCGGAGGGCGAGTAGGCGTACACGACCGGGACGGGGAGTTCCTGCCCGAGCGAGGGCCGGGGGTCGGTCTGGCGGCCGACGACGATGATCCCGTCGACGCGACGACTCAGCAGGGCCCTCAGGTGGTGCTGCTCGCGGATGGCGTCGCCGCGCGCGTCGCACAGGAAGACGTTGATCTGACCGGCGCCGAAGGCGTCTTCCGCGCCCATGAGGATCGGGATGACGAAGCGACCCTCGAGGTCGTTCGTCAGCAGACCCACCGTCCCCGTGCGACCGGCCAGGAGCCCCCTCGCCATCGCGTTCGGGGTGAACGCCAACTCGGCGGCCGCCTCCATGACGCGCTTGCGCGTCCCCGCGGCGACGTCGCCCCGGCCGTTCAAAGCCTTGGACGCCGTGGCGATGGAGACGCCGGCGCGACGCGCAACATCGCTCAGAGTGGCGGCACGCACGGGATCTGTCGTCATCGGCATCCGTTTCGTTTTCGTGATCTTCTGCCGTCTTGACGGATCGGCAGAACTCACGTTACCGTCCCGAAAGGGATTTCGGTTATTTCGATCTCCCGCCCTGAAAGCGGTGCCGACCCCGAATGTCGCATCCGCTCAATGAAGAGCTAGAGGAGACTGCAATGACCCCATCCCGGCGCCGCTTCGCCCTTCGGGCCGCGACGGCCATCCTGGCCGCGAGCGCACTCGTCGGCGGCCTCGCCGCGTGCTCGGGCGGTTCGACCACCACCGCACCGGCCGACATCCCCGCTGAAGGCACCGACGACGGCACGACCCTGACGCTGTGGACGCGCGCACCCCTCGAGAAGCAGGCCAAGCTGCTCGTCGAGGCGTACAACGCCAGCCACAAGAACCAGGTCGAGCTGACCGTCGTTCCGAACGACGACTACGTGGCCAAGGTGGGCGCTGCCGCCGGCTCCGGCGGCCTGCCCGACCTCTTCGCCGCCGACATCGTCTACGTGCCCAACTGGGTGGAGCAGGGACTGTTCCAGGACATCACGGCCCAGATCGACGGGCTCTCCTACAAGGACACGATCAACCAGGGTCACCTCGACGCGGGCACGCTCGAAGGGAAGGAGCACGTGCTGCCCTTCGTGCTCGACCTCTCGGTGATGATGTGGAACAAGGACCTCGTCAAGGAGGCCGGCCTCGACCCCGAGAAGGCCCCCGCCACCATCGCCGACTTCGCCAAGACCGCGAAGGCCGTGCAGGCCCTGAACAAGCCCGGGGTCTCGGGCACCTCGACCGGACTGAACTGCGGCGGCTGCCTGCTCTTCACCTGGTTCCCGTCGATCTGGGCTTCGGGCCAGGACGTCCTCAACGCCGACGGCACGCAGTCGCTGTTGAACAACGACGCCGCCAAGGAGGTCTACTCCACCTGGAAGGACCTCGACGCGTCGGGAGCAGTCGCCCCCGGCTCGGCTGACGAGACGGGCGCCACGTGGGTCGCCGGATTCCAGGAGGGAAACGTCGGCATCATGCCGTTCCCCGCCACCCTGCTGTCGAGCCTGACGTTCGACGCCGGCGTCTCGGGAATCCCGGGTGTCGACGGCGGCGAGTCCACGTTCGTCGGCGGTGACGGTATCGGCATCTCGAAGGATTCCAAGCAGTCGGCGCAGGCGTGGAACTTCCTGTCGTGGCTCACCTCCGAGGACGCCCAGGTGGGCGTGCTGGCGAAGGACGGCAGCACGGTCTCCCGCTCCGACCTCGCCAACAACGAGTATTCGGCGAAGGACCCCCGCCAGGTGGCGATCAACGAGGTCGCCGGCAAGGGCAAGACGCCCGTGGCGCTGAACTTCCAGCAGGCGTTCAACGCCCCCGGGAGCCCGTGGCTGACGCTCGTGCGCAACGCCGTCTTGAACGGTACGAGCACCGTCGACGCCGACAACGACGAGATCTCCGCGGTCCTGTCCCAGTGATCCCCGTGGGGGTGCCGGTCCTCCGGCACCCCCACACCCCCGGAAGGAACAACGTGGCTCTCTCCACCTCATCCCGGCGCTCACGCTACGGGCGCTCCGCGCTCGGCGGCCCCGTTCAGGGCTGGCTGTACGCCGCGCCGACGGCGATCTTCGTCATCGCCCTCTTCGTCATCCCGCTGCTGCTCGTCCTGCAGATGTCGGGCTCGGATTGGCCGCTTCTGCGCGGCAACAAGGGCCTCAACTTCCCCGAGAACTTCGTGGATGCCGCGACCCACCGTCTCTTCTGGGATTCGGTGCAGTTCACGGTCCTCTACACCGTGATCACCACGGTCCTGTTGATCGGCCTCGGTCTCGGTCTCGCGTTGCTCGTCCAGGAGTCCACGGCCTGGAAGGGATTCCTCCGCACAGCGTTCCTGCTGCCGAGCGCCCTGGGCCTGGCCTCGGCATCCCTCCTCTTCTACGTGCTGTACTCCCCCATCGCCGGACCCTTCTCGAACCTCATGGAGTCGTGGGGAATCACCTTCCTGGGCTCTCCGGAGGGGGCTCTGTGGTCCACGGTGTTCCTCATCGTGTGGCGCTTCGCCGGGTTCTACATGCTTCTGCTGCTCGTGGGCCTCCAGGGCATCCCCGAGGACATCTACGAGGCCGCGCGCATCGACGGCGGTTCGCGGTGGCAGATCTTCCGCGACATCACCGTGCCGCTGCTGCGCCCCACCTTCGCCCTGACCACCGTGATGTGCGTGACGGGGTCGCTGCTGGCGTTCGATCAGTTCTACATCCTCACCAAGGGCGGGCCCGACAACAGCACCATGACCGTGGTGCAGCTCATCTACAACATCGCCTTCCAGGGGCAGAACAGCCTCGGCATCGCCGCCGCGCTGTCGGTGATCGTCCTCCTCGCCCTGGTCATCATCAACGTCGTGCAGCTGCGCGCGTTCCGTCGTCCCGAGGAGTCCTGAGATGGCCACGACCGACATCCGCCCCCGCGCGGCCGCCACCGGAAGCACTCGCGCGATCGTCGCCCCCGGCTTCCGCGATCGCCGTCGCCCCACCGGACGCCTGTTGTGGGGCGTTCCCTCGAAGGTGTTCACCGGGGCGCTCGCGATCATCTTCCTCTACCCCCTGGTATGGACCGGGGTCGCCTCGGTGAGCCCGCAGGCGGGCACCACGCAGTCCGAGGGCTGGGGGTTCGGCAACTACGTGAAGCTGTCGAACTTCCAGTCCGGCATCTGGGTCTACCTCGGAAACTCGATCTTCGTCTCGGTGCTGACCGTGGTTCTCACGCTGCTGGTGTCGTTCCTCGGTGGATACGCTTTCGCCCGCTTCCAGTTCCCGGGCAAGAACCTGTTGTTCCTCTCGGTCCTGGCGATCCTCATGGTCCCGTACGCGACGCTCCTCATCCCGCTGTACGTGATCCTCAACGCCGTCGGTCTTCAGAATTCCCTCGTGGGCGTTGCGCTCGTGCTGACGATGTTCCAACTGCCCTTCTCGATGTTCATGATGCGCATCTCGTTCGAGTCCGTGCCGCGCGAACTCGACGAGGCAGCACTGGTCGACGGGTGCACGAGTTTCAGCGCTCTCTGGCGTGTTCTGCTGCCCGCGGTGAAACCGGGGCTGATCACGGTGGGATTGTTCGCCTTCCTGACCGCGTGGAACGACTTCATCGCCCCCCTGATCCTCATCAACGACCAATCGCGCATCACGCTGCCGCTCGCGGTGGCGAACCTCCGCGGCCAGACGATGGGCGTCATCGACTACGGGGTCACCGAAGCCGGTGTCGTCGTGCTCGCGCTGCCGTGCATCGTGCTGTTCCTGATCCTCCAACGTCACTACGTGCGCGGCTTCATGTCCGGCGCCTTCAAGGGATGACCATGTCGACCACTCTCCCCGCCCGTCCCCTCGACCCCGACACGGCCCGCACCGTCGCCGCCCCCGTCGTCCCCTCGCACTCCCGGCTGCGCCCGCTCGGTTTGGGCGACGTGCGCATCACCGGCGGGTTCTGGGGCGAGCGACAGGGCGTCAACGCGCGGCACACCCTCGCCCACATCCTCGGACGACTGGAGTCGGAGGGATGGCTCCCCAACTTCGACCGTGCCACCGCCGGTACCCTCCCCCTCGGCCGCCGCGGTCGGGAGTTCAGCGACTCCGAGGTCTACAAGTACCTCGAAGCGGCTGCGTGGGAGATCGGCCGCAGCGACGACACCGCCCTGGAGGCCACCTTCCGGGCGGTCGTCGATCGCGTCGCCGCGGCTCAGGAGGACGACGGGTACCTCAATACCGAGTTCGGACGGGAGGGACAGCAGCCCCGATGGTCGGATCTCGAGTGGGGTCACGAGTTGTACTGTCTCGGTCACCTCTTCCAGGCGGCGGTGGCTCGTGAGCGCACGCGACCCGGGGCCGACGACGGACTGCTGCTCATCGCCCGGCGCGCGGCCGACCTTGTCTGCGAGGTCTTCGGGCCCGATGGCATCCCGGCGTTCTGCGGCCACCCCGAGGTGGAGACCGCACTGGCGGAGTTGGCGCGCGTGACCGGTGACGCGCGCTACGCCGAGCAGGCCGCTCTCTTCGTCGCCCGGCGCGGGCACGAGACGCTCGCCGACATCGAGTGGGGTCGCCGGTACTTCCAGGACGACGTCCCGGTCCGCGATGCCGAGGCGTTGAGCGGCCATGCCGTACGCGCCAACTACCTCGCGGCGGGTGCCGTCGACGTCGCCGTCGAGAGCGACGACCACGAGCTGCTGACGTCGTTACGACGGCAGTGGGCGCGGACGCGCGGACGCCGCACCTACATCACCGGCGGTCAGGGATCGCATCACCAGGACGAGGCGTTCGGCGACGACTGGGAGCTCCCGTCGGACCGTGCCTACTCCGAGACCTGCGCCGGGATCGCCTCGGTCATGTTCTCGTGGCGTCTTCTTCTGGCGGGCGGAGAGTCGGCGTACGCCGACCTGATCGAGCGGACGCTGTTCAACGTCGTGGCCACCTCACCGGCCGCCGACGGGCGCAGCTTCTTCTACGCGAACACACTCCACCAGCGCGTTCCCGGCATCGTCGCAGACCCCGACGCCACCTCCCCGCGCGCCTCCTCATCGCTGCGTGCGCCGTGGTTCGACGTGTCGTGCTGCCCTCCGAACGTGGCCCGCACCCTGGCCAGCCTCGACGCCTACATCGCGACCGCCGATGACCACGGCATCCAGATCCATCAGTACGCGCCGAGCGAGATTCGAACGGCCCTCTCCGATGGGAGGGCCGTGTCTCTCGACGTCGCTACTCGCTACCCGAGCGAAGGGAGCATCCGTGTGAGCGTCATCGACAGCGCGGACGAGCCCTGGACCCTGTCGTTGCGCGTCCCGGAGTGGGCAGACGGCGCGCGGCTTCGCGTCGAGGGTGCCGACGGAGTGACGCAGGAGGCACCGACCGCGGGGGGATGGGCTCGAGTGCATCGCGCCTTCCGAGCGGGCGACGTCGTCGAGCTCGAACTGCCGATGGCCCCCCGCGTCGTCGTCCCCGACCCGCGTATCGACGCCGTCCGCGGCTGCGTGGCCGTGGAACGTGGACCCGAGGTGCTCGCCCTGGAATCCGTCGACCTCGACGGAGGCCACGACGTGGGCGAGGTGGCCGTGCTTCCCGACGTCCCGCCGGTCGAAGACGGAGGACGCGTCTGGATGAGCGTCACCACTCGAGGCTCCGCGCCCGACGGCTGGCCCTACGGCACCGAGGCGACCGTGGCCCCCGCCGCCGCGGGACGTGTCGCTCTCGTCGCCTATCACGACTGGGGTAACCGCGGCCCGTCGACGATGCGGGTATGGATGCCGATCGCCTGAGCGCGCGTCCACTCGACCGAGGCTGAACCGACGTCCCGCAGCAGTGGGGCGCCGGTTCAGCGCATCGGCAGCAGGCGCGTCGGAGACGGAGACGGGGTGCGGTGGCGCACCTTGCCGGGGATGCCGGTGCGGCCATCGAGCGGCAGCGAGACGATCTCGTGCGCCAGCTGACCCGCGACGAGCAGGGTGTCGTCGACGACGACGTGATGTCGCGGCCAACGGGTGCCCGTCTCAGCGAGAGCGAGCAGCTGCAGCTCTTCACCGTGCCCGCGCACCGAGAGCACGCCCACGGTGTCGCTGCCGCGCACGCCGGCGTACAGCGTCGACCCGTCGCGACTGCTCGACAGCTCGGCGGCGGTGTCGGTGTCGAGGGTGCCGAGCAGCGGCTGACCCGAGACGAGGTGCCACCGTCCCGCGCGGTCGGGCGCGAGGACGAAGACCTCGCAGCTCAGCTCGGTCACGACGTAGAGATGACCCGAGGGATGCCACAGACCGTGGCGTGGACCGCTGCCCTTGGGGAGGGCGACCTCTTGCGCGAGCCGTAGCCCGCCCTCGTGCGTGCGCCAGAACCGCACGAGGTCGAAGCCCATGTCGGTCGTCGCGATCAGGCCGCCGGGCAGGAACACCGCCTGGTGAGCACGCGACACGCGGGCTCCCGCGACGGCCTCTTCCGACTCGGCGTCGGTGACGGGGACATCGTCGTACGCGGGCACGAGGTGGGAGTACTCCTCCCCGGCTGCGTCTCGAAGAGCCCGTGCCGCGGCGGCCAGGTCGGGCACCACCGCGCCCGAGACCCGGGCGCCGGTCGAGACGGTGCCCTCGTCCGATGCCGCCCCGTGCGGATCCGCGGCCTCGGCGGCGACGACCGGGCGCGACGGCCGACCCTGGGCGTCGAGCGCGATGCGGACGATCCGGCCGTCCCCCCAGCAGCTCGCCACGAGGAACGAGGCGTCGGACGCGACCGCGATGTGGCAGACGGCACCACCCGCCTCGACGGGCGGTCCGAGAGGTGTCAGGCGGGTCTCGGCGGTCCGTCGGAACGCCTGCACGGTCCCGTCGAACTCGACAGCGGCGTAGACGATGTCGTCATTCGACGGGTGCGCGGCCACCCACGAGGCGGAGCCCGGCACGGCGGCGGCGGTCGCGACCATGCCGAGGGGACCGCCGGCCCCGAGCGAGTCGGATTCGCCGGCCTGCAGGATGCCGATGCCCTCGGCCACCCCGGTGTCGGGGGCGTAGGCGCCGACCCAGAACCGCATCAGTCGATCAGGTCGTGGCGCACGATCACCTGGTCGCGGGCCGGGCCCACACCGATGACCGAGATCCGCGTGCCGCTCATCTTCTCGAGCGCGAGCACGTAGTCCTGCGCGTTCTGCGGCAGGTCCTCGAAGGCCCGCGCGGTCGAGATGTCCTCGCTCCAGCCCGGGTAGTACTCGAGGATCGGCTTCGCGTGGTGGAAGTCCGTCTGATTGACGGGCAGGTCGTCGAAGCGCTCACCGTCGACGTCGTAGGCGACGCAGACGGGGATCTGCTCGAGCCCGCCGAGGATGTCGAGCTTGGTCAGCACGAGGTCGGTGATGCCGTTGATCCGCGTCGCGTAGCGCGTGATGGGCGCGTCGTACCAGCCGACGCGACGGGGGCGTCCGGTGGTCGTCCCGAACTCGAAGCCGCGCGAGCGCAGCCAGTCGCCGCTCTCGTCGAACAGCTCGGTCGGGAAGGGACCCGAGCCGACGCGCGTCGTGTACGCCTTGACGATGCCGACGATGCGGTCGAGACGGTTGGGACCGACGCCCGAACCCGTCGAGGCGCCGCCGGCCGTCGCCGACGACGACGTCACGAACGGGTAGGTGCCGTGGTCGACATCGAGCATGGTGGCCTGGCCGCCCTCGAAGACGACGACGTCGCCGGCCTCGAGCGCGTCGTTCAGCAGGAGCGAGGTGTCGGCGACCATCGGGCGCACGCGCTCGGCGTACGAGAGCAGGTCGTCGACGATCTCGTCGGCCGTGATGGAGCGACGGTTGAAGATCTTCACCAGCAGGTGGTTCTTCTGGTCGAGGGCACCTTCGACCTTCTGACGCAGGATGTTCTCGTCGAAGAGGTCCTGCACGCGGATGCCGACGCGGTTGATCTTGTCGGCGTAGGCCGGGCCGATGCCGCGACCGGTGGTGCCGATCATGCGCTTTCCGAGGAAGCGCTCGGTGACCTTATCGAGCGTGCGGTGGTACTGCGTGATGATGTGCGCGTTGGCGCTGATCTTGAGGCGGCTCGTGTCGAGGCCACGGGCGTTGAGGGCCTCGAGCTCGTTGAAGAGCACCTCGAGGTCGACCACGACGCCGTTGCCGATCACGGGGGTGACCCCCGGAGACAGGATGCCGCTGGGCAGCAGGTGCAGCGCGTACTTCTCGTCTCCGATGACGACGGTGTGCCCGGCGTTGTTGCCGCCGTTGAACTTCACCACCCAGTCGGTGCGCTCACCGAGCAAGTCGGTGGCCTTGCCCTTGCCTTCGTCGCCCCACTGGACGCCGACGATCACGATTCCGGGCATGTGCGCTCCTCGCGTCTGATTCCGGCGGTACACCCCATCCTATCGAGCGGGTCCGATACGGCCCGCGCGCGCCCTATGCGCCGAAGGTGCTCGTGATGTCGTGCCAGGCGATCGACGCCGGGACGCTCGCGCCCTGCGCCGATGCGAGCACCAGGGTCACGGCATCCGGAGCCGACAGGACCTCGTTCGGCAGGACGCGGAACGAGCGCGTCGCGCCCGGGAGATCGACGAGGTCGCCCGCGGTGCTGGCCGAGGTGGCGGCGACCGTGTGCCGGAACCCGGGCGGTGTGGCTGCCGGCGTGCGCCTCTCCACGGTGAGACCGTCGCGCCCACCCGCGTACTGGACGTAGTCGTCCTCGCCGAGGTTGAGGATCGCGAATGCAGGCCCGCGGTGGTCGGCGATCCAATCGACCGACGCCGCCAGCAGCGCGGGGCTCGGATCGGCATGGGTTCCCCCGTTCTCGACCGTCAGGCTCGCTCCCACCAGGGGGGTGGGATCGACCTGACGCGCGGGATCCGGACGCCAGAGCATTCCGTCCGTCACGCTGACGTCGTCGAAGCCCCATCCGTGCTCCGTGGCAAGACGGTGGACGACGGCGGTGAGGTCTTCGGCGTCGTACCACGGCGCGGAGAGGGACAGGAGCGCACCCTCGGGGGCGTAGTCGGCGAAGTGCTCCCCCTCCGTCAGGGTGTCAGGGGCCTCGGACAGGGGCCGGTAGAACTGCTGCAGGACACCGACGGCCCGGGTGATGAGCGCGCTGGGCTGCTCGTCGCGGGCGGGTCCAGCGAGCCATGCCCGCAGCGCCTCTCGTCCGATGGGGGCGGCGGCGGGGTCGAACACGTGGATGTCGTAGCTCACGTCGCACTCCTGGGTCGGGGTGCGACCACCCTAGCGGCCCGCTCGCGCGGGCCGCCCCGCCGCAACCCCTGCCCCCGCGTGCGGCCACTCACTAGCCTGGGGCGATGCAGACATCGCGCGGGTGGACGACCGGGTGGAACGCGGCACGCGTGGCGATCGCGGTGCTCATCCTCGTCGCGGTGGGGGCGCAGTTCTCGTCGTCGGTGGCCGAGGCGGTGGCGCGCGACCGCGACGTGGCGACCGTGACCGCGAATTTCTTCAGCTTCTTCACGATCCTGTCCAACGTCTCGTCGGCCGTCGTGTTGGTGCTTCTGGGCGTGCGGTTCTTCGCACGCGGCCGCCGGGTCGAGGTCGATCCGCCGGCCCTCGCGACCGCTCTCGCCTTCGTCTCCACGTACATGATCGTGACCGGCATCGTTTACAACCTGCTGCTGCGCGGCATCCCCCTCCAGCCCGAGACCGTGCCCTGGTCGAACGAGATCATGCACGTCTGGGGTCCGCTCTTCCTCCTGCTCGACGTGCTGCTCGGGCCGACGCGACGCCGCTTGCCCTGGTCGGCGGCGTTCGCCGCGGCGATCTTCCCCATCGTGTGGATCGTCTACACGCTCCTGCGCGCGCCCCTGATCACGAACCCGACCACGGGGGCGCCGTTCTGGTACCCCTACCCCTTCCTCGACCCGAACACCGGCGGGTGGGGCAGCGTCGCGGTCTACATCGTCGTCATCGCCGTGGCCATCATCGCCCTCGCGGTCGGTGTCGTCGCGATCGGTCGGGCACGTGGCATCCGGATGCCGATCGACCCGACGCCCGCGACGCGCGCACGGCCCTGACGAGTCGACGTCGACGCCCTACCCTGGAACCCGTGCGCACTCGACTGATGTCTGCGGCCCTCGCCGCCTCCACCCTGCTCCTGCTCGCCGGCTGCGCCGGTGGCACGTCGCCCGCCCCCGCCCCCGCGGCGAGCGCATCGAGCGCGAGCACCGCCTCGGGCGAGTGCTCGTACCCCGCCTCGGGACAGCCGTCCGTCGACGTGACTCCCCCCTCGGCGGGCACCGAGCGTCCCACGGGCACCGTCGACGCGACGCTCGAGACCTCGGCCGGGGCGATCCCGATGACCCTCAGCGGCGAGCGCACCCCCTGCACGGTCGAGAGCTTCGTCTCGCTGGCCCAGCAGCAGTACTTCAGCAACACCGAGTGCCACCGCCTCACCACCCAGGGCATCTTCGTCCTGCAGTGCGGTGACCCGACCGGCACGGGCCGCGGTGGCCCCGGGTACCGCTTCGCCGACGAGCTCGACGGCAGCGAGACCTACCCCGCGGGCACGGTCGCGATGGCGAACGCGGGCCCCGGCACGAACGGCTCGCAGTTCTTCCTGGTGTACTCCGACTCCCAGCTGCCCCCGGACTACACAGTGTTCGGCACGATGTCGCCCGAGGGGCTGCAGGTCGTGAAGAACATCGCCGCGGCGGGTACGGCCGGCGGCTCGCCCGACGGCGCCCCCGCCACCCCGGTGACGATCAGCGCCGTGACGATCGGCTGACGCTCCTCCCCATCGCTTTGGGGCGCCCGATCCTCCCCCGGAGTCGGGGCTCGGCATCCCTCCGCTCTAGAATCGAGGGCATGTCCAAGGTCTTGCAGTCCCTTCCCGTCGGCGAGCGCGTCGGCATCGCCTTCTCGGGTGGTCTCGACACCTCGGTGGCCGTCGCGTGGATGCGCGACAAGGGCGCCGTCCCCTGCACCTACACGGGCGACCTCGGGCAGTACGACGAAGACGACATCGCGTCGATCCCGGGCCGCGCGACGCAGTACGGCGCCGAGGTCTCGCGCCTCGTCGACTGCAAGACGGCGCTCGTCGAAGAGGGCTTCGTCGCCCTCGCGTGTGGCGCGTTCCACATCCGCTCGGGCGGACGCACCTACTTCAACACCACGCCGCTGGGCCGCGCCGTCACCGGCACCCTGCTCGTGCGCGCGATGAAAGAAGACGGCGTCGACATCTGGGGCGACGGCTCCACCTACAAGGGCAACGACATCGAGCGGTTCTACCGCTACGGCCTGCTCGCCAACCCCGCGCTGCGCATCTACAAGCCCTGGCTCGACGCCGACTTCGTCACCGAGCTGGGCGGGCGCAAAGAGATGAGCGAGTGGCTCGTCGCGCACGACTTCCCCTACCGCGACAGCGTCGAGAAGGCGTACTCGACGGATGCCAACATCTGGGGCGCCACGCACGAGGCCAAGACCCTCGAGCACCTCGACGTCTCGCTCGAGATCGTCGAGCCCATCATGGGCGTGCGCTTCTGGGACCCCGAGGTCGAGATCGAGACCGAAGACGTCACCGTGGAGTTCGAGGCCGGTCGCCCCGTCGCCGTCAACGGCACGCGATTCGCCGACCCCGTCGAGCTCGTGCGCGAGGTCAACACCATCGGCGGCCGTCACGGCCTGGGCATGAGCGACCAGATCGAGAACCGCATCATCGAGGCCAAGTCGCGCGGCGTCTACGAGGCCCCGGGCATGGCCCTGCTGTTCCTGACCTACGAGCGCCTGGTCAACAGCATCCTGAACGAAGACACCCTCGCCACGTACCACGAGCAGGGCCGCCGCCTCGGTCGCCTCATGTACGAGGGCCGCTGGCTCGAGCCGCAGTCGCTCATGCTGCGCGAGTCGATCCAGAAGTGGGTCGGGTCGACCATCACCGGGTCGGTCACCGTGCGCCTGCGCCGCGGTGAGGACTACACGATCCTCAACACCGTGGCATCCGGAATGTCGTACTCGCCCGAGAAGCTCTCGATGGAGCGCGTGGGCGACGCCGCGTTCGGCCCGGTCGACCGCATCGGTCAGCTCACCATGCGCAATCTCGACATCGCCGACTCGCGCGCGCGCCTCGAGCAGTACGCCGCGATGGGCCTGCTCGGCGGACCGACCGGCGAGCTCGTCGGCGACGTGGCCGCCGGCGGCGCGCAGGACATCATCGAGTCGGCCTCGCCGCTCGACGCGGCCGGCGAGCGCCTCGCCGACGCGACGGATGCCGCGGGCGAGGGCGCCGCGTTCGACGCCGGCACTGACTGACGCTTCCTCTCGGAAAGAGCCCGCGGTGCCCCTCCGGCACCGCGGGCTCTTTCGTGTCAGGGGGGCGCGTTGCGTGAGGGGTCGGAAATTGTCGCCGACGGCGACGCCAGGCGACAGAACGTGACCCCTCACGCGCGGGGACGCTGACGCGGTGGCAGTAAGTTGCACACGAGCGTGCACTTTAGGCGTACACTGATCACTCGTGAGTACCCCCACCCGCCGCGATGCCGTCGAGAACCGCGCCGGCATCCTCGACGCCGCGACCGCGGCCATCGGCCACGACCCGCGCGCCTCGATCGACACGATCGCCCGCCGCGCCGGCCTCTCGCGCCGCGCCCTCTACGGCCACTTCGACGACCGCAACGCCATCGTGCGCGAGGTCATCGCCGCCGGAGCGACCCGCTTCAACGCCATCGCCGCCCGCGTCGACGACCAGGACTCCCGCGTCGCGCTCGCTCGTCTGGCATCCGAACTCTGGCGCGAAGCCGCCCACGTGCAGGCCGCCGCTGCGCTCGCCCTCGACGACGCGCACCTCGCCGAGACCTCCGACGCGCTCGCCCCGCTCCGCCGCCGTATCGACCAGATCGTGCGCCGCGGACAAGAAGCGGGAGAGCTGCGGACGGACCTTCCCGCGCCGACCCTCGCCCGCCTGCTCGAAGAGACTGGCCGCATGGTCGTCGCCCGAGTGGATGCCGGCTCCTCGACGGCCCGCTCGATCGCGGTGTGCGCGGTTCTGAGCATCGCCGGCCTGTCGTGGATCGAAGCGCGCGCCCTGCTGGAACAGCACCCCGACCTGGAGGCGCAGTGAGAATCGTCCTGACCGCCGTCGCCAAGGGCCGCGCGCAGAGCGCCCTGCCCGAGACGTCCACCGCGTATGAGACCGGCGGCGCGACCCTGGTGGTCGCCGAGACCGAGCAGCGTCCCACGGTGCTGGGCCTGGTGGCATCCGGTCGCATGAAAGTCGACAGCGGAACGGTCACGATCGACGGTCGCGCCGACGCGTCGGCCATCCGCCGACGTGTCGCCCTCGTGGACGCCCCCGTGGTGTCGGAACCCGAGTCGAACGTCACCGTGACCGGTGTCGTCGCCGAAGAGCTGATGTTCGCCGGACACGCCCCCAACCCGTTCGCCGCCGCGCGGTGGCTCGAGGGCGTCGGGCTCGAGTCGCTCGCCACCACGGCGATCGGCAACGTCGAGCCGGCCGCCCGCGTGCGTCTGCTGCTCGAGCTCGCGGCACTCCGAAAGGACGTCGAGGGGCTCGTCCTGGTCGCCCCCGATCGCCACGGCGGAGAACCCCTCGCCTGGTGGCGGATCGCGCAGGAGTTCGCCGAGCGCGGCTACGCGGTGCTGGTGATCGCCGGCCACGCGTCGAAGACGACGATCGACGCCCTCGACGAGACGGTGGAGGCCGCCCGATGAAGATCCCGCAGATGATCACGGCCGAACTGCGCCGACTCACCTCGACGCGCATGTCGGTGATCGCGTTGATCGCGCTGCTCGCCGTGCCGATCCTGTACGGCGGCCTGTACCTCTGGGCCAACCAGGACCCCTACGGCAACCTCTCGAGCGTGCCGGTCGCTCTCGTGGTCGACGACCAGGGCGCCGACGTGAACGGTCAGCAACGCAACCTCGGCGACGAAGCCGCCGAGCAGCTGCTCGACAGCGACACCTTCGAGTGGCACCGGGTCTCGTCCGACCAGGCCGACGCCGGTCTGCAAGCGGGCGACTTCGACTTCATCGTGACCCTGCCGGCCGACTTCTCCGAGGCCGTCGCGACGCTGTCGAGCAACGCTCCTCGCCAGGCCGACATCGAGCTGCGCACCAACGACGCGAACAACTATCTCGCCTCGACGATCGGCACGCAGGCGGTGGCGAAGATCCAGGAGTCGGTGGCGAAGAAGGTCGTCAACGAGGCGGGTCTCTCGCTTCTCGACGCCCTGCACACCATCCGCGTCAAGCTCGTGGATGCCACGAACGGGGCGACCCAGCTCGTCGACGGCCTCGCGACCGCGAAGAACGGGTCGTCGCAGCTCGCGAGCGGCTCGACCACCCTCGCCGACGGCGCCGCGACCCTCGCTGACGGCAACGCGCGACTGGCGGCGGGCGCCGATCAACTGCGCGACGGAACCGCTCAGCTCCGCGACGGCTCGGCCCGCGTGGCTGACGGCGCCCAGCAGGTCGCCGGTGGCGTGGACCGCCTCGACGCCGCGGCCCGTCAGGTGGGCTCGGTCGCGGGCGATGCCGCATCGCAGCTGCCACAGGCCCGAACGGACATCGCGAAGGCGCTGGCCGACGCCGGCCTCGACCAGTCCCGCATCGACGAGATCCTCTCGCGCCTCGACCCGGTGGGCGAGCGCCTCACGACCGCGAACTCGCGCGTGCAGGACACGGTGAAGCAGATCGATCAGCTCGACGACGGCGCCCGCCAGGTCGCCTCGGGAAGTGCCGCCCTGGCCACCGGCGCCGCCACCGCGGCCGATGGTGCATCGGCCCTCGCCGACGGCGCCGCCACCGCGGCATCCGGGGCCTCCCAGCTCCGCGACGGATCCGCTCAGCTGCGCGACGGAGCGACCCAGCTGGATGACGGCATCGGGCAGCTCTCGACCGGCGCCACCCAGCTGCGCGGCGGTCTCAGCGCGGGCGTCCAGCAGATCCCCGACTCCGACGACGCCACGCGCCAGGCGCAGGCCTCGGCCATCTCGGACCCCGTCGCCGTGGGCACGAGTTCGGTCACGAAGGCGCAGAACTACGGTGCGGGGCTGGCGCCGTTCTTCGCCGCGCTGGCCGGATGGATCGGCATCTACGCGTTGTTCCTCATCGTCAAGCCGGTGTCGAAGCGCGCCGTGACGGCGCTGCGCTCGCCCTTCCGCGTCACCCTCGCCGGGTGGCTCACGCCCGCGGGCCTGGGGGCCCTGCAGATGGTGGGGCTGTTCACGATCCTCGCGTTCGCGCTGCAGTTCTCGTTCGCGAACCCGTGGGCAGCGCTCGGCATCCTGCTCTTCGCCTCGGCGACGTACGCGGCGATCGTCCTCGCGCTGAACGTCTGGCTCGGGTCGGTGGGTCAGTTCCTCGGCCTCGTGCTGATGGTGCTCCAGCT
Organism: Microbacterium sp. 16-032; assembly: GCF_041079455.1. NCBI lineage: Bacteria > Bacillati > Actinomycetota > Actinomycetes > Micrococcales > Microbacteriaceae > Microbacterium > Microbacterium sp. 16-032. Next base: position 612,413 of record NZ_JBFYGQ010000001.1, on the reverse strand, counting down.
CGTCACCGCCGGGGGCACCTTCCCCTGGCAGACCCTGCCCGGGCCCCTCGCGGCGCTGCACCACGTGCTGCCCATGGGTTACGTGGTGGATGCCATGCGCCAGGTCATGTACGGCGGAGACGTCTCGAGGGTCGGTCAGGACCTGCTGGTGCTGGGCGCGTGGATGGTCGGCGGCGTGCTGGTCGCGGCGATCGGCGTGACGCGCATGACGCACCACCGCACCCTGCGCGACCTGCAGCCGAGCCTGATCGGCTGAGGCGCGGGCGGGGGCGGCGCAAGGGCCCCGTGGCCGGGCGGCACCGCGACCCCTGCGCGCGCGTGGCCCCGGGGGCGGCGAAAGAGGCCCCGGGGCCACCTACGCACACCTCGACGGACGCCTCACGCCGGCAGCCGCACCTCGAACGCTGTCCGCCCCGGCACGCTGTCGACCCTGATCGAACCGCCGTGGGCGGTCACGATCGCCTGGGCGATCGAGAGGCCGAGGCCCGTGCTGCCCTCGTCGCGGTTGCGCGCGTCGTCGGCGCGGGCGAAGCGATCGAACAGGCGCTCTGCGACGCCGGGGTCGATCCCGGGTCCGGTGTCGGTCACCCGCAGCACGGCCTCGGCGCCGTCGCGCGCGAGCGAGAGCGTCACCCTGGTGCCGGGCGGGGTGTGCACCTGGGCGTTCCGCAGCAGGTTGGCGACGACCTGGCGCAGGCGGTTCTCATCGCCCGTGACCGAGATGAGGTCCTCGCTGACGTCGAGCCGCCACTCGTGCGTCGTCGCCGCCGCCTGCGCGTCGCTCACGGCGTCGACGGCGAGCAGCGTCAGCTCGACCTCTTCGCGGCGCAGGGGCTGACCGGCATCCAGGCGGGCCAGCAACAGCAGATCGTCGACGAGCGAGGCCATCCGTTGCGCCTCGGACTCGATGCGGTCGAACGAGCGCGCCTGGGTCGGCGTCATCGGGGCGTCCTCGCCCAGCGAGAGCTGCGCGTAGCCGCGGATACTGGCCAGGGGCGTGCGCAACTCGTGACTGGCGTCCGCGATGAAGCGTCGCAGTCGATCCTCGCTGTGCTGACGCGCGGCGAGCGAGGACTGCACGTGCCCGAGCAGGTCGTTGAGCGATGCCCCGACCCTTCCCACCTCGGTGTCGGGATCGGTGTCGACGGTCGCGACCCGATCGGGGATCTCGACGGCCCCCGCCCCGAGCGAGAGGGTCGACACGCGCCCGGCGACGGCGGCGACGCGGTCGAGAGGGCGAAGACTCCTGCGGACGAACACCGACAACCCGACCACCGCGGCGAGCAGGACGAGAGCGCTGACCGCCGCCAAGATGACCGTGAGCGCGGTCGTCGTGGCGCTGACGTCGGCCTCGGACTCCCCCGCGAACACGGTCGCGCCGGAGTTCTCGGCGGCGGCCACGCGGAAGGCACCGAGGTCACCGCCCAGATCGACCGTGGTCGGCTGCCGGTCGGTCGACACCGAGGAGCGCAGCAGGGCGATCTGGTCCGTCGAGAGCGACACCTGCGTGCCGTCGGAGCGCGTGTATCCCGAGCGCTGCACCGACCCGTCACCGGCGAGGACGAGCTGCAACGACCCGATCCGCCCCGCCGGACGATCGGTGTTCGACCCCGGAGGGCGCGTGGAGCCGCCGTCGCGCCCGGCGAACCCCGCCGAGAAGCTCAGGCCCTCGCGCACCTGGGCGTCGAGGCGGTCGAGAGCGAACGAGCGCAGGGCGACGATCGTGGCGATGCTCATGACGACGAAGGCCAGCGCCACCAGCACGCTCGTGCCGACGACCAGGGTGCGACGCAGCGTCCAGCGGCGGCGCGTCATGACGCCTTGATCGAGTAGCCCACGCCCCGCACGGTGTGGATCAGCGGATCGCCGAGGGTGTCGACCTTCTTGCGCAGGTACGAGATGTAGATCTCGACGACACTGCCGTCGCCCCCGAAGTCGTAGCTCCACACCTGGTCGAGGATCTGCGCTTTGCTGAGCACGCGGCGCGGGTTCTGCATCAGATAGCGGAGCAGCTCGAACTCCCTCGCGGTGAGTTTGATCGGGATGCCGCCGCGCTCGACCTCGTACGACTCCTCGTCGAGCGTGAGGTCGCCCACGCGCAGGCGGGGGTCGGCGTCGGCTGCGGCGGCGACGTGGCGGCGGGCCATTCCGCGCAGCCGGACGACGACCTCCTCGAGGTTGAAAGGCTTCGTCACGTAGTCGTCGGCTCCGGCGGAGATCCCGGCGATGCGGTCCTCTACGGCATCCTTCGCCGTGAGGAACAGCACGGGGGCGTCGTTGCCGGCCGCGCGGATGCGGGTCAGCAGTTCCATGCCGTCGAGCCCGGGCATCATGATGTCCAGCACGAGCAGGTCGGGGCCGAACTCGCGGATGGCTCCCAGAGCCTCGTGCCCGTTGGCGGCCGTGCGGGCCTCCCACCCCTCGTTCTGCAGGGCCATGCGCAGCAGGTCGCTCAGGTTGGCCTCGTCGTCGACGATGAGCGCGCGGACGGGGGAGCCGTCGGGGCGGGTGAGGGGGGCGGGGCGGGATGCCATGACAGCCAGCATGCCCTGTCGATGAGGCCCCCGTCACCCGGCATACGCGCTTCATAGGAACGGTGAGGGAGCGGTGAGGGTGCCGTTCCTACGGTCGGTCCGACGGCCGCACCCCGCGTCCGGAAGGAGAAGCATGTACGGCACCTACCTACGGCGCGAACTCGCCGGCCGCACCAAACAGACCGTGATCGTCGCGGTCGGCCTCGCGATCGCCATCGCGCTCGTGATCGTCGTGAACGCCCTCTCGGCCGGGGTGCGAGACGCGCAGTCGCAGGCCCTCTCGTCGGTCTACGGCGTGGGCACCGACCTGACGGTCACCGGTGCGCAGACCGAACCGGGTCAGGGCGGCGGGGCGCGCTTCGACTTCGGCGCCGGCGAGGGCGCCACCTCCGACGGTACGACCACCCTCAACCAATCGCGCCTCCTCACCGAGCGCCGTCGAGCGCCCCTCGACGCGTCGACCGTCAGCACGGTGAGCGGCGTGGACGGCGTCTCGGCCGCGACCGGAGCCCTCGCTCTCACCAACACGACGTTCTCGGGTCAGGTTCCCGAGCGCCGCTCGCAGTCCGGAACCGACACCGGCACGGGCACAGCGCCCGGAAGCGGGACGGGCGAGCCCCCCGCGGGCGGGCCGACCGGCGACGGGGGCAGCGCCTTCGGCGTGGACTCCTTCAGCGTCCTCGGCGTCGACCCCTCGGCTTCCGTCGGTCCGCTCTCGTCGGTCACAGTCAGCGCGGGGCGCGCCCTCGCCGCGAGCGACGCCGGCACCCACGTGGCCGTGGTCGACGCCACGTACGCGGCGAGCGCGAGCCTGAGCGTCGGCGGCACGATCGACGTCGGCGGAACCGCCATGCAGATCGTGGGGATCGTCGCCTCGACCTCGGCGGACGCCGACACCGCGGCCAACGTGTACCTCCCCCTCGCCGTCGCGCAGGCCCTCTCGGGCGCCGGGAACGTCGTGTCGACCGTCTACGTACAGGCGGAGTCGGCGGATGCCATCGACGCGGTGCAGTCGAAGATCTCGGCGGCTCTCCCCGACGCGACCGTGAGCTCGCAGGCGCAGCTCGCCTCGAGCGTCTCGGGATCCCTCTCGAGCGCGTCGTCGTTGATCTCGAACCTCGGAACCTGGCTGTCGGTCGTCGTGCTGCTGGTCGCGCTGGCCCTGGCCGTGCTGTTCACCATCTCGGGTGTCGCGCGGCGCACGCGGGAGTTCGGAACGCTGAAGGCGATCGGCTGGTCGAACGGCCGCATCGTGCGCCAGGTCGCGGGAGAGTCGCTCGTTCAGGGTCTCATCGGCGGTGCGGTGGGACTGGTGCTCGGGCTCGGCGGCATCCTGCTCGTCAACGTCATCGCGCCCACGGTGTCGGTCGGCGCGGCCACGGCGGGACCCGGCGGCCAGGGCGGCCAGGGCGGACGCGGCGGCGGCTTCGGCCAGGCCGCGGCTCAGGCGACCGACATCGTCCTCCACGCGCCCCTCACCCCGGTGGTCATCGTCGCCGCGGTCGGGATCGCCGTCCTCGGCGGGGTCCTCGCGGGTGCCTTCGGCGGGTGGCGTGCCGCTCGTCTCAGCCCGGCCGCCGCCCTCCGTTCCGTCGCGTGAGCGGCATCCCCCATCCTCCGAAGGAGACATCATGACCCTCACCGCTCCCCCGTCCGTCACCACCGCGTACCGCCTCGAGGGCGTCACCCGCACCTACCGCCAGCGCGACCGCACGGTCCAGGCGTTGGCGGGCGTCGATCTCGAGATCGCCGCGGGCGACTTCGTCACCATCCAGGGCCCGACCGGCGGCGGCAAATCGACGCTGCTGCAGATGCTCGGCGCCCTCGACCGCCCGTCCGCCGGGTCGGTGGTGCTGGGTGACCTCGATGTCGCCCGGGCCTCGAACGCGCAGCTCGCCCGACTGCGCGCCGAGGAGATCGGCTTCGTCTTCCACGGGTTCAACCTCATCCCCACCTTGACCGCCGCCGAGAACGTCGACATGGGGCTCGAGCCCCTCGGTCTGGATCGTGACGAACGCCGCCGCCGGGTGACCGAGGCGCTCACCCGCGTCGGGCTCGCCGACCGCGCCGAGCACCGACCCGGCGAGCTCTCGGGCGGACAGCAGCAGCGCGTCGCGATCGCCCGCGCCGTCGCCAAGCAGCCGCGGGTGCTGCTCGCCGACGAGCCCACCGGCAATCTCGACGAGCGCATGCGCGACGAGATCCTCGACGTGCTCGAGGCACTGAACACCGAGGGGCTCACCCTCATCGTGGTCACCCACGATTCGGCGGTGGCGCGCCGCGCGCGCCGTCGCCTGCGCCTCGACAAGGGGATCGTGACCGACATCACCCGCGGCTGAGCGGGTGCCTCCCGCCCGCCCCGGGCCGTGCCTGGTGCCACACGCGTGAGGGGTCAGTTTCTGTCGCCTCGGGCACCTCCCAGGCGACAGTTCTCGACCCCTCACGCGAGGAGAAGGGGCAGTGCGTCAAGGGGCACGGGCGGGATCGAGGCGGCCGAATAAGGTCGGAGCACGCCGACTGGAGGGATGCCATGGCCGCCCGCAACACGCGACTGATGCGCTGCACGCCCGACGATCTGTTCGCCGTCCTCTCGGACGGGTGGCTCTACCCGGTCTGGGTGGTCGGTGCCGCGCGCATGCGCGACGTCGACGAGCAGTGGCCGCGAGAGGGCTCGCGCATCCACCACTCCCTCGGAGTGTGGCCCGTGATGATCCACGACGAGACCGAGATCGTCGAGTGGGATCCCCCGCGCCGGATGCGGCTGAGGCCCGAGGCCGGCATCCTGGGTCGCGGCGTGATCCGCATCGACGCCCGCCCTCACGCCGGCGGCACGGCGGTCACGATCGTCGAAGAACCCCTCTCGGGAGCCGCCTCGCTTCTGCCCCGACGTGCCTGGAAGGCGATGCTCGTGGCCCGCAACCACGAGTGCCTGAACCGCCTGGCCTTCCTCGCAGAGGGGCGACGGGAAGAACGCGCGGCACGCGAACTCGACCACCGCACCTCGACACCCGACCCGGCCGAGGGCACCGCCTCACCGCAGGCGCAGGACGACGTGCGCGAAGCGGGGATCTGAGCGCGGGTCAGCTCTCGGGTCGCGACTGCGCCCCGGTGGAGCCGGGTTGCTCGGTGCTGTGGTGGAGTTCGTCGATGAAGAGGTTCTCTTCGTCGGTCGTCCGGTTGCGGTACGCGGCCCGCCCGACCATGTGCGCGGCGAGCGGCGCGGTCGCGAACTGGATGAGGATGATCGGGATGCCGAAGGCCAGGGCCTCCCACGTGCGCGTCGACAGCGCGACCGCCGCGACGATGAGCAGCACACCCAGCACCTGCGGCTTGGTCGCCGCGTGCAGACGTGTGGGCACGTCCCGCCACCGGAGCAGTCCCATCGTCGCGGTCAGGCAGAGGATCGCGCCGAGCAGGACGAGCACGAGCGCGACCGTGTCGAGAACGTCGTCGAGGGTCATCTCGGGTTCTCCTTCCGCGCGACGAAGCGGGCCACGGCGATCGAGCCGAACACCCCGACGGCGGCGATGATGAGCATCGCCGGCAACGAGCGCGTGTGGTGGTTGATGACCATGTCGGCGCCGAGGATGCAGAGCACCTCGGTGAGCAGCACGTCGGCGGCCACGGCTCGGTCGAGGATCGAGGGGCCGATGACCAGACGGATCAGCGCCAGCACGGCGGCGACGGCGAAGACGACGAGGATGACGGCGACGAGGGCGGTGTTCACAGCAGGGTCCTCCCGTCGCGCGGCGTCTCGGCGCCGTGACGTGCGTCGGCGTCGGACTCGGCGATCTTGGCCCGCAGCTCCTGCAACTCTTCCTTCGAGCCCACGGCACGCGTGATGCGGGCTTCCCACCCGAGCACGACGCGGCGCTGGTGTTCGGCATCCGCGTCGCTTCTGACGCCGATGGTGTGAAGGAACAGGGTGCGGTTCTCGCGGTCGACGTCGACGATGAGCGATCCCGGAATGAGGGATGCCGTGACGGCGGTGTGCGCCATGATCACGTCGTCGTCGACGCGCAGCGGGACGGCGATGATGGCGGCGCCGGGCTGACGGCGGACGTCGATCACCTGCCACGCGACGATGAGCGATCCCTTGATGACCGCGCCCAGGAAGGTGACGACGAACACGAGGCCGTACCAGAGGTTGATGCGACCCGAGAGTTCGACCGGGGGCAGGCGGAAGACGCGCGTGACGAAGACCGCCATGACCAGACCGGTGAGGAACGCCAGCCAGGTGAACTGACCCCACAGCAGCATCCACAGAGCGACCAGCCACACCAGGAACGGCAGCTGGTGCAGGAACAGCGATACCTGCGATCGGCGGGAGGGGCTCATCCTTGACCCACCTGTTCCTGGATCTGCACGAGGCTCACGCCGTCGGTGATGTCGACGCCCGCCCGCAGGCACATGTCGAGCAGGGGTCCGGCGAACACGGTCAGCGACACCGTGACGGCCACCATGCCGACCGTGGCGAGGGTCATGATCTTCGGCGTCGTGCGGCGCTCGGTCGAGATGGTCGCGGCCGGGGCGTTGCCGAGGTAGGCGATGCGCTCGGTCGTCTCGGCGGAGTCGTCGTCTTCGCGCCAGAACGACAGGTTCCACGCGCGCATCAGGGCGTAGAGCGTGAGGATCGAAGTGACGACGCCGCCGACGATCAGCACCATCATCACGGGGGTGCCCACCTGCGCCGCCGCGTCGAACAGGGCGTACTTGCCGATGAAGCCCGAGAACGGCGGCAGACCGCCGAGGTTGATCGCCGGGATGAAGTACAGCACCGCGAGCAGGGGCGCCGCGCGCATGAGACCCTTCACCTTGAGGATCGAGGTGCTGCCCGCCCGGCGCTCGATGAGACCGACGGCCAGGAACAGGGTCGTCTGCACGATGATGTGGTGGACGATGTAGTAGATCGTCGCCCCCACCGCGAGCGGCGTGTTGATCGCCAGCCCGAAGATCATGTAGCCGATGTGGCTCACCAGCGTGAACGACAGGATGCGCTTGAGCTCGGCCTGCGCGACGGCACCCAGGATGCCGACGATCATCGTCGACAGAGCGACCATCATCAGCAGGAAGTTGAGGTCGTTGGCGACGAAGAGCTGCGTCTCGGTGCGGATGATCGCGTACACGCCGACCTTGGTCAGCAGACCCGCGAACACCGCCGTGACGGGAGCGGGAGCCGTCGGATACGAGTCGGGCAGCCAGAACGACAGCGGGAACACCGCCGCCTTGATCGCGAAGGCGAGCAGCAGCATGAGGTGCAGGATCGTCTGCGTGTCCTGCGGGAGCAGGGCCATCCGTTCGCTGATCTGGACCATGTTGACCGTGCCGAGCGCCCCGTAGACCATCGCGATCGCCGCGAGGAACAGGATCGACGACACCAGCGAGACGACGATGTAGACGACGCCGGTGCGGATGCGCGACTCGGTACCGCCCAGGGTGATCAGCACGTACGAGGCGACGAGCAGGATCTCGAAGCCCACGTAGAGGTTGAACAGGTCGCCGGCGATGAAGGCGTTGAAGATGCCCGCGCCCAGGATCAGGTACGCCGGGTAGAAGATCGAGACCGGGGTGTCTTCGTCGTTGTCGGCCGCGCCCTGCCCGATCGAGAAGAGCAGGACCGCGAGTAGCACGATGCTCGTGACGACGACGAGAAGAGCCGCGAGCACGTCGACGTAGAGCACGATGCCGAACGGGATGTCCCACGCGGCGATCGCCACCGCGATGGGCCCGCTCGTGTCGACGGTGACGAGAAGGATCGCACCGAGCACGAGCACGGCCGCGAGGGAGGCGACCGACACGACGATCTGCGTCTTCTTGCGCCGACCGAAGATGAGGTTGATCGCGGCACCGATGAGAGGGATGCCGACGAGCAGGGGCACGAGGGCGCTCACGAGCGATCACCGTCCTGGGGGTCGCGGGGGGCGTCGGTGTCGTCGTCTCGCGCCGGGTCGGACTCGCGCGAGACGGCGACGCGATCGACCGGGGCGTCGTCGACGAGCTGCGACAGGTCGCCCTGGTGCAGCACGCGGATGGGCGAGGCGACGTCGCCGACGAAGTCGGTGGTGACGTCCTCGTCGTCGGAGCGGGACTCTTCGTCCATCGCGTCCTCGGGCTCGTTCGCCGTGCGGGCGCGCAGCGCCACGTCGTCCGCGTCGTCGATGACCGTGTCGGCCTGACCGAGCTGCCAGGAGCGGTAGATCAGGGCGAGCAGGAACGCCGAGATGCCGAACGTGATGACGATCGCGGTGAGCGTCAGGGCCTGGGGAAGAGCGTCGGACATGTCCGCGGCATCCGTCTGCCCTCCGTCGTAGAACGGGGCCCGGCCGGGCGCGCCCATGACGATGAGGAGCAGCAGGTTCGCGGCGTTCCCGAGCAGAAGGAAGCCGATCAGCACGCGGGTGAGGCTGCGCTCGAGCATGGCGTAGACACCGCAGGCGAAGAGCACGGCCATGACGATGACGAGGACCAGCGAGATGGTCATGAGGCCACCACCTCCGCGTCCTCGGGGAGTTGCGACTGGCGGTCGACCTCGGCGCCGAGGCTGCGGAGCACGTCGAGAACGAGGCCGATGACGACGAGGTAGACGCCGACGTCGAAGATCGTGCTGGTCACGAACTCCCAGTGACCGATGATCGGCAGTTCACCCTCGAAGGTGAAGCTCTGCAGCGGCGCGAAGCCGAACACCATCGGAACGAGGGCGCACAGCACGGCGATCGCCATGCCCGCCCCGAGCAAGCGACCCGCGTCGGTGGGGGCGGCGGCGCCGAGCTCCCAGCGACCGCCCGCGATGTAGCGCATGACCAGGCCCATACCCGCGACCAGGCCACCGGCGAACCCTCCGCCGGGCAGGTTGTGGCCCGCGAAGAGCAGGTAGAGCGACACGATCATGATCGAGTGGAAGAGCACCCGGATGATGATCTCGAGCAGGATCGAACGGTTCTCGGGCTGCACCTTCGCACCCGAGATGAGCCACGCGCGCGGGGCACCGGTTTCGCCCACGCGCTGCGCACGCACGCCACTGCCGGTCTCGACGAGGGGGCGACGACGGCCGAGTCCCACCCGTGCGCGGGCGGTGCCCGATCGACGTGCGAGATTGTCGCTGCGGTTGGTGATGAAGACGAGGGACGCCACGCCGGTGGCGGCGAGGACCAGCACCGAGAGCTCGCCCATCGTGTCCCAGCCGCGGAGGTCGACGAGAGCGACGTTGACGACGTTGCGACCGTGACCGATCTCGTAGGCGAGGGGCGGCCACTCGAGCGAGACGGGGAGGTCCTGCCGCGCGCCGGTCGCCACGATCGCCACGAGGGCCATCGTGAGGCCCACGCCCGCACCGAGGACGGCACGCGCCAGCGGGGCGACCGACTCGTTCTGCTCGCCCATGCGGGCCGGCAGACGCCGGAGCACCAGCGCGAACACCACGAGGGTCACGGTTTCGATGAGCACCTGCGTGAGGGCGAGGTCGGGGGCGCCGCTGGTGGCGAAGAGCACCACCATGCCCAGGCCCGTCACCGAGACGAGGGCGACACCGGTGTACCGCTTGCGGGCGCGGACGGCCAGGATGCCGGCGGCGATCATGATCGGTGCCGAGATCAGCTGCGCCGGCGACTGCCACGCGGCGAGCTGGGCGCGCCACTCGCTCGAGGCGAGCAGCGCCGTGCCTTCGGCGACGACGAGCACGACGAAGATCGTTCCGACGTAGAACGGCAGAGAACCGCGCTGGAAGCGGGCGGTCACCCACTCGGACGAGTGGTCGATCCCGCGCAGGGCCACGTTGTAGGCGTCGTTCGCCGTGAAGGGCAGCACGCGACGGCGCTTGTGCAGCTGCGTCTTGCGCACGACCCAGAAGATGCCGGCGCCGAGTGCGAGCGTGCCGAGCGAGATGAACAGCGCCGGCTCGAGGCCGTGCCAGAGCGCCAGGTGGTACGGGTACGCGGGAGCGGAGACGCCCGCGGTCGCTTCGGGCAGGCCGTCGGCGTAGGGCGCGAGCCAGTGGTCGACGATCGGGGCGAGGAATCCGAGCCCCAGTGACGTCGCCGCGAGGAGCACCGGCGCCGACAGGAAGCCGATCGGCGGGTCGGGCCACTCGGTGGTCTCGACGTCGCGCTTGGTCCCATACGCCCCCCACAGGAAGCGGATGCCGTACGCCGCCGTCAGCGCCGAGCCCAGCACGATGCCGATCAGAGCGACCCATCCCCACGCAGCTCCGCCTTCGGCTTCGTGCAGCAGGGCCGTCAGCGCGGTCTCTTTCGCGACGAACCCGAGAGTGGGGATGACCCCCGCCATCGAGAAGATCGCGATGAACGACGCGGTGGCCATGACCGGCGCCTGTCGGCCCAGGCCGGAGAGCTGGCCGATGTCACGGGTGTTCAGCTGACGGTCGATCACACCGACGACGAGAAAGAGACACGACTTGAACAGCGCGTGGCTGAGCAGGAGCGCGGCGCCGGCGAGAGCGGCATCCCTCGTCCCGTATCCGAGCATCACGGTGAGGAAGCCGAGCTGGCTCACCGTGCCGAAGGCGAGGATGCGCTTGAGGTCGCGCTCACGCAGAGCCTGGAACCCGCCGAGCAGCATCGTGAAGACACCGAGGGCGATGAGGGTGGGCCGCCAGAACGGCGTATCGGCGAAGCCGGGGGCGAGGCGGGCGACCAAGTAGATGCCGGCCTTGACCATGGCAGCGGCGTGCAGGTACGCACTGACCGGGGTGGGGGCGGCCATGGCCCCGGGGAGCCAGAAGTGGAACGGGAAGATCGCCGACTTGCTGAGCGCTCCCACCAGCAGCAGCAGGACGGCGATGTCGACGACGGCGCCCGTGGGCGGGTCGGCGAGGATCGTCGACAGGCTCGAGGTGCCCGCCTGGACGACGAGCAGAACCACGCCGATGAGCATGACGAGTCCGCCGAGCGTGGTGACTAGCAGCGCCTGCAGGGCGGCTCGACGGCTCGCGGAACGGCTGTGGTAGTACCCGATGAGCAGGTACGACAGCACGCTCGTCGCTTCCCACAGCATGACGAGGACGACGATGTCGTCGGTGAGGACGAGGCCGTACATGGCGCCGGCGAAGCCGAGCAGCACGGCGGAGAACTGCCCGACACCGGCGGTCTTGCCGCGGAAGTACCACCGGCAGTAGAGCATCACCAGCGCACCGACGCCGGTTACGACGAGCGTCAGCAACCAGCCGAGCACGTCCATGCGCATCGACAGCGAGACGTCGATCGCCGGAATCCAGCGATATTCCTCGAAGGGAATGTCCCCCGCGAACACCGCGGGGGCGAGGACGATAGCGTGCGCGAAAGCGAGAGCCGGGAGCACCGCCGCCACGTAGAAGGCGCGGGCACCGATGCGCGAGACGAGCCACGGCAGAAGAAGGGGCACGGCCGCGAAGGCGCCGAGGAAGATCAGCACGGTCGGGCCTCCTCGGGGTCGACGGGCGGGTGCCCGGGCTCTCGGGGTGTCGTCCCTATTCTATGCGGAGCATGAGAGTCCCAGCACCCGTCGACTCATGTGGTACGCGGCGGAGCGGTCGTGGTCCCCTCGCGGAAGGTGCACCGCAGGTCGAGCCCCGAGGGCGTCTCGTCCTCGAGCATCGCGGCGACCGCCTCACCGGCCGCCCGACCCTTGGCGGTGGCGGGTTGGACGAGCGTGGTCAGCACGTGCGGGGCGAGGCCGTCGACGACCACGCCGTCGAATCCGGTGACGCTCACGTCATCGGGGACGCGGAGCCCCGCCTCTTCGGCCGCGCGGATCACCCCGGCCGCGAGCAGATCACTCTGGGCGATGACAGCGGTCGGGCGGTGGTCGGGATCGGCGAAGATCGCCCGACCGGCGATGGTGCCCTCGTCGATCGAACTGGTGGCGGCGGCCACCGCGGGCGCGTCGGGGAACACCGCGCGGGCTCCGGCCAGACGGTCGGCGGTCACGTCGACGCGCACCTCGGCGTCGTCGGCGATCCAGCCGCGACGACGAGCGGTGTCGGTGGGGAGGGTGACGATGACGACGTCGTGATGGCCGAGCGCCGACAGGTGGCGCGCGGCCGCGCTCTGGGCCTCGGTGTTGTCGAGCAGCACCTGCGGCACGCCCTCACCCGCGTCGCCTTCCACGACCACGACCGGGATGCCGCGGCCTCGGACGATCTCTAGCGAATCGCGCATGCGCGGGCTGCAGCCGATCAGGACGGCGGCGTCGATGGGGGCGGTGTGCAACGAGGGTTCGCTCACCGTCTCGCCGTCGTCGCGCAGCAACAGGAGCGCGGCACCCAGGCGCGAGACGCCGTCGGCCAGTCCGTCCATCATGTGGGTGGTCACGGGATCGAGGAACGCGGTCCCGAGGTGCTGGTCGAAGACCACGCCGACGATGCCCGAACGTCCGCGACGCAGCGAGGCCGCGCGCGGATCCGGTCCGGTGTAGCCCAGGCTCTCGGCGGCGGCCAGCACGCGGGCCCGGGTCGCCGGCGAGGTGGGCGTCTTGCCGCTGAACACCACCGAGGCGGTCGACGCCGAGACGCCGGCCTCACGGGCGACATCGCTGATGGTCGCGCGACGGGTGCTCACGGGCCGATCGTACCTGCCGACCGGGCGCCCTGCCGAATCGATTCGATATGCGTCGAATCGATTCGGTACAGTGTCGACATGCACTCGACGCTCACCCGATCCCAGCTCGTCCGCTGGCACATCGCGATCTGCGCCATCTTCCTCGCGAGCGGGCTCAGCATCTCCACCTGGGCGTCGCGGGTGCCCGCGATCCGCGAATCGCTCGGCATCGAGAACTCCGGCGTCGGGCTGCTGCTGTTGGGCATGGGCGTGGCATCCATCATCGGTCTGTCGATCGCCCCCGCCGTGATGGCGCGCATCGGCGCGCGCCGCGGAATGCTCGTGGCCCTGCTGCTCGTCGGCATCGGGCTCATGATCATCGGCTTCGGGGCGGACTCCCTGCAGCTCTTCGCCGTCGCCCTCGTGGGCCTCGCGCTCTTCGGATTCGGCAACGGCGCCGTCGACGTGATGATGAACGTCGAGGGAGCGGCACTCGAGAAGGCCACCGGGCGCACGATCATGCCCTTGCTGCACGCCTTCTTCAGCTTCGGCACCGTCATCGGAGCGGGCCTCGGCTTCGTCGCGGTGAGCCTCGGCATCCCGGTGATCGCCCACTGCGTCGCGATGGGGGTCGTGATCATCGTGGTCGCCTTCGTGTCGGTCGCGAACGTGCCGCGGGCAGAGGTCGCGATGGACGCCCCCGCCGACGAGGAGCGCGCCCACTGGCGCGAGCGCCTCTCGGTGTCGCTGCAGGCCTGGCGTGAGCCGCGCACCTACACGCTCGGCGTCATCATGCTCGGCATGGCCTTCGCCGAGGGCAGCGCGAACGACTGGTTGCCCTCCGCGGTGGTCTACGGCCACGGCGCGCCCGAAGAGGCGGGACCGGCGGTGCTGGCGGTCTTCTCCGTCGCCATGACGGTCGGCCGCATCGCGGGCGGTCCCGTCGTCGATCGCCTCGGGCGCGTGCTCGTCCTGCGGGTGCTCGCCGGCACCGCCGCCGCCGGCCTGCTGCTGTTCATCCTGGCTCCGTACGGCCCGCTGGTCTTCGTGGGTGCCGCCCTGTGGGGCCTCGGCGCCTCGCTGGGCTTCCCGATCGGCATGTCCGCCGCCGCCGACGACCCCGCCAAGGCCGCCTCCCGCGTGGCCGCGGCCGCCACCATCGGCTATGTCGCCTTCCTCTGCGGTCCCCCGATCCTCGGATGGATCGGCGACCACATCGGCCTGCTCAACACCCTGCTCATCGTGGTCGGCCTGATCGTGGCATCCGGACTCTTCTCCGGCGCGGCCAAGCCGCTCGTCGCCTCCGAGAAGGCGGAGGCCGAGCCCGCGCGACGCGACGCGGCGGGGCGCAATTAGGCTGAGGGGGTGCGTCTCGTCATCGCCCGTTGCTCCGTCGATTACACCGGCCGCCTCAACGCGCATCTCCCCCTCGCCACCCGCCTGCTCGTCCACAAGAACGACGGCAGTCTGCTGGTGCACTCCGACGGCGGCTCGTACAAGCCGCTGAACTGGATGAGCCCGCCGTGCTCGCTCACCCTCGAGCAGCCCGACGAGGTCGACGTCGAAGACGGCGTGATCGAGCGGTGGCGCGTGACGCACGCGAAAACCGGTGATGCGCTGCTGGTGCGCATCCACGAGGTCATCCACGACACCGCCCACGACCTCGGCGTCGACCCGGGCCTGATCAAGGACGGCGTCGAGGCCGACCTGCAGCGGCTGCTGGCCGAACAGGTCTCGGTCGTCGGCGAGAACCTCACCCTCGTGCGCCGCGAGTACCCCACCGCCATCGGCCCCGTCGACCTGCTCCTGCGCAACGACGACGGCAAGGGAACGGTGGCGATCGAGGTCAAGCGTCGCGGCGACATCGACGGCGTCGAGCAGCTCACGCGCTACCTCGAGCTCCTCAACCGCGACCCCCTGCTGGCGCCCGTCACGGGCGTCTACGCCGCGCAGGAGATCAAGCCGCAGGCCCGCGTCCTCGCCACCGATCGCGGCATCCGGTGCCTGGTCCTCGACTACGACGAGATGAAGGGCGTGCAGTCGGGCGCCCCGCGCCTGTTCTGACCGCGCCGGATCGAGCCGGGCGGATGCTGCGCCGGTAGCGTGGACGCATGTCTGCACGCTCTCCCTTCTCCTGCGTCCTGTGGGACGTCGACGGAACCCTCGTCGACGCATCGGAGGGCATCCTCCGCCGGTTGACCATCACGCTGGAGCACTTCGGGCGGACGCCCCCGGTGCGCGGAGAGCTGTCGCGCTGGATCGGTCCGCCGATGTACGAGTCGTTCCAAGTGAACGTGGGCATGACGCCCGAGCAGGCAACCGAGGCCGTCACGTTCTACCGCGGGCTGAACAAGAGCGAGGGCTACACGGTCAGCGCGCGCCTGTACCCGGGTGTCGGCGAACTGGTGCACCAGCTGCACGCGGCGGGCATCCCGCAGTCGACGGCGAGCTCGAAGCCCGAGGTGCAGGTCGTCGCCCTCATGGACCACTTCGGTCTCGCCCCCTCCCTCGAGGCCATGGTCGGCGCCACCCTCGACGAGCGCACCCTGAGCACCAAGGCCGACGTCGTGCGCGAGGCGCTGCGCCGGCTCGAGGCCGCCGGAGCCGACACCTCGCGCCCCATCCTCATCGGCGATCGACACCACGACGTCGAGGGAGGGGCGGATGCCGGGGTGCCGGTGATCTTCGTGCGCTGGGGCTTCAGCTGGCCCCACGAGGCGGACGGCGCCCAGGCCGCCGTCGACGACGTCGACCAGCTCCGCGCCCTCCTGCTGATCGACGACTCGTCGGAATCGGACGCCTCCGCCGGTGTCTGAGCTCGAGGGGGTGATCCCCGCGGCGGTCGCCCTCCTCGTAGCGGCCCTGGTCGTCGGGGTGATCGTGATCGCCGTGCGGTTCTCTCGTCGCTCACCGCGGGCGCGCGCGACGGCTGCCCGGGCCGTGACCGCAGCGGGCGAGGCGCTCCTGCGTCTGGATGACGCTGTGTCCCGGCTCGACGTGGCCTTCCGCGCCGTCGATGCGATGGATGCCGCGGACGAGCCGGCCGATCTCCGCCGAGCCCGCGCGGCGGCCGTCCGGGCGCGCGACCGCGGATTCGCCGACCTCTCGCGGCTCGAGGCCGACACGGGCGTCGCGGCCCGGCGCGCCGACGACGCGCGCAGACTGCGCGCCGGGTTCGACGATCAGATCCGACGAGTCGAGCGCACTCGGGAGCAGTTGCAGGAGTGGGCGCGGGCGCACCGTACCCCGGCCGACCTCCTCGAGCTCACCCGCCGTCGACGCGACGAGCTGATCGAGACGACAGGCGACCCCGAGCCCTTGGTGACCGCTCTGCGCGATCGCTTCACGCGCGAAGACCGAGACGATGCCGAGACGGCCGCGCGGGCGGCATCCGACGCCCTCCGT
The DNA here is from genome assembly GCF_041079455.1 of Microbacterium sp. 16-032. Taxonomy (NCBI): domain Bacteria; kingdom Bacillati; phylum Actinomycetota; class Actinomycetes; order Micrococcales; family Microbacteriaceae; genus Microbacterium; species Microbacterium sp. 16-032. The sequence continues at coordinate 595,945 of NZ_JBFYGQ010000001.1, read as the reverse complement.
GAGGTCGCCGACGCCCTCGAGCGCGCGGCCTCCGAGCCCGATGGGGGCCACCTCGTCGCGGCCACCGCCGCGCTCCTGCGCGCCGAACGGCAGCTGCGCGCCGTCGAAGACGCGCATCGCGTCGCCCTGCAGGCGGCCGAGAACGCGGACGCCGAACTCGTTGCCGCGCGGGCCGAGATCGAGGCGGCGACCGCGTCGGCATCCCGCCGCCCGGCCGAAGCGGCACCCGACGCCCTCGACCGTCTGCGCGCTGCGGCGCGCGACCTCGACCTGGCCGCCGCGGAGGCCGTCCGTCGGCCGCGGTGGGCGATCGCGACCGTCGCCCGGGTCCGCGAGACGCGCGACGACGCCCTCGGCGACGCGATGAGCCCCCGCGAGCGTCTCGAGGCCGCTCGTGCCGCCCTCCCCGGCACCCTCGCGTGCGCGCGCGCCGCTCTGGCCGCCGCCGAGGCACGCGGGTCCACCGCCGCGATCGGCGAACGACTGCGCCTCGAGGACGCGCGTCGGCAGCTGGCCGCGGCTCGGGCGGCGACCGATGCGGAGCAAGCCCTCGCCCACGCGCGTGCCGGGTGGCACGCCGTCTCCGATCCCGTGGCCTGAGCCGCCGCCCGCCGCACCTGCTCCCCAACGGGCGGGTCGACCGTGCCCTATCGTGAGCGGCATGGCGGAGAACTCGACGTTCCGACGGGCGACGCACCTCGCGCGCCGACTACCGGCCACGCTCGTCCTGGTCGGCATCCTCGTGGTCGTCGGTGTCGCCACCGGCGCCCTCTGGAGCCCGTTCGCGGCCTCTGACGCCTTCGCCTCGCTCGCCTACGGCCTTCCCGCCCTCGAGGCCGGTCGCTGGTGGACGCCGGTCACCGGCACGTTCGTGGTCGGTGCGCCCTGGTTGTACCTCGTCGGCATCCCGACGCTCGTCGGGATGGGCTTCCTCGAGGTGCGCCGCGGCACCCGCGTCGCCGCCGCGTACTTCACCGTGGGACAGCTCTTCTCGATCTTCGCCGCGTCGCTGCTCCTCTGGGTGGCGGCCTTCCTGCCGTGGCCGTGGGCGCAGCAGCAGGCCATGGCCCTCGACGTCGGTCCGTCCGGCGGCGTCTTCGCGTGTCTCGCCGCGGCTCTCGCGCTGCTCCCCTCGCCGTGGCGCCTGCGCGGCTGGACGGTCATGATCGCGGGTCTGGCCCTCACGTTCCTCTACTACGGCTCGCTCCCCGACCTCGAGCGCGTCCTCGCCGTCGCCCTCGTGCTCGGTGTCGACCGGTCGTTGCGCCCTCAGCGCGTGAGCGTCCGCGAGCAGCGCCTGATCGCTTTCGTGGTGCTGTGCGCACTCGGCGCGTTCGAGATCCTCGGGTACGTCGCCCCGATGACCGGTCCGTTCGGCTCGTCGGCGGCGACCTCGGGCTCGTGGATCGACGTCGCCGTCAACACGCTCGTCGTCCTCGTGGTGGCAACCGCCCTGCGCCGCGGCCGCCGCTGGGCGTGGGTCGTCGTGATGCTCTACAGCGCCCTGAACCTCTTGCTCGTGGTCCTCCTCTTCGCCGTCCTGCTCCTGGTGGGCCTCACCGGGGTCGAAGCGGATCTGGATGCCGATTTCACCAGCGTCCTGGCCTCGTCGGCGCTGTGGCTGGTGGCATCCGTGTACTTCCTCCTCGTGCGGGCCGCGTTCCGCGCCCGGCCGCGCGCGGCGCTCGGGGAAACGCCTGCGCCGACCGTGGAGGACGTGAAGAAGGAGCTGCACGCGAGCGGCGGGGGCACACTGTCGTGGATGAGGACGTGGGACGGCATGTCGTACGCCCGCTTCGGCCGCGGAATCGTGGCCTACCAGCGACGCTCCGGGGTGGCCCTGGCGCTCGGGGATCCGCTCGGCCCCCCGTCCTCCCGCGATCGGACCGTCCGCTCGTTCATCGACGCCGCCGAGGCCGCGGGTCTCGCGCCGTGCTTCTTCAGCGCCGGAGACACCACGGCCGACGCCGTTCCGGGCGACTGGCGGCGCATCGTCGTCGCCGACGACACCGTGGTCGATCTTCCGGGATTGCAGTTCACCGGAAAGGCGTGGGGCGCGGTGCGCACCTCGCTCAACCGCGGCGAGCGCGAGGGCATGACGTTCCGCCTGTCGAGACTCTCGGACGAGACCTGGGGCGTGCGCCAGCAGCTTCGCGCGATCTCCGAGAGCTGGGTGGGCGATAAGGGGCTGCCCGAGATGGGCTTCACCCTGGGCACGCTGCAGGAGGCGGCCGATGCCGAGGTGCGCCTCGCGTTGGCGGTGTCACCACAGGGCGACGTCGACGGTTTCCTGTCGTGGCTCCCGATCTACGGCGAGGGCGGGATCCGCGGGTGGACGCTCGACCTGATGCGCCGGCGCGACGGCGGTTTCGGGCCCGTGATGGAGTTCCTGATCGGTGCGTCCGCCCGGGAGTTCTCCGCGGAGGGGGCGCAGATCATGTCCCTGTCGGGTGCTCCGCTGGCGCATGAGTACCCCGCGGATGCCGGCGCCATCGCCGATCTGCAGGAGCGCATGGCCGCGATGCTCGAGCCCGTCTACGGCTTCGCCTCGCTGCACCGGTTCAAGCAGAAGTTCCACCCGCGCTACGAGACGATGTACCTGCTCTACCGCGACGAGGCGGATCTCACCCGCATCGGCGCCGCCCTCACGCGAGCGTTCCTTCCGCACGCGACGCTGGGCCAGTTCGCCGCTGCGGGGGTCGACCTCGTGCGCCACGAACGCTGAAGGCCCCGGCCGACGCGAAGAACGCGCGCCCGGGGCCCGACCGGCCGGAGCCGATGAAGATCAGAGGGGGCGGATGTTCTCCGCCTGCAGGCCCTTGGGGCCCTGGGCGACCTCGAACTCGACGCGCTGGTTCTCTTCGAGCGAGCGGTAACCGCCCGACTGGATCGCGCTGTAGTGCGCGAAGACGTCCTGGCTGCCGTCATCGGGGGCGATGAAGCCGAAGCCCTTTTCGGAGTTGAACCACTTGACCGTGCCCTGCGTGCTCATTCGTTGTGCCGTTTTCCGCTTGAGCCGGCGCCGAGCGCGCCGGTCTGTGCCTTCACGGTAACGGCCGGACTCTTCTCGCGCACGGGTCCGTGACACAAACGTTGCGCGGCGTCATACGCCGTAAGCCCATACGACGCCCGGGCTGAGCAAGCTCGAAGCCCGGGCGTCGACGGATCCCCCCGGATATGTCACGCGAGGCGTGACGGCGATCACTTTACCGGCGCAGAGGCCCGCGCGCGACACGAAAACGAAGAATCAGCAAGTTCTGGCCATGTGCTGTGGTAACCGAGGGCCGTAAAATCCGGCTGATGGATAGTCGTCGGCGTGCTTCCGCCCTCGTCGACGAGGCCTATAGGGCCCTCGGCGAGGCGATCGTCGACGGTCGACTCCAGGCGGGTGACCGGCTGCGGGATATCGAGCTGGCGACGCTCATGGGCATATCCCGCACTCCGGTGCGCGAGGCCCTACAGAGGCTGGAGCGCATCGGGCTGGTCGAAGTCGCGGCGAACCGGTACACCCGCGTGGCCGCCCTGACCGATCGCGCTCGCAACGACATGCGCGAGTACGCCGCGCACACGATCGCCGCCGTCCTGCACGTGGCCCTGCCCCGCTGCTCCGACGACGAACTCGTCGAAACGGCGCGCATCGTCGAAGAGCTGCATTCCGCCGAAAACTCGCCCGAATACGTGAACGCGATGATTGCCCTGGCTTCGCACCTCGTGGCCATTTCGCGCAATGTCGTCTTCCAGAAGACCTTCGTGCAGATCGATCTCGTGCTGCGTCGCAATCTCGAGGGCTGGATGAGCGTCGACGACGGCACGCGCGACACCCTGTTCCGCCATCTGCACGAGCAGATCGCCCGTCGCGACACAAACGGCGCCACGTGGACCTTCCTCGCCCTGCACGGTTTCGCCTGAGCGCACAAGAGCGGTGGCCCGCTCCCCCGCTCCCGTTAGCGTGACGCCATGCCCCACATCGAGCTGCGAGCCCTTCAGGACGACGACCGGGATGCCGCTTTCCGCGCGGTGACGGCGAGCACCTCCGCGTGGCCGCGCGCCGCGTTCGACGATCGGGCGGCCTTCGACCGCTGGAGCGACGACGCGAAGGTCGACGCGCACGTCATCATCGAGGACGACGCCGTCGTCGGGCTCGCCGCCGCACTCGACATCGACGGGGAGCGCGAGATCCTGCTCGCGGTCTCGCCCTCGGCGCACGACGACGCCCCGACCGAAGCGCTGCGGCTACTCACGTCGCACGAGGCCGAGCGTCCCCTCTACGCGTGCGTCTCCGTCGACGATCAGCCCTCGCACGCGGTCCTGGCCCGCATCGGTTTCGTCGAGCACGAGCGCGACGGCGACGACGTGGTCTACGTGTTGCCGCCGACGTTAGAGTGACGCGGTGCCGACGAGTGACGAAGAACCGAACCCCCGCACGGCGGGTGCCGAGGGCTTCACCCGCATCCTGAGTCGTCCTCGCGTCATGACGGCGTTCGTCGTCATCGTGTTCGTCGTCACCGTCGTCCAGTCCCTGTCGGATCCCCTCGCGACGATCCTGCAGGGCGACGTGGTCTGGGACTACCGCATCCCCTTCGGCGTGGTCATCGCCCTGGTGATCGCCGGGTGCGCGGCGCAGAGCGCGTTCCTTCTGCTGTCTCCCCGTTTCCCGGTCGTCGCCGCCCTGGGCACGGCCGCGTGCTACCTCGCCCTCGTCGCCGGTCTCGACATCCCGCGGTGGTTGGGGGCCCTCCCCCTGGTGGTGGGGATCGCCGTCTTCCTCCTCGCCGCGCAGCGGCGCGCGGCCGTCGCGGTCCTCTGGACGGTCGTGGTGATCGGCGCAGCCGTCGGCATCCTGGCCCTGTGGTCGACCTCCACCGGGGCGCCGGCGGCCATCGCGTGGAGCTTCGTCCTCAGCGCGGGGCTCGCGTTCGGCGCACCGGTGGCGGGCGCCGCGGCGCTCGGCATCTGGTGGGCGAGGCGCATGTCCGGCCTGCGGCGTGCGCGCGCGGAGCTCGCCGCAGCCGCCGCCGAGCACGAAGCCGATCTCGAACGCGCGAGAACGCGGGAGCGCGCCCGCATCGCCCAGGAGCTGCACGACGTCGCCGGACAACACCTCGCCGGCCTGCTGTCTCTGGCCGACGCGGCCGTCGACATCGACGGCCTGGACGCCGCCCAGGCCGCGACCCTCATCGCCGAGATGCGCGCCGAAGGACGCTTCGCGTCGGCCAGCCTCTACGCGGCCCTGCGCGACCTGCGTGCCGAGAGCGATGCGCGCGCCGACCCGACCCTCGACCTCCGCTCGCTCGACGCGCTGCTCGACTACTGGTCGTCACGCGGGATGGACATCGTCGTCCGCGTTCACGCCGGGGTCGACGACCTGCCCGCGATGGTCTCCACCACCGCCTACCGCGTGGTGCAGGAGGCGCTGACGAACGCGTGCAAGCACGCCCCCGGCGCTCGCGTGTCGGTCGACGTGCGCGTGGCGCCGACGTCGATCCGTGTGGCCGTCGGCAACGAACCCGGGCGAGCGGCCGTGGCATCCAATCTTCCGACCGGGCTCGGATGGGGACTTGCTGGAATGGCGGAGCGCGTCGACCTGCTGCACGGCACTCTCACCGCCGGTCCCGTCTCCACGGGCGGCTGGGCTGTGATCATGGAGGCCCCGCTCAGCGCCTCAGAGGCCTCGACCCGCGTTCTGACGCCGTGATCACGCCCGGCGCCGACATCCGCGTGCTCATCGTCGACGACAACCGCACGGTGCGCCGGGGGATCCGGCTCCGCCTCGAGAACGCGACGGGCATCCGCGTGGCCGGAGAAGCCGCGAACGGTCGCGACGCGGTGGTCCTCGCGCACGCCGAGCGCGCGGACGTCGTCCTCATGGACCTGCACATGCCCGGCATGAACGGGATCGAAGCCACGCGCCTGATCACGGCGGACGAGCAGAGCGGATGCCGCGTCATCCTCCTGACGAGCGAGGTCTCGGACGCATTCGTCGTCGACGCCATCGAAGCCGGCGCCAGCGGGTATCTGCTGAAGGGTCACGACAGCGACCAGTTGCTGCCGGTCATCCGCGGCGCGGCCGCGGGAACGGCCACGATCTCGCCTCGCGTCGCACCGAGGGTGATCCGCGAGCTCCGCGAAGCGCGCAGCACCCCCGCCGAGCCCGAGCAGGTCGCCCTGTTGACCGGGGCGGAGCGTCGGGTCGTGGGGCTGCTCAGCAGCGGGGTCACCTCGACCGAGGACATCGCGAAGCGACTGAGCGTGTCGGTGAACACCGTGCGCAGCCAGACCGCGTCGGCACTGCGGAAGCTCGACCTCGACGACCGCACGCAGCTCGCGCTGTGGGGAGCGCGCAACGGCCTTCCGCGCCCCGGGGCGTAGTCCGATCGGATGAAATCGCCGACCGGGGTGCCGCGCCGCCCCGCGACCCCGGCTGGCGCGCGCACGCGGGGGGCGCGCACCGGGGCAAGACTGCTTCCACGGCGTGAGCAGGCTCCGCCGCCGCGTCCGCGCGGGGTCGGGGTATTGGGGGCGGCCCCGCGCGGCAGGCGCCCGTGCCTGCCCGGAGCGGTCAGCCGCGGCTGAGCGTCGCGACGATGGGGCGGTGATCGCTGCCCGCGTCGTCGAAGTCGGTGAGCACGGCGAAGCCGTTCACGCGCCACGCGGAGCCGACCAGCACGTGGTCGATCGGCGACGCCAGCCCCACCGGCAGTCGGACGGGCCAGGTTCCCGCGGCGGCCGAGCCCGCGTCGGCGGCGGCGTCGCGGCATCCGCCGATCAGTCCTCCCCCGCGTCCGAAGCCGCTGAAGTGATCGACCGTGGAGTTGAGGTCGCCCGCGACGATGACCTGGCTCTCGGCGCAGCGTCCGGCGATCCACTCGAGCCCGCGTTCCCAACGGTCGGTGACGCCCGGGAGCGGCGGCATGGGGTGCGCGGCCACGAGGATCGGTCCTGAGCCGTCGACCGGTCTCCACACGCCGCTCGGCAGGCCGACGGTCGAACCGACCCCGGTGTCGAGGGCGTAGTCGCCGAGTTCGCGCGAGATGAGGATCGACGTCGGGATGGTCTCGCCGTCCGGCGCAGCGGCCACGGTGTCGTGAGTCATCGGAATGCCCTCTCGATCCAGGATGCCGACGACCTCGGCCGCCGCGATCGCATCGGTCTCGGGAAGGCTGACGACATCGGCCTCGGTCTCGCGCACCATCCGCGCGATCGTCTCGGGAGAGACCGATCCTCCGTACGTGTTCCAGGCGGCGACCGTGAACTCACCCGGCTGCACGGGAGCTCCCCCTCCGCGGGTCAGCAGCACGACGCCGTTGCCCACGGATGCCGCGGCGAGCGCGATCGCGAGAGCCGCGGCCACTCCCCATCGGCGGCGCCACACGGCCGCACCGGCGACCAGCAGCGCGAGAACCCCGAATCCGAGGGCCAGCAGCGCACGGAGCGAGATCGCATTCGCGATGAGAGGAAGACGATGGATGCCGACACCTTGCGGCCACACCATGAGGAACGCCGCCACCGATCCCCCCGCGAGAACGAGGAGGAAGCGGAGGCGGCGGTGTTTCGGCATCCTGCCCAGTAAAGCGGGTGGACGACCGGAGACAGGGAAAGGCCCGGGGCGCGGTCCAATCGCCCCGGGCCTTTCCTCGTCGATCAGCGCGCGGCGCGACGACCCACGATGAGGCCGTAGATCAGCAGAACGATGATCGAACCACCGATGGCGAGGAGCCAGGTCTGGAGCGAGAAGAAGTCCTGCAGCGGGGCGTTGAACAGGACACTGCCGAGGAATCCGCCGAGCAGAGCGCCGACGACGCCGAGCACCAGGGTGATGATCCAGCCGCCACCCTGCTTTCCGGGGAGGATCAGCTTGGCGATGGCGCCGGCGATGAGGCCGAGGAGAAGAAATCCGAAGAATCCCATGATGTGTTCCTTTCGCGAGTGTGAACCGATGCCCGCTCGAGGCGGGACTCTCGTTGCATCCAGCTTCCTCTCAGGAACGACATTTGCGGGGTGGGTTGCATAAGCCGCTCATTTCTGGTGCGATCACGCGTCCGCGCGAATCGCATTCCCGGGCGGTCTCGCATAGCGTTGTCCGAATGGCCGACACCCTTGCCGACCGACGTTCACCTCTGCGCCCCCTGGGAAACCTCGTGCGCGGCACGCTCATCGGGGCGGTGGAAGTCGTCCCCGGGGTCAGCGGCGGCACGGTCGCCCTCATCGTCGGGGTGTACGCGACGTTGATCGACGCGGCCAGCCACATCGTGCGCGGGCTCGTCGCGAGCACCGACGTCGTGCGCGGTCGAGGCGCGACACGAACCGCCGCGCACTTCCGGGCCGTGCGCTGGAGTGTCGTCGCCCCGGTGCTGCTCGGAATGGTGGTCGCCGTCGTCGTGGGGGCCCGGGTCCTGGCGCCGCTGGTGTCCGCGTACCCGACCGAGACGAGGGCCGTGTTCGGCGGGATGATCGCGGCATCCCTCCTCATCCCCGTCCGCATGCTCGGCCGAGGCTGGACGTGGCGTCTCGGTCTCATCGCGCTCGTCGCGAGCGCTGCGGCGTTCGCCCTGACCGGTCTGCCGACGGCCACCGTCGCGGAGCCGCCGCTGGTGATCGTCGCCCTCGCGGCCTCGGTCGCGGTGTGCGCCCTCGTCCTACCCGGCCTGTCGGGCGCTTTCCTCCTGCTGGTGTTCGGCCTCTACGAGACGACGCTCGTGGCCCTCAACGAACGCGACCTGCCGTACATCGCGGCCTTCGCCCTGGGCGCCGTCGTGGGCCTCAGCCTCTTCGTCAACCTGCTCCGCGTGATGCTGCGCCGGCACCACGCCCTCATGCTCGCGCTGATGACCGGGCTCATATTGGGCTCGCTCCGCGCGCTCTGGCCCTGGCAGGACGAGTTCGGTCAGGCCTCGGTGCCCGGCACCGATGCGGGCGTCATCGCGCTTCTCGCGGGGGCGGGCGCCGCCGTCGTGCTCGGCGTGGTGGCGATGCAGGCGCTGGTGGCGCGAGGTCGCGGCTCGGCCTGACCGCGGCTGTCGCGCTCGTGCGCGCACATTGACGAAGGCCCCGGGATGAACCCGGGGCCTTCGTCGTGTGGTGCGCGAGGGGGGACTTGAACCCCCACGCCCTTGCGGGCACTGGCACCTGAAGCCAGCGCGTCTACCTATTCCGCCACTCGCGCGTTGCGTGACACAGGATGCCACGCGACCAACTTCCCGAGAATATCACGGCCGCGACCGCGTCACGAAACGCGGCTCCGAAGCCCGCGTCCATGACCTCCCCAGCCGCGCTGACTACGATGTGCCTACTGGTCTGCCTGCCTGAAGGAGTCTCGTGGGGCTACTCGACAGTTTCGAGAAGGGTCTCGAACGCGCCGTCAACGGTGCGTTCGCGAAGACCTTCCGCAGTGGCATCCAGCCGGTGGAGATCGCGTCCGCTCTGCGCAGCGAACTCGACAAGAAGGCCGTGGTCGTCACGCGTGAGCGCATCCTCGCGCCCAATACGTTCGCGGTGCGCCTCTCGCCCGCCGACGACGAGAAGATGAGCGCGCTGGGCTCGACCCTGGTGTCCGAGCTCGACACTCTGGTCAAGAAGCACGCCCGTACGCAGGGCTACTCCTTCGCCGGTCCGGTCGCGATCTCGATCGAACGCGACGGGTCGCTGTCGACGGGCACGCTCCGTGTCGACTCGCAGACCACCGAGGGACAGGTTGCGTGGCGCGGAGTCGTCGACATCGACGGCACTCGTCACCCTTTGACCGCTGCCCGCACGGTGATCGGCCGCGGCAGCGACGCCGACATCACCATCCCCGACGCCGGCACGAGCCGCAAGCACGTCGAGATCCTGTGGGACGGCGAGCGCGCGATGGTCCGCGACCTCGGTTCGACCAACGGCACCACCCTCAACGGCCGCAAGGTCTCGGAGGCCGCTCTTCCGCCCGATTCGACGATCTCGATCGGCCGCACCAATATCGTGTTCCGTGTGGTCGCCCAGGCGCAGCCGCCGCGACGCCCTTCGGCGTCCGACGCCACGAGCATCTTCGACGTCCGGGAACGGGGACCCCTCTCATGAGTCAGCTGACTCTCCTTCTTCTTCAGGGCGGCTTCCTCGTCCTGCTGTGGTTCTTCGTGTTCGGTGTCGTCTATTCGCTGCGCGCCGACCTGTTCGGCGTCAAAGTGCGCAAGCTTCCCGAGCCCACGGCATCCCCCGCTCCGGCGGCAGCCGCCCCCACCTCATCGCCTGACGCCGTGACCACGCAGGTCAAGCGCCCCGCCCCTCCGGCCCCGGCGCCCACGGGGGGTCTGGCGACCACGTCCGCCGTCTCGCGCATCGTCATCACGAGTGGTCCCAAGGCCGGCCTCGAGCTGCCCCTGGGCACCGAGCCGCTGACGATCGGTCGCTCCAGCGAGTCGGGTCTGGTCATCCGCGACGACTACACCTCGAGCCACCACGCCCGACTCGTCCTTTGGGGCGAGCAGTGGATGCTGCAGGATCTGGACTCCACGAACGGCACCTCGCACGACGGCGTCCGCGTCGCGGCCCCGGTGCAGGTCAAGGTGGGGGCTCCCATCAAGGTCGGCGCGACGACGTTCGAGTTGAGGAAGTAACCCTCCTCCATGGTCTTCCAGGGCTCGAGCGCCGCCATCTCCCACACGGGCAAGGTGCGCTCCAACAACCAGGACTCCGGCTACGCCGGGTCCAACCTCTTCGTGGTCGCCGACGGAATGGGCGGGCACGCGGGCGGTGACGTCGCCTCGAGCCTGGCGATCCGCCGCCTCACCGAGCTCGACCAGCCCTTCGGCTCCCCCGCCCAAGCCGAGCACGCCATCCGCGACTCCCTCGCCGACACGGCGGCGGAGCTCATCGACACCGTGGCCCGCCGCCCCGAGCTGGCCGGCATGGGAACGACGGTGAGCGCTCTCGTCATGGTCGACGACTACGCCGTCATCGGCCACATCGGCGACTCGCGCATCTACCTGTACCGTGACGACACGCTCACGCAGATCACCGCCGACCACACGTTCGTCCAGCGTCTGGTCGACTCGGGTCGCATCACGCCCGAAGAGGCCCGGTACCACCCGCGGCGCTCGGTGCTCATGCGGGTACTCGGCGACATGGATCCCGACCCCGAGGTCGACAGCTTCATCATGCCGACGCAGGACGGCGACCGCTGGCTGCTGTGCTCCGACGGCCTGTCTGGCGTCGTCGACGACGCCCACACCGCCAAGACGCTGGCCCTCGGTATGCCCCCGGCGCGCACGGCCGACGCCCTGCTCAAGCAGGCGCTCGACGGCGGCGCTCCCGACAACGTGACGGTCGTGCTCGTCGACGTCGGCGGCCAGCACCCGGTCTTCATCGGAACCCCCACGATCGTCGGCTCCGCGTCCAACCCCAGCGGCGTCGTCGTGCCCGCCGCCCGTCCCAGCCGGTCGGGGTGGCTGCACCACGCCCGCCAGGTCGCCAACGAGCCCACCCACTTCGAGCCGGCGGCCGAGTTCCTCGAGGAGCTCATCGAAGAAGACCGTCGCCGCGCCCGCCGCCGCCGCTTCGGCTGGCTCGCCGCGCTGATCCTGGTGCTGGCCGGCATCGGCGTCGGTCTGTTCGCCGGCTACAACTGGACGCAGACGCTCTACTACGTCGGCGCCGACAGCGACTCGGTCGTGATCTACCGCGGCATCCAGCAGTCCATCGGTCCGATCTCGCTGTCGACGGTCTACCAGGACACGAACATCCCCCTGTCCGAGCTGTCCGATTTCGATCGGCAGACCGTCCAGGCCACCATCTCCGCTCCGTCGTTGAACGACGCGGAGAAGATCGTCGAACGCCTGCGTCCCGCGGCGGAGGGAAGCGGATGACCGACCAGAAGCTCACCCGATCGGGCGACGCCGTGTCCACCGACACGGCCGTGATGCGCGCGCTCAAGAAGATCCGCGTCCCCGCCAAGCAGCGCAACCGCGAGCTCGGCCTGCTCCTGTTCGCGATCGCCGTCTACGGCGGCGCCATCGTCCTCGTGCAGCTCGGTGTGAACAACACCGTCGAAGCCGGTTACCTGTCGGTCGCCGCGATCCCCGCGGTCCTCGCGCTGATCATGCACGTGGTGCTGCGCCTGCGCGCCCGCGATGCCGACCCGTTCGTGCTTCCCATCGCCACCGTCCTCACGGGCCTGGGCATCGCGATGATCTATCGCATCGACCTCGCCGACAAGGCGAGCGGGTGGGATGCCACGGGCAACCGCCAGATCGCCTGGGCGGCCATCGCGATGGTCGCAGCCCTCGCCGTGCTGATCTTCGTGCGCAATTACCGGGTGCTCTTCCGCTACACGTACCTGTTCGGCCTCGTCGGCATCCTGCTGCTCCTGCTGCCCTTCGTCCCGGGCCTCGGAACCGACCAGAACGCCGACGTGTGGGTGTCGCTGGGCTTCGTGTCGTTCCAGCCGGGTGAGCTCGCCAAGATCTGTCTGGCGATCTTCTTCGCCGGCTATCTCGTCCGCACTCGCGAGAGCCTCACCTCGACCGGCACGCGGTTCCTGTTCATGACGTGGCCGCGCGCCCGTGAACTCGGCCCGGTGCTGATCATCTGGCTCGTCTCGCTCGGCATCATCGTGCTGCAGCGCGACCTCGGCACGGGCCTGCTGATCTTCGGCATGTTCGTCGCGATGCTCTACGTCGCCACCGGCAAGACGAGCTGGGTGCTCATCGGCCTGGTGCTGGTCGCGAGCGGTGCCTTCCTGGCATCCCGGGTCCTCCCCTATGTCAACGGGCGCTTCGCCAACTGGCTGAGCGCCTTCGACCCCGAGGTCATCAACCGCGACGGCGGCAGCTACCAGCTCGTGCAGGGCATCTTCGGCCTCGCGCACGGCGGTCTCTTCGGCACCGGTCTCGGTCAGGGCCGGCCGTACATCACGCCGCTGTCGCAGAGCGACTACATCGTGCCGAGCCTCGGCGAAGAGCTCGGTCTCGTGGGCCTGTTCGCGATCCTCGCGCTCTACATGGTCTTCACCAGCCGTGGCATCCGCATCGGTCTCGCGGGGCAGGACGACTTCGGCAAGCTGCTCGCGACGGGCTTCTCGTTCACGATCGCCCTGCAGGTGTTCATCATGGTCGGCGGCGTCACCCGCGTGATCCCGCTGACCGGCCTCACCACCCCGTTCCTCGCGGCCGGTGGATCGTCGCTCATCGCGAACTGGATCATCGTCGCGTTCCTGCTGCGGATCTCCGACGCGGTGCGCAGCCGCCCCCGGGTGGTGATCGGCTGATGACCCGCCCGTTCGCCCCCGTCGACGCCCCGATTCCCGAGGAGGCACCGTGACCAAAGAGCTCCGACGCCTCAGCATCGTCATGCTGGCGATGTTCCTGGCCCTGTTCGCCTCGACGAGCATCATCCAGGTCGCCCAGGCCAACTCGTTGACCAACACCACCGGCAACACGCGTGCGCTGTACGACTCGTACCAGATCCAGCGTGGATCGATCATCGCCGGCGGCACCGCGATCGCGTCATCGGTTCCCTCGAACGACGTCTACAGCTGGCAGCGTCAGTACACGGATGCCGACATGTGGGCGCCCGTGACCGGTTACATGAACCCGGTGCTCGACGCGAAGACCCAGATCGAGGCCGCCGAGAACAGCGTGCTGAGCGGGTCCGATTCGAACCAGTTCTTCTCGCGCATCGACCGCGCCATCACGGGCCAGGCGCCACGGGGTTCGAACGTCGAACTCTCGGTCGACCCGAACGTGCAGAAGGCCGCGTGGGACGCCCTCGACGACCTGCAGGGCGCCGTCGTGGCGATCGAGCCCTCGACCGGGCGCATCCTGGCGATGGTGTCCAAGCCCAGCTACGACACGAACATCCTCGCCTCCCACGACACGGATGCCGTCAACGCGGCGTACGACCAGCTGGTCGCCGACCCGTCGAAGCCGATGGACAACCGCGCGATCGGCGGCAACCTCAACCCTCCGGGCTCGACCTTCAAGCTCGTCGTCGCCTCGGCGGCGCTGGCATCCGGTCGGTACACGCCGGACTCGGCCTTCCCGAACCTCGCCGCGTACACGCTGCCCCAGTCCACGAACGTCGTGAGCAACGCCGGCGGCGGCACCTGCGGCGGCGGCGACACCGTGACCATCGCGACGGCACTGCGGCTGAGCTGCAACATCCCGATGGCCGAGCTCGCGGTCGAGCTCGGCGACGACGCGATCCGCGCCGAGGCCGAGAAGTACGGGTTCAACACCTCGTTCAGCCTGCCGCTCGAGTCCACGCCCTCGACCTACCCGACATCGCCGAACGCTCCGCAGACCGCCCTCAGCGGCTTCGGTCAGGGCGACGTCCGCGCGACCCCGCTGCAGATGGCGATGGTGTCGGCCGGCATCGCGAACGGTGGCGTGGTGATGAACCCGCGGATGGTCGATCGGGTGATCGAGCCCAACCTCTCGGTGAAGGACGAAGCGAGCAGCAGCGAGTTCGGACGTGCTCTGGACTCCTCGATCGCCGCCCAGATGGTCACCATGATGACGGCGAACGTCCAGGACGGCGCAGCATCGAATGCAAGAATAGACGGGGTCGCGGTGGCGGGTAAGACCGGCACGGCGGAGAACGATTCCCGTCCCTACACTCTCTGGTTCACCGGCTTCGCACCGGCGGAAGACCCCAAGGTCGCCGTCGCCGTGGTCGTCGAAAACGGTGGAGGCCAGGGGCAGAACGGGAGCGGCAACGAGATCGCCGCCCCGATAGCGAAGAAGGTCATGGAGGCGGTGCTGGGTAAATGAGACCGACGCAAGGTGTGACCTTCGGAGGACGCTACGAGCTCGATTCGCGGATCGCGATCGGCGGTATGGGCGAGGTCTGGGAGGCGACGGATCACGTCATCGGACGAACCGTCGCCATCAAGATCCTCAAAGACGAGTACATGGGCGACCCGGGCTTCCTCGAGCGCTTCCGCGCCGAGGCGCGCCACGCCGCCCTCGTCAACCACGAAGGCATCGCCAGCGTGTTCGACTACGGCGAGGAGGACGGCAGCGCCTTCCTCGTGATGGAGCTCGTCCCGGGCGAGGCTCTGTCGACGATCCTCGAGCGCGACGGGTCCCTCTCCACCGACAAGACCCTCGACATCGTGGCCCAGACGGCTGCCGCGCTCCAGGCGGCGCACGCCGCGGGCCTCGTGCACCGCGACATCAAGCCGGGCAACCTGCTGATCACGCCCGACGGTCGCGTCAAGATCACCGACTTCGGCATCGCCCGTATCGCCGACCAGGTGCCGCTGACCGCGACCGGTCAGGTCATGGGAACGGTGCAGTACCTCTCGCCCGAGCAGGCGTCAGGTCACCCCGCGTCGCCCGCGACCGACACCTACTCGCTCGGAATCGTCGCGTACGAGTGCCTCGCCGGCAAGCGCCCCTTCACGGGCGAGTCGCAGGTCGCGATCGCCATGGCGCAGATCAACGAGCAGCCCGCTCCCCTGCCTCCCACGGTGGCGCAGCCGGTCCAGAACCTCGTGATGGCCATGATCGCCAAGAAGCCCGACGACCGTCCGGCCTCGTCGGCCGCCGTCTCGCGCGCCGCAACCGCTCTGCGTCGTGGCGACCTCGCGGCCGCGGCGGCCGCCGTCCCCGCGATCGCGGCCGGTGCTGCTCTCGCCGACGACGCGACCCAGCTGCTCACGGCCGGGGGGCAGACCTCGGCGACCACGCGTCTCATGCCCGCCCCGGCTGCCGCGACGTCGCTTCTCACCGAGGAGCACACCGAAGAGGACCCCGCGCCGCAGAAGAAGAAGCGCAGTCCCTGGACGTGGCCGCTCATCGCGTTGATCGCCCTTCTCGCGCTGGTGCTGATCGGCACGCTCGTCACGCTGCTGACGAACCAGGGCGACTCGAACGCAGCTCCGGCCAGCCCGTCCGCGACCGCCTCGGCGCCGACTCCGACGCCGTCCTCGCCGTCCCCGAGCCCGACCCCGTCCAGCACCCTCGTCGACGTCGATGCCCTCAACCTCATCGGCAAGACCTGCGACGAAGCGCGCACGGCCCTCCGCAACGCGAACCTCGGCGCCACCTGCACCACCGGGAACGCGGCCGAGAACGCCGACCAGGTCGGCAAGATCTACGTCGTCGATCCGACGGGACGCAACCCGCAGGGTACGAACATCGAGGTCACGGTCTACGGCGAAGAGACGCCGCTCTCGACGCCCGGCACGCCGACCCTCCCCGGCACCTCGGTGACGGCGGGCAGCGACATCCAGGTCTCGTGGCAGCAGTACTCGTGCCCCTCGGGCACCGGGTCGGTCACGTCGTATAACTTCACCGCCACCAATGGCACCTTCGACGCCACGGGACAGTCGACCGCGGTGTTCGCGCCCGACGCGCGCAACGCGAAGCTGACGGTCAACAACGCCGCCGGTCAGACCCTGCGGGTGACGTACACCGTCAGCTGCTCGGGCGCCGGCGACCGGTCGGCCGGTCCCTCGGGCGAGGCGTCGGCGACGATCACGGGCGGCAGCTCGTCTTCGCCGTCGGCGACGCCCGCGGCGGTTCCCACCGTCAAGCCCTGATCCCCATCCCCCACGCCAGGAGCTCCACCCGTGACCACTGAGACGCGCGTCCTTTCCGGGCGCTACCGCGTCGACGACCTGATCGGTCGCGGCGGCATGGCCAGCGTCTATCGCGGGTACGACCAGACGCTCGGGCGCACGGTCGCGATCAAGGTCCTGAAGGCCGATCTGGCGGGCGACGCCGCTTTCCGCACGCGGTTCAGGCTCGAGGCGCAGGCGGCCTCGCGCATGGCCCACCCCACGATCGTGCGGGTTTTCGACGCGGGTGAGGACGTCGAGACGGGCGTCGACGGCCACGAGCGCCCGGTTCCGTATATTGTCATGGAACTCGTGCACGGCCGTCTGCTCAAGGACGTCATCGCCGAGGGACCCGTGCCCACCGATGACGCGCTGCGGTACGTCGACGGCATCCTGGAGGCTCTGGAGTACTCGCACCGTGCCGGCGTCGTGCACCGCGACATCAAGCCCGGAAACGTGATGATCACCGACTCCGGACGCGTCAAGGTGATGGACTTCGGTATCGCCCGCGCGGTGTCCGACTCCTCGTCCACGGTCGCCGAGACCACGGCCATCGTCGGCACGGCGGCGTACTTCTCGCCCGAGCAGGCCAAGGGCGAGTCCGTCGACGCCCGCGCCGACCTCTACTCCACGGGCGTCGTGCTGTACGAGCTCCTCACGGGTCGACCCCCGTTCCGCGGCGACACCCCCGTGGCCGTCGCCTACCAACACGTCAGCGAGGCCCCGGTCCCGCCCAGCGAGATCGTCGAGACGGTCCCTCGCGCGCTCGACGCCATCGTCCTCCGCGCCCTCGCGAAGGACCCGTTCCAGCGCCCGCAGGACGCCGCGAGCTTCCGCGAAGCCCTCGACGAAACCGTCGACGGCAAGGGCCCCACCAAGCGCCAGATGTCGGCGCTGTCGAACGAACTGTACGGCCCGAACCCGCGCCAAGCGGCTGAGACCGCGCGTTCGCTGCGGCAGCTCAGCACCGACACCACGATGCGCCGCACGCAGCCCGGCCCCCCGGTGGCCTGGATCTGGGCGGGCGTCACCGTGCTCGCCGTGCTCCTCGTGGCCGTCCTCATCTGGGTCATGCAGATCCAGCCGAGCAACGACGTGCCCACCAGCGCGTACACGGTCCCCAACGTCGTCGACATGTCGTACGACCGCGCGGTCGAGACCCTCGAGGGCCAGCAGCTGACCACCAGTCGCGTGAACGAGTCCGACGAGAAGGTCGCCGCCGGAAATGTCGTGAGCACGGTCCCCGAGGCCGGGACGAACGTCACCGCCGGGCAGAGGATCACGGTCTACGTCTCGACCGGACCCGATACGGCCACGGTTCCGACCCTCGACGGGATCACCGAGAGCGAGGCGCGGACAGCGCTGCAGAACGCGGGACTGTCAGTCGGCTCGATCCGCCGCCAGGACGATCCCGCTCTCGCCGCCGGAACGATCATCTCCTCGAGCGTCGAGTCGGGCGCCGAGGTCGCGAAGGGCACCACGGTGAACCTCGTGGTCGCCAGCGGACAGGTGGTCATCGTCGACTACACCGGCTACACCCTCGAGGCGGCCCAGCGCGAGCTGGAGTCCGACGCGAAGCAGTTGACGGTCAAGACGCAACAGGATCCCGGCTGCAAGGCCGCGACGCCCCCGACGGTCAAGACGCAGTCTCTCGCCCCGGGTGAGGTCCCGGTGCACAGCGAGATCACGCTGACGGTGTGTTCGGGCGCCTGACCCCGCGCGGGTGAAGTCGGGAGCCGCGTACAGCGGCGCCCGAAAGTCCGGCGTTCTCGAGCCAGCGGCCGAGCAGCACATGTCCGCCCTCGGTCAGCACGCTCTCGGGGTGGAATTGCACGCCCTCGATCGACGCGGTCCGGTGCCGGAGGCCCATCACCACTCCTGCGTCGGTCCGCGCCGTCACCTCCAGCTCCGCCGGGAGCGACTCCGCGTCGACGGAGAGCGAGTGGTAGCGGGTGGCGACGAAGGCGTCGGGAAGATCGGCGAACACCCCGTCTCCCCCGTGCCGGATGACGCTCGTGATCCCGTGCAGCAGTTCCGGCGCATGCCCGACGCGTCCGCCGAACGCCGTCGCGATGGCCTGATGTCCGAGACAGACCCCCAGAAGAGGGATGCCGGCACCCAGCGCCGCGTGCACCACGGCGACCGAGTGCCCGGCATCGTCGGGGTGACCGGGGCCGGGTGAGACGAGGATCGCCTGTGCGTCACGCACGGCGAGATCCGGCAGCCCGGGATCGTCCGCCGCGATCATGATGGTCTCGGCCCCGAGGTCTCGGACGTAGCCGGCGAGGGTGTGGACGAAGCTGTCGCGATTGTCGACGACGACGACGCGCCAGGGACTCACTCGACCGTGACCTCCTGGGGATAGACGAGGTCGCTCACCCAGGGGAAGACGTAGAAGAAGAGGCCGTACAGAACGGCCGCGAGCAGCACCAGGACGATCAGCAGACGCACCCACCACGGACCGGGGAGGACGCGCCACAGGGCTCCGTACATCAGGCTGCTCCAGAGGTCAAAGACGTCGGCGGACCGGCGTCGGTCCGCGGGGTGAAGGACTCGAACACGCCGTAGCCGATCGCTCTCTCCGAGAAGCCGTAGCGCGGGCTGCAGGTGGTCATCGTGATGACGCGGTCCGTCGCCTCGATCTGCGGCTGCTGGGGTGTCGGCAGCAGGACGTTCACGCCGTCGGGACGCACGTATTCGATGTTGCGGAACCGGTAGGTGTACCACCCGCCCTCGGTCTCGACGACGATGGCATCGCCGATGCGCAACGACGGCAGGTCCGCGAACGGCGCCCCGTGGCTGCCGCGGTGGCCGGCGATGGCGAAATTGCCCACCTGCCCGGGCATGGCGGAGTCGGGGTAGTGACCGAGACCGATCGGATCGAGGGTGCGGGACGAGCTGACTCCCCCGGCGACCGGGAAGTGGTAATCAGGGCCGAGGCGCGGGATGTAGACGACGCCGAAGATCTGCGCGTCTTTCGATTGCTCCAGGGCGGGCGGGTCGGCCGTGGGGGGTGCTGCCGGTTGAGCGGGAGCGGTCGTCGTGGGCAGGGGCGCCGACGGCGGCGGATTGGTGGCCCACTGCTCGCTGATCTCTCTGCCCTGATCCTTGAACTGCGCGCCGATGATGGCGTCGCCGATCCAGAGCTGCCAGACGACGAAGAGCAGGACGAGAACGCCCGCGGTGACCAGCAGATCACCGATGACCCCGATCACGGACACCCGCCGGCGCGGAGCGCGACCGCGCCGTGATCCCCGGCGGGTCTGCGGCTGGTCGACGGTCTGCACGGGGGCAGTCTAGTTCCGCGGGACCACGCGCACCTGACCGTTAGACTGTCCGGCATGGCTCGAACTGGCAAAGGCGAAGACCCGATCGCTGAGCGCAACGAAGGCGGATCGGCTCCGAACCCGGTGTGGTTCCTGCCCATCATGATCGGCCTCATGCTCATCGGCCTCGTGTGGGTGTTGGTGTTCTACCTCAGCAACTCGCAGTTCCCGATCCCCGGCATCGGTCCGTGGAACCTCGTGATCGGCTTCGGCATCGCGTTCGTCGGGTTCCTCATGACCACGAAGTGGCGCTGACTTACACACGTGTAATTCATCCCCACCTGTGGATGGGGCTGTGGATAACTCTCAGACGTAGAACACAGCAGGGATCGCGAGCAGTGCGATCAGGAGCACGCTGAGAAGGACGAGCAGGACGATCTGTACCCGCTTCTGCGTCGCTGCGCGCGTTCGCGCGTAGATCAGTCCGACGCCGGCGCCGGTGATCAGTCCGCCCAGGTGCGCCTGCCACGAGATCCCCACCGCGGCGAGCGAGCCGGCAAAGTCGCCCGACCCGATCGCGTTGATGCCGGCGATCGCGAACGGCCACGCGAAGTTGATGGTGATCAGCACGGCGATGACGCGGATGTCCGCGCCGATGTGGCGTCCGATCACGAGCAGGGCACCGAAGAGCGCGAAGATCGCGCCGGACGCTCCCACGGTCCACACCCCGGGGGCGAGGAGCGCGACGGCGACCGAGCCGCCGAGGGCACCGATCAGGTAGAGCGCCAGGAACCGCGCGCGACCGAGGAGCGGCTCGAGGCTGCGCCCGATGAACCAGAGCGCGAGCATGTTCAGGCCCACGTGGAAGAACCCGCTGTGGACGAGGGCCACGGTGAGCAGGCGCCACGGCTCGATGAAACCGGCCTGCGGCAGCACGTAGAGGCTGTTGAACGCGAGCAGGTTCGACACGACGCCGCCCACGCCCGGGATGAGCCCGATGATGTAGACCAGGCCCGTGACGGCGATGATGCCGAGGGTCATCTGCGGTCGGCCGGACGAGACGACCGACATGGGCCGAGAGGCCCAGCGGCGCTGAGCCTTCTTCTGCGCGGGGGTCTGCGCGGCGCGTTGCTGCGCCATGCACTCCGGGCAGATGACGCCGACGGCGGCGGGTGTGCGGCACTCCGAACACACGGTGCGCATGCACCGCTGGCACAGCACGAAGCTCTGCCGGTCGGGATGCCGGTAACAGAAGTTGTCGCTGTTGCGACGGAACTCCTCAGTCGTGGACACCCGCCGCCGCCTGAGAGGTCAGACCGAGACGACGTCGACCGACTGGAGCACGACGGGCTCGATCGGACGGTCGCCCGCGGCGGTGGGGACGGAGGCGATCTTGTCGACGACGGCCTTGGACGCGTCGTCGGCGACCTCGCCGAAGATCGTGTGCTTGCCCTGGAGCCACGGGGTCGGGTCGGTCGTGATGAAGAACTGCGAGCCGTTGGTGCCCTCGGCCTGGCCGGTGATGGCGTTGCGGCGCAGACCGGCGTTGGCCATGGCCAGCTTGTAGGGCTGGGTGAAGTCGAGCTCGGGGCTGATCTCGTCGTTGAAGTTGTATCCGGGGCCACCGATGCCCTGACCGAGGGGGTCGCCGCCCTGGATCATGAAGTTGGGGATGATGCGGTGGAAGATGACGTCCTTGTACAGAGGACCCTCACCCTTGGCGCCCGTAGCCGGGTTCGTCCACTCCTGGGTTCCGTCGGAGAGCCCGACGAAGTTACGGACGGTACGCGGAGCGTGGTCTCCGAACAGGTTGACGACGATGTCGCCGTGGTTGGTGTGCAGGGTCGCGACGGCGGTGTGGTTGGCCATGAGTACATTCTCTCAGAGTTATCTGCAAGGGTCGGCGGCGTCAGCGACCCGTTCTGGCAAGATGAACGAACGTACATCCCATCGACAGGGAGGATGAGCCGTGGGCCTCAGCCGCAAGAGCAAGAAGGAACTGCGCAAGCTCCAGAAGCACGCCGCGAAGGTGTGGGAGTCGCAGCAGGTGCTGCTGGGCGAGAGCGGGAAGGTCGCTCGTGAAGCCGGCCACCAGCTCGGTCGCTTCAGCCGCGAAGACCTCGTCCCCGCCGTGCAGGACGGGTACAACAAGTACGCCGCTCCGTACGTCGACAAGAGCGTGAAGTACAGCAACCGCTTCCTCAGCCACAAGGTGGTCCCCGCGGCCGGTGCCGTGGTCGGCGGAGCGATGTCGGTGTGGGACGCCGCGGGCGACACCCGCGACCGTCTCGCCAAGGGTCGCGGCTTCGAGCTCGACACCCATAAGTACGCCAAGCGCGCCGAGAAGTACGGCAAGCAGGCGTCGAAGCGTCTCGCCAAGAAGCTTCCCTCGCAGCACGACGGCATCGGCGCCGGCGGCGTCATCGCCATCATCCTGGGCGTGGTCGCCGCTGCCGGCGTCGCGTACGCCGCGTGGCAGACGCTGCGCGCCGACGACGAGCTGTGGGTGGCGGACGACCCGCTGCGCGCGCCGGACGCGTGAGCGATCCCACCATCAGAGTCAGAGAGGCCGCGCGAGAGCGCGGCCTCTCCGTCGATGTGCGCGAGCGTCCCGCGGCGTCGAGCCTCGACGAGGCGGCCGCGTTGCTCGGCATCCCCTCTGCCTCGATCGTGAAGACGCTGGTCGTCAAGCGTTCGGACGACACCTATCTGTTCGCGCTGGTCCCGGGCGATCGCGCCATCTCGTGGCCGAAGCTGCGCGCGGTGGTCGGCGTGAACAAGCTGCGCCTGCCCGAGCCCGAGCTGGCCCTCGCCGCGACGGGTTATGAACGGGGCACCATCGTTCCGATCGGCAGCTCGACCGACTGGCCCGTGTACGCCGACGAACGCATCGTCGGGTCGCGGATCGCCATGGGCGCGGGAGCGCACGGATACAGCTTGTTCGTCGACGCGGACGATCTGATCGCCGCCTACGGCGCGACGGTCGCCGACATCACCGCCGAACGCGCCTGAGGCTCACGAGCCGAGGATGCCGGCCATCCGCAGAGCCACGTCGACGAGCTGAACCCGCCGGAGCTTGCGGGTCGCGGCGAGGGTGAACCACTCCGCGCGATCGGTCGAACCGTCCTTCTCGAACCGCAGGCGACCGCCCACGACGCGAGCCCGGTAGACGATCCGGAGCGCGTGCAGAGGGCCTGTGGCGCCGTCGGCGAGCCGCGCCTCGGCGGGGATGACTCGAGAATGGATGCCGAGCAGCTCGTCGACCACGACACGAAACCCCGTCTCCTCGCGCACCTCCCGGCGCACCGCCTGGGCGGGGTCTTCACCGTCCTCGAGGCCGCCGCCCGGCAGGGTCCACGCTCCCCGTCGTCCGTCGATCCAGTGGGCGAGCAGCACGCGGTCGTCCGCGTCGGTCACGACGGCGTACGCGGCCACGCGCATGTCCATGACCGAACTCTAGCGACGGGTTTCACCCGCGTGTCGGAGGTGACGACGGACGTCCGGGTCGCGCCACGATGGTCCCATGCGCACTGAGCTCTCTCCGTCGACGCCCGACGTCTCGCGCCGCGACCTCACACTGGATCTCGCCCGCGTCACGGCCGTGTGCTTCGTGGTCGTCGTGCACCTGCTCCAGGTGGGCGTCGGTCGGGGTCCCGACGGCGCCATCGTGACCTCGCGACCCGCCGAGATGCAGCCGTGGTTCGACACCGCGACCTGGTTCGGGCAGATCATGCCGCTCTTCTTCGTCGTGGGCGGTTTCGCCTCCGCCGCCGGCTGGGCGACGTGGACGAGTCGGGGTGGCGACGCGCGCGGCTTCATTCGCTCCCGCGCTCTGCGACTCGCGCAACCGGCGCTTCCGCTGTTCCTCGTCGTCGCGGCCGTCCTCGTGGTCGCCGCCCTCGTCGGAGTGGATCCGTCGCTCGTCGATGCCGCGGTGGTGGGAGTGGGGATGCCGCTGTGGTTCCTCGCGGCGTACCTGCTCTGCCAGGCCGTGGTTCCGCTCACGACGCACTGGCACGAGGTCGCGCCCCGCCGCACGGTCGCGATGCTTCTGGTCGCAGTGATCGCGGTCGACGCGCTGCGCTTCGCCTCGGGGGTCCAAGAGCTGGGGTACGTGAACCTGTTGTTCGTCTGGCCCCTGATCCAGCAGCTGGGCTACTGGTACCGCGACGGATGGTTCGACCGCCGTTCGTCGCTGTCTCTTCTCGGTCTCGCGGCCGGCAGTTACCTCGTCGTCGGTGCCATCGTGGTCTGGGGGCCCTACTCGAACAACATGCTCGCCAACCTCAACCCGCCGACGCTCCCGCTCGTGCTGTTCGGGCTCGCGCAGGCCTGCCTGCTGCGTCTGGCCAAGCCCCTTCTCACCGCCTTGATGCGCACGAAGGCCGCCCAGGCGGTCGTGTTCGTGATCGGCTCCCGGCTGATGACGGTGTACCTGTGGCACCTGCCCGTCATCCTCATCGTCTCGGGTGTCGCGCTGCTGATCCCCGGTGCTGCGCCGACCCCGGCGAGCCCGGAGTGGTGGGCGACCCGCCCGCCCGTCTTCGCCGCGACGGCCGTGGTGCTGTGGCTGCTCTCGCTGGTCCTGGTGCGGTTCGAGGCGCTGGGCGAGCTGCCCCCGCCTCCGGGCGCTGTGGTGCTCGCGATCGCGTGGGTGTGTGCGTTCCTCCCGCCGTTCGCCGTCACGCTGGAGGGCATGAACACGGTGCTGGCGGTATCGGGAGCCGTGCTCTACGCGGTATCGGTGATCCTTCTCCGTGCGGGGCGACGTCGCGCCGCTCCCTGAGCCGCCGGAGAAGACGAACTCCTGACATCCTGCTCGCAAAGCACAGGATGCCGGCGAACTCGGCCTCCACCGGGTGACCGGCGTTTCACGGTTCGCGCGCGTTCGTACGCACATCCATCGCGAAGCGGCCCCCGTCAGCTACCGCCACAGTGACCGCGTACCCCTCGACCCGCGGGACCTCGGCCCACCGTACGTCCCGGGCCGCGCCGTCGCCCGCGACGGCGACCGTGCCGGACGTGCGCTCGAGGCTGCGGCCGAAGTCCACTCCATGCAAGGGGTGGAGAAGACCCCGTCCCAGCGCCTTGAGCACGGCCTCCTTGCGTGTCCAGAGCCGGGCCCTGTCGCCGGGACGCCGTCGAGCCGCGACGTCGGCGCGCTCCGCGGCGGTGAGCGCCGTCTCGTCGAAACCCTCCCAGTCGGCGGCGTCGAGCGGCTCGATGTCGACGCCGACGAGGCCACGGTCGCCGACGGCGATCACCACGTACCCGCCGGCATGGCTGATCGACGCGCGAAACGTGCCGCCGGCAGGTCCCTCGATGCGGGGGCGCCCGTGCGGACCACCGCACCGGCCGCACGTCACATCCAGGGAGACCGAACGTGGGTCAACTCCCGCCTGGGACGCGAGAAGACGCCGCAGCGTACCGTGGCCGAGAAGGTACCGCAGCCGGTCGTCCGACCGGCGGATAGACCTGTATCTGCTCTGCTCGTAAGGATTCAGCTCGTCGAAGAGGATCTGCGCATCGGGCGGCTCCTCGAGCGGGATGATCTCGAGCTCGATCCGATTCACCCCTCCGACCCCGGAGGGACGGATACCGCTCGACGGGAGGCCATGCGACGGTCGCGCTCCGCGCGCCGAGAGGCTTGTCGATGTCCGCGCGGTTCGACGCTCCCCGTCGTACCCGCGTCGATCTCCGCGGCGAGGCCCGCCACCGTCGGCCGCTCGTAAAACGTCAACACATCGGGGAGCTGCGTCCATCGGCGGCCGAGGTCCGCGTGGACGTGCAGGAGCAGCAGCGACGTTCCACCGAGGTCGAAGAAGTTGTCGTGGATCCCGACGGCCGGCACCCTCAGATGCCGCTGCCAGATTCGCGCGACAGCACGCTCGGTCTCCGTCTGCGGGGGGAGGCTCTGTGCGACGGGAATGGCCGCGGACTGCAGGCGCTCGCGAAGCGCCTGCCGATCCACCTTGCCGTTGACACCGCGCGGGATGCTCGGCATCGTCGCGATCCGCGCTGGGATCAGGCCGATCGGCAGCTGGCGTCGCAGCCGACGCTTGAGCTCGAGTTCGGTCACGCCATCGCCGCGCACCACCACCGCGCTCACGAGGCGGTCATGACCGTTGTCCGTTGCCAGCAGGGTCGCGCTGTCGGCGACGGCGGGGTGCTCGGTCAGCAGCCGATCAACGCCGCCCGGGTCAAACAACTGTCCGTTGACGGAGACCAGATCCGTCACTCGGCCGAGATAGCGCACGAGCCCGTCCCCGACGAGCTCTCCCCGGTCGCCGGTCGCGAGCATTCGCACGGGCCGGTCGCCATCCTCACGAGCGGGCTCGATCACGGGCGCGGGGATTCCCGACGCCAGGAGCTGTCCGTGCACCACGATCTCTCCCGGCTGTCCGAGTCCGCACGGCCGACCCTCGCGATCGATCACGAGCAGCTTCGCGCCGGGCCGGGCGGGCCCGATGAGCGGCTCCGTCAGGTCGTCGGTCAGCGGCTGCAGCGCGATGAGCTGCGGTGTCTGCGTCAACCCGTATCCGTGAAAGAGCGTTGCAGCGGGGAAGGCCCTCCGCAGAATGGAGATGTCGTCGGCGCGGAGCACGTCTCCGGACAGGACGATCCGGGTCACGCTCTCCAGCACCGTGCCGCCCGCCGCGGCGACCAGCAATCGCGCCAACTGCGGCGTGAGGTTGAGTACGGTCGGCGAGCTCGTGCGGATCACGTCGACGAGAGCCCTCGGGTCGTGCCACTGACGTCGATCGGGAATCGACACGCTGGCCCCCACCAGCAGCGGCGCGAGGATATCGCGTAGCACCGGGTCGTGTGCCAGTCCGGCCGTGAGCAGGAAGCGGTCGGATGGCGTGACGTTCAGCGCCGACAGGTAGTCCTCGAGGACATGGAGAAGCGTGTCGACATCCGAGACCACGGCGCGGGGCGCACCGGATGACCCGGAGGAGGGCAGGCAATACCGGGCGACGTCGTCGTCCGGCACCGCCGTCTCCCGGATCGCGGCACCGTAGGCGTCGCGCCACGCCTCGGGCTGCGCCGGGTCCCACAGCGCGGTCAGCCCGGGTCGGCAGAGCCCCGCGAGAAGGGCCACGACCCCCTCGACGCTGCGCGTCATCTCGAGCATCGTGTCGTCGCAGCGATACGCCGCGACGGCATGCGCGAGCTCGCCGTAAGACGTGATCCCCGCGGAGGTGAGCAGCGCCGTGCTCTCCGGCCTACGCCGAGCGCTCGCAGCGAAGGGGAGGACGCGCTCGGCCGGGCGAGGAGCGACACGGGCGACGGGGGCAAGGGGATCGGACAGATCCGCGTCCGCGAGCGGCTCGTCGGCGTAGCGCACCACGCGCGCGATCATGCGGAGAAGCTGATCGAGGCGGCTCTCCGCAACCGCGCGGGGAACGCCGGCAGCGGCGACGGCGATGATCTCGATGCCGTCCTCGTCGTCGTACACGTAAAAGGTGCGGTCGAAAATCGCCCCGAGCTGGTCCGTCTCGACGACCTTCGCCGACAGCCCGGGCGACGGCGGCACGCGCTCCTTCGCGCCGAGGTGGTTGAGCCAGCACGAGAACGCCGGTCGTCCCGAACCGCGGGTCTGCTCTTGCAGGACCTGCTGGCAGGCTGGGCCCAGGTGCCGACCGTTAGCGGCGAGCTGGTCCCTGACCTTCTCGATCATCGCGCGCGCCGTGAGGGCCGGGGGGACCCGGACCCGGCACGCGACGGTGTCGATGAACATGCCGATCAGCGGCTCGGCGGCGGCTGACTCACGGCGGCTGACGGGATAGCCGATGAGGACGTCCTCGGAGTCGCTCCACCGCCGCTCGCACTCGCTGAGCGCCGCCAGCATCACGGCGAACGTCGTGCAGCCATGGGCGTGCGCGGCCGCTCGCAACTCACGCGTCAGCCCCCTGCCCAGCGCCCTCCGAAAGCGATGCGCGAACCCCTTGCGCGCCGGGTCGCGTGGCGCGCCGGCGACGACCCCCGCGAGCAGATCGCGCCAGTAGCCCAAATCCGCCTCGCTCGGCGCGACCTGCTCGGACGCCAGATCACCGAAGCCCGGTGTGGGCGCTGCCGTCGCTCCCGGCATCCGGAGCTCCTCGACCAGCTGATCGATGAAGAGTTGACCGGAGCCACCATCCGTCGCCACGTGGTGCATCGCCACGATCAGCCGGCGTCGCCCTGGGCCGTCCGGCAACAGCCACGCCCGGATCGGCGGCTCGGACGCGAGGTCGAACGGCGTCGCGAGCAGGGACTCCTGCGAGACGTCGTCGCCGTCGTCGAGGACCGCGAGGGTCAGGCGGGGCTCGGTGAGCTCGGCGCGCCAGCCCTCCTCGGACCACAGATACCGCGAGTGAAGCGGCTCGTGCGCCGCGACGACGGCCTGGAGCGCCGCCTCGATTCGCGCGGGCTCGATCGTCCCCGTGATCTGGAGCACGAGGGGGACGACGTAGACGGCCGGATCCGGGAGCAACGCGCCATGGACCAGCAGCTCCTGCTGAGCGTGCGTGAGCGGGTATCCGGTGCGCGACCTGCGCGGCGCCCCTATGCCCTCCTGTCCGCGCCGCGCCTCGACCTGCGCGGCGATCTCCGCGAGCGTCGGGCCGCTGAAGACGAGCTCCACGGGCAGCCGACAGCGGTACTCGCGCCCGAGCATCGCCAGCAGTCGGACGACGCGGAGCGAGTCGAGGCCGAGCTCCGCGACGGGCACGTCATCATGGACGCGCTCGAGCCCCAGCTCCCGGCGGCAGAAGTCCGTCATCGCGGCGAGAGGCTCCCCCACGCCGCCCGCGCCGGCAATCGCTTCGCCCATCGACGCGCCACCGCTCTCGTGGAACGAGGAGGCGAGCATCGCGGTCGCCCGGCGGTCGACCTTGCCGTTCGGGTTCAGCGGCAGCTCCGGCAGTCGCAGGACACGGGACGGAGTGGCCAAAGGGCCGAGTTCGCGGGTCACCACCGCCCGCACCTCGTCGGCGTCGAGCGAAACGTCGGGTCGGGCCACGACGACGGTCACGAGGGTCTCCTGGTCGTCGAGCAGGACGGTCACGCACGTTCCGCCTCCGGTCGACCGGGAGACGATCGCGTCGACGGCGTCGAGATCGACGCGCTGCCCGTGCAGCTTGACGACCGAGCCGATGCGGCCGACGTACCAGTATGTGCCGCCGCTGTCGCGGCGAGCCACGTCGCCGGTGCGGAACCAGGGGCGGTCCTCTCCGTGCTCATCGACGTCGACGTCGACGACGAGCGCGTCTGGTGTCATGCGCCCCTCCTCGTCGAGGTAGCCCGCGGCGACATACGCGCCCCCGATCCAGAGCTCGCCTTCATCCGTCGTCGCGACGCCCGTCTCGGGGTCGACAAGCATGACGTCGCAGCCGGGGAAGGGCCTCCCGATCGCCATGATCTGCTCATCCGGGACGCCAGAGAGCGCATCTCCCGGATCGAACACGAAGTTGTCGACCGTCGTCTCGACCAGGCCGTAGGTGTTCATGATCCGCCGCCCGGGGAGCAGCCGCAGTGCCCTTCGGTACTGGGCGACGCGCCACGCCTCGCCGCCGAAAGCGAGCTGGCGCAGATCGGGCAGCCCGAGGCCGGTCGCCTCGATTTCGTTCAGCACGAGCGCCCCCACCGCTGGCGTGAGCTCGACCATGTCGATGCGCTCCTTGCGCAGCAGCGCTACGAGCCGCGCCGGATCGAGCCGCACCTCCTCGGGACAGATGAACAGCCGGTACCGGCCGGTGAGCGCCCGCACGACGTCGGAGTAGAAGACGTCGAACCCCGTTCCGGCGAACTGCAGTCGCCCGCCGCTATGCCCAGCGGGCACACCGTACACCGCGAGCCAGTCGACGGCGGCGTGCGCCAGTCCGCGCTGGGTCGTGACGACACCCTTCGCCATGGCGGTCGTTCCGGAGGTGAAGATCAGGTAGGCGGCGGCGTCGCGTGCCGGCGGGCGGGGGTCTCCGGGGGCGCCGGCGAGGACCTCCTCGTCGAACGCGCGGGGCGCGAGGCCGACCTCCTCGCGCTCGTCGAGCACGAGCACGGGACGTGCGCGTTCGAGGCGGTGGCCGATGTCATCCCGCGCGGGGTCGATGACCAGCGGCACCCTCCCCGTGGCGAGCAGGCCGATCACGAGGCGCACGGTGGCGGCGTCGCGGCGGGCGATCACCGCGACACGATCCCCGACGACGACGTCACGTGCTGAAAGCACTCCGAGCAGCTTCGACGTGTAGTCCCAGAGCTCCGCCGCCGTCAGGCTGCGGTGCTCGTCGGCGACGAGCACCCGATCCGGATCCTGTACCGCGGCCGCGCGGAGGACATCGCAGACCAGCGGGGCCTCGGTCACCCGACGCCCTCGGTGTCCTCCAGATACTCCACGAGCATCAGCGGGCTCGGGTTGTCGACCAGCGCTGACACGTCGACGTCGAGAGCGAGCTGCCGTTGCAGGGCAGCTCTGATCCTGACCGCGGTGAGCGACGTCCCTCCGTGTTCGAGGAACGACACGTCCTCGTCAGCGTCCGAAAGTCGCAGCACGTCTCTCCAGACGGCTACGACGTCCTCCAAGGCGGGGATGGCGACCACCCTCACGCTCCTTCCGTCATCCTGCTCGCGACAGCGGGCCACGGCAGCTCGGGCCATGGCGTGTCCGTCGTCGCGAGCTCCATCAGGCATGCCGCCCACCGCTCGAGAACCGCGGTGAGGTCGAATCCGTCCGCCTGCCGATTGAGCATGCCGCCGAGCCGGAGCAGCGGCGTACGCCCCTGATCGTCGACGGGCGGACGCTCGATCACGAAGAGGTCCAGGTCGGCGCCGGTGGGGCAGACCGAAATCGATGCCCTGGTCACATGCGACGACGCGGATGTCGAGCCCCCGCTCAACTGCGCCGGAAGATAGAGCACGGAGACCGTCAGACCGCTGGCCACACCGGTCTCGGCCGCCGCCTCCTGCCAGGGCACCGCAGGGGTCCCGAGGATGTCGAAGACATCGTCGCGGATCGCGGTCAGCGCCTCGTGCACGGTCAGTCCCCGCAGCGTCGCCGGGACCAGGACGTCGACGGCGAGGTGACCGACCGTGACGTAGTCCTCCTCGCTCTCGCGCGCCGCGAACGTTGAGATCACCGCTCTCGGCGTGACAGGGTCCGATTGAAGAAGCTGCAGGCTCAGGAGCGCGAGCGGAAAGATCGATGCGCGCGCCGCGCGACACCTCGCCGACAGCGCTTCGGCGGCCGCGTCATCGAGATCGCGCATTCCGCTCTCGGTCGGGGTCCCGCACGGCTCGCCCGTCGTCAGGATCTCCGGCCACCATGCCCTGCTCAGCCCGCCGGCGCGCTCGCGCGCGGCATCCCTCGCCTCCCGCCCCTGTGGGCTGAGGGCCGCATCAGCGCGCCGCGCCATGACGGTCGGACCGTCGTCCGACATCACCGGTTCGACCGGCACGCCGTGAAGATGCGCGTCGATGTAATCGGAGATTTCGTCGGCGATGATGTTGGCCGACCACGCGTCGCACGCGCCCGGATCGATCGCGAGCGCGATCAGCGACGATTCGCCCAGCCGGACATGGCAAGCGCGGACACGGGGCCCTGCGGCGTCGAATACTGTCCGGCAAAACTCCTCCGCCACGTCGAATGCCGCGGTGCGGCGGGCCGCCGGCGCCGTCTCTCGCAAGTCCACCCCGTCGACGGTCGGCTCGGAGCCACCCGAGAGACTCGGATGGGCACGGACGGTTCGGAGTAGCGCTTCTCCGACGAGCTCGTCGGCGACCTCCATGTCGACCTCGAGCGTCACGTTCAGCGCTTGCTTGTGCACGTCGCCTTGCAACGGGGCACGGGATGCGGACTCGATCACGGATCTCCTTTCACGAGCGGGTCTCTCACGGGGGGGGATCGGCGGGTGGCCCCAGACGTGCCTGGGGCCACCCGCTTACTTGTCAGCAGAAGAGGCTCCAAGAGCTGTCCGCTGCCTGGATGCTGGATTCCACCGTCTCCAGCGCCTGGAGCTCAGCAACATCACGAATCTGCATGTTCACCTCCTCTTCGCATTCTGGGATCTCCCCCGCCCGACTCGGCGACGAAGTGTGCAGGGGCCACGGGGACCCGGTCTGTGAAGAACGGCAGGAACGAACCGCCCTGATCGATCTGCGCCGTGGCGAGCAGCACGCCCGCGGCGCCGTGCATGAGGTCCGTCGAGAGCCGCAGCGCCTGTTCGCCCGGAACCGCGAGATGCCCCCCGGGCGACAGCACGAGTTGATGCGCGAGCATCTCCCGGTGACGGCGGATCCCGCTCAGTGCGGAGAGCCGCACCCGGTCATCCTCATGCTCCGAGAGCCGCGGGATCAGACGCCCGAGGACCGCCATCGTGCCCGCCCGTCCGGTACCGAGACCCGGATAGGCGACGATCGCCCGCGAGCAGGCTACGGCGAACCCAGGCAGCAACGCACGGAGCGCTGGCACGTCCGCGTGTTCGAGGATCTCGTCGGCGACCACGGCGACGCCGCTGCTCCCGCGGCCGAGGTAGGCGATGCGGCGGCCATCGGGCAGGGCGACGCGCGTCCCCGACCTCCCGTGCTCGACGCAGGCGTCGAGATCGCGCCCGAGCGCGGTGACCGCCTCGCCTAGCCAGAGCTTGTCCCCCGTGTGTCGGTGACATTCCAGCAGGAACTGCGCGACCCCCGACCAGCCGTGAAAGTAGCCGGCCGGCAGGGCGCGACCCTCGCGCAGCGCCTTCCGGCACGTTTCCGCGTAGCCGATCGCCCGATCGGCGAAGCCGGAATGCGGGAACCGGCGGTCGAGATCGAGCAGCACGAGGCCGTCGCCAGCGATGCCTCCCCACACGGCGATGCTGTTCTGCTCCGGCGGTTGCCTGGAAGCCAGCCTCTCGGCGGCCTCTCCGACGGTCTCCCGCGACGCACCGAGGTACGCTGCGCACCACACGGCCCCCGCGTCCCCCACGTACAGACCGTGGTAGCCCGTGGGAGAGCTGATGCGCTCGGCTAGCCAGTCGACCGAGTCGTCCGGGACCGCTGAGCCGGTGGCCGCGAGTGCCCAGAGCGTGCCGCTCGTACCGTAGCCGAGACACGCGTGACCGAAGGTGAAAGCTTCGACGGCCCCTGGCAGAAGGCGGTCGGATCGTTCCGCCGTCACCGTCTCGAGGATGCCCGCCGTCAGCGTCGAGACCGAGATCTCCGGGCGCGGCGGATCGCTCGGACGCTGCGGCGAGAGCCGATCCAGCCGTGCAGCGAGCGACCGGCCGAGCGGATACGTGCTGCGCACCCAGTCGACGTGCCGGCTGAGCTGGCCGGGATCGAGCGCCACGATGCGCGAATACGGCAGGAGCAGCCACAAGGCCAGCATGTCCAGCGCGTGCTCGTCGCGTTCGGCGGCCGTCTGCCGGCTCGAGCCGAACCCCGCCACCTGGAAGGACGCCGGCCGCTGCTCCGCGGCGGGCTTCGCAGCTTCGAGGTCGATCAAGGTCACGGTTCCATCGGCCGCGATGAGCACATTTCCCGGGTGGACGTCGTCGCTGGCAACACCCCGCTCGTGGAGGGCCCGAAGGGTCTCGCCCACTGCGCCGACGACCTCAGCGACCTGCCGGACGTACTCCCGCAGCTCCGGCCCCGTCGCGTCGCTGAAATTGGACAGCGGCTGCCGCGCCCCGGACCACACGTACGCCGACTCGCCCTCCACGAACTCCTGCACGAGGAAGAGGTGCCCCTGAACGGTGAGGTCCGCGACGTGATCGGGCACGCCGCGGACTTCCGTCAGCGCACGGAGCGCGGCCGACTCGTCGCGAAGCCGGTCCTGCGCGCTGCGACCCGTCCGATCGAATCCCGCGCTCGGGCGCGCCTCCTTCAGCACGACCCAGCGCTCGTGTTCCGTGTCCCACGCGCGGTAGACGCCCCCAGAGTTCGAGAAGTGCAGGGCGGAGAACTCGCGGTACCGCTGCAGCGAGTCGCCCGCGTCCGCTTCGGCGGATGTCCGGAAGCCGCCAGGCACCTCGACACCGTCCGGAACCGAGAACACCGGGCCGCGCCGATCCGGCCTCATGCGACCGTCCGGCGCGGGCATAAGCTGACCGATCGCACCGTGCTCGTCGACGTAAGGCCGGCCGCGGAACGCGCCGTACCGGATGGCCAGCGGCCCGTCCAGCCAGTGCAGGTCCGAAAGAATGCGCGGACCGGGGAGGTGCCGAACCCGCTCGTGCAGGTCGCGGCAGATCTCGATCACGGCGTCGTCGTCGGCGGGGTAGATGGTGATGAACTTCCCGCTGCTGGCGCGCGGAGCGTACTTGGCGCACATCAGCTTCACGGTCTCGATCGAGGCGAGCCTCTTGAACCTCAGGCCGTGCTCGACGCAGTACGGCACGACGAGCTCGCTGATCCGCAGGGCAGTGGTGTGGTCGGCGGCGAGGTGGATCTTCCATCCCGCGTCCCGGCCCGTGCCGCCGGGCGGATGCGCGACCTCCCAGATTCCCCGCTCGCTGCGCGTCCAGCCCGACGGCAGCGAGAGCGAGGGCAGGCGAGACTCGTCCTGTCCGGTCGCGTGCACGGGCGAGTCGAAGAAGAGGGGATCGGCGGCCGCATACGCCTCGAGGTGGCCGGCGCTCATGCGTCCCTCGCCGTCCAGTCCCAGCTCAGCCCCGCGAGGGGGCGCTCATCGTCAGGGGCGGCGAACCACCGGTCGAGCAGACCGACGACCTCCGAGAGGGGCCCCGCGGCGCCCTCGGCGGCGCGACCCGTGGTGAGGCTGACACCCTCGTGCGTCGGGGCGAGAAGCACATTCGGCCACTCGCGGAGCGTCGCGCGGTGCTCCTTGAAGGCCGGATTCTCGACCATCCCCGGCGGCACCGACAGCGCGATGCCGATCGGCTTCCGAGTGGAAGCGAGGGCGGTGAGGAAAGGGGTATCGCAGAGCCCGAGCCGCAGCCGCGCAGCGAAATGTGCCGTCGCCGGGTAGACGGCGAACGCATCCGGCCACTCCTCGATCTCGACATGCTCCGCCCTCTCGCCGAGCTCGTCGTTTGACCACGCATCGATCATCGGCGGCGCGCCGCACAGCATCGCGACGGCCCGGGGCGTCACGAACCGGCGTGCGCTGTTCGTCAAGCCGACGCGCACCTCCAGCTCCGGTCGCTGCGCCCGCAGCGCCTTGAGGGCGGAGGGCAGACCGCTGGCGACGACCGAACCCGTGGCCAGGATCGTCAGACGCCTCACACTGTGCCCGATCGTCCGAGCACGCCCAGGCCGCGTTCCTCCAGCATCGTCGAGACCAGCTCGCGCGCGGCTGCCTTGTGGTCTGCGGAGATCGCGTGAGGCGGGCCGCCGAAGGTCTCGGCGATTCGGTAGTACTCGTCCCGCAGCATCGATCCGACGATGCAGTCGTGGTATTCGCCGTCGACGAAGAAGTAATCGCGCAGGACGCCCTCGATCTTGACCATCCCTCCGGTGAAGATCGGCAGCATCCCGATGTTGTACGCCGCGACTTCGATGTGCAGGCGGTGCGCGTTGAGCGTGTGGAACAGGTGCGAGACCAGCAGCATCATGGCCTCCATGCCCATGCCGGATCCCCAGCGCTCGGCATCCCCGATGGCGACGCCCGTCGTGTAGGAGCCGTGGTAGGTCTTCTGCTGCCAGGTCACCATCCCCACAGGCTGGTCGTCGTCGATCGCACGCACCATCAGCACGTTGAACCCCGGGGACCGCACCGCCGCCTCTACCTGCTCTCGCGTCATGATCGTCGGGCCGCCGGATGAATACACCTGAGAGATGCCCGCGCCCCACTCGGCGAGGCGCTCGGCGTCGTCAGAGTCCCGAACTCGGTCGAGGTACACCAGGTCACCGCGCATGATTGTCGTCCTTTCGTCGCCTGGGGGAGATCAGTGGGCGAGGGCCTGTTCCGAATCGATGGCCCGCGCCAGCCCTCGAACCGTCGGGTTCTCGATGAGGACGCGACCGGAGAGCGTCGCCCCGAATTCTCTGCGGATCCGGGAGACCATCTGCACTGCGAGAAGGGAATTGCCTCCGATCGCGAAGAAGTCGTCGTCGGGCGACACATGGGACTGGCCGAGCGCGCTGCGCCACATGCGGGTGAGCGTGGCCTCGACCGGCGTCAGATCGCCGAGGCTCTCATCCTCGACCTCGGGCGCCGGCTCGTCGTCCTGCAGATACCTGTCGATGCGGTTCAGGCGCTTGTCGAGCGGCCTGCGGGAGAGCACGACGTGGTCGGCCTGATCCTGTCGCAGCAGCGCGTCCATCAGTCCCAACGCCTCGTCCGGGCTGAAGAGGTAGTCGTCGTGCCGCACGTCGTCGTCCTCGGATGCCGAATCTTCCGCGAGCTCCACTGCGGGTCGCAACGGTGCAGCGGCATCCATGATCGCGATCGTGAACCCGTCGATCGCCGCCAGCACCCGCCCGTCCTCATCGGCTATCGCGATGTCGAAGGACAACTCCCCGTCGACCGCCTCCTCGGCGCGCCGACGGATCCAACACAGCGCCCGCGTCGGGAGAGGCGCCCACGACTCGATCCTTCGATATCCGGACGGCAAGAACGACAGGCCCGGCGTGATGACGTCCGGCAGGAGCAGCCCCAGCGCCGTCGCGTTGTCGAGGAGCACCGGATGGAGCCCATACCCCTCGGTTTCGACGCCATCGGCGATGACGAGGTCGAGCAGCTGCTCTCCCCCCGCCCCGACGGCGATGCCTTCGAGTGCGCGCCAGCGCGTGCCGATGGAGACCGGGCTCGCGGGGTCGTCGAACGTGGGAAGCCAGTCGATCGACGAGCACCGGTCGCGGATCGCATCCAGGGGCAGGACGGGCGGCCGCGCCCCCGTCGCCGGGAGGCTCCTCGCGATCAGGGCGGTCTGGGTGCGCGCCTCGCGCGAACCGAACGCCCGCGCCGTCACCTGCCAGCTGTACTGCCCGTTCGGTCCGGCGTCGACGGCCGACACGATCAGCTCGGTCATCGCTCCGACGATGACAGGCGCTCCGAGCGCGACGTCGTGGAGTGCGACGGGAGCTCCCGTCGCGTCCTCCGCCGCACCGCGGACCATCTCCACGAGCATGGTTCCCGAGATCGCGCGCTCGCCCGTCATGCGGTGGTCGTCGCGATAGTCGTCCGTCCTCGGTGGAACCAGCGCCGTGTACGTCGGCAGGGCCGCGCTGGTGATCTGGCGGTCGAGCAGGGGGTGCCGGGACGGAACCGACGTGATGCCCATCTCGGCGTCGCGCAGCTGGTCCGAGGCGACCGATCGTTCGGCGATGACCATCCCGACTTCGGACCAGCCGCACCAGTTCACGGACACGACGCGGGTCCGGTCATCGGAGTGTCGTGCCGCGAAAGCGTCGAGGAAGCTGTTCGCGGCGCAGTAGTCGACCATGCCGATGTCGCTCGTGATGGCGATGATGGACGAGAAGAGCATCAGGAACGACGCCTCGCCGTGGAGCGCCTCGTGCAGGGCGATCGTGCCGTCCACCTTGGGACGCAGCACCCGCGCGGCGCTGTCGTCGGCGCGCAGGACGGCGAGCTGACCGCCAGCGACTCCAGCGGCGTGGAAGACCCCGTCGATGGTGCCGAAAGCGCTGCGAACGGTCGCAAGCGCCGTCGCGAGCGAGGACGGCACCGACACGTCGCCCGCCACCGCGACCACCTCGACGCCGTTCTCCGAAGCGCGCTCGAGCGCGGCGCGCAGACGCGACGGCATGCTGCGGCCCTCGACGGGCACCTGCAGGCGCGCGTCCTCGAACCCCATCGCCGCCGGGCCGCCACGAGACATGAGGGCGACGCGGGTACCCGGCGTGCTGGCGATGTGACGGAGGATCTCGATGCCGATGGCGCCGGTTCCGCCGGTGACGAGGTAGGTGCCGCCGGGACGGATCGGAGCGGGAGCGCCGTCGGCGATCTCTGCGACCGGGAACGGGGCGAACTCGAGCGTCCAGCGGCCGCGCCGGCGGATCGCCACTCGGGTCTCGGGATTCTCCTGCCGCAGCTCTCGGGCGACGCGTGCGGCATCCGCCCTGGTCTCCGGCCAGCGCGCGAGATCGAGCGTTCCCGCGGTCATGCCCGGCGTCTCGTTCGCCACGACCGTCGCGCCCTGCGCCAGCGCACCGAGCGGATCGACGGTCTCCTCCCCGGTGACTGCCTGGGCCGCGACCGTGACGACGCGGATGACGATGCCGGTGCCGGACCACGCCTCGGACACCGCCTGAAGCAGGTGAAGCAGATCGAAGAACGCGTCGGTACGGGCGGCGGGGTCCGCGGTGTACCCGTAGACGACGCAGGCCGGACGCAGAGTGTCATCCGTCAGGCGGTCGATCAGCATCCGCCAGTCCGTCTGGGGGCCGGTCCGCAGATCGTCGGCGTGTGCCGCAGGAGCATCCGGGCCCGTGACGGAGACGGCACGGGCGCCGTCCCCGCGAAGGCAATCGACGACCGTCGACAGAGACCCGTCGTGGATGACCAGCCACGGACCTGTCAGCTCTCCGGCCGTGATGGGCGCCGGCCGCCACATCGGCAGATGCGCCGACTTGTGCACCGGCAGCGGGCCGTTCTCGTCTTCGTCGTCGTCGTCCTCGTCCTCGGTCGTCTCGTCGTCTATCCAGTACTGCTCGTACCGATAGGGAGCGGCAGGGACGACGCGCTTGCGCGCGGGCTCGTCCTCCTCGACCGCCGACCAATCCACGGCGGCGCCGTTGGCCCACAGTTCGCCCAGCGCGGGAAGGTACCGGTCGGTGGTCGGATCCGCGGCGCGCGGCAGCACGGGGACGCACCGCACCTCCGCCGCCACCCGCGTCAGCGAGCTCAGGGTGTCGCCGGGACCGAGCTCCGTGAACACGTCGGCGACCTCGGCGGCACGCACCGCCGCGTCGCCGAAGAGCACCGGCTGAATGATCTGACGACGCCAATAGTCCGGATCGGTGGCCGACGCGTCGTCGAGCCAGTCGCCTGTGACCGTGGAGACGATCGGGATCCTGGGGGGCCGCAGATCCACCGTCGCCATCACGTCGCGGAGCGCGTCGGCGGCAGGCTCCATCATTCGGGAGTGGAACGCGTGCGACGTGCGCAGCGGCGTGTGCTCGATACCCAGCAGCTTCAGCTTCGCGGTGAGAGCGTCGATCCGGTCACTGGGACCGGAGACGACGAACGACGACGGCCCGTTCACCGCGGCAACGTCGAGCTCGTCGGGAAGGAGCGCACTCACCTGCGGTAGGGCGCGCATGATGGCGACCATCGATCCGGTGGGCATCTCCTGCATCAGTCGCCCTCGCGCCGCCACGATGCGGCATGCGTCGCGCAGCGTCATGACACCGGCGATCGTCGCGGCCGCATACTCCCCGACGCTGTGACCGACGAGCACCCGCGGCTCCTCGACGACATCAGACCACGCCCTCGCGAGGGCGTACTCGATCGCGAACAGCGCCGGCTGCGCGAGTACGGTCTGTCGCAGTTGCGCCGCGGGTCCGTCATCGGCGCCGGGCAGGTCTGCCGCGATCCGCGCATGAACGACGAGATCCCGCAGCCCATCCAACCCGAGAGCGGCGAACTCCTCCAAGGTCTCGTCGAGCGCCGCCTCGAAACCCACGACCCCCGAGCCGATCCTGCCCGCCATCCCCGGAGACTGCGTGCCCTGACCGGGGAACAGCCACCCAAGCCCCCGGCCGGCGGCCGCCTTCACCACGCGAGGTCCACGGCGCAACGCCTCGGCCGCCTCCGCAGGCCCGGAAGCGACGACGAAGGTCCGATGCGCATGCGACGAACGGGATCGCACGGTACGGGCCACTCCCGCGTAGTCCGCATCCCCCGTGACGTCGAGCATCGACGCGAGAGCGCCCGCGTATTCCTCCACGTGCGCTGCGGTCGCTCCGGACAGCGAAAGTACCTGGGCGCGACCAGCCGAGCGAGGCGCGGGCTCCACTTGACGCTCGATCACCGGCGCCTCGGCGACGACGGCCACCGCGTTCGTTCCGCCGATGCCGAACGAGCTCACGAGCGCAACCCGCTCGGCGGCCCGCGGCCACGGGGTCGTGGCGGTCACCACCTCGACCGGGTTGGCCGCCATGTCGATGGCGGGGTTCGGCTCGCTGAAGTTGAGCGAAGGGACGATCGTGCCGTGCTCGACCGTCAACACGGCCTTGATGAGCCCCGCGATGCCCGCGGCGGGGCCGAGGTGCCCGATGTTCGTCTTGACCGATCCCATGGGGATCTTCGGGACGTCGGGACCCGCGTACCCGAGATCGGCGAGCGCCCAGCAGAGGGCCTTGTACTCGATCGGGTCGCCGACGAGGGTCCCTGTCCCGTGAGCCTCGATGTATCCGAGGGCCTGAGGGTCGACGCCCGAGTCGGACAGACACCGCCGGACGAGTTGCGCTTGGCCATCCTCGCCCGGGGACGTGAAGCCCGCGCGCCGACCCCCGTCGTTGTTGGTCATCGAGCCGGCTATCACCGCGTGGATGTGGTCCCCGTCGGCGATCGCCTTCGCCAGCGGCTTGAGCAGGACGACCCCGACGCCGGACCCGAAGCTCGTGCCGGTGGCCGCGGCGTCGAATGCGTGGCAGCGCCCGTCGCGAGAGAAGATGCTACCCGGGGTCCAGAGACGGCCCGAGTGGTACGGCAACTCAACGCTCACGCCCCCGGCCAGCGCGAGGTCGCACTCGCCGGTGAGCAGCGCCTGCCTCGCGAGGTGGACGGCGACGAGGGCGGACGAGCACGCGGTCTGGACGCTCACACCGGGACCGGTCAGCCCGAGCGCATGGCTCACGCGGGTGGCGAGGTAGTCCGGCTGATTCGAGATCTCGATCGCGACGTCGCCGAAGATCATGCTCAGCTCGGAATCGAAATAAATGTCATCGATATACCGATTCGGCGACGCACCACCGTAGACGCCAATCTGGGGGGATTGAGCGGGATCGATTCCGGCGCGCTGCAATGCGCTGTCACACGCCTCAAGAAAAAGGCGATGCTGCGGATTCATGATCTGCGCTTCTCGCGGCGTCAGTCCGAATCGCGCAGCATCGAAGTGCCCGGGATTGTCGATCAGGGGTCGACGGCGCACATAATGCGGGTCAGCGATCTT
Organism: Microbacterium sp. 16-032; assembly: GCF_041079455.1. NCBI lineage: Bacteria > Bacillati > Actinomycetota > Actinomycetes > Micrococcales > Microbacteriaceae > Microbacterium > Microbacterium sp. 16-032. Next base: position 555,086 of record NZ_JBFYGQ010000001.1, on the reverse strand, counting down.
GCGCTCGCTGATGCCGTCGGCGCGGAGCATGTCGTCCGTGAGGTGAGTGAGCGACTCACGCCCTGCCATCAGGTTCGCCCAGAGTTCTTCGGGCGAATTCGCCCCAGGAAATCGCAGGCTCATGCCGATTACGGCCACCCGGTCGTCTCGCCCGGCAGCAACCCCGTCCCCCATTGACCCTCCAGCGAAGTCCAGGGCATTTCGCGCCCCCGCCACGATTTGGACCACAGCCTATACACGGATCGCTATTCCAGCAACGTTCGCAAAAAAGGTTCCCTCTCGGTATATTCGCCTTGCTGCATCCTGAATCCAACCTGTATTCCTTTGTCGGTCAGTCTGGAGCGAATCGGCCGTGTCACTTCATCACAATGCGCCTGGCGCCGTCACGGATGCTGACGTTGCGTCCGCGAAAACAAACGACGATCTCATCGCCATCATTGGCTTTTCCTGCCGGTTCCCCGGAGCTAACACACTGGACGAGTACTGGCGCAATCTCACCGGCGGAGTGGAGTCTCTGACGGCGCTCTTGCCGACGGATCTCGACGCCGCTGGCGTCGCTGCCGCTGACCGGGATCACCCTGACTTCGTGCCCGTGGCACCCCTGATCGAAGGAGCGGACGAGTTCGACGCGGCGTTCTTCGGGTTCACACCGCGCGAGGCCGAGATCCGCGATCCGCAGGGCCGGCTTTTCCTGGAGCACTGCTACTCCGCGATCGAGGACGCGGGGCACGACCCCACCTCGGTGCCGGGACACGTGGGGGTCTTCGGCGGAATGGCGAACAACTACTACGGTCAGGACCAGGTGGCGAAGAACGCCAGGGTCCGCGACGCGGTCGGACAGATGGCCATCGAGGTGAGCAACAGCCCGGACTATCTCTGCTCAGCCGTCTCGTATCGACTGGGTCTGCATGGGCCGAGCATCACCGTGCAGACCGCGTGCTCGAGCGCGCTCGTCGCAATCCATCTCGCCTGCCAGTCGCTGCGTGCGGGCGAATGCGACTTCGCCCTCGCGGGCGGCGTCGAGGTCGAACTGCCCTACGGCGCCGGCTATACGTGGTCAGAGGGCGGAATCTATTCGAAAGACGGGCACATCCGCCCGTTCTCGGAGGACGCGAGCGGCACGATCTTCGGCACGGGCGTGGGCGTGGCGTTGCTTCGACGGCTGAGCGACGCGATCGCCGATGGCGATCCCATTCACGCGGTGATCCGCGGCTCAGCCGTCAACAACGACGGACAGGACCGCGCAGGCTTCACCGCTCCGGGCGTGTCCGGGCAGGCGATGCTGATACGGGAGGCGCTGGCGGACGCGGAGCTCGATCCGTCGGACGTCGGGTACGTTGAGGCGCACGCCACCGGGACCCTGGTCGGCGACCCGATCGAGGTAGAGGGTCTGCGACGCGCCTTCCAGTCGGCGGGCGACACGCGACGTGGCGAGGTGCCGCTCGGCTCCGTCAAGGGCAACATCGGCCACCTCGGCCCGGCTGCCGGCATGGCGGGGCTGGCGAAGGTCTGTCTCGCGCTCAAGAACGGGGTCATTCCGCCGACGATCAACGTCGGTGACGTCAATCGGCGGCTCAACCTCGACGACAGCCCCTTTTACGTCGCGACAGAGGCCGTCGAGTGGGCTGTCGGTAAGCGGCGCGCGGGCGTCAGCTCGTTCGGAATCGGCGGGACCAACGCGCACATCATCGTCGAGGAGGCTCCGTCACCCCTCCCGTCGCCGCCGACGGGGGGGCCGGTCGTCCTGCCGCTGTCGGCGCGCACGCCGACAGCGCTCGCTGCGGCGCGCGAGCGCCTGGCCGCGCATCTTGAAGCAAGACCGGAGACGGACCTGTCGTCCGTGGCGTGGACGCTGCAGTCCGGCCGGGCCCGCTTCGACCACCGCAGCGCCGTTGTTGCGACCGACACGGCGCACGCCGTCGAGATGCTGCGGGCGGCGGCTGGCAGTGCGGCCGTCGGTGCGCGCAGCAGCGAGGACATCGTCCTCCTCCTCCCAGGGCAGGGCACGCAGTTCCCCGCGATGGCCTCTTCGCTGTGGTCGGAGCCGGCGTTCCGCGCCGCAGCGCAGCCGATTCTCGATCTGGTGCGGCAGCAGATCGGAGTCGACCTGGAACCGCTTTTGCGATCCGAGTCCGGTGACGCCGCCCTCCTCGCCCAGACGTGGGTCACTCAGCCGCTCCTGTTCGCCGTCGAGGTGGCGACCGCGCGCACCCTGGAGTCATGGGGACTCCATATCGCGGCGATGGCCGGCCATTCGATCGGCGAGCTCACCGCCGCCTACCTGAGCGGCGTGCTGTCGTTGGAGGACGCGGTCGTCCTCGTGTGCGCACGCGGCAGGCTGATGCACAGCTGCCCGCAGGGGGCGATGGCCGCCGTCGCGGCGAACTGGAGCGACGTCGCTCATCGGCTCGACGAGCGCATCGACCTCGCCGCGGTGAACGCGCCGGGGTCGATCACCATCGCGGGCACCGTAGACGACATCGCCGAGTCCGAGCGCATCCTCACTGAGGCGGGCGTGCCCGTTCAGCGGCTCCGCACGTCACACGCCTTCCATTCCGCGCTCATGCTGCCGGCGCTCTCCGAGTTCGAGCGGATCGCCTCGGCAATGACGTGGTCGACGCCCCGGATCCCCTTCGTTTCTGGAGTCACCGGCGACTGGATCACGGACGCGCAGGCGACAGACCCCGGATACTGGGCGGATCAGATCCGGCGGCCGGTGCAGTTCCAGCGCGGAGCGGCGACCGTCGCGCGCGAGTACGACCTCGCGTGGGTGGAAGCCGGTCCCGGACGCGTGCTGAGCAGCTTCGTCACCGCGTCGTCCCCGGCCACCCGGTCTGCCACGACACTGGCGGCCGATCGGCGCACGGGCGCTGTGCCCTCCCCGGCCGAGGTGCGGGCGGCGCTGTGGCAGGCCGGGGCCGAGCTGTCGTGGGAGCGCACGTGGGATCGTCCTCCCCGACGGGTCAGCCTCCCGCCCTACCCGTTCGAGCGCCGCCGCTACTGGGTCGACGCGGACCCGACGGAGAGTCCGGTGGAGCCGGCCGACGCGCCGCGTACGCTCGACGACGGCGCGCTCGGCATGCCCTCCTGGCGTCAGACGACGCCCACGATCGGTGCGCAGCCCGCGCCGGGACGATGGCTGGTGCTGTGCGGCGCCGGCGGCTTCGGGCGAGCGGTGGCGGCCGGACTCACGCGATCCGGCGCCGACGTCATCCTGCTCGGCTCTGGCCCGTGGAACATCGAAGGGACATCTTGGACCGCTGATCTCGGCAGCCGCTCAGAGCTCGCGGCCGCGATCCACGCGTTCCACGGCGGCACCGACGGTCGGTTCAATGTCGTCGATGCCCGTGTGCCGGACGCACCCTCGCCGTTCGACGATGTCGACCGCATTGCGGGGCAGGCGCGCGCCCGGTTCCATGAGCTGCTCGTGCTCGGACAGACGCTCGCGGCCGTCGGCGATCTGAACTGCACGGTCAGTGTCGCGACCGCCAACAGGGAGGGGCTTGGCGGCAACGCCTTCGACCCCGCCGAGGCCATCGTGTCTGGGCCGGTCCTGCTCATGGGGCGCGAGATCGCGGGGGTCGCCGCGCGATCGATCGACGTCGACCTGCGCGGACGCGGCGAGGACGTCGCAGCCTCCGATTTCGTGACCGAACTCGGACGCCCGGACCCGGCGGCCCGCGTCGCCCTCCGCGCCGACGGCCGCTACACGCTCGAGTACTCGGATCTCGGCCTACCCGAGCCCGAGCGGCTGCCGGTCCGGGAAGGCGCGACGTACATCGTCACCGGCGGGCTGGGAGGTCTCGGGCTGGAGGCGGCTCGTGTCCTGGCCGAGGCGGCTCCCGCACGTCTGGTGCTGCTCGGTCGAAGGGGCCTACCGGACCGGAGGGACTGGCATCTGATTCGGGAATCCGACGACCGGCGGACGGCGAGCAGGATCCAGCAGATCGAGGACCTCGAGGCGCTGGGAGCTAGCGTCACGGTGCGCAGCGTCGACGTGAGCCTGGCGGAGGACGTCGAACGACTTTCGCGCGAACTGGCCGCTGATGGCCATCGCGTGGCGGGCGTCGTGCACTGCGCCGGCGTGGCGGGCGGCGGGATGCTCGCCATGCGAACGCCGCAGGAGGCCGACGCCGTACTCGCCCCGAAGCTGGCGGGCACGACGAACCTTTACCGCGCGTTCGGCTCAGAACTCGACTTCTTCTTGCTGTACTCCTCGATCACGGCCGTGACCGGCACTTTCGGCATGGTGGACTACTGCGCCGCCAACAATTTCGTCGATGCCTTTGCGCAGTGGGCGAGCGAGCGCGGCACGCGCTCGATCTCGATCGGCTGGGGCGGGTGGACCGGGGTCGGGATGGTGGAGGACCTCAACGCCGCCGCGCCGGCGGCGTTCCGAGCGCTGCAGGACGGTGCCGATGTGTCGTCCGCCGACCACCCCCTTCTCGACCGCCGACTCGCGGGCACGGCCGCCGAGGTCGCCTTCGAGCGCGACCTGTGGCCTGGCCGACACTGGACCAGCTCCGAGCACGTCATCGGCGGCGACGAGGCGGTTGTCGGCGCCGCGCTGATCGAGATGGTGCGCGCCGCTTATGCCGAGACCGTCGGCGGACAACCCGAGATCACCGACGTCGTGCACCTCCAGGCCGCCCCGGTCATCAGCCCGGTCGTCCTGCGAGTGCGTCTGCGACAGGTGGATAAGGGGCAGGAATGGGATGCCTCTGTCGAGATCTCGTCGACGACGACAGCGACGCGCGAGTGGACGCCGCTGCTGGTTGCGGTGCTGCGCCCCACGAGCGTGGTCGCGCCGCGGTCCATCGATCTCGGCGCCCTCGCCGCCTCACTGCCGGGCGAACTCACGCGTGAGGAGCTGGATCGGCCTTCCGCATACCTGTCATTGGGCAGCAGGTGGCGGATCGCCAGCACCCGTCACGACGAGATGACAGACCTGGTCGAGACCCGCCTGCCGGATTACGCGCTGGCTGAGCTGTGCCCCTCGCCGGACCCAGACGCCCCGGCCAACCGCAGCGCCCTGCTGCTGCATCCCGCGATCCTGGATGTGGCGGTCGCGGAGGGCCAGCACAACCCGATGATCCAGGGCCGGGACGAGACCTACCTGCCGATGAGCTACGAGCTGATCCGCTGGCGCGCCCCGCTCACCGGCCACGTCTTCTCCCACATCCGGCACCGTGACGACCGGTCGTCCGACGTCACGGTTGTCGATGCGGATCTCTATGACGCGAGCGGCGAACTCCTCTGCGAGGTTCGCGGCTTCGCGATGCGGCGCATCGACCGGGGCCGGTTCACTGAGGGCATGCGCGACGCCCTGACGACGGCCGCCGTGCCGGCGACGTCCCATACGGATCGCAGCAACATCACGGTGGAGGTCGGCAAGAGCGCACTGCGGAGGATCCTCGCGGGCTATCCGCTGTCGCACATCGTCGTCACCCCGGAGGGGGTCAACCACGCCATCCGGGCCGAGGCCGGCTTCGACGTCGAGTTGGTCGAGGAGCGCCTGAGCGAGGTTCATCTCGGCGCGGACCGCACCGCCGATGCCGACGCGAGCTCCGCGGACTTCCGGATGCCGTCGAGTCACGTCGAAGTAGAACTGGCCCGAATCTGGTCGAGCGTGCTCGGAGTGGATCGGATCGGCCTCGACGACAACTTCTTCGATCTCGGCGGTAACTCGCTCGTCGCCGTTCAGGTCGCGTCGCGCATCCGCACGCTCATCGGCCGATCGATCGGGATCACCACGCTGTTCGACAATCAGACCCTGGGAACGCTGGCCGAGTCGCTGGAGTCGGTCGTAGACAGGAACCCGTCGTGAGTTCGGCGGCACCTCCCGCGCCGCGGGCGACGCTGCTGTGCCTTCCGCCGGCCGGCACGGGACGCCTCGCGTTCGCGGACTGGCCGGAGCGGATCGGTGACTACGCCGTCGAGCCGGTGCTCTATCCCGGACGGGACTCACGGGTGTCGGAACCGCTGGCCACATCCGTCGCCGACCTCGTCGGGGATGTCCTCCGCACACACGGCGCAGCGATCGCCGGGGGAAGATTCGCTCTGCTCGGCCGCAGCGTAGGTGCAGCCCTCGCGATGCACGTCGTCGATGCGTTGATCCGCGAGGAACTTCCGTTGCCGCGGCACGTCGTACTTGTGGCTGCGCGTCCCCCGCAACGTCCCGATCCGGAAAGCCCTCTCTTCCGCCTGTCCGACCGCCGCCTCAGGGAGCGCATCGCAGATTGGGGAGGTATGTCCGCGGACGAACTGGCTGACGACGAGTTGATGTCGTGGACGCTTCGCCTGGTCAGGGCGGATCTCGCGGTCGCGGAGACGGCACTCTCACGCGCTGGAACCATCCCCGTCCCACTCACGGTGGTCGGCGCCAAGGATGACAGGTCAGTCCCGGTGGACGTGCTTTCCGAATGGGAGTCGGCGACGACCGCTCAGTTCGCCTGGCATGTTCTGCCCGGAGGGCATTTTCCGGACGCAGTCCAGCACGACCTGCTCGTCAACCTCGTCGCGGACACACTGAGAGAATCAGAATCGAAGGTAATGGACGGATGACTCAAGACGTGACAGAGACCACGCAGGGGCCTGTGATCGACGTCAAAGACGCGGTGAAGGCCTACCCCACCCGCGGCCGTCGCGACAGTCCCCCGGCTGTCGGGGGCGTCACCATGCAGGTCGCGGGCGGCGAGATCGTCGCGCTCCTCGGACGCAACGGCGCAGGCAAGTCGACGCTCGTGAAGATGATGTGCACGCTGGTGACTCCCACGTCGGGCAGCATCTCGATCGCCGGGCACGATGTCGTCCGCGATGACGACGCGGCACGGCGCCAACTCGGCGTCGTCCTGGGTGGCGAACGCAGCCTGTACTGGAAGTTGACGGGCCGGCAGAATCTGCGGTTCTTCGCCTCTCTGCGTGGCCTCAGGGGCCGCGCGGCACGCGCGGCCGTCACCGAGGCTCTTGAGCGCGTCGACCTCGCCGACCGCGCCGACGACTACGCGGAGAACTACTCCACCGGTATGCGTCAGCGCCTCATCATCGCGCGAGCGCTGCTGGGCAATCCGCGCGCCATCATCATGGACGAGCCCACCTCCGGGTTGGATCCGCACGCCACCGCATCGCTGCAGGACCTGATCACGAGCCTCCGCGGAGCTGGGCACGGGATCCTCATCACAACGCATCACATCGAGGAGGCCGAGGCCGTCGCCGACCGGGTCGCGATCATCGACCAGGGCCGGCTCATCGCTGAGGATCGCCCCGCGGCTCTGGTCGAGGGGCTCGGCGCCACGCGGACGTTCAGCTGCACGATCGAGGCTTCACGGCTCGAGGGTCAGCTGCAGGAGTTGATCACGGAGCTCGACACCCCCGTCGAGGTGATCGCACGTCGCACGAGCGACGACGGGCTTCACCATCTGACGCTGGGAGGCCGATTCACGGAGTCGTTCTCAGCTCGCTTCATCACCCGTGCGATCGAGCGCGACTGGCAGGTGCACAGCCTGCGCGCGGAGCCCGTTTCCCTACGCCACGTGTTCTTGAGCTTGACGGGACGCGACATCGAGCACGAGGACGGTGATGAAGGTGACGATGACGACGATGACTGACCAACTCACGGCCGCCAGGGCGATCATCATCCGCGACCTGCTGCAGATGTGGCGCTACCGCGCCAGCTACATCATGGTGATGCTGACGGCCGTCATCCTGCCGCAGATGTACTACCTGCAGGCGCTCGGGTTCTCGGGCCAGTCCCCGCAGGCGCAGGAATCCTTCGCCCAGCTCAGTGGCACGAGCCAGGTCGGCGGGTTCATCTACCTGGGATGGGCCGTGCTGATGTGGGTGTCGGTCATCCTCTACGGTCCCGCCTCCGCGCTGTCGGCCGAGCGGTCGCGCGGCACGCTCGAGTTCATCCTGCTCAGTCCCATCTCCCGCCTCACGATGCTGCTCGCCAGCAGCGTCGCACCGATGGTGCCAACGGTGCTGATGTTCGGTGTCGTCGCCTTCTTCATGCGGTCGACCATGCAGGTCGAGCTCGGAGGCGGCGACCTCGTCACGCTCGCGCTCGTCGTCCTGATCTCGACGCCCGCCCTGCTCGCGATCGGCAGCATGTTCAGTTCCCTGACGGTGCTGACGAGGGACTCCGGCGGGCTGATCGCGATCGCCCAGGGCGTCGTCTCGATCCTGTGCGGCGTGACCTACCCGATCGCCGTGTTGCCGGAGGCGCTGCAATACATCAGCCAGGCGCTGCCACCGACCCAGACGATCCTCCTGCTTCGCGAGGGGATTCTCGGAGCAGATCCCACGGGCCCCGTCGGGTGGCGGGTCGCATACCTGCTGCTCGTCGCCGTTGTGCTCATTGTGCTGTCGGATGTGAATCTCAAGCTCGTCCTCGCCCGCGCCCGCGTCACCGGCAGGCTGGGGCAGTTTTGAGTGTCATCGCGGTCGTCGGACGCCACCTTCGGACGGCGGCACGCTATCCCCTCGGCATGACGAATCTGCTCGTCTTCACTCCCCTCTCGCAGATGGTGCTGCCCGCGCTGCTGCTGGGAGCGGCCTTCCTCGTCGACGGGTCCGCGGTCGGACTTCAGGAGCACACCGGAACATCCGATCTGCTCGGGTGGCTGGCGCTCGGCATGGTCGTCTCCTCCGCATTGGTCGGTGTGGTGTGGACGATGACCGGCGACATCAGCGGCGGGCGCGAGACCGGCACGCTGGAGTTCATGTGGGCCAGCCCGGCGTCGCCCCGACTCCTGGCGCTGGGGGCCGGGCTCACCGGCTTCCTGCTGACGTTCGCCGCATCGCTCATCATCATCGGCGGTGCCGTCGCGTTCGGCGCGCGATACTCGCTCGCAGAGATCCTTTGGGTGGTGCCGATCCTGTTCACCCTCCTAGCTGCGACCCTGGGCTACGGTTTCGCCCTATCCGGTCTTTTGTTGATCTTCCGCGAGGGCGAGTCGATCCTGGATTCATTCGGGTCCGTCGTCGCCGTCTTCTCGGGTGTGGCGTTCCCCGTGACCGTGCTCCCCGGCGCGCTGCTCGGCTTCTCCCAGGCGCTGCCCACGACGTGGATCCTCGACCTGCTCCGTCACGTGCTGCTCGGCGGGACGCTCATGCAGCCGTGGGGAATGACCTGGCTGATCGCGATCGGCGAATCCCTGCTCACGCTCGTCGTCGGTGTGGTGATCTTCGGTGCATGCGCGCGGCGGGTCCGCCGTCGCGGAACGGTGGGACAGTACTGATGACCGACACGACCCACATTCTGCTGCTGGGCGACGACACCCCGATGAGGCCCATGCTGTGGAACGCTGGCGCCGAGACCAGCCTCATTTGCGACACGGAGGCCGCCAGAACCCACCGGTCGCTCAGCGAACACCAGAGCGTCATGATCGTCGGCCGCATCGATGTGCAGGAGGCCGTAGAAGTCGCGATGGCGTTGCATCGGTCTCGGCCAGTGAGCCGGGCGGTCGGGGTGGACGACACGACGATGGTGGCCGCCGCGGCGATCAACGAGGCCCTGTCCGTCCCGAACGTGAACTCCGTCGCGACCGCGGCGGCCGCGCTCGACAAGCCGGTCTATCGCCGTCGGTTGGTCGACGCGGGATTCGACAGCATCCGTGGCACGGAGGCCGCCACCGCCGACGACGTGATCGCCTTCGGTGACGCCGTCGGCTGGCCCATCGTGGTGAAGCCGGCGATCGGTTCGGGCAGCACGGGCGCGTCGGTCGGCGTCACACGGGAGGGCGCGCGCGGCGCGTGGGCGCGCGCACACCGACGGTCGAGAGAGACCCCGTCAGGCAGAGTGGCAGTGGAGCAGCAGGCCTACGGCAGGGTGCTGACGGTCGATACGCACAGCCACCGCGGCATTCATCGGCTCGTGATGGTGGGGTTCGAGCTCGTGGCGCTGGAGCGTCCCGTCGTGGTGATGACCGGGGCGCCGGCGCCGATCCCTGCGGATGACTGGGAAAAAGCGGTCGAGGCGACTTTCGGTGCGTTGAGCGCCCTGGGCGTCGTCGACGGGCCCGCCCACACGGAGCTGATCCTCATGGAGACCGGGCCGGTGCTCATCGAGACGCAGCTGCGGCTCGGCGGTGACTTCCCCCAGCTGACCCGTGCCGCGACGGGCCTCGATCCGTACCGGCTCTGCGTGGCTGGCTGGATCGGCGGGGATCCGCTGGAGCTCCTCGACGAGGCCGCCGTGGCGCCGCGGAACGGTCTGCCGAGCGTCATGCTCTGGGGCGGCCCTCATTGCCCCGGTGACTACCTGTCGCGCACCGGACTCCCGACGGAGGATTCGGAAGGCGTCGGGTGGGTGCGAGAGATCGGTCTGCCCCCACGTCGCAGCCGTCGCGTAGAAACCCTGGACGATCTTCCCGTCGGCGCGCTCGTCACGGCGCGCTCGCACCGGCAGGCTACGGCGAAAGCCCGCCGCGCGCTCGCCAGCGTGCGATTCCGGGTCGCTCCCGACACGGTGCTGCCCATCGCTCAAGAGGTCGTCGGATGAACGCCGCCGTGCTGGTCATCGGCAGGTTCGGACGCCATCCTTCCGTGCTCGCGTCGACGGCGGAGCAGGTGCCTCTCCTCCATCTCGTTCCGATGCCCCAGCTGACCGAGGGCTCGCTTCCAGATTGGCGGCACCGTGGCCTGATCGGCATGCACCGCGACGAGCCGCCGGAGCACTGGACCGCGATGGCGCGAGCGCTCCAAGCGGGCCGGACCGTCGGCCTGGTCTGGTGCATCGACGACCAGCACAGCGATATCGCTGCGCGCTGCGCTGAGGCACTCGGCGTCCCCGTCCTGGGCGTTGTCTCCTCCCCGGTCCCCACCGCCGGCCAGTCGGACATCCGCGTCCGTGTCGTACGCAGCGGAGCGACGTTGACGATCCTCTCCGTCACCCGCCTCGTCAGGGATCCGGGCACAGCGCACGTTCTGGCGGAGATCGAACGGGGGGATGACCCCGCAGGGCGGGAAGCGAGGGCACTGCGCCGACTGCTCGAGGAGCACGTCCCCGAGCCCTTCCTCGGCTCGGTGGAGCTGCGCCTGGCGCCTGATTCGCCGGAGGTCCTGGCACTGATACCGTGGCGGGCCGGAGATGGCACACGGGAGTTGCTGCACGGTCGTGGGCGCGACCTGAACGACATCGTCCTGGCTGCGACCATCGGACGACCGCTGCGGCGAGACCTTTCCCCGCCCGACGATTACCGCGCCATCGCCGCGCTGGGGACCGAGGCCGCGGGCACGCTCATCGCGATAGAAGGGATCGAGGCCGCGAAGGCGGTGCCGGGCGTCCGCGAGGTGGTGCGCCTGTTCCAGGACGGCGATCGCGTCGGCGCGCTCTCCGCGACCGGCGACCATCTGATTCGGGTTTGCGCCGAGGCCGACGAGCCGGATGAGGCGTTCGCGGCCGCCCGTGAAGCTTTGAGCCTCATTCAGCCGATCGTTGACGTGCCGGCGGACTTCGCGGGCGCGCTCGAGCGGATGTGGTTCTGATGACCGAGCCGGAGCCCCACTTCCTTTTCCTGGGCGTCCACAGTCCGGTGATCGAGCGGATGTGGAAGGAGGGCCTCACCACGAGCGTGGTGTCGACGACCGACGGGCTTGGCCGCCATCCCAGCCCCGGCGATCACCGATGGGTGTTCGACCTCCCGGACGACCCGGGACGGGTCGTGGACATGATCACCGCGGCGCAACCCGCCGCGCGGTTCACAGCGGTGGTTGCCACGGACGATCCGAACATGGCGACGGCCGCGGCAATCCGAGACAGGCTCGGACTCGGTGGCGGGGACGACAGCCGCGTTGTGCGTCAGGTGCACGACAAGCGCGCGTACCGCGAATTGCTCGATGCGGCGAGGCTCCCCGTGCCCCGGCATCGTGAGGTGCGAACGGCCGCCGAGGCCGTAGCGTTCGGCGACGAGGTGGGCTGGCCCATCGTCGTGAAGCCCGTCAGCGGTTCGGGGAGCGGCGGGGTGACGGTCGACGTTCATGCCGAACGGGCGACGGGAGCGTTCGAGTGGGCGGCACAGACCACCCCCGACAGCCCAACGGGTCGGGTACTCGTGGAGGAGCAGGTCGTCGGCGATCTGCTGACGGTCGACACGCTATCCCACCGCGGCCGTCACCACCTCCTGATGATCGGGTTCGAGCTCGTCGCCCAGAACCGCCCGATCATCATGTGCACCGGCATGCCGGCTCCCCTCCCGAAGGCGGCCTGGGACGAGGTGGGGCGGGTCGTCCTGACGGCGCTGGACGCTCTCGGGGTGTCGACAGGTCCCGTTCACACGGAGGTCCTGATGACGGCGTCCGGACCGGTCCTGCTCGAGTCGCAGCTCCGGCTCGGCGGCGAACTACCGGAGTTGACGCAGGGCTCGGTGGGGATCGACACCTACCAGCTGTGGGCGGACGTCCTGCTGGGGCGCGACCCACTCGAACGCGTCGATCTGACAGGGCACGGACCCGAGGACGGCACGCCCACCGTCGTCCTCTACCCCGCACCCCACCGATACGGAAGGCTTGTCGGCGTGCAGGGGCTCGACCTCGCCCGAGGCTCGAACGACGTGACCCACGTGCAGCTGAACAACACGGTGCGGATGGACACGCGGCCGGTGTCCGACAACGATGACCGGGTCATGGCCGTCTTCGCCCAGGGCACGACGGCGCGGCGCGCGATCCGTTCGGGGCTGCGGGCGATCGCTCAGACCCGGATCAGGATCGCGCCGGACCCCGTCCTCCCGCCCGGGGCCGCGCGACCGTAGGCATGACCAACTCCGGGCGACCGGTCATGAGAGCAGCCGCTGGTAGAAGGCGAGCTCCTCGGTGAACGAGCGGTGCAGAGTGCGCGGGTCTCGAAAGCCGTGGGCTTCGCCGTCGAAGACGACCAGCTCGCACGGCACGCGGCGTTCCCCGAGGGACTCGGCGAGCCGGCGGGCCTGGTCGATGGGCACGACGCGGTCTTCGCTGCCGTGCAGGATGAGGACGGGGCAGCGGATGGCACCGAGACCCGTTGAGCCCAGGGGCGACGCCGAGGCGTTCTCGAGCCGGTCTCCGACCAGTCGCCGGATGTATCGGGACTCGAGCTTGTGCGTGTCCCTGGCCATGGACGCCACGTCCGTGACCCCGTAGATGCTCACGACGCCGGCGAAGGTCTCGCTGCTTGCGGCGGCGCGCAGGGCCGTGAAGCCGCCCGCACTCGCGCCTCGGATCATCACGGCGTCGGGATCGGCCAGCCCGGCCGCCCCCACCTCCTGAGCCCCTCTCACGCAGTCGGACACGTCGAGCTCGCCCCACCGAGCGTCGAGCCGGCCGCGGTACTCACGGCCGAAGCCGGTGCTTCCCGAGTAGTTCACGTCGAGCAGCGCGAAGCCCCGGTTCGTCCATATCTGACGATCGAGAGCGAAGCTGCTGTGCGCCATGCTCGTCGGACCGCCGTGGATCAGGACGATCAGCGGCGGGCGATCGCCCTGCGGCCCGCAGTGCGTGGCGCTCGCGGGTGGGTAGTACCAGCCGTGGACGGGCCCGGCATCGCCATTCCAGGTCATCGGGCGCGGTCGGGAGATCGCCTCCGGCGGAAGGACCGCCTCGACGGTGCGGCTGACCCGCCGCCATGCCGGCTCGCTCGTCACGCCGGGGCCCGTTGCTCCGACAAGGACGCCGCCCGGCTCGTCGACGAAGGCCGCCTCGACAGCCACCCAGTCCGGGCCCGCGGCGATCCGTCCGACCTGGGCGCATTCGCGCCATGCCACCCGCCGGCCGTCGGGCATGAGCGTTCCGAGCACGTGCGACCCGTCCGCGTACCAGGCGCACACGATGCTGCCGTCGGCGCGAGGCGCGAACGGCTGGCCGCCGAGTGCCCAGGGCGCGCCGATGAGATCCGCATCCATCGGCGCGAGGGCCAGCACGCGCGACCCGTCCCAGCGATAGAGGTTCCAGAAGCCCGATCGATCCGAGCAGAACAGGAGCGTCCAGGCGCCGTCGCCGTCCCGCGCCCACGTCGGGTGCAGGGCGGACTCGTCGTCCCGGCCCGCTACCAGCGTGGCGGCTCCCTCCGGGTCGCCGATCGGGCCGGTCAGGATCCTCGTCCGTGACCAGGCCATCTCCGGGTGGTCCCATTCGACCCAGCACAACTCGCCGGTGTCGCAGAGGCGTGGGGCGGCATAGAAATCGCGGCCGGAGAGGACCGTGTGCGCGTCGTCGATCACGATCGGCCCTGGCTCGTCGAGCGGGAGCCGAATGACCGCGTGCTCGGGATCGCTCTCCTCGTCCCGCCACCGCTCTCGGACCGCCACGATGCTGCGGTGCGACGCGCTCACCGACAGGTCGCCGACGCGGATGCCCGGCGGCATCGTGGCGAGCGTCCGGGTGATCCCGTCCTCCCGAACCTTCACGGACTGCGAGCGGTGGTCGACGTACGCGAAGATCCCGCTATCGACGTTCCATGCGCCGCCGCCGTATTCGTACACGGTGCTGCGCACGTCCTCGTCGGGCCCGGTCAGCTCAGTGGGCGTCCCGTCATGCAACGTCCACACGCCGCACCTGCCGCCCTGGTCGAACCGCACCTCTGCCCAGTACGGCCGATGTCCGTCGGAGCGCGGCCCGTCGACGATCGACGTGTTATCGAGCACCGTCGAGACCGAAATGTCCGACGGCCAGGTCCCGAATGGACGGCAGACTAAAGGAGCGGCCACTTCGCCATCGTAATGTCCCACGGGCACCATGCCTACGGCATCCCACCGCTCGTCATCGGGCTGTGATGCTGGCATTCACCGTGTGGACGCGCAATGATCCGGATGCTCCCGACCAGTGCAGCCGGTGCGAGATGTGCAGACCGATCGCAGCAGCTGGGTGCCACGCGTGCAGATGTGTGGAGCCTAGGAGATTCGAACTCCTGACATCCTGCTTGCAAAGCAGGCGCTCTACCAACTGAGCTAAGGCCCCGCGAGGGAAGGGGTGGGGCTACCAGGACTTGAACCTGGGACCTCTTCATTATCAGTGAAGCGCTCTAACCGCCTGAGCTATAGCCCCGTCTCGCTGACGTGATGTCAACCTCGAAGACTTTACCGGACTCGCGAGGTTTTGACGAATCGGCGTCAGTTCGAGGTGAACCCGACGAGAAGGCCACCGGTGACCTTCACCGCCAGGTTGTAGATACCCGCCATCACGGCGCCGAGCACGGTGACGATGACGAGGTTGAGGATGGCGACGATGGCGGCGAACGCCATCACCTGCGGCAGGCCCACGTACTGCGACAGGGTCGCCCCACCGTCGGTGAAGCTCGTGAAGAACTCATCGAGCTTCGTCAGCAGCGTCGCCGAGACGACGAGGTAGATGAGGAAGTACGACACGACGGTGACGATGGCCAGAGCGACCGCCGCCAGGAACGACAGCTTCACCGCCGACCAGAAGTCGATGTACACCAGGCGCAGGCGGACCTGCTTGGCGGGGGTCTTGTGAGTCGACTTCTTGGCGAGCTTGTCGGCTACCGTGCTCATGCGTCAGTACTTTCCTCGGGGGTCTCGGAAGAGGAGGCGTCGGCCTCATCCGCGGAAGAAGCGGTGGGCTCCGTGATCGTCTCCGTCGTCTCGGTCAGGTTCCGCTCTGCGTTGCGAGCGATGGCGATGATCCTGTCATCACCTCCGGCTCGTGCGAACACGACACCCATGGTGTCGCGCCCCTTGGCGGGGACCTCGGCCACGGCAGAGCGTACCACCTTGCCGCTGGCAAGAACCACGAGGACCTCGTCGCCCTCCGACACCATCATTCCGCCCGCGAGCACGCCGCGGTCGTCGGTCAGACGGGCCACCTTGATGCCCAGACCGCCGCGATTCTGCATCCGGTATTCAGTGACGGCGGTGCGCTTGGCATAGCCTCCCTCGGTCACGACGAACACGAACTCGTCGTCCTTGGCGACGGATGCCGAGAGCAGGCTGTCGCCCTCGCGGAAGTCCATGCCCTTCACGCCCGACGTCGACCGGCCCATGGGGCGCAACGCGCTGTCGGTGGCGGAGAAGCGCAGCGACTGCCCCAGGCGGCTGATCAGGAGGATGTCGTCGCCCTCGTCGACCAGCATCGCGCTGACCAGCTCGTCGGCACCGCCCTGCTCGGCGTCGTCGGTGTCGTCCGCGACCTGGCCGCGGAGCTTGATGGCGATGACGCCGCCCTGGCGGTTCGTGTCGTACTCGTCGAGACGGGTCTTCTTGACCAGACCGTTGCGGGTGGCGAGCACGAGGTACGTGGCGACGCTGTAGTCGCGGATGTCGAGGATCTGCGCGATCTCTTCGTCGGGCTGCAGCGCGAGCAGGTTCGCGACGTGCTGGCCCTTCGCATCGCGCCCGGCCTCGGGGACCTCGTACGCCTTGGAGCGGTACACGCGGCCCTTGTTCGTGAAGAACAGCAGCCAGTGGTGGGTCGTGGTGACGAAGAAGTGCTCGACCACGTCGTCGGCGCGCAGCTGCGCACCCTTCACGCCCTTGCCGCCGCGGTGCTGCGAGCGGTAGTTGTCGCTGCGCGTGCGCTTGATGTAGCCGTCGCGGGTGACGGTGACGACCATCTCTTCTTCGGCGATGAGGTCTTCGATCGAGACGTCGCCGTCGAACCCGTGCAGGATCTCGGTGCGACGGTCGTCGCCGAAGCGGTCGACGATCGCCGTGAGCTCGTCGCGGATGATGGTGCGCTGGCGGGAGGGAGTGGCGAGGATGTCGTTGTAGTCCGCGATGCGGGCTTCGAGCTCGGTCGCCTCGTCGACGATCTTCTGGCGCTCGAGGGCGGCAAGCCGACGCAGCTGCATGTCGAGGATCGCCTGCGCCTGGATGTCGTCGATGTCGAGGAGCTTCTGCAGCCCCTCGTTGGCGTCCTGAGCAGTCGGCGAGCGACGGATGAGCGCGATGACCTCGTCGAGCGCGTCGAGCGCCTTGAGGTAGCCGCGCAGGATGTGCATACGCTCTTCGGCCTTGCGCAGGCGGTAACGCGTGCGGCGGACGATGACCTCGACCTGGTGGTCGATCCACAGGCTGATGAAGCCGTCGAGCGAGAGCGTGCGCGGCACGCCGTCGACGATCGCCAGCATGTTGGCGCCGAAATTCTCCTGCAGCTGGGTGTGCTTGTAGAGGTTGTTCAGCACGACCTTCGCGACCGCATCGCGCTTGAGCACGACGACCAGGCGCTGACCGGTGCGACCCGAGCTCTCGTCGCGGATGTCGGCGACACCGGTGATCTTGCCCTCGCGGGCGAGGTCGCCGATCTTGACGGCGACGTTGTCCGGGTTGACCTGGTAGGGCAACTCGGTGATCACGAGGCACGTGCGGCCCTGGATCTCTTCGATGTTGACCACGGCGCGCATCGTGATCGAGCCGCGCCCGGTGCGGTACGCGTCCTTGATGCCACGGGTACCGAGGATCTGGGCGTGCGTGGGGAAGTCGGGGCCGGGGATGCGCTCCATGAGCGCCTCGAGCAGTTCCTCGCGCGTGGCATCCGGGTTCTCGAGGGCCCAGAGGGCACCGGCCGCGACCTCGCGCAGGTTGTGCGGCGGGATGTTCGTGGCCATACCGACGGCGATGCCGACCGAGCCGTTGACCAGCAGGTTCGGGAAGCGCGCAGGCAGGACCGTGGGCTCCTGCGTCTGGCCGTCGTAGTTGTCCTCGAAGTCGACGGTCTCTTCTTCGATGTCGCGCACCATCTCGAGCGCGAGGGGGGCCATCTTGGTCTCGGTGTAACGCGGGGCGGCCGCGCCCTGGTTGCCGGGTGAGCCGAAGTTGCCCTGGCCGAGCGCCAGCGGGTAGCGCAGCGACCACGGCTGCACGAGACGCACGAGGGCGTCGTAGATGGGGGCGTCACCGTGCGGGTGGTAGTGCCCCATGACCTCGCCGACGACGCGGGCGCACTTCGAGAACGACTTGTCGGGGCGGAAGCCGCCGTCGTACATGCCGTAGATCACACGGCGGTGCACGGGCTTGAGGCCGTCGCGGACGTCGGGCAGGGCGCGCCCGACGATGACGCTCATCGCGTAGTCGAGGTAGCTCCGCTGCATCTCGAGCTGCAGGTCGACCTGGTCGATCTTGCCGTGGTTGTGAGCGCCTTCTTCGCGCGCGTCGGCGGGCCCGGGAGTGGTGTCGTCAGCCATGTCTTCTCAGTTTCGTGAATACGTCGGAGCGAGATCTGTCGTGCGGATCAGATGTCGAGGAAGCGGACGTCTTTGGCGTTGCGCTGGATGAAGCTGCGACGCGACTCGACGTCTTCTCCCATGAGCACCGAGAAGATCTCGTCGGCCGAGGCGGCGTCGTCGATGGTGACCTGCTTCAGCGTGCGGGTCTCGGGGTCCATCGTGGTCTCCCACAGCTCGTGGTCGTTCATCTCGCCGAGACCCTTGTAGCGCTGGATGCCGTTGTCCTTGGGGATGCGGCGTCCGGAGGCCTGACCGTCGACGAGCATCGCGTCGCGCTCGCGGTCGCTGTACGCGTACTCGTGCGGGTGGTTCGACCACTTCAGGCGGTACAGCGGGGGCTGCGCGAGGTAGACGAAGCCCGCCTCGATGAGTCCGCGCATGTAGCGGAAGAGCAGGGTCAGCAGCAGCGTGGTGATGTGCTGGCCGTCGACGTCGGCATCGGCCATGAGCACGATCTTGTGGTACCGGGCCTTGGCCATGTCGAAGTCTTCGCCGATGCCCGTGCCGAAAGCCTGGATCATCGCCTGCACTTCTTTGTTGCCCAGTGCGCGGTCGAGGCGCGCACGCTCGACGTTGAGGATCTTGCCGCGCAACGCCAGGATCGCCTGCGTGTGCGGGTCGCGACCCTGCACGGCCGAGCCGCCGGCCGAGTCACCCTCGACGAGGAAGATCTCGCTGATCGAGGGGTCTTTCGAGGTGCAGTCCTTGAGCTTGTCGGGCATCGCGGCCGACTCGAAGACGCTCTTGCGACGAGCGGTCTCGCGCGCCTTACGGGCGGCGAGGCGAGCCGTGGCGGCGTCGATCGCCTTGCGGATGATGTTCTTCGCCTGCGCCGGGTTGCGGTCGAACCAGTCGCCGAGCTTGTCGCCGACGACCTTCTGCACGTAGGCGCGGGCCTCGGTGTTGCCGAGCTTGGTCTTGGTCTGGCCCTCGAACTGCGGCTCCGACAGCTTCACCGAGATGACGGCGGTGAGACCTTCGCGGATGTCGTCGCCGGTGAGGTTGTCGTCTTTCTCTTTGAGTAGGTTGTTCGCGCGCGCGTAGCGGTTGACGAGAGTCGTCAGCGCGGCGCGGAAGCCCTCTTCGTGCGTTCCACCCTCGTGGGTGTTGATGGTGTTCGCGTAGGTGAAGACGTTCTCGGTGTACGCCGTCGTCCACTGCATGGCCAGCTCGAGCGCGATCTTGCGCTCGGTGTCCTCGGACTCGACCTCGATGATCTCGTCGTTGACCACGTCGGCCTTGCGCACGCGGTTGAGGTGCTCGACGTAATCGACAAGGCCGCGTTCGTAGAGGAACGTGTCGTGGCGGGCGTCGGTGACCTCTTCACCCGGCTCGCCCTCGGTGATCAGCGACTGGGGGCGCTCGTCGCGCAGGCTGATGCGCAGACCCTTGTTGAGGAAGGCCATCTGCTGGAAGCGCGTGCGCAGCGTGTCGTAGTCGAAGTCGATGGTGTCGAAGATCGTGGCATCCGGCCAGAAGGTGATCGTCGTGCCGGTCGCGTCGCTCTCTTCGCCCTGCGCGAGGGGAGCGAGGGGCACGCCGCCGTCGCGGAACGACTGACGCCACACGTGACCCTGACGCTTGACCTCGACCTCGAGGCGCGTCGAGAGGGCGTTGACGACGGACGAGCCGACACCGTGCAGACCGCCCGAGACCGCGTAGCCGCCGCCGCCGAACTTGCCGCCGGCGTGCAGGACGGTGAGGACGACCTCGACGGTCGACTTGCCCTCGGTGCGGTGCATGTCAACCGGGATGCCGCGACCGTTGTCGACCACGCGCACGGCGCCATCGCTGAGGATCGTCACCTCGATGGTGTCGCAGTAGCCGGCGAGGGCCTCGTCGACGGAGTTGTCGACGATCTCCTGCACGAGGTGGTGCAGGCCGCGCTCACCGGTGGAGCCGATGTACATGCCCGGTCGCTTGCGGACCGCCTCGAGACCTTCGAGCACCTGGATGGCGTCTGCCCCGTACTCGTTGGGAACCTTCTTGCTGGTCGCTTCGGGTTCCTCGGAAACGCTGTCGGGGTTTTCGGACGTCATGGGTACGCGCGCTCCAGATCGGTTCGTCGGAACCTCCATCCTATCGCGGAAGGGCCTTCGAAATGGCTTGTACGCCCCAATGCGGGGATAAATCACGTCAAGCCGGGATCGACCATGGCTCAGCCGTAGGTATCGCGCGGACCGCGGCCTGGAACGGCTCTGGGCCCCCATTTCCAAGAGGGGACGTCGGGGCCCACGAACCGGATCGCCTCGACACCGGCATCGGGGAAGCGGCGGAGGATCTCCGAGAGGATCTGCGCGCGCATGAACTGCAGTTGCTTGGCCCACGCCGTGGAATCGGCCTGGACGGTGAGGGTTCCGCCGTCCAGGGCGACGGGACGTGTGTGCGCCGCGGTGTCGGCTCCGGCGACTTCGTCCCACGTGCGCACGAGGTCCTCGCGCGAGAGCTGGGGGTCCCATCCAGCGGACTTGGTGAGCGAGGACAGCACATCGCCCAACCCGCGCGGGTCCCGCCCCGGGGTGAACGGGGCGTTCTCGCCGTCGTCGGCGCGGCGCCGACGCTTCTTCTTGCGATACGG
Source organism: Microbacterium sp. 16-032 (assembly GCF_041079455.1). Taxonomy (NCBI): domain Bacteria; kingdom Bacillati; phylum Actinomycetota; class Actinomycetes; order Micrococcales; family Microbacteriaceae; genus Microbacterium; species Microbacterium sp. 16-032. The sequence continues at coordinate 534,357 of NZ_JBFYGQ010000001.1, read as the reverse complement.
CGACGGCTCGAGACCGCGCAGACGCAGATACGTCGACATGGTCTCGGGGATCTCCGCGTCGTCATTCATCGTCGATGTCCCGAATGCGCCCGGCATCGACGCGCACGACATGAGCGCGCAGCCCGTCGGGGACGTCTTCTTCGACGGCGGCGGTCACGATGACCTGCTCGTACCCGCCGGCGAGCTCCGCCAATCGCGTCCGGCGTCCGGCGTCGAGCTCGGCGAAGACGTCGTCGAGGATGAGGACGGGGTCTCCCAGCCGCGACTCCGCGCGGAGGATCTCGGCCGAGGCTAACCGCAGCGCGAGCGCGACGGACCACGATTCGCCGTGCGAGGCGTAACCCTTCACCGGCAGGCCGCGCACGCGCAGCACGAGGTCGTCGCGGTGGGGTCCGACTAGCGTGAGTCCGCGCTCGAGCTCGGCCGGTCGCTTCGCGACGAGGGCCGCGCGGAACTGGTCGGCCAGCGGCTCGCTCGAGCCCGCACCATCGACCGCGTCGCCCTCTTCGGGGTCGCCCCCGCCGACCGAGAGCGCCCACGACAGGCGCGGTTCGTGATCGGCGCCGGCGATCGCGGCGTACGCCCGGGCGACGGGATCGGAGAGATCGGATGCCAACGCGCTCCGCGCCTCGATCACCTCGGTGCCGAGGGTGACCAGCTTGTCGTCCCACACGTCGAGGGTGCTGAGGGCGTCGCCGCGGAGGCCGCGGGCGCGCGCCGATTTGAGCAGAGCGCTGCGCTGGCGCAGGACCCGGTCGTAGTCGCCGAGGACGGCGGCCATGCGCGGGGTGCGCTGCACGATCAGCTGATCCGCGAAGCGACGACGAGCGGAGGGATCCCCCCGGACGATCTGCAGGTCCTCGGGAGCGAACAGGACCACCTGCGCGTACCGGGGAAGCTCCGAGGTCCGCACATTGACGCCGTTGACCCGTGCCTTGTTGGCGCCCTGGCGATTGAGTTGGAGCTCTAGGAGCACGCTCCGCTCGCCGTGGGCCAGTCGCGCGCGCACGATCGCGGCATCCGTTCCGTCTCTGACGAGGGGCGCGTCGTTCGAGACGCGGTGCGAGCCGAGGGTGGCCAGATACGCGACGGCTTCGACGAGATTCGTCTTGCCCTGACCGTTGCGACCGACGAAGACGTTCGCTCCCGGAGAGAGCGAGACGTCGGCTTCCGCGTAATTGCGGAAGTCCTTCAGTCCCAGCTGCTCCACGATCACCGAGTCAGACTACCCGCCACCTCCGACACGGCAGCGAGACGCAACTCAGCGGAGGAGGAGGTTGGGCTGCAGGAGGTACTTGAAGGTCCCCTCGCCGCCCTTCTCGACCGACGTCTGCGGAGTGACCAGCACGGGGCTGAGCTTGTTCGCGTTGTCGCTCGAGGTGAAGGTGATGCGCGTGAACTCGCTGCGCACGGCACCCAGCGACTCGATCAGGTACTGCGGGTTGAGACCGAGGGTGACCTCGTCGCCGACGAGCGTCGCGTCGACCGACTCAGTGGCGCGAGCCTGCTCGGTGCCGGACGCATCCATCGAGACGCCGTCGGGACCGAAGGTGAAACGCAGCGGCGCGGAGCGGTCGAGCACGAGTGCGACACGACGGACGGCTTCGATGAGCTCCGCGGTGTTGACCACGCTGTGGTGCTCGGTCTGCGCGGGGAACAGGCGACGGACCGGCGGGAAGTTGCCCTTGATCAGCAGCGAGGTGACGGTCTTGTTGCCCGACGAGAAGGCGATGATCTCGCGATCTCCCGAACCCGAGAACGCGATCGAGATGTCGCCACCGTGGGCGAACGTCTTACCGACCTCCTGGAGAGTGCGGGCCGGCACGAGGGCTGAGGTGGGCTCGTCGGATGCCGCGGCACCGCCGTCCCACGGGATCTCGCGCAGGGCGACGCGGTAGCGGTCGGTCGCGACCAGGCTCAGCCGCGTGCCGGAGACCTCGAGCTGCACACCCGTGAGGACGGGCGTGACGTCGTCGCGCGACGCCGCGAAGGCGACCTGCGCGATGGCCGTGGCGAACTCGTCGGCCGGCACGAGGCCGGATTCTCCGGTGACCTCGGGGATGGCGGGGTATTCCTGCACCGGCATGGAGGCGAGCGTGAACCGCGCCGATCCGCACGTGAGCAGGATGCCGCCGTCGTCGTCGACGGCGATCTGGATGGGTGCGTTCGGCAGACGGCTGGCGATGTCGCTGAGGAGGCGGCCGTGGACCAGGATCGTGCCCGGCTCGTCGACGGTCGCTTCGATCGTCGTCCGCGCGGATGCTTCGTAGTCGAAGGCGGCGAGGGTGAGGCCCTGCTCGTTGGCCTCGATCAGCACACCGGCCAGGATCGGCTGCGGATTGCGCTGCGGCAGGAGCTTGACCACGAACGAGACGGCTTCGCTGAACACATCGCGATTGACGTGGAACTTCACGGGTGCTCCCTTGACGGCGGGTATGGCTTACCCATGCTAGTGCCCACGTCCGACCGAGCCTGTCGACCGACGTCTCCACGGCAAGGTCATCGAATCTCTCTTAACAATGATTTGGAATCTTCATCTTGTTAACAGCTGTGGAGAGTGTGGATAACTCTCGACACGCGTGTTAACAGCAGGGATGTCGGGCTCCGTTAACTGTGGAGGAGCTGCGGACAGCCTGGGCACTTAACGCGTCGGGGTCGCGGGGGCGGTCGCCCGTCTTCCACAGTGTTAACAGCGCAGTGCACAGATCATCCCGAGGAAAACAGAGTTATCCACAGGTTTTCCACACTGTGCAGAACCTCGGTGAAAACTGCTGCTGAGCGCTCTTCAGAACCTGATCAGAGGCCGAAAAAGAGAAAGGGGCCCGAACCACGATCGTGGTCGGACCCCTTCGGCAGACGGGCGCTCAGCGCATGCGTCCGAGTTGGCTCGTGATCTCGGACACCTGGTTGAAGATCGATCGACGCTCCTTCATCAGGTCGCTGATCTTCTTGTATGCGTACATCACGGTCGTGTGGTCGCGGTTGCCGAAGAGCTGCCCGATCTTCGGCAACGACAGGCTCGTGCGCTCGCGGCACAGGTACATGGCGATCTGTCGGGCGGTGGCCACGGCCTGGGAGCGGCTCGAGCCGTACAGGTCGTCCACCGACAGCTTGAAGTACTGGGCGGTCGCCGTGATGATGTCGGTCGGCGAGATCACGTTCGCGTCGTCCTGGTCGATGATGTCGCGCAGCACCGTCTGAGCCAGGGACATGTCGAGCGTCGAGCGGTTGAGGCTCGCGAACGCCGAGACGCGGATGAGGGCGCCTTCGAGTTCACGGATGTTCGACGACACCACCGTGGCGATGTATTCGAGCACGTCGTCGGGGATCAGCAGGCGCTCGCTCTGGGCCTTCTTACGCAGGATCGCGATGCGGGTCTCGAGGTCGGGTGCCTGCACGTCGGTGATCAGGCCCCACTCGAAGCGACTCCGCATGCGGTCTTCGAAGCCGGTGAGCTGCTTCGGCGGAAGGTCGCTGGTGATGACGACCTGCTTGTCGTGATCGTGCAGCGTGTTGAAAGTGTGGAAGAACGCTTCCTGCGTCTCGGCGCGACCCTGCAGGAACTGGATGTCGTCGATCAGGAGGATGTCGACGTCGCGGTAGCGCGCTTGGAACGCAGAGCCGCGGTTGTTGGCGATCGAGTTGATGAAGTCGTTCGTGAACTCCTCGCTCGACACGTAGCGGACACGGATGCCGGCATACATGCTCGCGGCGTAGTCGCCGATCGCGTGGAGGAGGTGGGTCTTGCCGAGCCCGGAGTCCCCGTAGATGAACAGCGGGTTGTACGCCTTCGCCGGCGCCTCGGCCACGGCGACCGCGGCGGCGTGGGCGAAGCGGTTGGACTGGCCGATGACGAAATTGTCGAAGGTGTACTTCGGGTTGAGGCGCGTGTCGTTGCGGGACGCGGGAACGATCGCCTCGGGTGCCTGCTCTTTGAGGGCGGCGTGCGTGGGGGCGGCCTGTATCGCGCGCTCTTCACTCGGCGCCGCCGACGAGCTGCGCTGGGTTTCGATGACGTCGGGGTTGACGACGACTCGGAACGTGCCGATCTGCGGGTCGTCTCCCTGTACCTGGGCGAGCGCCTCGAGGATGGGGGCGCGCATGCGCTTGTTGAACTGCGCCGCGGTCAGATCGTTCGGCACGTCGAGATAGAGCGTCCCGCCCATCACACCCTGTGGAACGGCGAGGTTCAAGAAGCCGTGGAGTTGCGGGGTGACGCGATCATCGGTGAGAAGCTGGTCCAGCACGGATGACCAGACGGGCACATCCGGTGCTTCGTGCAGAGACATATCCCCTCCGGGATCTTGACGCGACGGGAGATCGACGTGTCGCGTCGAACCTGTGGATAACTTCCGGGGCCACGCTAGTTCGCGGCTCAGTCGGAGCAAAATCCACTGTAGGACTCGGTCGCGTGTCTTTGCCACGCTTGTGGACAACGCCTGGGGATAATGGGCGGTCGCGTTCTCGGTTTGAGTTAACGCCGCTCGCGACGTAGCCTTAGTCGGTTGACTTATGCCTATACGGCAGTCCCGACCCCCGTCCCCGGCAGAAGAGCATCGGGCGACATCACCTCCGGAGTGACCCATGAGCAAGCGCACCTTCCAGCCCAACAACCGCCGCCGCGCCAAGAAGCACGGCTTCCGCGCCCGTATGCGTACGCGCGCCGGCCGTGGCATCCTCGCGGCCCGTCGCGCCAAGGGCCGCACCGAGCTCTCGGCCTGACAGCCCCGGTGCTCGCGAAGCCGAACCGACTCACCCGCGGATCGGACTACAAAGCCACGGTCCGACGGGGCACTCGCTGTGCCGGAGCGCACACCGTGACCTACGTCGGAACCTCGGCCGAAAGTGGTTCGCCCCGGTTCGGCTTCATCGTGAGCCGCCAGGTCGGCTCCGCGGTCACCCGCAACACCATTCGCCGCCGCCTCAAGGCGGTGTGCGCCGAGGCGCTCCCGTCTGTTCGCGGGGGCGCCTCGATTGTCATCCGTGCGCTGCCTTCGGCGGCGACCGTCGACTATCCGACGCTTCGCGCCGATGTGGTGCGATGCCTCGAACGAAAAGCATCGGTATGAGCGCTTCGACTCTCCCGACCTCCTCCACGGGGGCTGGCCGTCTCTCGGCCGACGGTGTCGTGGCATCCATCCCGCTCCTCCCCCGCAATGCGGGGCTGGCGCTGTTGCACGCGTATCGAGCGACCATCTCGCACGTCTACGGCGACGTGTGCAAGTACTACCCGTCCTGCTCCGCCTATTCGGTGGGCGCCGTGCAGCAGCATGGACTCGTGAAGGGCATCGCGTTCACCGCGGCCCGTCTCGCACGCTGCCATCCCTGGGCTCAGGGTGGCATCGACGACGTCCGTCCTCATCGGGCCTTCCGCCACGAACTCACTCGGCACGGATTCGTCGTGCCCTCCCGAAAGGACTGATCGTGCAATTCGATCTCATTGGGACCATCCTCTGGCCATTGAAATGGATGGTCGAACTCGTGCTGGTCGGATGGCACGCGCTCTTCACCGCGCTGGGCATGGCCCCGGCCGCCGGTCTGACCTGGGTGCTGTCGATCGTCGGCCTCGTGCTGATCGTGCGCGCCGCTCTGATCCCGCTGTTCGTGAAGCAGATCAAGAGCCAGCGCAAGATGATGGAGATTGCTCCTGAGCTGCGCAAGGTTCAGGAGAAGTACAAGGGCAAGCGCGACCAGCTCTCCCGCGAGGCCATGAGCCGCGAGACGATGGCGCTGTACAAGAAGCACGGGACGACGCCCGTCTCGAGCTGCCTCCCGCTGCTCGTGCAGATGCCGATCTTCTTCGCCCTCTTCAGCGTGCTGAACGACGTCTCGAAGCACGCGGCGAGCGGCATCGGTGGCGTGGGCCTGCTCACGCCCGAGCTCACGACCGAGTTCTACGACGCGCGCCTGTTCGATGTGGCATCCATGCACGTCAACCTCGTCACGGCGTGGAGCCAGCCCGACGGGCAGGTCACCGTCGCTATCCTGCTCACGCTCGTCGTGCTCATGATCGGTTCGCAGTTCTTCACGCAGCTGCAGATCATCTCGAAGAACCTGTCGCCCGAGGCCAAGACCGGTCAGGCGTACCAGATGCAGAAGATCATGCTCTACATCCTGCCGCTGGCCTTCATCTTCTCGGGCGTCTTCTTCCCGCTCGGTGTCGTCATCTACTGGTTCGTCAGCAACCTGTGGACGATGGTGCAGCAGTTCGTGGTCATCCGTGAGATGCCGACGCCCGGTTCCGACGCCGCCAAGGCTCGCGAGGAGCGCCTGGCGCGCAAGGGCAAGGCCATCGACTCGTCGGGCAAGGTCGTCCCGGTCGAGAAGTATCGCGCCGAGCAGGAGCGCCTCCTCGAAGAGGCTGAGAAGGCTCGCGCAGCCCAGCCGAAGCGTCAGCAGCCGGTCGGAAAGCAGCGTGCGAAGAAGCAGCAGTCCACGAAGAACACCGGTGCCGCGGGTGGATCCGCCGGCAACGCCGGCTCCGCACCCGCCTCCTGAGAACCGGAGATCACGATGACGACGTCCGATCAGATCGCCCCCGACCAGACCGCCGCCACCGAGGAGCAGCTCGAGCAGGAGGGCGACATCGCCGCCGATTACCTCGAGGGTCTCCTGGACATCGCCGACATCGACGGCGACCTCGCCATGGACGTGCGCGCCGGCCGCGCGTACGTCTCGGTGGAGGCCGAGGATGCCGCGGCGCTGTCCACTCTGTCGCACCCTGACACCGTGCAGGCGCTGCAGGAGCTGACGCGTCTGGCGGTGCAGAACTCGACGGGACGGTTCTCGCGCCTGATCCTCGACATCGGCGGATCGCGCGACGCCCGTCAGCGGCAGCTCGAGAACCTCGTCGACCGGGCCATCGCCCGTCTCGACGAGGGAGCATCGCAGGCGTCGCTGCCGGCCATGTCGAGCTACGAGCGCAAGCTGGTGCACGACATCGCCGCCGACCGCGGGTTCACCTCCGAGTCGTTCGGTGAGGGTGCCGACCGCCACACCGTGATCCGTCGCGGCTGAGTGATCGGATGCCGGAACAGCTCGAGGCCGAGCCGGGCGCAGCGCTGACGCTGTTCGGCGATCACATCGAGAAGGCCCGTCGTTTCACGCGGAATCTCGCCGTTCACGGGGAGGAACGCGGGCTCATCGGCCCGCTCGAGGTGCCGCGACTGTGGACACGCCACATTCTGAACAGCGCGATCGCCGCGCCGTACTTCCAGGGGCGCGCCGTCGACGTGGGATCGGGTGCGGGTCTGCCGGGTCTCGTGCTCGCGATCGCTCGTCCGGACGTGGAGTGGACGCTCATCGAGCCGATGGAGCGCCGTACCGCGTGGCTGTCGGAGCAGGTGGCTGAGCTCGAACTCGAGAATGTGACCGTCGCGCGTATGCGTGGCGAGGAGTGGTCCGAGGGGCGGGTGTTCGACGTGGCGACGGCCCGCGCGGTCAGCGCTCTGCGCACGCTTCTGCCGTTCACCGCTCCCCTGGTTCGACCAGGTGGCAGACTCGTCTTCTTGAAGGGCGCCAACGTGGGCGCCGAGGTTGACGCGGCCGCGAAGCAGGTGCGGAAGTTCGGGCTGACTGACGTCGCGATCGAGGTCGTCGGCGAGGGAGTGCTCGACGAACCCACGCGCGTGTTCGTGGCCACTGTTTCGCACTGAGAGACCTGCGTGTCGGACTGACGGTCGCGAGCGAGCCGAATCACACGGCATCCCGACGTCACGGGTCGTCGTCGACGAGCGCGCGAGGTCGTGGTCGACCGCCGGCGGGGCGCCGGTCCGAGCTACGGGTCGTGCGGATGTGACACCTCGGGTGCACCCGGGTCGATGCTCCGGAGGAACATGGTGAAGGCCTGATCGACGCGGCGGAAGTCCGCCGTCGCATCCAGGTCCATGATCAATCCGCGGATGACGGCGAGGACCAGCGTTGCGGACGGCGGCGGGTCGATCGTCGACAGACCCTGGGCGAGCAGCGGGAGCCAGTCGGTGGTCGCTCGTGCGCGAAAGCCCGGCCACAGCGAGTTCTCGCGCTGCTCAGGGAGCTGCGTGAACATCCGCAAGAAGGACTGGCCCTCGGGTTCGGTCACACCCACCCAGGCTGTGGCCAGCGTGTGCGTGTAGCTCTCCCCCGGGACGACCCGGAGCAGCTCGCCGAAGGAGGCGAGGTGCATCTCGCGTGCGCGACGCAGCACGGCGCGGAACAATTCGTCGCGGGTGCCGAAGTGGTAGAGCAGCATCCGGGCGGATGTGCCCGTCGCCTGGGCGAACGGCTCGAGGCCATCGGGGAGCCCGTGAGTAAGAGCGTGTTCGGCGCATTGATCCAACAGGTCTTCTGCGATTGCCGGCTGCTTCTGTCTGCCCACGGTGCGATCATTTCACGTAATAGCAGGTACGTCTAACCTTGACGCGGGGTCAACACGAACGGGCGCGGCCATGGAGGTCGTGTCTGCGCACGGAGCATTGGTGCGGGGTGGCGCGTGGTGATGGAAGCCGACGGCTGATCTCCTACGGGACCGTACCGGGATCGTGAGCCGCGCTGTCGCGCTTCCTTCGTGCGGTGAGACGGCTGGCCCGCGTCTGGAGGTCTGGTGGCGGATGCCGCGGACCTGCGTTTCGCTCTGGATCAGGTGGATGCGGCGGTTGTCGTCGGCCACTCCTACGGCCGCACCGTCATCGCAGAGGCGGGCCATCATCCTGCGGTGAAGAAGCCGCTGTACGCAACCTCCTATCTGCCGCAGGTGGGTCAATCGCAAGGAGGCATCATGAGCGATGACCCTGACCTGGTGCGCGTGAAGCTCGGCGATGGAGGGCTCCTCGAGCTCGAGGGAGAGGATGTCTCGTCGTTCGGGCGGCGATTTCCTCCAAGACGCCGATGCCGCCATCCAGTCCGAAGCCTGGGACCGAGTCACGATTCAATCCACGTCGGTTTTCGCGACTCCGGTCTCGTGCGCGGGCTGGCACGGGGTGGATTCGACGTACATCGTGTGCCGAAGAGGACCGCAGTACGTCTGTCGTCCTGCAGCGCGTTGATGCTGCTCGTGCGCAAAGGTTCGTCGAGCTTGCGCCCGGCCACCATCCCTTCGTCCCGCGTCCCGATCTCGTCGTCGATCAGCTCGAGCTGCTTCTGTGAGACGCGAACGTGATGCTTGCGCTTTCGGCAGGATCGAGCGCGCGTGCCTTGCAGTGGTGGGACGGTGGGACACCAAGCGCGAGACGCGTGCGTTTCACGTGAAACGGGCGCTGAACAAGCCGGTGGGGAGGTTGTCTCGACGTGGCGGTTGTGTGGAGCGAACCGGGGTCCGGGTGCCAGCGCCTGGTCATTGGGCAGGCCCCCGCGTCTGGTGGGGTGGGCCGTCCTTTCCGCTGAGAGTGGTCCGCGCTAACTCGGCATCCCGTGGGTAGGGATGTCTCGTGCGCTCTCTCATGGTGGTGATCGAACGACTGTCCGGGTCCGCGTGGGTGTTGTCGGCGATCGGGGACAACACTTTACGGCTGAGGTCGGGGAGTACGTTAAGTGTCCCGAGCCTTTCAGCAAGCCGCAGTCGGCCGCTAGTGGTTTCGTCGTCGATGGGTGTGTGCCGGCCGCGGGTGGGGTGTGATGCCGGGTCCTGGTCGCATACCGAATGCTCCGCTCCCCCTGGCCGGCGGCAGTGCGAACGCGCGGCTCTTATTGCGATGTTTCACGTGAAACCTTTGACGGTCGCGGATGGTGCTGGAGCTGGGCTTCTCTGCAGACGATCTCGAGCTCGGCGAGTGGTGGAGATCATCCTGGTGCAGCGGGTCCCTGTCGGCTCGGTCCATGTCGAGAGGTGTGGAAAGAGTGGATTGCTTTCGCGATGGGTGATCTGTTCTGCTCCGCCGGCCTTCGCGCTCGTTCGTGGCCACCCAGCGCCTATCGGTGGGCCGAGTTTGTCGTCTTCCGAGATTGGCGCGATGCCATCCGCGGGGGTGAGGCATGAGGCCCTCCTTGGGGCTGCGGGGAGTCTCTAAGGGCGGGCTAGCCAGCGTTTGGCGGTCCGATGCGTTCTCGAATGTCGAGGGCGCTGCTTCACAGCACCGAATCACCTTTGGTCGCTCTACTCGTGTTGTTGTGGGGAGCGCGGGGTGTCGCAGTGGTGCCGCCCTCCTCCCTGAAGTGCTTTCCGCCACGGAAGCGCGACACGGACGGCGCTCTGACGTAGGCGCGCAGCCCCTCCCCCGACACCGCTTCGCGTGGCCCTCGGGCCGCCACCTGAAGAAGACTGCTCCCCCGGCGGACGTCATGCACCGAGAAGCGGGAATCCCCTCCCCCGGAACCCGTCGTGATGGAGTGGGTGTCACGGACCGGGCGCTGCAGCCGTGCGCGATTGATCACGCGGAGCCGGCAACCTTGCTGCGTCAGAAGGTCAGCCACGACCCACCTGGTCGCTTCGTGCGGAAGGCGCGGGGTATGTTTCACGTGAAACATGTCGTCGGTCATGTTTCGCGGGACGAGACGAAAGGCAGCAGGACCTCCCTTTGACAACGTGAAGCGCGGCTTCACGGCGGTCCGGTTGCGCCCACGAATACGACCGCGCCCGTCGGGATGGCACCACGGTGAAGGACACGGGCGGCAGTGGCTCGCCTGCTTCCAGCGGTGGAGTGATCTGGGCTGGTGACCAACACCTCTTTGGGAGCGGGCTCAACGCGGACGGAGCGCGTGCGGTTGCTCTCCATTCGGGTATCGGTAGGCAATGGGTGTGACAAAGCCGTTCCGCGCTGGCGGTCGATCTCTTCTCGCTCGTGCACTGGTCTTCCTGGGGACGGAAGAGGGCTGCTTGTCGGGCCCGAGGCCCACGGCCTGATGCTGTCGAGGACCGGGGAGTGCAGGGCACGCCTGAATAGCGGACGATTTGATTGCCAACCCTTGGAAGAAGGCCGAGCCCTACTGGGATCAACTCACGCGACGTTTCACGTGAAACATCGCACCGCGCGGGACGTGCGTGAAGCTGGTAGGCCCACGTCGGACGCGCGTGCCAATATCGACGCGTAGCGCTGTGGCCACATGGTGGCGGAGCTCGGCGCTTAGGTGGCCGTGCGCAGAACCCCTGATTACCGCACGCTGACGTGAACGCCCCAGGTGTCATCCGAACGCGCATGTATCGCCGACGGTCCGCCGATCGAGCGCAGCTGTCGCGCCGCAGTCTGGGGACCCGGCCGGTGAGTCACCGGTATCCACCCAATCGAGCCTGGAAGCCGGTGAGATCGCAAGGCTTTCGGCTCGTCTCGAGAGGGGCCTCAGTCCCCGGCCAAGGGTCGAAGGTGGCTCAGGCCTGGCATTGCCCGCCTGCGTGAGGTGTGTGCGTCCGTTCACCGCGCAGGCCTCGCGGGAGGACTGGTGGCGGGCGCGGCCGGCGGAGCGCGCTCTACGCACGGCGGCCGCGGGTTCATGCCGTTGTGGTGCGAGTTCTTCTCCCCTGCCGCTCATCGCCCACGTGGGCATCGAGCGACTCGCTGGTATCGGTGGCCGGCGGTCGTCTTCTGGCGGTACTGCTCGACGCGTCCTGATCTCGGTCCGCTCCCCTGCGTCGTGCCCTGGCAGTTACGCCAGCGTGGCTCGCACCCGGTCGGCGGTCGTCGTCGCACGGAGCTGCTCAACCCCGCGTGATTCCGGCCGACCCCTGTGCCCCGCGCGGCTCTTACGAAGGCGTGGCTCGCACCGGGTCGGCGGTCGTCGTCGGACGGAGCTGCTCAACCCCGCGTGATTCCGGCCGACCCCCTGGGCCGTGCCCGGCTCTCGCAGAGGTGTGGATCCCCTCAGGCTGGCGCCCGCCGTCTCGTGGAACTGCCCGACTCCGTCTGATTCCGGTTCGCTCCCGTTCGCGGTGCGTGATGCCCGCGGCGGCGCGGCTCGCATCGCACGTGCCGAATCCGCTGCCGTGTGAGCTCCCGGAGCCATTGCCGGGTCGGAGGTCCAGGACGTGTGCCGCCAGCAGCCGTACGAGTGCTCTCGGGTGTGTGCATCGCGCGCAACCGTGCGTCACACGCCCAGGTTGTGAGGCCAGCCTGAAGACTGTGCGCTGGCGCGGGTGACAAGAACGTAAACGCCTCCCGGAGACACGGGCTGGCTGGTCGCGCTTGCGACGAGACTCGGAGTTCCCTGTTGTCGCCAGGAGTCGCCGTCATCCTGTATCGCTGGGGCTCGTCGACATCTGCTGATGATGGCGGTCAGTTCCTCGCGCCCCGATGGACTACGCCCTCCCCGTCCTGGGTGGGGTGTTTGTAGTGATCGCGAGACTGCGCAACTTCTCGTGGATAGTCGCGGAAACATGACCTCCCCAGCCGAACGGACGCATGGCCGCGCTCACGGCGGTCGCACCAAGCCAGCCCAGCATGAGGAGGCGCGGAGCAAGCCGCGGTATCGCATGTTTCACGTGAAACGTCTTGCAGCTCAGCTCGAGCAGAGAACCTGCAGCTGACGCAAAGCGCCGAACGCACGAAAACTGGTTGTGTGGCGACCTTCCTCTGCGCATTTTCGGCGGAGTCTCAATTCTCCGCACATGTTTCACGTGAAACATCCGTCACAGGGCTACGCGTACTCAACTTTGCAGCGCGAGACCACAACCACCAAATGGTCAGACAAGAACGCGACGTTTCACGTGAAACGAACACAGAAGCCCACTCCGGGGGTGCGACCCCCTTGTGAGTCGGGCTGGGCCCCCGGCGCTCATGCCTCTGCTGCACGTGATCCAATTCATCCGCCCATCAGGAATGTCAGCACCCGCGGGTAGACTGATCGGGTTGGCGACGGGAAGGTGTGTTTCACGTGAAACAGTCCGATGAGGCAGCCACGCCGTCATCCTTCGAGGACTCCCCCATTGCACGTGAGATCGCGAATCTCTCGGCGCGGAGGCGTGTGCTCGACGAGACCACCGTCGAGTTGTCCGGTCGAACCCGTGTCTTCACGGTCTCTAACCAGAAGGGCGGAGTGGGCAAGACCACGACCGCTGTTAACATCGCTGCCGCACTCGTCTCGGTCGGTGCTCGCGTCCTCGTCATCGATCTCGACCCCCAGGGAAATGCGTCGACCGCCCTGGGCGTTCCCCACAACGCTGATACGCCCAGCGTCTACGACGTGCTCATCGATGAATTCCCTCTCGCGGATATCGTGCAGGTCAGCCCCGAGTCCCCCGACCTGCTCTGTGCTCCGAGCACCATCCACCTCGCCGGTGCCGAGATCGAGCTGGTATCACAGGTCGCGCGTGAACATCGCCTTCGGGGTGCGCTGCGGGATTATCTCGCGATCGACGGCAATCACCTCGATTTCGTCATCATCGACTGCCCTCCCTCGCTGGGACTGCTGACGATCAACGCGTTCACCGCGGCCGACGAGGTCATGATCCCCATCCAGTGCGAGTACTACGCGCTCGAGGGGCTGAGCCAGTTGCTCGGCAGTGTGCAGATGATCCAGAAGCACCTGAACCCTGGTCTTCACGTATCGACAATCCTCTTGACCATGTATGACGGGCGTACGCGTCTCGCACAGCAGGTCGCGGAGGAGGTTCGATCGCACTTCACGGACGAGGTGCTCGACACCGTCATTCCTCGATCCGTCCGTGTGTCCGAGGCGCCGAGCTTCGGGCAGACCGTCATCGCGTACGATGGCCAGTCAGCGGGCGCCATCGCCTACCGCGAGGCAGCAGTAGAGATCGTCGCTCGCGACACCACCAAGAAGGGCTCCTGATGGCCAAGAGGACCGGTCTGGGGCGCGGTATCGGCGCCCTCATCCCCACGATGGAGCCGTCGGAGGCGCGTCCCGTCGATGTCTTCTTCCCCGACGGGGTCGCCGCGGCGAAGGATGCGGCGGCGAAGACCGAGGCGGATCGCACCGAGGACGACGCGGCGCTGGTGTCGGTGCCGGGCGCACGCCTCGTGCACATCGACCCGAAGACCATCGTCCCCAACCCTCGTCAGCCTCGTACGCACTTCGATGCGGATGACCTCGCGGAGCTCGTCCACTCGGTCCGCGAGTTCGGTGTCCTCCAGCCCGTGGTCGTTCGCGACAAGGGCGACGGTACCTATGAGCTGATCATGGGTGAGCGACGCACGCGCGCCTCCCGCGAGGCCGGGCTCGAGAGCATCCCGGCGGTGGTCCGCGAGACCGATGACGAGTATCTCCTTCGCGACGCGCTGCTCGAGAACCTTCATCGTTCTCAGCTGAACCCCCTCGAAGAGGCATCCGCGTATCAGCAGCTGCTCGAGGACTTCGGCATCACTCAAGAAGAGCTGGCGACGCGCATCGGTCGCTCGCGTCCGCAGATCAGCAACACGATCCGCCTGCTCAAATTGCCCGTTCCGGTGCAACAGCGAGTCGCTGCCGGCGTTCTCAGCGCCGGGCATGCTCGCGCGATCCTCTCTCTGGACGACCCCAAAGAGATGCAGAAGCTCGCGGACAAGATCGTCAACGAGGACCTGTCGGTTCGCGCGGCTGAGGCTGCCGCCAAAATGCCGGGTGTCGCCCCCGTTCGTCAGAAGCCGAAGGCCGGATCGCGCCGGTCGGGACTTGACGACATCGCGGATCGTCTCGGAGACAGGTTCGACACCAAGGTCCGCGTGTCTCTCAACGCCAAAAAAGGCCAGATCAGCATAGATTTCGCCAGCATTCAGGACCTCAATCGCATCCTCGCGACGCTGGGTGAAGAGGGCTACACCGGCTGAAGCGGGACCGTCGGCAAGCTGATCTCGCGGCGAGCGAACGCGGCCCCGCGCCCGGTGTCGGTAGGTCGACGTACGCTGGAACGGTGACAGCGAACGACGATACCCCGCGCCGTCGCGCCAGCCTCGAGCTCTTGCGCGCGGAAGCCTCCGACGAACTCGCGGTCCTCATTCACGAGCGTCTGCGCGGCGGTGAAGATCCGTGGGACTTCATGGAAGACCTGCCCAGTGTCGACGAACTCGTCGTCCTCACTCTGCGCGCCGACAACATCTTCGAGAACGGCGGAGTTCGCCCCAACCGCTCGCGCAACTACCGTGTGCTTCGCCAGATCGCGCTCGACTACCCCCCGCTCACGAAAGCCGTGTGGAGGATCCTGGGCGAGGAAGAACCCCACCGCCGGTGGGACGCCAACGTCAGGCTCGACGCCTCCTGAGCCCTCGGTCGCCGCTCGGGCACTCCCGGGTCGATACAGCGTCGAACGGCCCTCAGATCGCCGGTGAGCGCTTGCACGGCGGGCGTTCGTGTGATCGACGCCGTTCCGCGCGCCTCGTCGATCAGATCCGTCGTCAGCGCCGTCGCCGGGGGTGATGGCATCCTGAGTCGGCTTTTCTGCTTCAGCGCGGACCGACCGCACATGCGAACGTCCCCGGCGCCCTGAGGCACCGGGGACGTTGAGTCAGAGGTCTCAGCCGAGGAACGCGGCGAGGTCCTGCTCGAGCGCGTACTTGGGCTTCGCGCCGATGATGGTCGTCTTGACCTCACCGCCCTGGAAGACCTTCATCGCGGGGATGGAGGTGATCTGGTACTTCATCGCGAGGTCCGGGTTCTCGTCGACGTTGAGCTTGAGGACGGTGATCTTTCCCGCGTTCTCGTTCTGGATCTCGTCGAGGACGGGGGCGACCATGCGACACGGTCCGCACCACTCAGCCCAGAAGTCCACGAGAACGGGTCCGTCGGCCTGCAGGACGTCCTGCTCGAACGTTGCGGAGGTCGTCGCCTTGGCAGTCATTGCATTTCTCCTTAGTGAAAGCGTCAGTTGATGAAAACGCCGGTGAACCGGGTTTTGTTCCTCAGACGACCGCGGCGTCCGGGAGGCCCTCGATGGGGCTCTCGGCGACAGCGGGCTCGCCGGCCTCGCCGCGGGCGGCGAGGAAGTGCTCCACGTCGAGAGCGGCGACGGTTCCACTGCCCGCGGCGGTGATGGCCTGGCGGTAGGTGGGGTCGATGACGTCACCGGCGGCGAAGACACCCTCCACCGAGGTGCGCGACGAGCGGCCGTCGACCCAGATGGTGCCCTGGTCGGTCAGCTGCAGCTTGTCGTGGACGAGGTGCGTGCGGGGGTCGTTGCCGATCGCGACGAACAGACCGTCCAGCGGCAGCTCACGCGTCGAGTGGTCGACCGTGGAGCGCAGGCGCACACCGTTCACGGCCTCGTCTCCGAGGATCTCGTCGACGGCGCTGTTCCAGATGAACTCGATCTTCGGGTTTGCGAACGCGCGCTCCTGCATGATCTTCGACGCGCGGAGCGAGTCCTTGCGGTGGATGATGTAGACCTTCGACGCGAACTTGGTGAGGAAGTTCGCCTCTTCCATCGCGGAGTCGCCGCCGCCGACCACGGCGATCGTGCGGTCGCGGAAGAAGAAGCCGTCGCACGTCGCGCACCACGAGACACCGCGGCCGGACAGGCGCTCTTCGCCCTCGAGACCGAGCTTGCGGTAGGCGGAACCGGTCGCGTAGATGACCGAGACGGCCTCTTCGACCTTGCCGCTCCCGAGCGTAACCTTCTTGACGGGACCGTCGAGCTCTAGCGACACGACATCGTCGTAGAGCACCTGGGCGCCGAAGCGCTCGGCCTGGGCCTGCATCTTGGCCATGAGGTCGGGCCCCTGGATGCCGTCGGGGAACCCGGGGAAGTTCTCGACCTCGGTCGTGTTCATGAGGTCGCCGCCGGCTTCGACGGAGCTCGCGACGACGAGGGGCTCGAGGTTGGCTCGGGCAGCGTAGATGGCGGCCGTATATCCGGCCGGGCCCGATCCGATGATGATGACGTGACGCACGTTTGCGCCTTCCTCTCGTTGATTCCGTCGGATGAAACCCATGGTAGCCGCGGGGTATTCCACGGCCCCGGGGGCTAGCGCTTGGGGAGGAACCGCCGGCCGAGCGCGAGCGCCGGGGCGAGTTCGGGAGTGCGGAACAGGGCCAGGATGCCGATGTACACGGCGAGGACGACTAGACCCAGCACCGCGGCACCGGCGATCCCGGCCGCGACGCTGCTGGTCATCCATCCTTCGGGGCCGCCCAGCAGGATCAGGACGCCCCACCCGGCCGCGGCGGCGGGGATCGCGGCGAGGGCGAAACGTCCGAGTGCCGACAGCCAGGAGCCCGTGCCGATGCCGGAGAGGCGGCGGCGCAGCAGCACCGTCGCCACGACCACCTGCACGATGCTCGCGAACGACTGGGTCAGGGCGACGCCGGCGGCCAGGTCCGACCGATCGACGAACGCGCCGGCCGCGATGGCCCCTCCTGCGACGAGCGCGCACTGCAGCAGGGTGAAGAAGAAGGGGGTGCGAGTGTCGTTGTAGGCGTAGAAGGTGCGCTGGATGACGAAGAGCACGGCGAGGGGCACGAGGCAGACCAGGAAGCACCACAGGACGGGAGCGGCGGCGAGGGCCTGCTCCGATCCGTTCGTGAAGATCCGGCTGGCGGGGACGGCGGCCACGGCGAGGGCGGCGGTGGCCGCGACGATGAAGAACCCCAGGGTGCGGATGCTGCGAGCGATGTCGGCTCGTACCTCGTCGTCGCGTCCCGCGGCGGCGTGCTCGCTGAGCCGCGTGAAGTAGGGCGTTCCGATCGACAGCACGATGATCGAGTACGGCAGCATGAACAGCAGCCAGGCGTTCTGCGAGGCGAAGATCGCGGGATCGTTGCCGGAGGCGCCCGAGAGCACGTTCGACTGCACGATTCCGGCGAGCTGGCCGGCGACGACCATCAGGAAGGTCCAGCCCGCGAGGCGGCTGATGTGTCGGAGCCCCACGCCTCGCCACTGGAAGTCGGGACGCAGGGTCAGTCCCGCGCGGCGCCAGAAGAACATCAGCACCGCCGTCTGCACGACGATGCCGCCGGTCGCGGTGGCGGCGAGAACGGCGATCATCGAGGGCGTCCACGCGTCGACGCGCACCTGCTGTCCCCCGAAGAGCAGGATGAACGCACCGAAGCCCGCGATCGACACGATGTTGTTGACGATCGGCGCCCACGTGTACGGACCGAAGACGCGACGGGCGTTGAGGATCTCGCCGAGCAGGGCGTAGAGACCGTAGAAGAAGATCTGCGGCAGGCACCAGTAGGCGAATGCGGTGGAGAGGGCCAGCTGATCGTCGGTGAACTTGCCCGCGTACACGTGCACCAGGAGTGGTGCGGCGATCATCGCGAGAGCGGTGGCGCCGAGCAGGCCCACCGTGCCGAGGGTGAACAGCTTCGAGATGAACGCCTGTCCCCCGTCCGCGTGCGCGGCGGCCTTCACGATCTGCGGGACGACGACGGCGGTCAGCAGGCCGGTCGAGATGATCGCGTAGATGTTGTTCGGCAACTGGTTGGCGACGGCGAATGCGTCACCCGCGCTGCTGATCGACCCGATGGCGGCCACGAGCACGATGGTGCGCAGCACCCCGCTGACGCGCGACACGATGGTCCCGGCCCCGATGAGCACACTGGCCCGTCCGATGCTGCTCACGGGCGTGTCTCCTGCTCGATGTCCGAAGGGTTCTCGTGGGGGGCGTGCTCGTCGGTCAGGGGATCGTCGGCGTCCTCGGCGGGGCCGCGCCCGTCGGCATCCGGATCCTTCACGCCGATCCCATCCACGGGCTCGTCGTCATCGGAGACCGGGGACGACGCCTCCTCGGCGCGCAGCCGGCGGCGGCGCGCGACCGTGCGGACGACCCCGAGGCTCAGGAAGCCCACGATGAGGGCGACGACGACGACGATGCCGATGTTCTCCCACTCCGCGCGCACCTCGACGTCGACCGCCTGGGGCGACCCGATCGGCACGCCCGAGGCGCTGTAGAGCTGCAGGTCGACGCTGACCTCACCGTTGGCGATACGCGCCTCGACGGGCACCTCGACGCGTGTGTTGGCCGAGGCCTGGGCATCGATCGTGGTGCGGTCCTGCACGCGCAGGCGGGCGTCGTTGGTGCGGACGGACATCACGACCGTCACCGGCCACGGCAGGTCGTTGCGCACCCACGGGCGCAGCGGCGCGCTCGAACTGACCAGACGGAAATCGGATGACAGGATGCCGACGGAGTCGAGCGTCGTGCGCGTGGCGGCGCGGTGGTCGGCGACGGCCTGGCGGGCGGCATCCCCCGTCCACGACACGTTCGTGACCTGGAGGAGCTCCGCGCGTTCGCGTCCGGTGAGCAGCTCGGGCTGATCGAGGATCGACGCGAACCGATCGACGTTCTGTTCGTCGCTCACGAGGTTGCGGACCTCGTCGACACGAGCCGCATCGACGTCGGGCGCCTCGAGTGAGATGTCAGATGCCGGCACCGAGGCGACGGCGCGCAGGGTCGACGCCGTATACCCCGGCGCGGTGGCGGCGAGGCCGAGGGTCGCTCGCAGGCTCACGCGCGAACGATCGGTGCCCCGGTCGAGGACGGCGAGGACCGGCTGGTCGGCGGTGACGGTGCGGGCGATGGAGAGATAGGCCTGGGCTGCCGCCAGCGAGGCTCCGCGACGGGTGCTGTCGTTCTGACCGGCCGCGTCGGCGAGGGCGCGCGAGACCTCCGCGTCGTAGACCGGCGTCGAGACCCCTCCGACGCGGGCGGAGGCTTGCCGCCCCCCGCCGGAGACGCTGGTCGACGGGATGAGCACGTGGGTGGGGTCGTCGGCGCTGCCGAGCGCGCCGAGGGTGGCGACGGTGTCCGCTCCCGCGGTTCCGGTCGCGGGCCAGTACACGTTGGGGGTCGCGACCCCGATGTCGAGCAGCGTCGAGAGGGACGGATACGAGGGCTGGCCGGGCGTCGTGCTGGACGCCGGTTCGGGCGTCGACACGGCGGACACCGCCGGGGCGGGCTGCACGAAGTCAGCCGCGGCCATGTAGTTCTGCAGCGAGGTGGGGCCGAGCGGGGCCGTGAGCCCGGCGTGCAGCTGCGCGGCGACGTCGGAGTCGCCGAACTGGAGGGCGAACCGGTCGTTCGGCAGGGCCAGAAGTCGCTGGAGCCACGCCACCGCGGTGGGCGGGGCGGCCGAGCCGAGCACCCGGATGGCCGCGGGGATCGCGGGATCGACGGCGAGGGTGGCCGCGGTGCCGTCCACCGCGTCGAGCTGCGCGGACAGACCACCGTCGACCGCGGTCAACTCGGCCAGCTCGTTCGCGGTGAGAAGACCGCGCGTCAGGGGGGCCGCCGTGATCGGAACGACGAGGGCGATCGGCGTCTGCGCCCCCGCGTCAGCCGGAACGACGACCACGCTCGGTGCCGTCAGCCCGCCGCTCGTCGCGAGGACCGGGTAGACGCCGGTGGCGCGGTTCGCGAGGGCCGGGTCGGTCCCCGGTGCCGTGAGGGTGGTCATCGACTGGGCGCCGGAGGCGGTGGCATCCAGGGTTCCCGTCGCGACCTGCTGGAAGGCGATGCCGGAGGCGTCACCGCTGAGCCATCGATCGATGGAGGCGTCGTCGGCCAGAGGGGCGGACCCGATCGACAGGGCGACGGGACCGGCGGGCGCAGCCGACGACCCTGCCGCGAGACTCACGACGACCGACAGGGCGTCACCGGGACGCAGGATGCCGTTCGCCGAGGGAGCCGCGATGAGCACGGACGGCGAGCTCGAAGCCGACGGCGAAGGGCTCGGCGTCGCAGCGGAAGCCGCCGAGACCGGCAGCGCCACGCCCGCGACGATGGCCCCGGCGGCGAGGGTCGCCAGGAGCCGGCGCGTGAAGGAGCGCCGCGGCACGGGTGCGCCCGAAGGCTGGGAGGTCACGGTCATACGAGCGTCGGTGGAGCGAGGGGGCCTCGCACCGCCTGCGAGTCTAGGCCCGCCTACCTACAAGCCCCCCGATAGCCTCGCGCAGACGGTTGAATGGACCGGTGCTTCCCGAACCCGATCCCCAGCTGTGCCAGGCCCTCGCCGACGACCTCCGCACCGCGGACTACACGAGCGCCGCCCTCCGCGCCGCCTGGGGACCCCAGGCCGACGACGCCGTCGCGAGGGGTCTCCGCCGCCCGGCCACGCGCGCGTTGGGTGAGCGCGGCGATGCGCTCGCCGTGCTGGGTCGTCTGTGGGGGCTCGGGCTGCCCGTCCCGCGCGGTGACGCCGAAGCGGCGCTGCCGACGTTGCGCGTCGACGGAGCGGCCGCGCTCGGACTGCTGGAGATCTCGGGGGATGCCGTGACCCCCGCCGTGCTCGTGAGGCCTCAGGCCTTCGCCGACGACGAGGGGGAGGTCGAGTGGTGGATCGCCAGTGACCTCGACGAGGCGGCCCTCGAGGGTCCGCTCCCCGAGGACCACGTGCTCGGCGTCGGCGGGGCCTCCCAGACCCTCGCGCGCCTGCAACTCACCCGCCGAGCGCGCACGGCCCTCGACATCGGCACGGGCTGCGGCATCCAGGCCCTCCGACTGCGCCGGCTCGTCGACCACGTGGTCGCGACCGACATCTCCGAGCGCGCGCTGCGCTTCACCCGCCTCAACGCCCTCGTGAACGGCGTGGACGGGATCGAGACCCGCCTGGGCTCGCTGTTCGAGCCCGTCGCCGGCGAGACGTTCGACCGAGTGGCATCCAATCCCCCGTTCGTCATCACGCCGCGCGTCGCCGGCGTTCCGGCGTACGAGTACCGCGACGGCGGAATGGAGGGCGACTCCCTCGTCGCGGCGGTCATCTCGGGCGTGGGGGAACATCTCGCGCCCGGGGCGGTGGCGCAGTCGCTGGGAAACTGGGAGTACCGGTGGGGAGAGTCGGGGCTCGACCGCGTGCGCGGGTGGGTCGGCTCGTCGCTCGACGCGTGGGTGATCGAGCGCGAAGTGCTCGACCCCCTCGCGTACGCCGAGCTGTGGGTGCGTGACGGTGGCACCGTTCCCGGCACACCCGAGTACGCGCGGCTCATCGACGCGTGGCTCGACGACTTCGCGGCACGGGGAGTGACCGGCGTCGGGTTCGGGTACGTGCTGCTGCGGCGCCCCCTCGCGGGCGGGCCGACCCTCGCGCGGTACGAACGCGTCTCGGGCGGAGGCGAATCGGCGTTCGGACCGCACCTCTCGGCATCCCTCGCCGCCCATGACCGGGCCGCCCTGCTCGACGACGACGGACTGGCCTCGAGCGTGCTGCGCGTGGCTCCCGACGTCACCGAGGCGCGCCACCACCGACCGGGCGAGGAGGACCCCTCGGTCATCGAGCTCCGACAGGGCGGCGGCTTCGCGCGCACGCTCGAGGTGGACCCGGGGCTCGCGGCCCTCGTCGGCGCCTGCGACGGCGACCTGGCCGTGGGAGCCCTCATCGATGCGATCGCCCAGCTCATGGAGGTGGATGCCGAGGCCCTGCGCACCGACCTGCTGCCGCGGGTGCGTGAGTTGCTGGTGACGGGGTTGCTGGGCTTCGCCGACGACTGACGCGTCGCGACTGCCCGACGGAGCCGTCGGCGGCCCCGGATAGGCTCGAAGGCATGCTGAACATGGCTGAGGGTCTCGCGCGCCTCGAGGAGCTCGCCGCGCATCCCGTGGTCGCCACGCTCGCCCGGGTCTTCGCCGATGCCGGTCGCGATCTGGCGATCGTGGGCGGTCCCGTGCGCGATGCCCTGCTGGGGCGCGTGACCCACGATTTCGACTTCACCACCGACGCTCGCCCCGACGAGATCCTCGCGCTCGTGAAGCCCGTCTCGAGCGTGCAGTGGGACGTCGGACGGGCGTTCGGCACCATCGGCGCCCGGGTGAAGGGCGAACAGGTCGAGATCACCACGTATCGCGCGGACAGCTACGACGGGGTCACCCGCAAGCCCACCGTCGAGTTCGGCGACACCCTCGAGGCCGACCTCAGCCGCCGCGACTTCACCGTGAACGCCATGGCGCTCCGCGTTCCCGCCCGCACGCTCGTGGACCCCACCGGTGGTGTGGAAGACCTCATCGCCGGGCGCTTGCGCACGCCTATCGATCCCGCCGTGAGCTTCGGCGACGACCCCCTGCGCATGCTGCGCGGAGCCCGCTTCGCGTCGCAACTCGACTTCGTCGTCGACCCCGAGACCCTGGACGCGATCCGCGAGCTGCGCAGCTCGCTCGCCATCGTCAGCCCCGAGCGCGTGCAGGCCGAACTCGTGCGGCTCTTGCAGACGGATGATCCCGTCCGCGGCATCCGCGTTCTCGTCGAGACCGGGCTGATCGACGAGTTCCTCCCCGAAGTCCCCGCCCTGCGCCTCGAGGTCGACGAGCACCACCACCACAAGGACGTGTACGAACACTCGCTGACGGTGCTGCGCCAGGCGATCGCGCTCGAGAAGCAGCGACACCCGGATGCCGCCCCCGATGTGCCCCTGCGGCTGGCGGCCCTCCTGCACGACATCGGCAAGCCCGCCACCCGACGCCTCGAAGCGGGCGGGGGCGTCACCTTCCACCACCACGACATCAAGGGCGCGCGCATGGCGCGCAAGCGCCTGCAGGCCCTGCGCTTCGACGCGGCCACGACCACCGTCGTCACCCGGCTGGTCGAGCTGCACCTGCGCTTCTTCGGCTACGCCGAGGGAGCGTGGACGGATGCCGCGGTCCGGCGCTACGTGCGCGACGCCGGAGACGAGCTCGAACGCCTGCACATCTTGACCCGGGCCGACGTGACCACGCGCAACAAGCGCAAGGCACAGCGCCTGGCATCCGCGTACGACGACATCGAGGCCCGCATCGCCGCGCTCCGCGAGCAGGAGGAGATCGACTCGATCCGCCCCGAGCTCGACGGCAACCGCATTCAGGAGGTCCTCGGCCTCACGCCCGGTCGCGAGGTCGGCGAGGCCTACCGCTTCTTGCTCGAGCTGCGCCTCGACGAGGGCGTGGTGGGCGAAGAAGAGGCCGAGAAGCGCCTGCGCGAATGGTGGGCGGCGCGGGGCTGAAGCAGCCCTGTCACCGCTCTTGGGTGGTTGGCGCGACCGTCATGCGGATGTCGTGGGTGACGCGTCGGCGGTGGACGACGGCCGTCGACTCGTCGCCGGTCCGATCAGCTCGACGGTACATGCTCAATCCGGAATGAAGCGATAGGCCGACGCCCGGGACGGTATTCGGAAGCCCCCACTCCCCCGAAGATCCGTCCCGGGCGCCTGTCTCAGTGCGGTCGGTCGCCATCGTCGTCGGTGTGAGCGAGCGCGACGATCACGAGGTGGGTGAGATCGATGCCGACGATGTGCGGTTGGTCGGTCACGGGGTGACCGCCCCGAGCTGACCGTCAGCATTTGGCTGGGGCATGGCTGTGGGGAGCGGTGTCTGTTCGGTTTTCGTTGCCGATTTCACGACATCCTCGGGGAGTGACTGCACCCGTGAGAACGGGAAGTCCGTAGGTTCCGCGTTCGCGATATCGTCCGGCGTCATCCAAGAACCCGCCGGCAACTCTCTGAGCGGGAAGATGTTCCAGGCGTCGTTACCCCCGGGCACCGGGTAGGGCACCGGCACCGGACCGCCGCCACCGTAGAAGTAGCCGTCGATCGTCTGCGGCCCCTGGTCACGTCCGACCGTGGTGAGCGGAGTGCCGTCCTGGTCGAACAGTTGAACGACGGGGATGGGGTTGCCCTCGGCGTCGAACGCGAAGATGTTGCGGATGCGCGAACCGTCGACCGAGAGCCCCGAGACGACGTAGGGCTCGGGAACCGCGTTGGCGCGGTTCAGCGCGAGGCCCACACCCTGCGCGAACAGGCCCGCGAGAATCGGAAGGGCGAGTACGGCGCCGATCGTCAGGAACGACCGCAGAATCCGCACGCCGTTTCCCGGGAGCCAACGCCCGCGGCCCCACTGCACGCTCAGGGTGACGGCGGCGAGGAGGACCGCCCACGCGACCGCATTGCCGCCGAGGGCGAGGATGGCGCCGAGCAGGCCGCCGGAGACACTCGACGGCACGACGATCCAGACCAAGAGGTACAGGCAGACGTACCAGGTGGCGCCGCGAACCAGCCACCAGACCGGACGCAGCGCGCCGAACAGGTCCAGCATCCAGGCGCCGACCGGGTTTCTCTGAATGACCTCGCCGACCTCGCGCCACCCGTCCACCACCTGCTTCAAGAGCGGCTCGCGTTTCCGGGCTGTGCGAGGCGCACCACGCTCGGGGAGCCCCGCGGCGGAGCGGAGTTCGGCGGCGTAGGTGGCGGCGTCCGGGGTCTCGAAGTGCTCTCCGGCCTCCGCGGCCTGATCCGACAGATCCGCTTCGAGGCCGTCGAGCAGGTCATCGACCTCGTCGACGGGGAGATCATCGAGATGAGAGCGGACGGCGGCGGCGAAGGCGCGGATATCGTCGTGGACGGTCGTGGTGGTCATCGTGCATCTCCGATCGTGCGCAGCTTCGGGGTGGGAGTCGTGTCCTCGAGAAGGTTCGTCATGGCTGACGAGAAGTGCGTCCAGCTGGCACGTTGTGCGTCGAGCAGCTCACGGCCCAGCGGGTTGATCGCGTAGTACTTGCGGTGCGGCCCGCCCTCCGACGGCACGACGTAGCTCGACAGCGCGCCCGCGGAGTACAGGCGGCGGAGCGTCCCATACACCGACGCGTCGCCGACCTCGCCGAGCCCCGCTTCGCGCAGGCGCCGCACGATGTCGTACCCGTAACCGTCGTCGTGCTGCACGACCGCGAGCACCGCGGCATCCAGCACCCCCTTCAACAGCTGCGTCGTATCCACGCGGCCCCCTTCGCTTGTCTGCCTCGGACAGTACCACGCACTGCACAGTAGTGCGGAGTGCATACCCGGGTGATTTCGGAACGCCGAGGGGGTGGCATCCATGATCCGGATGCCACCCCCTCGAGGTTCGCGTCAGGGCACGACGACGGCGCGGCCGCGCACCTGCCCCTTGTGCAGCTTCGCGTACGCCTCGACGGCACCGTCGAAGCCGTAGCGCTCGACGTGGACGCCGACCGCGCCGCTGCGCGCGAGGTCGAGCACCTCGATGAGCTCGCTGCGGGTGCCCCAATAGGGAGCACGCACCGCGGCGCCCATCGGCGTGGAGAAGAACCCGGCCGGCATGATGCCTCCGCCGATGCCGACGATGTGGATGAAGCTGTCCATTCCGGCGACCGCGCGCGCGAGGTCGATCGTGGGCTGCACGCCGACGAAGTCGAATACCGCGGTGGCGCCGAGTCCGTTCGTGAGCTCGCGGATGCGCTCGGCCGCGTGCTCGTCGGAGTTCACCGTGTGGTGCGCACCCACCTCGCGAGCGAGGGCCAGCTTGTCTTCGCCGAGGTCGACGGCGATGACGGTGGCCTGGGTGATCGCGCGGAGGATCTGCACACCGACGTGACCGAGGCCGCCGACGCCGATGACGACGGCCGTCGCACCGGGGTACAGCTTCTCTTTCGCCGAGACGATCGCGTGGTACGGGGTGAGTCCGGCATCGGTCAGCGAGACCGTCTCGACGGGATCGAGGTCGCCCAGCGGGGCGAGGTGTCGAGGGTCGTCCACGATCACGTACTCGGCCATCGCGCCCGGGCTCCCCAGGCCCGGAGGGGTGATGCCCATCTCGGCCGCGTAGGGGCAGTAGTTCTCGGCACCCTGGGCGCACGCGTGGCAGCGCCCGCAGCCCCACGGTCCGTAGATCGCGTAGGCCGCGCCGATCTCGACGCCCTCGACGCCCTCGCCGAGTTCGTCGACGATGCCCGCGCCCTCGTGGCCGAGGGTGAGCGGCAGGCCGTAGGTGTACTGGTCCTCGGGGAGGTCCATCACGAACCAGTCGGAGTGGCACAGCCCCGCCGCGGTCACCTTCAGACGCACCTGGCCCGGGCCCGCGTGGGGCTCCTCGATCTCGACGACCTCGGGTCCTTTGCCGATCTCGCGGTACTGCACAGCCTTCATGGCGTTCCTTTCTGTCAGTCCTTCCACCGTGCGCTCGCCGGCCGTGGGCGGTAACGGGGGTTGACGGCGTTTCGAGGGGATCGGGAACCGTTCTCATCGGCGGGGGAAGAATGGATGCCTCGCACCGGTGCCGCTGGGCCGCGCGCACGTCGTGTCGTGGGAGGTCGCGCCGTAACGGGGCGCGTGTCGTGCAGTGGGGTGGTCGACGACCGCCCCGGTGCACCGAGTGCGCCCCAGTGATGCCCGCCCTCCCCCACGCGCACCACGCGACCTACACTGGGAGCCACCTCCGTCACCGCCGATGGGAGTCCCGTGCCCTCTCCATGGTCGCGACCGACTGTTTCCCCCGAGACCTCGGGGCTGTTGATCGCGCGTGCTCACGAGGAGCTCATCGCCGGCAACGACGACCGCCGACTCGACGACGTGCGACCGCTCGTGCAGGAGTCGTGGCGGAGGTCCTTGGCATCCCTCGTCGGCCCCGAAGGTCTTCCTCCGCTCGACCTTCCCAGCGGCGAGCTGGAGGCCTACCGCCGCGCTCACCCGCTCGCCGGGGTCATGGACATGGTGCGTTCTCTGCTCCTGCCCGGAACTGCGGAGGAATCGGGCGTGGTCGTGGCGGTCGGCGATGCTGCGGGCCGTCTGCTGTGGGTCGAAGGTGATCGTCACATCCGCGCCCTGACCGGCGACATGGGGTTCGTGGCGGGGGCGAATTGGGCGGAGGATGCCGTGGGCACGTCCGCTCCCGGAACGGCGCTGACTCTCGACAGGTCGGTGCAGATCCGCGGTGCCGAACACTTCAATCGCCTTGTGCAGCCGTGGTCCTGCACCGCGGCGCCCGTGCACGATCCCGAGACGCGGCGTCTGCTCGGTGTGATCGATGTCACCGGAGGGCCCGAGGCCGTGACCCCTCAAGCCCAGTTGTTGGTGGATGCCACGGCCCGGGCGATCGAGAGCGAGATCCTCGTGGGGCGGCTGCGCGCTCAGCAGGCTCCTCCCCCGCGGCGGTCAGCGCCGGCCCGGGCTCTGCTGCGCATCCTCGGACGGGATCGCGCGCTGCTCGAGGTCGGGGGTGCGGCGGTCGAGTTGAGCGCCCGGCACGCGGAGATCCTTCTGCTGCTCGCCGTGCACCGGGAGGGGCTGTCGGCCGAGGCCCTGAGCGAGGCGGTGTACGGCCACGCCGCCGTCGAGACGCTGCGCCCCGAGATGGTGCGGCTTCGGCGCGCGCTCGTGCCGGTGGCGCCGCGTCTCGTTCCGGCATCCCGTCCCTATCGACTGCCCGTGGGCCTCGAGACCGACGCCCAGCACGTGCTGTCGCTGCTGGACAGGGGTGCGCATCGCGTGGCGCTCGCC
This sequence comes from Microbacterium sp. 16-032, assembly GCF_041079455.1. Classification (NCBI taxonomy): domain Bacteria; kingdom Bacillati; phylum Actinomycetota; class Actinomycetes; order Micrococcales; family Microbacteriaceae; genus Microbacterium; species Microbacterium sp. 16-032. The sequence continues at coordinate 506,333 of NZ_JBFYGQ010000001.1, read as the reverse complement.
GCGTACGCCGGACCGGTGCTGCCGGAGTCGGAGGCACCGGGAGTGGTCGAGGTACGCGAATCGGTGCGCTCGACCCTGCGAGAGGCCCTCATCGAAGAGGCGGGGGTCGACGTCCTGCTCGCCTACGCCGAGACAGCCGATGCGCGCGATGACGAAGAGGTGCTGCGGCTCTGCCTCGAGCTCGTTCCCGCCCGCTCCCCCAAGCGAGCGGGACTGGTTGCTCGACTGGAGCGTCTCGCTCGGGGGTGACACTCCGCGCTCGCCCGGCGCCACCAGGGGATTTCCCGAGAGCGTCCCCGATGTCGGAGGCCCTCGTTACGCTGAACATATGGACGAAAACGCGCTCGACATTTTCTCGGCAGCACGCGCCCGTCGCGACGTGGGGCGTATCCGCGAGGCCCTCGCCGAGGTCAAGGCGGGTGACGTCGCGCGCGTCATCGTCCGCTCCCCGCGCTACGGCCTGTACGCGCTCGAGGGCACCGTGCGCATCGGCGTGGGCGGGCAGCCGCTCGTGGGCGACGTCATCCTCGCCACGAGCGCCGAGATCCAGCGCATTGACCTCGGCATCGAGGCTCCCCAGCCCGCGCTCGAGGCCGACGTTGTCGATCCCTCGACCCTCCCCCACGGAACGCCCGTGCGCGTGACCTTCCTCACGCCGACGCACCAGACCTTCGCCCTCACCGGCCCGATCACGGCGGGCAACGACCGCTTCCTGCTCGTCGGCAGCTGGATCGTCGCCGACGACCGCGCGATCGCGCCGCGCGTGCAGAGCATCGAGCGCCTCGACGGCGTCGACCTGCACGAGGTCAACGTGCCCCCGCTGCGCTCGGTGCTCGCCGACGCCGACGCGTAGACAGCGTTCGCTCGAACGGACGCCGCGGCCCGAGGGTCGCGGCATCCGTCGTTCTGTCCGGCCGTCCTGCCCGCGTCGGCGTCGGGCTTCTGGCGCGGTCACCGCGCCCGCGTCGAAGCCGCATTCGTTCGTCGACGACGCACCCGTTTCGCGTCGAACTGGTGCGGTCTCGTCGAACGAATGCGTCCTGAGCGCACGCCCGCTCGCCCGTGCAACCCGATGCAACCTCCTGCGGCGTACCGTCGGCGCATCGCCGCCCGAAGCCGACGCGGCGACTCATGACCGTCGAAGGAGACACGCATGACCATCGTCGAAGAAGGCGTATCCAGCGTCTACGCCGCCCCGGGAACCCGCGGGGCCGTCGCCGAGTACCGCTCGCGGTACGGGCACTACATCGGCGGCGAATGGGTCAAACCCCACTCCGGGGAGTACTTCGAGAACATCACCCCCGTCACCGGCAAGCCGTTCTGCGAGGTCGCCCGCGGCGACGCGCACGACATCGACCGTGCGGTCGAGGCCGGGTGGAAGGCGTTCGCGTCGTGGAAGAAGACCACTCCCGCCGAGCGCAGCGTCATCCTGAACAAGATCGCCGACCGCATCGAAGAGAACCTCGAGAAGATCGCCGTCGCCGAGACGTGGGAGAACGGCAAGCCGGTGCGCGAGACGCTCGCCGCCGACATTCCCCTCACGGTCGATCACTTCCGCTACTTCGCGGGCGTGCTGCGGGCGCAGGAGGGCTCGCTCAGCCAGCTCGACGAGAACACCGTGGCCTACCACTTCAACGAGCCGCTCGGTGTGGTGGGTCAGATCATCCCGTGGAACTTCCCGATCCTCATGGCCGCGTGGAAGCTCGCTCCGGCCCTCGCCGCGGGCAACTGCGTCGTGATCAAGCCGGCCGAGCAGACGCCGGCGTCGCTGCTCTTCCTGTTCGACATCATCGGTGACCTGCTCCCCGCGGGCGTGGTGAACATCGTCAACGGCTTCGGCATCGAGGCGGGTGCACCGCTCGCGCAGCACAAGCGGATCCGCAAGATTGCCTTCACCGGCGAGACCACGACCGGCCGCCTGATCATGCAGTACGCCTCGCAGAACCTCATCCCCGTGACGCTCGAACTCGGTGGCAAGAGCCCCAACGTCTTCTTCGAAGACGTCGCCCTGCACAACGACGACGCGTACTACGACAAGGCGCTCGAGGGCTTCACGATGTTCGCACTGAACCAGGGCGAGGTCTGCACGTGCCCGTCGCGCTCGCTCATTCAGCGGTCGATCTACGACCAGTTCCTCGGCGACGGCCTCGAGCGCGTGAAGAAGGTGCGCCAGGGCAACCCGCTCGACCCCGAGACGATGATCGGCGCGCAGGCCTCGAACGACCAGCTCGAGAAGATCCTGTCGTACATCGACATCGGCAAGCAGGGTGGGGCGAAGCTCCTCACGGGCGGTGAGCGCGTCGACCTCGGCGGCGACCTGTCGGGCGGCTACTACGTCGCCCCGACCGTTTTCGAGGGCACGAACGACATGCGCATCTTCCAGGAGGAGATCTTCGGCCCCGTGCTGTCGGTCACGTCGTTCGACGACTTCGACGACGCCATCTCGATCGCCAACGACACGCTCTACGGCTTGGGCGCGGGCGTCTGGGCACGCAGTGGCGACACCGCCTACCGTGCCGGTCGCGCGATCGAGGCGGGCCGCGTCTGGACGAACACATACCACCAGTACCCCGCGCACGCGGCGTTCGGCGGATACAAGCAGTCGGGCATCGGTCGCGAGAACCACCTCAAGATGCTCGATCACTACCAGCAGACGAAGAACCTGCTCGTGTCGTACGCCGACGGGGCGATGGGCTTCTTCTGAGTCGCAGCGGCGCCGGGGCTTTCGGGCCTCGGCGCCGCCTCGCCATGTCCCACAAATGGTCGTCTGAGCACCCCTCAGACGACAGAAAGTGGGACATCGTTCGAAAGGAACGGGACATGGCCGAGTTCTCTCGCGTCGATGTGACGGATGCCGCGGCCGCGCTGCTGCGCGAGCTCACGGCCACGCACGGGCCGCTGATGTTCCATCAGTCCGGCGGTTGCTGCGATGGCAGCTCCCCCATGTGCTACCCCGTGGGCATGTTCATCACGGGGCCTAGCGACGTGCACCTCGGCGACATCGATGCGGGTCTCGACGACCCGATCGAGGTCTACATGTCGGAGTCGCAGTTCGAGTACTGGAAGTTCACGCACCTGACGATCGACGTCGTCCCCGGTCGTGGCGCGGGCTTCTCGGTCGAGGGACCGACGGGCATGCGCTTCCTCATCCGCTCCCGGATGCTGACGGAGGAGGAGGCGGAGGCGTTCGGAGTGGGCGCCGACCGTTAGAGCCACCCGCGCTCGACGGCCACCCGCACGGCATCCGCACGATTCCGCCCGCCGGTCTTGCCGATCGCGCTCGACAGGTGGTTCTTCACGGTGCCCTCCGAGAGGTGGACGGTCCGCGCGATGTCGGCGATCGAGCCGCCGTCGCGGGCAGCGGCGAGCACGTCGGTCTCCCGCTCGGTCAGGGGCGAGTCGCCCTGCGCCAACGACTCGGCTGCGAGAGCGGGGTCGACCACGCGCAGTCCCTGGGAGACCCGCCGCACCGCGTCGGCCAGCTCGGCCGCGGGCGTGTCCTTCACCACGAAGCCCGAGGCGCCGGCCTGCATCGCCCGCGCCAGGTAGCCGGGGCGTCCGAAGGTCGTGACGATGAGGGCACGGCATCCGGGAACCTCCGCACGCAGCTGCGCGGCGGCGGCGATCCCGTCGATCCCGGGCATCTCGATGTCGAGAAGGGCGACCGTGGCCCCCGACGTGCGCGCCGCCTCGACCACCTCGTCTCCGCGTCCGACCTGCGCGACGACTTCGATGTCGGCCTCGAGTCCGAGCAGGGCGGCGAGGGCGCCGCGAACGAGGGCCTGATCGTCGGCGATGAGCAGTCGGATCACCACGCCACCTTCACTTTGAATCCGCCGAGGTCGCTGCGACCGATGGTCAACCGTGCTCCCGAGGTCTCGACGCGTTCGCGGAGTCCCGTGAGTCCTGAGCCGGTGGATGCCGTGGACGCCGGGCCGCAACCGTCGTCGACGACCTCGATCGAGCGGTTGTCGAGTCGCACGCGGCAGGCGCTCGCGCCCGAGTGGCGCACCACGTTGGTGACGGCCTCGCGCACGACCCATCCCGCGAGCTCGCGGCGGTCTGCGGGCACCTGGTCGGTGGAGCCGGGGAGGTCGGCCGAGACGCCGGCGCTCTCGAGCGCGGCGCGGGCTGCGGCGAGCTCGCCGCTGATGCTCACGCCACGGTAGCCGTGCACGGTCGCGCGCACGTCGGCCAGGGCTCCGCGGGAGAGACCCTCGATCTGGGCGATCTCGTCGCGGGCGGCCGGGGAGCCGGCATCCATCAGTCGTCCCGCCAACTCGGCCTTCACGGTGATCACCGTGAGCGAGTGTCCGAGGATGTCGTGCACGTCGCGAGCGACGCGGCCGCGCTCGCGTTCGGCGGCGAGTTCGGCGATCTGCTCTTGAGCGGCGCGCAGCCGCTCGAGGGTCGAGATGTTCTCGACGAAGCTGAACATCATGATCGAGATCGAGAGGATGATCGCCGAGTTCACGACGTTCGAGAACGCGTCGGCCCCCATCGCCTCGCCGACGACGAACGACAGGGCGCTGAGGGCGGGGACGAAGAGCCAGGTGGTCCTGCGGCCCATCGCCGAGACGGCGAACGCGACGCCAACGAAGGTCCACATCCAGCGGACGTCGGTGCCGAGCCACGGAAGCAGCGTGAGGCTCAGCGCGAAGAGCACCACCGTCGGCAGCAGCCGGCGCAGTCGCGACGTGGTGACGCGGGCGTAGGGAACCGCCGCCATGAACACGGCCGCGAACACGACGATGATCGCGGTGCCGACGAGGTGACCCGCGACGCTCGGACCCTCCCACAATTCGACGAGGACCGGGAAGGTCCAGATCAGCGAGATCGACGCCCCGATGAACCAGCCGCGGCGGAACGGACGGCGGCCCGGAACGCGGGTGCGCTCCGGGCCGGTCGTCGTGCTCACGTCGTTCACCCTAGGCGTGTCAGCCGCGACGCGTGTCGCGACGGAAGAAGGAGACGGTGCCGGCGATGAACACCGCGAGCCAGACCACCGCGTTGACGAGGGCGCCGAGGTCGAATCCGTCGCCGGTGAGGGGCGAGCGAGCGAGCTCGCCGATGCCGTAAACCGGCGTCAGCTTGCCGATGACCTGCAGGAAGTCGGGCATCGACGACAGGGGGAAGAACAGCCCGCCGAGGAACGACAGCAGCACCACCGCGAGGCTGGTGATCTGCGCCGCGTTCTCGCCCGGCACCATGTACCCGACCATCAGGCCGAGCGTGGTGAAGACGGCTCCGGCGAGCACCCAGGCCGAAAGGCCCGTGACGATCCACTGCACCGGGGCGAGCTGCACGCCCGCGCCGGCGGCCACCGCGTAGGTCGCGATGACCGCGATCAGGCCGAACATCATGCCCGCGAGCATCTTGACGACGACGTTCGAGATGGGGTTGAGAGGGGTGAGCCGCAGCTGCCGCGACCAGCCCTGTGCGCGCTCGACCGCGACCGACGCCCCGGTCTGGGTCGCCGACATCATGGTTCCGTACATCGCCATCGAGACCATGATGTACGCGGCCACCGACACTCCCCCGGACGCCAAGGGAGTACCCGTCAGCGGCACGTCGAGCGTCTGGAATCCGACGATGAAGAACATCAGCACGGGGAACGCGACGGTGAACAGGATGCTGCGCGGATTGCGCAGCTTTCGCACCAATTCGATGCGCAGATAGGTCAGTGTGAACCCGCCCATGGCGGGCAGCGGGCGGTCGAGGGCGATGGCGGTCATCGGAGTGCTCCTGTCGAGACGAGGTCGGATGCCGAGGGCTCGGCGGTGAGCGTCAGGAACACGCTCTCGAGGTTCTGGGCGGTGATCTCGAGATCCCGCGCCGAGGTGGAGGTGAGGAGGTGACGCGCCAGGGCGTCGGAATCCCGCGTGTGCACGGTGATGCGCTCGCCGGCGGCCTCGACCGAGTCGACGCCCGGAACGGCCGCGAGGGCCGTGAGGTCGGCATCCGGGAGAGTCACCTGAACGACCCGCCCCGAGACGAGGTTCTTGATCTCGGTGGTGCTGCCGTCGGCCACGATCTGCCCGCCGCGCATCAGCACGATGCGATCGGCGTACTCGTCGGCCTCGTCGAGGTAGTGCGTGGCGAACATCACGGTGCGTCCGCGCGCGGCATCCGCCCGGATCGCGTTCCAGAACGACCGGCGTGCCTCGACGTCCATGCCGGTGGTGGGCTCGTCGAGGATCAGCAGCGCCGGGTCGCTGACGAGTGCCATCGCGAAGCGCAGACGCTGCTGCTCGCCGCCCGAGCACAGGCCCACCTTGCGGCGGGCGAGGTTCAGGATGCCGGCACGCTCGAGGGCCTCGTCGACGGGGCGCTTCTCGGCGAACAGGCTCGCCGTCAGCTCCACCGTTTCGCGCACGGTCAGGTCTTTCAGCAGCCCGCCCGACTGGAGGACGGCAGAGACGAGGCCCCGGGCGACGGCTCCCCGAGCGCTGTGGCCGAACACCTCGATGCTGCCGGCGTCGGGGTTCGTGAGGCCCAGGATCATGTCGATCGTGGTGGTCTTGCCCGCGCCGTTCGGGCCGAGGAAGGCCACGATCTCGCCCGGTCGGACGGTGAGGTCGACGCCGCGGACGGCGTGGACGGAGCCGAAGCTCTTGACGACGCCCCGCGCGTCGATCGCGGCGGGGGTGGGGGTGGAGGAGGTCATGTGTTCATGCTGGCCTCGGAGCGCCCGCCACACATCGGACGGCTGTCACCATTCAGAGGTGACGTTCGTCATGGGTGGATCCGCGGGTGAATTCTGCCGCGTACGCGGGTGATATCTGGGGATAACTCTCGAGGGTTGCCGCCGAATTCGTCTACCTTTCCGGCATGCAGGTGGCGAGTCGAGTCCGACATGAGACGGGTTGACAGATGAGAAGGTTGGCCGCGATTGCCGCTGGCGTGGGTCTGATATTGACCGGCTGTGCGGCGCAAGGGTCCGCCATGAATCCCGATGCTGCCGAGCAGGATGCTCGGGATGTTCTTGCAAGAACGTCCGCGGTGGTACCCGCCGGAGGGTGGACGACCGAAGTCACCTGGGGACCTTGCGAGAAGCCCCGAGAGGGTCACGTGCAGCTGACGTTCGTTGCCCAAAGCCTGACCGAGAGGCCCGAACCGACTCCTGCACTTGCTCAGGCGGTGGTTGACGCTTGGCAGCTCGTCGGCAGGAAACCCACGGTGACTTCCGAAGTCCTCGCAGGAGGTGATGCGGGTCTTGTCGTCTCGGATCCCACATACCTGACGGGCGCCAATCCCGACGGAACCCTCACTCAGCTCTCCCTCTCCAGTGAGGCGATCTTCCTGCAGGTGATGAGCCCGTGCATCGAGGGGGATCTCGATCACCTTCTCGCAGGCTCCTGAGGTTGGACCCTACGCGTCCAAGGCTCTCGTGTATCTCGCCTCACCGTCATTCGGCTACGTCGAGCCCTTGCGTTTTCGGCGACTGAGGAGTTTGGTCGCGCTGATTGCTATGTCGATCATGGCGACGGGGTGTACGCCGAATGACTACGGTTGGGAAAATCGCATGACCGTCCAGACCGCCGAGAAGCGCGCACAAAAACCCTCCGAGCAACTCAGCAGTTTCTCGGAGAATCTGGTTGAACTCCGCGGCCAGCGTGGGTGGAATGTGATGATCAAGGCGGACGGCTCGTTCGGCTTCTCTTCTTTGTGGAACGCCTAGAGCCCACAAAAGGTGATGTTGGCGCGCTGTCTGCGGAAGTCGCCGAGAAGTGGGATGGGCTCGGACTCTCCGCTCGCGCCGAACCCGTTTCCGACAGACCCGGGTCCTATGTCGTGTCGGATCCGCCCTTCCTGCAGGGCTCGAAGCAGGACGGAACTCTGACCCGGCTGCAGTTCAGCGCCACGTTCGCCGGTCTTCAGGTGTTGAGTCCCTGCGTAGAGGGAGATCTGACTGAACTGAGTTCACCCCAGCCGACCCTCACGCCACCTTCGTCGCCCTGATCGTGTAGCTGAGCGGCACGACAGACGGCTGCTCGGTCAGCGCGTATTCGCCGTTGCTGCGAAGCGTCATGCGGCCGGGCAGCGCTTCCCACGGCACACTTTCGTGCTCGACCAGCGTGTCGAGGCGCAGGCCACGCTGGAGCAGGGCGGTGACGATCTCGCCCAGGCTGTGGTTCCACTCGTACGTCCGCGTCGATTTCAGGGGCGCGGCCACCTCGACGTACGTGCTGTCGTCGTCCCACTCCAACGGGGCGGTCTGCTCGAAGTACGGGAACGTCAGGGACAAGCCCGGCAGGTCTTCGTTCATCGCCCACAGGACGGGATGCCCCTCGCGGATGTGCAGCGTCCCTCCCGGAGCGAGCAGCTCGGCCACGACGCCGGCCCACTCCGAGATCGATGGCAGCCAGCACAGGGCGCCGATCCCGGTGTAGACGAGGTCGAAGGCTCCGCGGGGCAGGACGTCAGCGGCATCCCGGACATCCGCCTGGACGAACTCGACGTCGACGCCCGCGTCGGCAGCGAGGCGGCGGGCCTCGGCGACGGCGTTCTCGGAGAAGTCCAGACCGGTCACCGTCGCGCCGAGACGGGCCAGAGACAGGGTGTCGGTGCCGATGTGGCACTGCAGGTGCGCGGTGCGCTTGCCTGAGATGTCGCCCAGCAGCGGCCGGTCGAAACGCACCACGTCCGAGAGCGCGTCGGCGTCGTCGATGTAGCGCGCGATTCCGTATCCCGATCCGTCCCGGGCGGCGTGCAGCGTCGCGCGCTCGTTCCAGTTGGCGCGGTTGGCGTCGATGTAGTCGGAGGTCATGGCATCCCTTTCCGGGAATCGAGCCTAGGGATGCCATGACCCGGTGTCGCCGCGTGACGCGGGGCGGGCGTGATGTCGGAGGTGCGGGTTAGCCTGGCGGCATGTCGGGCAAGGTCTATGTCATCCACGAGAACCCCCAGTGGATTCCGCCGTTCGCGGTGGCGTTCGAGGCGGAGGGCGTGCCGTTCGAGGAGTGGCTGCTCACGGACGGGTCGATCGACCTCGCGGTCGAGCCTCCCGAGGGAGTGTTCTGGTCGCGGTTGAGCGCATCGGCGCACACGCGCGATCACGCGCACAGCAAGGAGTTCGGTCGGGCCGTATTGCGGTGGCTGGCGTCGTGGGGACGAACGGTCATCAACGGTGCCGACGTTCTCGAGCTCGAGGTCAGCAAGGTGGCGCAGCATGCCGCCCTGCGTCACGCGGGGATCGACGTTCCGCGCACCGTCGCCGTCTTCGGCACCGACGATCTCGTCGCCAAGGCGCGGGAGTTCGGGGCGCCCTTCATCAGCAAGCACAATCAGGGCGGAAAGGGCCTCGGCGTGCGCCGTTGGGACTCCGTCGACGAGTTCTCGGCGTGGGTGGCCGGCGCCGACTTCGAGCCCTCCCCCGACGGCATCACCCTCCTGCAAGAGTTGCTGGTCGCGCAGGCGCCCTTCATCACGCGCGCCGAGTTCGTCGCCGGTGAGTTCGTCTACGCGGTGCGCGTCGACACGAGCGCGGGCAGCTTCGAGCTCTGCCCGGCCGAGGCCTGCGCGATCCCGGGCGCCGACGGTGTCGAGCCCGAGCCGCTGTTCCGTCGTCGCGACGACGTCGATCCGGCGCTCATCGACCGCTACCTCGCCTTCCTCGCGGCAGAGGGTGTGGGCATCGCGGGCATCGAGTTCATCGAGACGCGCGACGGCCGGACCGTCACCTACGACGTCAACACCAACACGAACTACAACCCCGACGTCGAGGCGACCGCGCCGCGCTCCGGGCCGCGCGAGATCGTTCGCTGGCTCGGCTCGCTGCTGCCGAAAGAAGCGGTCGGTCTCCGTGGCTGAGGCCGCTCCCCCGCACTCCGACTGGCGGGGCTTCGGCTTCGCCACGCGCCAGGTGCACGCGGGCGAGGTCGAAGACCTGACGCACGGCTCGCGCATCACACCGGTGCACCTGTCGGCCGCCTATCGGTTCGACTCGTTCCAAGAAGCGACCGACCGGTTCGCGGGAGCCGATCTCGGCCACCTCTACTCGCGCAACGCCAACCCCACCAACCAGGTGGCCGAGGCGCGATTGGCGTCGCTCGAAGGCGGTTCGGGCGCGATCGTCGTCGGCTCGGGCCAGGCGGCGATCACCATCGCCCTGCTCGGTCTCGCCGGCAGCGGCGAGCACATCGTCTCGACCGCGAGCATCTACAGCGGAACGCGCGTGCTCTTCGACCGCACCTTCGCCCGCATGGGCGTGACCGTCGAGTACGTCTGGGACCCCGCGGACGACGCCGAATGGGACGCCTTGATCCGCCCCGAGACGAAGGCGATCTTCACCGAGACGCTGCCGAACCCCAAGAACGACGTCGTCGACATCGACGCCGTCGCTCGCGTCGCGCAGCGGCACGGCATCCCTCTCGTCGTCGACAACACCATCGCGACGCCGTTCCTCATCCGCCCGATCGAGCACGGAGCCGACATCGTCGTGCACTCGGCGACGAAGTTCCTTTCTGGGCACGGCGCGAACCTCGCGGGCGCCGTGGTCGACGGTGGGACGTTCGATTGGGTGGCATCCACTCGGTCCTATCCCTCGCTCACCGACACGGCCATCGCCGGGCACGCGTCGTTCGTCGATGCGTTCGGGCCGCGCGCATTCGAGCTGTCGCTGCGGTTCGGCATCGCGAACGACACCGGGCCGGCGCTCTCGCCGCTCAACGGCTTCTTGCTGCAGCAGGGCATGGAGACCCTGTCGGTGCGCATGCGCCAGCACCTCGCGACCGCCCGCACGGTCGCCGAGTGGCTGGAGGAGCACGCCGCCGTCGAGAGCGTCGACTACGCGGGCCTGCCCTCGCACCCGCAGCACGCGCTCGCGGTGCGCGATTACGGCGGTCTCTCGGGTTCGGTGTTCTCGTTCACCGTGCGCGGGGGCCGTCCCGCAGCCGAGCGGTTCTTCGACGCCCTGCGCTTGTTCAGCCGCATGACCAACATCGGCGACACCCGATCCATGGCCCTGCACCCCGCGACCACAACACACCTCGGCTTCACGCAAGAGACGCGCGATCGCCTCGGCATCGGTGACGGCCTCATCCGGTTGTCGATCGGCCTCGAAGACGCCGAAGACCTCATCGCCGACCTCGATCAGGCGCTTCGCGCGGCCAGCTGACGCTCCCGTCACGGAGGGTTCCCGGCGCCCCGGGCTTCGGTGTGCGCACGGCCCGGCATTCGTGCACGCGCCCGGTTCCCGGCATCCCTCCCCGCTAAACCCCACGAGTGGCCAGAACACGCGGACGGTTTTCGACGTCGTCCGGGTGTCTTGGACACTCAACGGGAAGGGAACGGCACGGCACGAGCCCGCACGTTCATGCACGCCTCACCGGACGAGCCCGCCTTCGCGACGCCCCGTCAGGCGTCGCGCTGCGCCTCCAGGCGCCGGACGCGCGGGATCACCTCGGCGGCGAAGCGCTGCATCTCGGGCAGGTGCGGCGAGAACTGCAGCAGCAGGGTCGAGACGCCGACGTTCGCGAAGGCGACGATGCGTTGCGCAACCTGATCAGGGGTTCCGACGAGGTTCGGCCGCAGGCCGCGGTTCGAGACCGAGTACTCCTTGAGGTCGACCTGGGTGTCGAGCTTCGACTTGCTCACGAAGTCCTGGTACGAGCCGTAGGCCGCTCCCCCGCGCACATCCGTGATGCGGTCGATCTCAGCCTGCGCCTCGTCTTCGGTGTCGCGCACGACGGCGTACGCCGCCATTCCGAACGCCTCGAACGGCGTGGCCCCGGCCTCGGCCCGGCGCCGGCGCATGTCGGCGACCTTCGTCTCGAGCTCCTCGAGGGTGCCGCCGTGCGTCAGATACGCGTCGGCGAAGCGCGTGATCGCGTTGCGTCCCGCCTCGCTCTCGCCGCCCGCGTACAGGCGCGGCCGCACCTGAGGCTTCGGCTCGAGGTACGTCCCCTCGGTGCGGTAGTACTCCCCCTCGTACGCGAACGGCGTCTCGGACCACAGCCCGCGCAGCACCTCGACCCACTCGATCGTGCGGGCGTAGCGGTCGTCGTGGGCGCTGAAGAGGCCGTCGTACTGCTTGGCCTCTTCGGCCCACCACGCCGAGACGACGTTCAGGGTGAAGCGTCCCCCGCTGATCTCGTCGATGGTCGCCGCCTGCTTGGCGGTGTGGAAGGGGTTGTGGAAGCCCGGGCGCACGGCCGCGAGCAGCTCGAGCTTCGAGGTCACGGCGGCGAGTCCCGCGGTCACCGCCCAGGCGTCGAGCGACGGCGCCTCGACGCCCTTGATGTCGTTGAGGTTCAGCTCGGGGATGAGCGTCAGATCGAATCCGCCCTCTTCGGCCGCCCGGGCGATCTCGGCGATGTGGGCGAACGACACGGGCGTCTGCTCGTCGTCGACGTTGCGCAGCCACCCGCCGAAGATGGGGGTCCAGTAGCCGAAACGCACGCGCTGGGGGGAGGTCATGGCTCCATCCTCACCCGGTGGGCGTCGCCCGGCGTCACGGGGCGAAACGGTCCGTCACATGTCGTTGACCGATGACCGAAGCGGTGCGAAGTTTGCCGGGTTCCGATCCGCGAGGAGAACCCCATGACCGACTTTCCGCCCACCCACGAGCCGCTGAAATTCGCCTACTGGGTGCCCAATGTCAGCGGCGGGCTCGTCATCAGCTCGATCGAACAGCGCACCGACTGGGATTACGACTACAACGTGAAGCTGGCTCGCACGGCCGAGCGGGTCGGGTTCGAGTACGCCCTGAGCCAGGTGCGGTACGCCTCCAGCTATGGCGCCGCGCAGCAGCACGAGTCCACCTCGATCAGCCTGGCTCTGCTGCTGGCAACCGAGAAGCTCAAGGTCATCGCCGCCATCCACCCCGGCATCTGGCATCCGGCTGTCCTGGCGAAGTTCATCAACACGGCGGATCAGTTCTCGCACGGTCGTGCGGCGGTCAACGTCGTCAGCGGGTGGTTCAAGGACGAGTACACCGACCTGGGGCTGGAGTGGCTCGAGCACGACGAGCGGTACGAGCGCGCGGCCGAGTTCATCCAGGTGCTGCGCGGTCTGTGGACGCAGGAGAAGTTCTCGTTCCACGGCACGTACTACGACATCACCGACTTCACGCTGCGCCCGTTCCCGTTCGAGGTGCCCGGGCGGGCGCACCCCGACATCTTCCAGGGCGGCAACTCCACGGCTGCGCGCTTCAACGGCGGTGCGTTCTCGGACTGGTACTTCTCGAACGGCAAGGACTTCGACGGTTTCACCGAGCAGTACGACGACGTCACCCGCGTCGCGGCCGAGCACGGTCGACGCACGCGCTTCGGGCTGAACGGCTTCGTCATCCAGCGCGACAGCCGCGCCGAGGCCGAGGCGCAGTTGCGCGAGATCATCGCCCACGCCGACTCGGGCGCCGTCGAGGGCTTCCGCAAGAGCGTGCAGGAGGCGGGCAATTCCACGGCCGACAAGAAGGGCATGTGGGCGGACTCTTCGCTCGAGGACCTCGTGCAGTACAACGACGGGTTCCGCACCCAGCTGTTCGGAGATGCGCAGCAGATCGCCGAGCGCATCATCGAGTACAAGAAGCGCGGGGTCGATCTCTTCTTGCTCGGCTTCCTGCACTTCCAGGAGGAGCTGGAGCACTTCGGCGAGACGGTGATCCCGATCGTCCGCGAACTCGAGGCGGACCTGGCGCGGACGGGCGATCCGATCGGGGTAGCCGCGCGCTGAGTTTCCGCCGAACGGCTCCCGAGATCGGTCCCGGCGCGCGTATCCAGGCCTAGCCTGGGAGTATCGGGGTATTCCACTCCGTGCATACGTCGAGAAGGGGCCGCGCGGCGGCCCGGGAGGGACAGGTCGCATGAGCGGCGCACGCCTCGGATTCTTCACGCGGATCTTGGATGCCGGCACCGACGGCCACCGCTATCGAAAGGCGCTCGAGCAGGTCCGTTCCGCCGATCAGCTCGGATTCGCCTCGCTGTGGGTGGCGCAGCATCACTTCGATCGCGACGAGGGCGGCTTGCCGTCGCCGTTCCCGTTCCTCGCGGCGGCGGCCGTGCAGACCGAGCGCATCGCGCTGGGAACGGGGATCGTGACCCTCCCCATCGACGACCCCGTGCGCGTGGCCGAAGACGCCGCGTTCGTCGACGCCCTGAGCAGCGGGCGCGTGCAGCTGGGCATCGGGACGGGCGGCACACCCTCATCGTTCGCGGCGTTCGAGCGGTCGTCCGACGACCGCCGGGCGATTCAGGCGGCGCACGTCGAGGTGCTGCGCGACGCCTTCGCCGGGCGCGGCATCCGGAACACCGATCTGCGCCTCAACCCCCCGGCACCGTACCTCGGCGGTCGGCTTTGGCAGGCGACGTTCTCGGTCGATGGCGGCCGTCGTGCGGGGGCCGCCGGTGATGGACTGCTGCTCTCGCGCACGCAGCCGCGCGATGACGGTCACGATCTGCACGAGGTGCAGGTGCCGATCGTCGAGGCGTACCTCGCAGCACTCCCCGGCGGCGTCGCTCCACGCATCCTGGCGTCACGCACCGCGGTGGTCGTCGATGCCGATCGTCGCGGGGAGGTGTGGGCGGGCGCGGATGCCGGCATCCGGCGCCTCGCGCGTACATTCCTCCAGCAGAATGCTGACGGCGACCTGCGCGATCTGGCGGCGCTCACCAACACCCACCTGGGCACGGTCGACGACGTCGTCGCGTCACTCCACAAAGATCGCACCCTGGAGCTCGCGACCGATGTGGCGTTCCAGGTGCACTCCGTCGATCCGGTCCACGAGGTGACACTCCGGTCGATCGAGCTCCTGGCGACCGAGGTCGCGCCCCAGCTCGGCCTGCGGACGGGCGCCGAGGCTGCGGACGAGCTCCGCGCGCTGGGCACCGCGACCTGACGACGCCTCATCCCACCCCGTCGAGCATCGCCTTCGACCACGCCGTCTGCTCGCGCAGCGCGTCGGCCAGGGCGACCACGGCGGGGATGCGCATCGAGTCGGCACGCACGACCATCCAGTAGGGCAGCCGCTCGGTCATCGTCTCGGGCAGCAGACGCTCGAGGTCGGCGTGGCGGTCGGCGACGAAGCACGGGAGCATGCCGATGCCGGCCCCGGCGCGCGTCGCCTCGACCTGCACGAGCACGTTCGTCGAGGTGACCCCGTCGCGCATGCGGGGCACGACGCGGCGGGGCAGATCGAGGGCCTCGACCTGGAGCATCGCGTCGACGAAGTACACGAGGCCGTGCGTCTGCAGCTCGTCGAGATCGCGTGGGCGCCCGTGGCGTTCGAGGTACGAGCGCGAGGCGTACATGCCGAGAGCGTACGAGCCCAGCTCGACGGTCTTCCCGCGCGAGGTCTGAGGCTGCCCGACGACCACCTCGAGATCGAGGCCGGGGCGGTGCAGGGCGGCTCGGCGTTGGGCGGCGACGACCTCGACGACGAGATCCGGATGCCGTTCGCGCAGGCTCGCGATGGCGGGAGCGGCGATGTAGGCGCTGAACCCGTCGGTGGCCGACATGCGGACGACCCCCGACACCGGGTCGGGCTCAACTCCCCCGGCGGCGAGCTGCGACATCGCCGCCTCGATGCGCCCGGCGGTCTCGGCGGCGTGCGCACCCAGTGTCGTGAGCTCCCACCCGCGGCCGGATTGCGCGACGAGCCTGCCGCCCAGGGCCTCCTCGAGGGCGGCGATCCGCCGCGCGACGGTGGTGTGATCGACACCGCGCAGTTGCGCGGCCGCTGTGTACCGACCCGTGCGGGCCACGGCCAACAGCATCAGCAAGTCATCTGCGCGCACGCTTCCGGCATCCATGTGTGCAATTCTGCACAGCGGGGGAGCGGGACTGGGCATTGTCGCGCGCCGCGGACCACCTCAGACTGAGGCGCGGTCGTCACCGTCGACACCGAAGGAGCAGCATGGAACCCCCCACCGCCGCGTCGCGCCGCAGCGCAGACGCCCCCGCCTCGAACCGCATCCGTCGGGTCGTCGCCGCCTCGATGGCCGGCACGGTCGTCGAATGGTACGAATTCTTCCTCTACGCCACGGCCGCGAGCCTGGTCTTCGGCACGTTCTTCTTCCCCTCGTCCGGCTCGCCACTCGACGGCATCATCGCCGCGTTCGTCACCTACGCTGTCGGCTTCATCGCGCGCCCCCTCGGCGGGATCGTATTCGGCCAGATTGGCGACCGCTTCGGCCGCAAGCCCACGCTGCAGGCCACGATCATCATCGTCGGCGTCGCGACCTTCCTCATGGGCTGCCTGCCCGGCTTCGCGAGCGTCGGCTACTGGGCTCCCGCGATGCTCGTCGCCCTGCGCTTCATCCAGGGCTTCGCGGTCGGCGGGGAGTGGGGCGGCGCCGTGCTGCTCGTGGCCGAGCAGAGCCCCGACCGTCGTCGCGCGTTCTGGTCGAGCTGGCCGCAGGCCGCCGTTCCGGTGGGCAATCTGCTGGCGACCCTCGTGCTGCTGATCACCTCGTTCGTGCTCAGCCCCGCCGCCTTCCTCGACTGGGGCTGGCGCATCGCGTTCTGGCTGTCGGCCGTGATCGTGCTCGTCGGCTTCTGGATCCGCCGCCACGTCGAAGAGGCCCCGATCTTCCTCGAGGCCAAGGCGCAGGTCGAGAAAGAGAAGGCGACGTCGTTCGGTGTCGTCGAGGTGCTGCGCCGCTACCCGAAGGGCGTCGTGCAGGCGATGGGCGTGCGCTTCGCCGAGAACATCGTCTACTACATCGTCGTCAGCTTCTCGATCGTCTACCTGAAGATCGTGCACTCGTACGACACCAGTCAGCTGCTGCTGGCCCTGCTGATCGCCCACATCGTGCACTTCGCCGTGATTCCGCCGCTCGGCCGCCTGTCCGACCGCGTCGGTCGCCGCCCGGTGTACCTCGCGGGGGCGGTCCTCAGCGCAACCTGGGCGTTCTTCGCCTTCCCGATGTTCGACACGCTCAACCCCGTGATGATCGTGCTCGCGGTGACGATCGGTCTGATCTTCCACGCCGGGATGTACGCCCCGCAGCCCGCGGTCATGGCCGAGCTGTTCCCGACCCGCATGCGCTACTCGGGCGTCTCGCTGGGCGCGCAGGTCACGGCGATCCTCGCGGGTTCGCTCGCCCCGATCCTGGCGACGCAGTGGCTGCGCGACTTCGGCTCGTGGCTGCCCATCGCGATCTACATCGTCGTGGCGTGCATCGTGACCTCGATCGCCGTGCTGTCGTTGAAGGAGACGCGGGGCATCTCGCTGCGCGACATCGACGCCGCCGACGCCGCACGCACCGCGGCGGCCCCGGCGACGACGGGGGTGAGGGGAGCCCGATGAGCACCGACCTGACCGGCCGCCGCGCCCTCGTCACCGGGGGAGCGAGCGGGATCGGCGAAGCGATCGTCCGCGCCTTCGCCGGCGCCGGGGCCCACGTCACCGTCGCCGACGTGAATGGCGAACAGGCAGAGTGCGTGGCGGCCGAGGTCGGGGGCGAGGCGTGGCACGTCGACCTCTCCGACACTGCGGCCCTGCGCGAGCTGCACCTCGACGTCGACATCCTCGTCAACAACGCCGGCATCCAGCACGTCAGCCCCATCGAGGAGTTCGACCCCGAGCGTTTCTCGTTCATGCTGCGGCTCATGCTCGAGGCCCCGTTCCTGCTGATCCGCGCCGCCCTGCCCGGCATGTACGAGCGCGGGTTCGGGCGGGTGCTGAACGTTTCGAGCGTGCACGGCATCCGCGCCTCGGAGTACAAGTCGGCGTACGTCACCGCCAAGCACGGCCTCGAGGGGCTGTCCAAGACCACCGCGCTCGAGGGCGGCCCGCACGGGGTGACGAGCGTGTGCATCGATCCCGGATACGTGCGCTCGCCGCTGGTCGAGAAGCAGATCGCCGATCAGGCCCGCACGCACGGCATCGCCGAGGGGCAGGTGCTCGAGACGATCCTGTTGAAGGATGCCGCGATCAAGCGCCTCGTCGAGCCCGCGGAGGTCGCCTCTCTCGCCCTGTGGTTGGCGGGTCCGGATGCCGCGATGGTCACCGGCTCGAGCTACCTCATGGACGGCGGGTGGTCGGCGCACTGACGGTCGGGGACGCCCCGGGGCCCGCAGCGGGTGAATTCTCTGTTCGCGGTCATCGCGAGAAGGCCTCCCGAACAGGAATATTTCCGCTCCTGGGGGGCTGAACGCCGGAACGCATCCGACGGGAATCGGTACCCGGTGCCGTCTCCGGCGGGTTTCGGTCTCGTAAATATGCGCGGATCGGGTTTACCGTTGACACTTCCCCGGTCAAGGATGTCCGAGGGACTACGGCGCTTGTCGCAGTCGACACTTCACAGCAGAGGTAATTCATGACACTGCACATCAGTGGGCGGGGCCGTCTCGGCCTCGTCATCGGCGCCTTCGGCGCCTCGGCCCTTGTTCTGGCAGGTTGCACGACCACCACCGGAGGCGGCGCCTCCGACGGCGGCTCGACCGACCCCCTCGTCATCGGCACCACCGACAAGATCACCTCGATCGACCCGGCCGGCTCGTACGACAACGGATCGTTCGCCGTCATGACGCAGATCTACCCCTTCCTCATGAACAGCCAGTACGGCACGTCCGAGGTCACCCCCGACATCGCCGAGTCGGCCGAGTTCACCTCGCCGACCGAGTACACGGTCACGCTCAAGTCGGGCCTGAAGTTCGCGAACGGCCACGACCTCACGTCGTCCGACGTGAAGTTCTCGTTCGACCGCCAGGTCGCGATCAACGACCCGAACGGCCCCGCGTCGCTGCTGGGCAACCTCGAGAGCGTCGCCGCTCCCGACGACACGACGGTCGTGTTCACGCTGAAGAACGGCAACGACCAGGTCTGGCCCCAGATCCTTTCGAGCCCCGCCGCGCCGATCGTCGACGAAGAGGTCTTCTCGGCCACCGCCGTCACCTCGGACGACGCGATCGTCGAGGGCAAGGCCTTCGCCGGTCAGTACACGATCGACTCGTACAAGCCGAACGAGCTCATCTCGTACAAGCCGTACGCCGACTACATGGGGTCGCTCCCGAAGGCGGCCAACGGCGGCATCTCGACCAAGTACTACGCCGACTCGTCGAACCTCAAGCTCGACGTGCAGTCGGGTGCGATCGACGTCGCCTACCGCAGCCTGAGCGCGACCGACGTCGCCGACCTGCAGAAGGACGACGCGGTCAAGGTCGTCGACGGCCCCGGCGGCGAGATCCGCTACATCGTCTTCAACTTCGACACCATGCCGTACGGCACGAAGACCCCCGATGCCGACGCCGCCAAGTCGCTCGCGATCCGTCAGGCCGCGGCCGACCTCGTCGACCGCCAGGCCATCGCGACCGACGTTTACAAGGACACCTACTCGCCGCTGTACTCCTACGTGCCGCAGGGTCTCGCGGGTGCCAACGAGGCGCTGAAGGACATGTACGGCGACGGCAGCGGCAAGCCCGACGCCGCCAAGGCCAAGGCGACCCTCGAGGCGGCCGGTCTGTCGACCCCCGTCACGCTGAACCTGCAGTACAACGGCGACCACTACGGCCCCTCGTCGGGTGACGAGTACGCCGCGGTCAAGGCGCAGCTCGAGAAGGACGGCCTGTTCACGGTCAACCTCGCGCAGACCGAGTGGGTGCAGTACACCAAGGACCGCAAGGCCGACGCGTACCCCGCCTACCAGCTCGGCTGGTTCCCCGACTACTCGGATGCCGACAACTACCTCACCCCGTTCTTCTCGAAGGACAACTTCCTGCTGAACCACTACGACAACGCCGAGGTCCAGAAGCTGCTCGTCGACCAGGCGACGCAGACCGACAAGACCACGCGTGAGCAGGAGATCGGCGAGATCCAGGACAAGGTGGCCGCCGACCTCTCGACGCTGCCGCTGCTCCAGGGCAAGCAGGTCGCGATCGTGGGCTCGAGCGTCGAGGGCGCCGTCCTCGACGGGTCGTTCAAGTTCCGCTACGCACCGCTGCACAAGTAAGACCGAATCGGCGCCTCGCGCGTTCCCGCTCACCCGACGACCGGGGGTCACGTACCCTCGGTCGTTGGGTGAGGGCGGAGCGATGAGGCGCCGTTCCCCCGTTGAGTGAGGTCTCTCCCGTATGGTCACCGCCGTCGACGCTGCCGACATCGCCAAACCCGTCTCTCCCAAGGGCGGAGGACTGTGGCGTTACATCCTGGTCCGTCTGCTCCTGATCATCCCGACGGTGTTCATCCTCGTCACCGTGGTGTTCGTGCTCATGCGCATCACGGGCGACCCGATCACCGCCGCCCTCGGCGGCCGTCTTCCCCCCGATCAGCTCGCGGAGCGCATCGCGCAGGCCGGTTACGACCGGCCGCTGATCGTGCAGTACTTCGAGTACATCGGCGGCATCCTCCGCGGTGACTTCGGCACGACGCTCACCGACAACCGTCCGGTGATCGAGATCCTGCTGCAGTACGGCTCCGCCACCCTCGAGCTCGCGATCTACGCGCTCTTCGTCGCGTTGCTCATCGGCATCCCCTTCGGTCTGATCGCCGCGTACAAGCGCGACCGCTGGCCCGACGCGACCCTGCGCATCGGGGCGATCCTCGGCTACGCGACGCCCATCTTCTTCGTCGGGCTGCTGCTCAAGCTCGTCTTCTCGGTGTGGCTGAGCGTCCTGCCGGTCGCCGGTCGTGCGAGCACCCGCACCGAGTTGAAGTTCGCCTCGATCGAGAACCCCACGGGCATCTACCTGCTCGATGCGATCCGCCTGGGCGACGGGGCGGCCGCGGGTGACGTCCTGATCCACGCGATCCTGCCCGGTGTGGCTCTCGGCATCCTGACGGCGGGGATCTTCCTGCGTCTGGTGCGCACGAACGTCATCGGCACCCTCGGTGCCCAGTACGTCACCTCGGCGCGCTCGCGCGGCGTGGGGGAGTACCGCCTGGTCACCAAGCACGCGTATCGTCCCGCGCTGATCCCGATCATCACCGTGATCGGCCTGCAGATCGCCCTGCTGCTGTCGGGTGCGGTGCTGACCGAGACCACGTTCGAGTGGAAGGGCCTCGGCTTCATGCTCAGCGAATACCTCAAGGCCCGTGACTTCGTGGCGGTGCAGGGCATCGTCGTGATCATCGCCGTGCTGGTCGCCTTCACCAACTTCCTGGTCGACGTCATCGCGGCGATCATCGACCCGCGAGTGAGGTACTGACATGTCGGATGCCGCGACCCCCGCCCTCTCCGACGACAGCGTGACGGTGCGCAAGGTGCCGCTTCGCGACCGCCTGCCGGTGATCTCGCACCTGCGCCGCAGCGTCGGCCTGCAGCGCACCATGCTCGTGCTCGGCCTCGTGATCACCACGGTGTTCCTGTTGACGGCTCTGTTCGCCCCTCTTCTCGCGCCCTACGGGTTCGCGCAGCAGGAGGCCGACGGTGTGAAGTTCGGCACCCAGCAGGCGCCCAGCGCGATGAACCTGCTCGGCACGACCGTCGGCGGGTACGACGTCCTCTCGCGCGTGATCTGGGGAGCGCAGACCGCGCTGCTCGTGATCCTCTGCGCGATCGCGTTCTCGATCTTCCTCGGCATCTTCCTGGGTCTCGTCGGCGGCTACTTCGGCGGCTGGCTGGACCGGATCCTCGTGGTGCTGTGCGACGCGATCTACGCGTTCCCCTCGCTGCTGCTCGCCATCGTCATGTCGATCGCGATCACCAAGGGGCAGTCGACCCTGTGGGGTGGCATCCTGGCCACCGCCATCTCGATCACCGTGGTGTTCGTGCCGCAGTACTTCCGCGTGATCCGCGCCGAGGTGGTGCGCGTGAAGGCCGAGCCCTTCGTCGAGTCGGCGCGCGTGATCGGGGTGCCCACGGCACGCATCCTGCTGCGTCACGTGCTGCGCAACTCGACGCGCTCGCTGCCGGTCGTGGTCACGCTGAACGCCTCCGAGGCGCTGCTGACCCTGGCGGGCCTCGGCTTCCTCGGCTTCGGCATCGAGGCCACCGCCGCCGCCGAGTGGGGCTACGACCTCAACCGCTCGGTGAGCGACGTGACCAGCGGAATCTGGTGGACGGCGATCCCGCCGGGAGTTGCGATCGTGCTCGCCGTGCTCGGCATCACCCTCGTCGGCGAGAGCCTCAACGACCTGAGCGACCCGCGTCTGCGCACGCGCCGCCGCGCGGGTCGCGCTCCCGCTCCCGTCACCGCGGTCGATCCGTCGACGTCTCCGGCCGAAGCCTCGGCCACCGCGTCCCCCGCCGGGTCCCCGGCATCCGCCCCCTCCGATGGGAGCCCCTCATGACCGGCACCACCGCCCCCGTCGCCCGGATCGACGACCTGCGCGTCGCCTTCGCCACCGACGGCGAGCCGGTCGCGGCGATCAACGGCATCTCGCTCGAGGCCCACGCGGGCGAGGTGCTCGCGATCGTCGGCGAGTCGGGCTCGGGCAAGACCGTCACCGCCAACACCCTGCTGGGGCTGCTGCCCGAGACGGCGACGCTGTCGGGCGCGGTCATCGTGCGGGGGCGTGACGGCGACCAGACCGACATCGTGCACGCCACCCGCGCCCAGTTGCGCGAGATGCGCGGGCGCGATGCGGCGATGGTGTTCCAGGAGCCGTCGACCGCCCTCAACCCGGTCTACACGGTCGGGTGGCAGATCGCCGAGGGCCTGCGCGCGCACGAGAAGCTGTCGAAGTCCGAGGCGAAGACCAAGGCCGTCGACATCCTGCGCCGCGTCGGCATCCCCGATCCCGAGAAGCGCGTCGACGACTACCCGCACCAGTTCTCGGGCGGGCAGAAGCAGCGCGTGGTCATCGCGATGGCCCTCGTGCTGAACGCCGGCCTGATCATCGCCGACGAGCCGACCACGGCGCTGGATGTGACGGTGCAGGCCGAGATCCTCGACCTGCTGCGCACGTGCCGCGACGAGTTCGGCGCGACGATCGTGCTCATCACGCACAACATGGGTGTCGTCGCCGACCTCGCCGACCGCGTGATCGTGATGTACCGCGGTGACATCGTCGAGCAGGCGCCCGTGCGCGAGCTGTTCGCCGCCCCGCGCGAGGAGTACACGCGCGAACTGCTCGCGGCCGTGCCGCACGTGGGTCGCGGCAAGAGCTCGCGGCAGTCGCTCGCCGATGCGGCACCCACCTCGCCGCCGGCGGGAAGCCTCGTCGTGGCCGACAAGGTCGAGATCGGGTACCCCGGTCGCTTCGGATCGCCGGGGGTCGTCGCCGTGAAGGGCGTGGACTTCTGGATCGGTCCCGGCGAAGTGCTCGGCCTGGTGGGGGAGTCCGGCTCGGGAAAGACCACGATCGGTCGCGCGATGGTCGGTCTCACCTCGGTCGTCGGGGGATCGCTCACGGTCCTCGGCACCGAGATGAACGGCGCGAAGCCCCGCACCCTCGCCAAGACGCGCCCCGACATCGGGTTCGTCTTCCAGGACCCGGCGACGAGCTTCAACCCGCTGCTCACGATCGCGGAGTGCATCGCCGAGCCGCTCGTGGTGCACCGTCGCGTCTCGGGAGCCCGCGCCGCCCGCCAGCGCGTGAACGAGCTGCTGGATGCCGTGCAGCTGCCGACCGCGTTCGGCGATCGCTACCCGCACGAGCTGTCGGGTGGTCAGCGCCAGCGCGCTTCGCTCGCTCGAGCCCTCGCCCTGGACCCGAAGCTGCTCATCGCCGATGAGCCGACCTCGGCGCTCGACGTGTCGGTGCAGGCGCGCGTGCTGCAGCTGTTCGCGCAGTTGCAGGCGGAGTTCGGGTTCGCGTGCCTGTTCATCAGCCACGACCTCGCCGTCGTCGACGAGGTGGCCGACCGCGTGGTCGTGCTGCAGCGGGGCGTGATCCGCGAGCAGGGCACGACCGTGCAGGTGCTCACCGAGCCGCGCGACGACTACACCAAGCGCCTGCTCGTGTCGCTGCCGGTGCCCGACCCGGTCGAGCAGGAGGCCCGCCGCGAACTGTGGCGGTCGACCCGCGGGGTCTGACAACCTCGGGGCCCTCGCGCGTGGTGCGTGGGGCCCCGAGTCGTATCGGCTGACATTGCGCAGGGTCAGTGATTCAGCGCGATGGGCCGGACGCCGGCGGAGCGTGCCCCGCGTCAGCGCCCTAAGACCGTCGTGAGGATCCACCACGCGGCGAAACCGGCGATCACGACGAACGACCACACGGGGATTCCCCGCTTCAGTCGCCGTCCCTCGCGGGCCACGCCCGCGGGCGGCGGGGTGAGCAGGGGAGCGCCCTGGACGGTGGCCCCCGGGATCCCGGATGCCACGGCCCCGGCCGTCGCTCGGGTCAGGCGGTCGTCGCGCCAGCGCGCCCACTGCGCGAGCTTGTCGTCGATCGCGGCGACCGTGGCGAACAGCCATTCCCAGGTCGCGGGGTCGAGGGTCGCCAGGTCGCGCTTGGCGTAGAGGAACAGCCAGTCGTCGACGATCTCGACGTCGAGGGCCGCGGCGTTGTCGACGAATCGGGCCATGACGTCGGGGGTGAAGAGGTACAGCGCGTCGCGCTCGTATCCCCCGGGGCAGTACAGCGCGAAGTGCTGGTCGAAGTCGCCCTCGAGGCTCAGGCGCTGGTCGCGTCCGAACGTGATCGGCAGGTTCGAGCCGCCGAACAGACCGTTGTTGCCCACGGCATCCAGCACGATGTGGGGCAGAGGGGTGTCGAGCCGCAACGCCACGTATCCCCAGCGGTGGGTCTGCTTGTTCTTGCCCGACCCGGTCTCGTACGTGTAGTTGGCCACCTCGAGGGTGCGCGGCTTCGTCCGCCGCATCACGTCGTGCAGCTCCTGGTTGCGGCCGAGGTCGAAGATGATGCCCGGGAGTCGGGGGTTCGAATATCCCGGATGCCACGTCATGCCGTTCGCGCTCGCGAACAGGCTCAGCCGGTAGCGGCGTGCCGCGGCGCCGCCGACCCCGCGGATGACCGCCCACGCGATGAGCCCCGCGATGACGAGCATGATCGCGAAGGGCAGGAGCCCGAAGACGCTGCCGCTGCTGCCCGTGAACGCGATCGCCATGAACGAGACGAAGGTCGGAACGACGATGAACAGGGCCGCGAGGCCCACGAACGCGAACACGATGATCGTGAACGCGCGGCTCTGCAGCATTCCCTTCTCGCGCAGCGCCTTGCTGAAGGCGCGGACCTTCGCGCGGTCGATCGGTTGGGTCAGAGCGGTGGTGTCGAGAGTCATGTTCACTGTGCCAAGAAGAAGAGGAAGCCGGCCGCGAAGACGACGAGCGGGATGACGACGAGGGACCCGGCCACGACGAGCAGGGTGATGAGCCAGGCGTTGCTGCGTTTGAGCCTCTGACCGGGAGGGGCGACTCCGACCGGCGCGGGGGTGAACGTCATCGGCAGGGGCGCGGGTGTCGGCGCCGCGGCTATCGGCGCAACGGCTCCCGGCGTCGCGGCGACCGGAACGGGTCGCGGCGCGGAAGCCCCCTCCTGCAGCCGGTCGTCGCGCCACCGCCCCCACTGCTCGAGCTTGTCGAGCAGCGCCGAGACGACCGCGAACGCCCACGCCCACCGGGCCGGGTCGAGGGTCGAGAGCTCGTCGGGCGAGTAGAGGAACATCCAGTCGTCGACGATCTCGACCTCGAGCGCCGAGGCGTTGTCGATGAAACGCGCCATGACGTCGGGGGTGAAGAGGTACAGCGCGTCGCGCTCGTAGCCCTGGGGGCACGACAGGTGGAAGTACCGGTCGAAGTCGCCCTCGAGGCTCAACCGCTGCCCGCGCTCCCACAGGCCGAGTTTCACGCCGTTGCCCACGGCATCCAGCACGATGTGGGGGAGGGGGACGTCGAGGCGGATCGCGATGTAGCCCCAGCGCGAGGTATGCGTGTTCTTGCCGTCGCTCGTCGTGTACGAGTAGTTGCCGATCTCGACGAACCGCGGCTCGCGCCCGCGCAAGATGTCGTAGCCCGTGCGATCTCCGCCGACCCCGAACAGCACCCCCGGAAGCGGGGGAGTCGGCACCGCGGGCACGTACTCCATGCCCACGTCGCGGCTGAATCCCGCGAGCCGCCAGCGGCGGTCCTCCTGGGTGCGCTGGGCCCTCTGGCCGAGGAACCACGCCAGCGCCAGCCCGCCGAGACCGAGCACGATCGGAAAGAGGAACAGGATGCCGAGGATGAACGACCCTTCGCGCAGCACCGGCGCCAGTAGCACCGCCGCGACGATGATGACGACGCCGATCCCGCCGATGAGCGCGAACGCGATGGCGAAGGTGACCACGGCCGCGCCCGTGCCCGGGAGTCGACCCCTTTTGCGCAGGTCGGCGGTGAACGCCTTCGCGGCCCGGGGGTCGGGCGGTGTCAGCAACGCTCGTGCGTCGAATGGTCGGATCCCTGCCATGCGGCCCCCCGCCGTCGTCTGGTCACGTCCACGCTACCGATCTCCGATTCCCCGAGGCGAGCGGCATCCGTTAGACTACGAAGGTTGTCCGGCGACGCCCATGCGCGTGTGAGCCCGTGACGACGTGCAACACACCCTCCTGCTGCCGGGAAATGCCCGTCAGCCGTTCTAGTCCGAAGGAGGTGGGTTAGTGACGCACCAGTACGAACTCATGGTCATCTTCGATCCCGAGATCGACGAGCGCCAGGTCGCTCCGAAGCTCGACGGATTCCTCAAGGTCATCACGGCCGATGGAGGAACCATCGACAAGATCGACATCTGGGGCCGCCGTCGTCTCGCCTACGAGATCCGCAAGAAGAACGAGGGCATCTACGCCGTCGTCAACTTCGTCGCGACCAGCGAGGCCACGAACGAGCTCGACCGTCAGCTGAAGCTGAACGAGCAGATCATGCGCACCAAGGTCCTGCGCGCCGAAGAAGCGATCGCCCAGGTCGCCGCCGAGGCCAAGCGCTCCGAGGAGAAGGCCGCCCGCAAGGCCGCCGCTCCCCGCAAGGTCGAGTCCGCCGAGAAGGCTGCGAAGTAACGACGATGGCCGGCGAAACCGTCATCACCGTCGTGGGTAACCTCACGGCCGACCCCGAGCTGCGGTACACGCAGAACGGGCTCCCGGTCGCGAACTTCACCATCGCGTCGACCCCCCGCACGTTCGACCGTCAGGCGAACGAGTGGAAGGACGGCGAGGCGCTCTTCCTGCGTGCCTCGGTGTGGCGCGAATTCGCCGAGCACGTCGCCGGTTCGCTGACGAAGGGCAGCCGTGTCATCGCGACCGGTCGCCTCAAGCAGCGTTCGTACCAGGACCGCGAGGGAAACAACCGCACCTCCATCGAACTCGAAGTCGATGAGATCGGTCCCTCGCTCCGCTACGCGACCGCCCAGGTCACCCGTGCCGCCGGTGGCGGTAACGGTGGCGGCGGCGGTGGCGGTCAGCGCGCGCAGGTGCAGCAGTCGAACGACGAGCCGTGGTCGACGCCCGGTTCGAACAACGGCGGCGGCAACAACGGCGGCGCAGACGCGTGGAGCACTCCTGGTTCCTACGGAGACGACACCCCGTTCTGAACTTCGCCCCGCTCTCGAGCGAGACGACCCCTGAAATTCCGGATGCCATGTCCCGGTCCGCGTGACCGACTCGGCGTCCGAACCACACGAAAGAAGGAAGCATGGCTGGAAAGGCCACTGGCGACCGCCGCAAGCCGCGGAAGGGCGCGAAGAACGCAGCCCCCGCGAAGGCGATCCGCGTCGGCGTCATCGACTACAAGGACGTCCCCACCCTCCGCAAGTTCATCTCGGAGCGCGGCAAGATCCGCGCCCGTCGTATCACCGGTGTCTCCGTGCAGGAGCAGCGTCTGATCGCCCGCGCCATCAAGAACGCGCGCGAGATGGCTCTTCTGCCCTACGCCGGCGCCGGCCGCTAAGGAGCACCCGATGGCAAAGCTGATTCTCACGAATGAGGTCACCGGGCTCGGTAGCGCCGGTGATGTTGTCGAGGTCAAGAACGGGTACGCCCGTAACTACCTCATCCCGCAGGGCTTCGCCGTGTCGTGGAGCCGTGGTGGCGAGAAGCAGGTCGCGTCGATCCGCGCTGCTCGCGAGACCCGCGCGATCCACGACCACGAAGAGGCCGTGTCGCTGAAGAACACGCTCGAGTCGAACACCGTCAAGCTGGCCGTCAAGGCCGGCAACGAGGGTCGCCTCTTCGGTTCGGTCAAGCCCGCCGATGTCGCCGACGCCGTCAAGGCTGCCGGTCTGGGCGAGCTCGACAAGCGCAAGATCCAGATCACCTCTTCGATCAAGTCGGTCGGCGAGCACGAGGCGACCGTTCGCCTGCGTGACGACGTCACCGCCGTGATCACCCTTCAGGTGGTCGCCGCGAAGTAATTCGCGACGCACGATTCGGCCCCGCTCCTGCTTCGGCAGGGCGGGGCCTTTTCGCGTTCGCCCTCATCGGTTCGGGGCGGATTTTCGCGGTTGGGGCGTGAATTGTCCGCCCCGACGTGCGGGATGCGCCCCGAACCCGCCCGCCGCGGGGATCGTCGGGGGGAGGGATGCCGTGACCCTAGGCTGAGTGCCGTGACCGACCATCGCGCACCCGAGCGCATCGTCCGCCGCTTCGCGCGCGCGTCGAACCTCATGATCGCCGGACGCCCCTTCGCGGCGACCGGGGCCGGCGCCGACGCGCTGGCGGAGCTGTTGGTGGGGCTGGGCGGCATCCCGAGTCCCTCTCCGAGTGCGGGACGCGTCGAGTTCGACCTGGATGCCGACCGGGTGCTGCTCGACGGAAGGCCCCTGCCCGAGCGGGGCGACGCGGCGGGGCGGATCGCTTTCGCGCGAGAACACATGCCCGTTGCCGCGGCCCTCGCTCAGCGTCTCGATCTGACCGGTCTGCGGGTGGGCGTGGCGATGGTGCTCGAGCCCAAGACGGCCGTGCTGTCGCTGCTGCTGCGAGAGCGCGGCGCCGAGGTGTCGGTGTACGCGCATCCGGACGAGACCGACGTCGCGGTCGCCGATGACCTGCGCGAGCGAGGCTTCGCGGTGACGGCGGATCCGTCGCTCGCGGGTGCCGAGGAGCGCGCGGCGGCCCTGGGGTTCCTCCGCGCGGGGCTCGACGTGCTGCTCGACGACGGGGCGCACCTGATCCGCCTGGCGCACGAGGCCGATCCCGCGCTCGTTGACGGCTGGATCGGAGCCTGCGAAGAGACGACGAGCGGGCTGACCCCGCTCCGCCGGATGCAGGATGCCGGTCTGCTGCGCTGCGCCGTGATGGCGGTGAACGACGCGCGCACCAAGACCATGTTCGACAACCGCTACGGCACGGGGCAGTCGTGCGTCTTCGCGATCGCGGATCTGCTCGAGGAGCGGGGGATCGCGCTGACCGATCAGCCGGCCCTCGTCATCGGCTACGGGCCGGTCGGGCAGGGGGTGGCAGCGCACCTCCGCGCTCTCGGCGCCGTGGTGCGCGTCGCCGAGACCGACCCCGTGCGGGCGCTCGAGGCGCGGCACGACGGGTTCCGCACGGGCCGGGCGCTCGAACTGGCCGAGGGAGCCCTGGTGGTGTCGGCGACCGGCGTGCCCGCGACCGTGACGCCCGAAATCGCCGCCGTGGCCCGCGTGGTCGCGGTCGCCGGGGGCGTGCCGGGCGAGGTCGTCGAGGCGGGGTCCGCTCTGCTGCTGGGCGGCGGGGGGGCGGTGAACATCACGGCGGCCGAGGGCAACCCCATCGAGATCATGGACCTGTCGTTCTCGGTGCAGCTCGCGGCCCTCGGGGAGCTGATCGAGCGGCGGCCCGCGCCGGGCGTCCACGCCCTGGGATCCGAGGTCGACGACCTCGTCGCCCGCACGGCACTCGCGGTGCGGGGAGCGGCGGTCGACATCCGACGTGACCTCGACCCCGAAGGCCTCGACGACTGGCGGTCGCCGCGCTTCGCGGGCGGTGACGCATGAGCGTCGTGGTGTATTCGGCATCCCTCGTCGTGCCCGTGACGGCACCGCCCATCCCGGGTGGGGCGATCGCCGTGGCCGGGGGCCGCATCCGGCACGTCGGGGATCGCGACTGGGTGCGTCACGAACTGCGGGCGCGCGGGGTCGCCTTCGACGAGGTGCACTGGCCGGGCGTCCTCACCCCCGGACTCGTCAACGCCCACTCGCACCTGCAGTACACCGGCATGGCCGAGGTCGGCCGGGGCTCGTACGCGGGCTTCGACGACTGGGACGAGGCGTTCACCCCCGTCTATCGCGCCGGTCACGACTGGGCGGCGGATGCCAGGACCGGAGCGCTCGCGATGATCGCCGCGGGGACCACGGCGGTGGCCGACATCGTCACCGACGTCGAGGCGGCGTCGGCGTTGCACGACGCGCGGCTGCACGGCATCACCTACTGGGAGGTGATGAGCTGGACGAACGCGGCGTGGGCCGAGCGCGGCCGCGCCGAGGTGGAGGCGCGCCTCGACGCGCTGCCCGCTCCTCCCGGTACGGGGCTCTCTCCGCACGCGCCGTACTCGCTCGACGTGGAGCCGTTGCTCGAGATCCCCGACATCGTGCGCGAGCGCGGCAGCCGCCTGCACCTGCACCTGGGCGAGGCCGCCTTCGAACGCGAGCACGGCGAGGCCGTGCCCTGGCAGCTGCACCGGCCGACGAGCTTCCGCGCGCTCCGCGACGAGGGCTTCGGCACCGGGGCGACCGAGTTCGTCGACGAGCTCGGCGTGCTCGGCCCCGATTGCCACATCGCCCACGGGGTCTACATGACGGCGCGCGATCGGGCGATCCTGCGCGCGCGGGGGACGACCGTGGCTCTCTGCCCGCGCTCGAACGCGGTCATCGGTCTCGACGAGCCGCCGGTCGCCGCGTACCTGCTCGAGGGCAACGCGCTCGCCGTGGGCACCGACTCGTTGGCATCCAGTCCCTCGCTCGATCTGCTCGCCGACGTGTCGGCGCTTCACCGTCTGGCGCGGGCGCAGGGGTACGCGAACCGCGACCTCTCGGAGCTGCTGCTGCGCGCGGCGACCCTGGGCGGAGCGCACGCGATGGGGCTCGACACCGGACCCGCCCGCACGGGGTATCTCGCGGTGGGGGCCGTGGCCGATCTCGCGTTCTTCGACGTGCCGGTGTCGGAGGTCGATGACACCATCGAGCACCTCGTCGTCGACGGCGAGGGGCGTGCCGCCGCGACGTTCATCGACGGCGAAGTGCGCTCGGCATCCGCCGCCTTCACCCGAGAGACCGGAGTATCCGCCGATGACCGCTGAGCGTCCCGCCACCGCCGTCCTGCTCGATCTCGAACCGCACGCCGAGGGCGGCTGGTTCCGCCGCATGTGGACCGGCAGCGTCGAGGTCGAGACCCCCGCGGGCACGCGGCCCGCGGCCACGTGCATCCACTACCTCCTGACCCCGGGCGAAGAGAGCGCGTGGCACGTCGTGACCAGCGACGAGGTGTGGCTCTGGCACGGCCCGGGAGCCCTCGAGCTCTCGCTCGGGGGCGACGGAGAGCAGCCCGGGGCCGCGCGCACCGTGACCCTCGGGCCCGACCTCGCCGCGGGGCACGTGCTGCAGCACACCGTGCCCGCGGGGGTCTGGCAGGCGGCCCGACCGGCAGGCGACGCCGAGGTCGTGGTCAGTTGCGTGGTCTCTCCCGGCTTCAGCTTCGCCGACTGGCGCCTCGCCGAGTAGCCGCGTCCCGTGTCCCCAGGTTTCACCGGCGACATCCCCTGAAACATGCGCTCGGTACGCTGTGCACATCACAGCACTCCGGGGATGACCCCGATACGTCCACGAGGAGAAATCGTGACCGCTTCCGCACGCCTGCGCCGCGCCGCCGCCCTGACCGCCGTGGCCGCCGCCACGCTCGTCACGCTGACGGCCTGCGCCTTCGCCCCCACCGGGTCCGACGCCGGTTCCGCCCCCGCCACCGAGGGCGCCCTGCAGACCGTCGCCGCCGGCAAGCTCACCATCGCCACCGGCGAGCCCGCGTTCTCGCCGTGGGTCGAGAACGACGACCCCGCCTCGTGCCAGGGCTTCGAGGCGGCCGTCTCGTGCGCCGTCGCCGAGAAGCTCGGCTTCACGAAGGACGACATCGTCTGGGTGCGCTCCAACTTCGACAGCGCGATCGCCCCGGGCCCGAAGGACTGGGACATGAACGTCCAGCAGTTCTCGATCACCGACCAGCGCAAGCAGGCCGTCGACTTCTCGTCGCCGTACTACACGACCACCCAGGCGATCGTCACGACGGGCACCTCGCCCGCCGCGTCGGCCACGACCGTCGCAGAGCTCAAGAACATCCCCGTGGGTGTCATGAGCGCCACGACCAGCTACCAGGTGGCCGCCGACCAGCTCGGCACCGGCAACCTCAGCGTCTTCAACTCCAACGACGACGCCGTCGCCGCCCTCCAGTCGGGCCAGGTCGACGCGATCGTCGTCGACCTGCCGACCGCGTTCTACCTCGCCGGGGCCGTGCTCGACAACGGCAAGGTCGTGGGCCAGCTGCCCGACTCCTCCGCCGGTGGCGACGAGCTCGCCTACGTCCTGCCCAAGGGCTCGGCCCTGACCACCCCCGTCAGCGACGCGGTCGACGCCCTGAAGGCCGACGGCACCCTCGACCAGCTGCAGCAGGAGTGGCTCGGTGGCACGGCCGCCGCGCCCGTGCTGAAGTAACTCCGTGGCATCCACGTCTTCCGACACCGCGTGGCGCCCGAGCGAGCTCGAGCTCGGTCGGCGCGCCACGCGGCGTCAGCAGTCGACGAAGTCGGTGCTGATCGCGCTGGTCAGCTCGGTCGTCTTCGTCGTGGTCGTCGGCTGGGCGATCCTCTCGAGCCCCGGCTGGGAAGACGTGCGCCGCAGCTTCTTCGACCTCGACATCGCGGTCAAGAGCTTCCCCGCGATCCTCGTGGGGCTGTGGGTCAACATCCAGGTGCTCATCGTCGCCGCGCTGGCCGTGGCGGTGCTCGGCACGACCCTCGCGGTCATGCGCTCGCTGCGGGGGCCGGTGTTCTTTCCCCTGCGCGCCCTGGCCACGATCTACACCGACCTGTTCCGCGGCATCCCTCTGCTGATCGTGCTGTACCTGGTGGGCTTCGGCCTGCCGGCGCTCGGGATCTTCGGGCGCGTGCCGGTCGTGCTGTGGGGGACCATCGCGATCGTGCTGACCTACTCGGCGTACATCGCCGAGGTGCTGCGCGCGGGCATGGAGGCCGTGCACCCCTCGCAGCGCGTCGCCGCCCGGTCGATGGGGCTGACGCACGGGCAGACGCTGCGGATCGTCGTGATCCCCCAGGGCGTGCGCAAGGTCGTGCCGGCGCTCATGAACGACTTCGTGTCGATGCAGAAAGACGTCGGGCTCATCTCGGTGCTCGGAGCGGTGGATGCCGTGCGCGCGGCGCAGATCGCCGCGGCCGAGTACTACAACTTCACGCCGTACATCGTGGCGGCGCTGCTGTTCGTCGCGATGGCGCTGCCGATGATCCGCCTGACCGACTACGTCTCGGCGCGGTTGGCGAAGCGCGAGCAGATGGGCGGGATCGTATGAGCGTGCTCGACGTCCGCGCGGTGCGGAAGGCGTTCGGCGATCACGTCGTGCTCGACGGCATCGACCTCGACATCGCGAAGCACGAGGTCGTCGTGCTGATCGGTGCCTCGGGCTCGGGCAAGTCGACCCTGCTGCGCACCATCAACCTCATCGAGCGCGTCGACGACGGCCAGATCCTGCTGAACGGCGACGATCTGACCGACCCGACCATCGATCAGGATTCCGCCCGGTCGCGCATCGGCGTGGTGTTCCAGCACTTCAACCTCTTTCCGCACCTGCGCGTGATCGACAACGTCACGCTGGCCGCGCGCAAAGTGCACGGGATGCCGAAGGCCGAGGCCTACGCCCGCGGCACCGAACTGCTCGAGCAGCTGGGTCTCGGTGCGAAGGCACGCGAGTTCCCCGACCGGCTGTCGGGCGGTCAGCAGCAGCGCGTCGCGATCGTGCGCGCCGTGATGACCGACCCCGAGCTGCTGCTGCTCGATGAGATCACCTCGGCCCTCGACCCCCAGCTGGTGGGCGAGGTGCTCGACCTGGTGCGGGTGCTGCGCGACCGCGGGTCGACCATGCTCATGGCCACGCACGAGATGTCGTTCGCGCGCGAGGTGGCCGACCGCATCGTGTTCATGAAGGGCGGCAAGATCGTCGAGCAGGGCACGCCCGCGCAGATCTTCGACGCCCCACAGAAGCCCGAGACGATCGCGTTCCTCGAGCGCGAGAGGCGCGGCGGGGCGCTGTAACGCGTCGGGGTCGCGGCGCGCGGGTGCGGTGGCTCGGCGTTCGGGGCGGGTTTCGTCCTTCGGGGCGCGAATTCCATGCCCCAAAGTGCAAAGTTCGCCCCAAACGCCGGCGCAGGCCGGTGCGGTGGCCCTGCGCGCGGTGACGGAGCGCAAGTGCCGGGGTCGCCGCGCGGGGCGCGGTGGCTCGGCGTTTGGGGCGCGTCTTGCGCTTCGGGGCGAGATTCGCGCGCCCCGAACGGCGAGATCCGCCCCGAACCCCCGCGTAAGGCGCCGCTCGCACTGAATCGGGTCGGCTACCGTCCGTGAGTCACGTCCGGGCACGCCGCGACACCGGATGCCGGCCCGAGGGCGTGGCATCCGGTGTCGCGTTCTGTGGGCGAACGCTCCGGGTCAGGCGACCGAGCGGCGGCGACGCAGCAGCAGACCGGCTCCGAGGAGCAGGGTCAGCAGACCGGCGATGCCGAGGCCGGCGGCCATCGAGCCGTCGGTGCCCGTCACGGCGAGGGCGCCGCGGGTGGTGCCCATGCCGGTGGCGGCCACGGAGCCGACCGACGCGACCTTAGCGGTCACGGCGGGGGCGCCGTTGGTGCCGTTCGTTCCGTTCGTGCCGTTCGTTCCCGGGGTACCGGGGGTGCCGGGCGTGCCGGGCGTGCCGGGCGTTCCGGGGGTTCCGGGCGTTCCGGGGGTGCCGGGCGTTCCGGGGGTGCCGGGGGTACCCGGGGTACCGGGCGTTCCGGTGGTCGAGCCGGTGGTGGTGCTGTCACCGATCACCGAGACCGCGTTGCCCCCGATGGTGACGGGGATGTTGATCGGCAGACCGATGATGTTGCCGCCGCCGACGCTGCCCGTGCCGTCGGTGCTGGAACCGCCGGTCGAGCCGGTGGTGCCGCCGGTGGTGGTGGCGTTCTCGGAGGTGCTGTCACCGACACCCGAGACGGCGTTACCGCCGATGGTGACGGGGATGCCGACCGGGAGGCCGATGACGTTGCCGCCGCCGATGGCGTCGGTTCCGTCGGTTGAGGTGTTACCGGTGCCGGTCGAGCCGGTGGTGCCGCCGGTGGTGGTGGCGCCGTCGGTGACGCTGTCGCCGATGCCCGAGACGGCGTTGCCGCCGACCGTGATGGGCACGCCCACCGGGAGGCCGATGACGTTGCCGCCGAGGATGCCGTCGGTGCCGTCGGTCACGGTGCCGCCGGTCGAGCCGGTGCCGCCCGTGGTGCCGCCGGTGGTGTCGGCGTCGTTCGAGACGCTGTCACCGATCACCGAGACGGCGTTGCCGCCGATGGTGACGGGCAGGCCGACCGGAGCGTCCACGACGTTGCCGCCGAGAATGCCGTCGGTGCCGTCGGTGACGGTGCTGCCGCCGGTCGAGCCGGAGGTGCTGCCGCCGGTGGTTCCGGCGTTGTCGGTGCTGCTGTCGCCGATCACCGAGACCGCGTTGCCACCGATGGTGACCGGAGCCTCGACCGAGATGACGCCCTGGTTGCCGCCGGCGACGCTGTCGCTGCCGTCGGTGCTGCTATCAGCCGCCGGGGCCGCGGCCTCGGGTGCGGGCGCCGAGGTGTCGGCATCCGTGCTCTGGCTGTCTCCGATGACCGAGACGGCGTTGCCGCCGACCGTCACAGGGACGTTGACCGACACGAGGCCCTGGTTTCCCGAGCCCACGCCGTCGCTGCCGTCGGTGATGGTGACGGGTGCGGGGGCGGGGGCTGCGGGGGCCGAGGTGTCGGCGCCCTCGCTGGTGCTGTCTCCGAGCAGCGAGACGGCGTTGCCGCCGACGGTGACGGGGAGGTTCACCGAGACACCGACCTGGTCGCCCGAGAGCAGACCGTCGACGCCTGAGGTGTCTGCGGCATTGGCGATGCCGGCTCCGAGGACGGCGAGGCCGCCTCCGACGAGCGTGCCCAGAAGGACACGCGAGTAGATCTTGCGCATGAGAGTTTCTCCTGTAGATGAATGAGGGTGCGCGAAAGCGCGGGGTCGTCTGCCGTGCGATGCACGGTGCGACCGTCCTCAGTCAGGAGAGACGTCGGTGCCGAAGACCGGGGTGCCGGGCAGGTCGTCGTCGACGACGTTCCGGCGGTCGAGAAGAAGCGAAGCGGTGAAGAGCGTGGCGCTGTCGGCGGTGGCAGCGCCGACGCCGCCCGAGCCGGAGTTTCCGGATGCCGACGAGCTCGTGCCCGTGCTGGCGCCGAAGGTCGCGAGGGGTTCGTCGGATCCCCGCGGCCCGGAGGGGGCGCTCTGCGCACCGGCGACGGCGGCAGAGACCTCTCCCGTCGAGGGGGCGCTGAAGACCGTCGCCGCCCCGCTCGAGGGGGCCGTGCGGGACGACGACGGAACGAGGGAGGGATCCGTCGAGAGGATGCCGGTGACGACCGCCGTGGCATCGCTCGCGGCCGCTGCCGAGAGGATCTCGGCAGGCACGATGTCGATGATCGGGGTGGTGATGTCGCCACCGGGAACCGTCGGAACGCCCGGAATCGTGGGGATGACGGGGGAGATCGGGGGGAGGGTGCCGACGATGACGGGCAGGGCCGCGTCGACGGCGTCGGTGACGCCCGAAATGAGGTCTCCGAGGCCGATCGAGCTGACCATGTCGCCCACGACGGGGACCGTCTGGACGGTGTCGACCACGGGGGCGACGACCTCGCCCACGACACCCGAGCCGGCGACGTCGGTGACGACGTCTCCCACCGTGTCGACGGTGCTGCCGACGGTGGAATCGGCGGTGTCGACGACCTCGGACACCGTGTTCGAAACGGTCTCGGTGGTGGTCGTCACGACCTCGGCCACGGGGGCGGGTGCCACGTCGGTGACGACCTGCGTCACGGGAGCGACCGTCTCGGTGACGTGCTCGACCGTGGGCGAGACGACCGTTCCGACGACCTCGTCGACCGTGTCGGTGACCTGGTTCACGGTGGAGCCGATGGTGCCGAGCAGCCCGCCCGAGCCGTCGTCCGCAGAGGCGGGAGAGGCCGAGAGAGCGACGGAGAGAGCAGCTGCTCCGAGGGCGGTGGACACGCCGACGAGGAGCATCCGCAGCATGTGCGGTGCCCCCCGACCGGACGCGTTCTCCATGATTCGCCCCCCAAAGGTGAATCTCCGAAACCTGTGGGCGGCGACGTTACGCCCGGATTCACCCGGGCGGAAGAGGTCGGGTGAAATCTAAGTAGTTGGAGGGTGACGAGCGGGTGAAAGGCGACACGCCGGAGGGTGAAGAAAAATTTGACACGGAGGGCTCCGGGTCGGTAGGCGGACGACGAGTTATCCCCCGAGTTGTACACATGTGAATGCTCCTAGCAGGAACCTTCAACGTCCACTTCACACGGGATTTCCCCAGGAAAACTGTGGACAAATAAAGCCCAGATCAAAAGCCTATACACGCCCGATATTTGCATCCATCCACGGAGTTCTCCACAGCACTTGTGCACAGCCCTGGCGGCGTTTCCCGCAGTCTCTCCACAGAGTTATCCACAGGGTCATTTGCGTGTGGAGGAAGCGGTATCTAGCGTGGGTGCAGCCCCTCGGGCAGCTGGATCGCGTTGCCGCGCGCGTCGATGTCGGACGTCGGTGATTTCATGCTGCCGAGGCCGCCCCGAGCCCCGTTTCCGCGTCGTTCTACACGCGCGCGAGGCCCGGCCAGGGGTGCCCGAGAACCGAAGGAGAGCCCGTGTCGATCGCCGATATCGCCGAAGAACGTCTCGGAAAGGCGCCGCGCCCCGAGCGCACGCCCCCGCACGACATGCTCGCCGAGCAGAGCGCTCTAGGCGGCATGCTGCTGTCGAAGGACGCCGTGGCCGATGTCATCGAGTCGCTCCGCGGACCCGACTTCTACGTGCCGAAGCATGAGCTGATCTTCGAGGCCATCCTCACCCTCTACTCGCACGGCGAGCCGACCGACGTCGTCGCCGTCACCGACGAGCTGATCAAGACGGGCGAGCTGCAGCGCGCCGGGGGAGCGGACTACCTCCACACGCTCACCTCGATCGTGCCGACCGCCGCCAACGCCGGCTACTACGCCTCGATCGTGGCCGAGCGCGCGATGCTGCGTCGCCTGGTCGAGGCCGGCACGCGCATCGTGCAGATGGGCTACGCGGGCGAGGGCGACCCGGTCGAGCTCGTCAACAGCGCCCAGGCCGAGATCTACAACGTCTCGGGCGATGACAGCGCCGAGGACTACATCCCCCTGACGACGGCGGTGGATGCCGCGGTCGAAGAGATCGAGGCCGCTCGCGGCCGCGACGGGTCGATGACGGGCATTCCCACCGGCTTCGCCGGTCTCGACCAGCTCACCAACGGCCTCCACCCGGGCCAGATGATCGTGCTTGCCGCGCGCCCCGCCATGGGTAAGTCGACGCTCGCGCTCGACTTCGCCCGCGCCGCCGCGATCCGCGCCAACGCCCCCTGCATCTTCTTCTCGCTCGAGATGGGTCGCAGCGAGATCGCCATGCGCCTGCTGAGCGCCGAGGGCCAGATCCCCCTGCAGAGCATGCGCAAGGGAACGCTCGACTCGCGCGACTGGACCACGGTGGCCTCCACGCGCGGTCGCATCAACGACGCGCCCCTCTACATCGACGACAGCCCCAACATGACGCTCGTCGAGATCCGCGCGAAGTGTCGTCGCCTCAAGCAGCGTGAGGGTCTGAAGATGGTCGTCATCGACTACCTGCAGCTGCTCACCAGCGGTAAGCGCGTCGAGTCTCGCCAGCAAGAGGTCAGTGAGTTCTCGCGAGCGCTGAAGCTGATGGCGAAGGAGCTGCAGGTTCCGGTCATCGCCCTGTCGCAGCTGAACCGTGGCGCCGAGCAGCGCGCGGACAAGAAGCCGGCCCTGAGCGACCTGCGTGAGTCGGGCTCGATCGAGCAGGACGCCGACATGGTGGTGCTGCTGCACCGCGAGGCCGCGTACGAGAAGGACTCACCGCGCGCCGGCGAGGCCGACCTGATCGTGGCGAAGCACCGTAACGGCCCGACCGACACGATCACGGTCGCGTTCCAGGGGCACTACTCGCGGTTCACCGACATGGCGCCGGGGATGTAACTCCTGTAGGTTCCACGTGCACTTGGCGGTTTCCACGGCTATTTGACGTACGAATGGCGGATCCGCCAACTGCCGTGGAAGTCGATGCAGTATCAGGGAAGGGCCGCAGTAGCGTGCCAAGAATCGCGCGGGAGCCCGCCCCCGCGTCAGCGGGGGCTTGCGTGGAGCTCGGAGTCTGCAACGACCGCATCGCAGCGCGGAGAGAACTGCCGAAGGCCGCGCGGCAAGAGTGACGCCCCGCAGGGGCGCCGATTATGCCGGCGTCGACGGCTTCCGCTCGGGGAAGGGCGCAGGCCTGTCCGGGGGTGTTTGAGGGGCGCACGCCCCTCGTTGTGGGCGGGCGAGGTGTCCAGGTCAGCGTTCGAGCGGAAGCTGCTGCCGATGGTGGAGTAGTTGAACTGCTTCGTTGGTGGTGTTCCACGCGAGGGTGATCGCTTCGGAGGTCCATCTGAACGACGGCGTGAGCTGAGCGCGGAAGGTTCCGCCTGGGGGCTTCCGGGGAGTGGAGTCAGCTACAGCTGGTTGCTGTCGCAACCATTGTCTCGGCAGCGTTCTGCCCGAAGCGCGTTTTTCTGGACGTGGTGTTGCTGACCCGCGACGCCCGACAGCGAATTAACCTCTGCGCTTAAAGTCCGGCGCCGTCCCGAGGCGTTACCCCACCTTTCGCGCGTACTCGCGTCGCTCTTGAAGGACTGGGATCCGGCGAGCGTGCAGGGGTTCATCGCTGCCCCCAAGCAAGACCTGACATCTCGCGCGGCCACGGAAGCCGCCGCCGCGCGGCACGCACTCGAGGAATCGGTCGCGGCTGAAGCGATCGCCATCGGGGAAAAGCGCTGGGCCAGTGACTACGCCACCGTTGAACGAGCCGAAGCGGCCGCGACGTCGGCGTCCGTGTTCCGGCGCAGTGCCGCCCAGCGCGAAATAGAAGCCGCCCGAGCACACTTCCAGGCGCGTCATAACGCTGCGCCGACGCCCACACCTACAGCGGCCCGGAAGTCCGGGTGGGCGCGTGCCGCAACCACCCCGGGGGCTCATAGCGGCCTGGATGCCGCGCGCACGAGGGAGCAGGCTGCTATCGCGCACCACGCGCGCCTGACAATGAATCCCGCGCCCGGCGAGAGACCAATCGCCCCGCGCCCGGGCACCCCGGACCAGGAGGCCCGGAAGGACGCAATCTACGCGGCACAGCGCGCCGGTCAGACGGCGCGGCAAGAAGCCGCAGCTGAGCGGCCCGAACAAAGCAGCCGCTGAAAGCGCCGGACCGGTCGACCACGCCGGAACGATAGAGGCCAGCCGCACCTATTTGTAGACCTCTAAGTTTCAGCTCACCCCTGCACGTGAACACTGCTGAGCCGAAACCGATCTCTTGCGGTTCGAGCCTCGTGTATCGAAGGTGATTGCCCTCGCCCCCACGCCTGGCTGGTTCCAAGCGCCCGGCGATCTCGATCAACTCGACGTTCCGGTCACCGCCATGACGGGAGCAGCCGACACGGTGACACCGGCGGCAACCGCGGAAATCCTCCGTGCGGCTCCCGCCACCATCAGCGTACGAACGTCTGAGGGCGTAGGTCACCTTGATGTCCTCAGCGCGTCCTCCCACCGGGATCCCCGCTCTCGGCCCTGACCACGAAATGTTCATCGCCACGTTGGCTCGCCACTTCGTCGACACGAGGCCCGTTCACTCCGGGTTAGAGCTGGGATCGGTCAGCCGGAGGAGTACCGCGGCACCACGACAATTCTTCCCGGGGAGATGCGCGCGCGAAAATTCCCGAGAGGTGCGTGGGTGCGCGGAAGATGGGCGCCGCCTATGTCGCGCCTGAGTTCATTGCGTTACGCGTTTGCACTCTTATACGCATCAACGATGTTGGCGGGGACACGACCGCGATCGCTCACCGTGTGCCCGTTTTTGCGCGCCCATTCGCGGACCGCACGCAGATCTACGTCGCTCCCGCGCTGCGCTGCACGGCGGTTCCGCCCTGCACCGCCAGCCCCCACCGATCGAGCGGCGTCCACGAAAGGTGCCAACGCTGCGAAAAACTTGTCCGCATTCTCCCGGGACAGATCGATCTCGTATACCCGACCATCAACAGAGAAATTCAGCTGTTTCCCGTTGCCATCCTCAAGAATTGTGCCATCGATGTCATCGATAAACTGCGATAAACGCTTAATTGCCATAAAGCCATCCTCTCACTGCACGTCGTTAGACACGAACCTTCATGGCACAAAGAGGTTGAATCGGCGGAGCCGCCCGAGTGGTGGAAGGCCCTGCTCGTACGGCTCCAGCCACTGTCATTTTTCGCTGGTGCCAGCAGTGCGAGTCTCCTGCGCAATTTCCGCGTCCCGACGCGTCTGTGTCTCAGAGGAAGGGTTGTACCCCTGCCAATGTTCGCTGGTCGCCGCGTCCCATCGATCTTGGCGTTGATGGCTTTTCCGGGTGAGGGGGATTGAAGTTCCCCCGTCGTCGGCCCAGTGTTCGGCGGCGATGTTGTCGTCATCTTCTGTGTGTGTATCGCCCATAACCGGACTCTACGCGCGGGTCGGACCGCCCGATAGGTGGGTTCTGCACCGTCCCCTGGCGCGCGATCTCGGTGCCTCAATGGCACACGGGATACGAGGTCGATCTCAACGGTCTCGCGCGGATGCGGGGGGTTCTGGTGACGGGGGCGGAAAGGCGTCTGCGGGGGTGAAAGCGACGGCGCCGGCCAGGCGGGCGACGGCGTTGGCGCGCGTCACCTCGTGTTCAGCGATCTCGGATGAGCGAATCGCTGCGGCCAGGTCTCGTGCCCGGACGGCGGCGGAGATGTCAGCGAGTCGAGAGGCTAATACGTGTGCGAGACCGTCTCGCAGTTCCTCCAGGTGCGTATTGGCGATCTCAAGCCGACGATCAGCCACCGTCAAAATGACGGTGGGGTAGCCCGTCCGCGCGAGATACCTCGCCGTCTCGGTGCTGAGGATCTCGTTCAGCTCATCTCTTAGGGGCCGTCGAGTGAAGGCAACCTCGACCGTGTACCTATCCGGGGCCATGTCAGTCATCAACGTCACCGGGAGAGAGCTCACGAGAACGGACACCAGCCCCAAAGGGCTAAAGCTGTCGGTGCTACTTCCCCCCGTGTGCGCTGCGGCGCTCATCGGGCCATTCCTCGCGACGGAAAGACCTTGTTGACCAGCAACACGTGGACGCGCTGGCGCGTATTCAAGATGGGGTGGGGAGCCGATTGTGTCGGTGACATAGGTGTGCCCTTTATCTCGTGTCGGAGCAGATCACAACCGCGCTGACACGCTGACCGTGGAGGCGGAGAGTTCGCTTATACGTAAGAGGGCTGCGAAACCGGTTCCGTCACAAACACATGCGAGCGTGGCCCATGCCAGCGTCAAACTCATCCGCACCCCCCTTCTTGAACCTGCATCTCGCGCTGGTAGCGACTGACGAAGATCTGTTCGGACGCGCCGTCGATGGCGACGGGGCCGCATTCCGGGCCCTCATGGATAGGCACAGTCCCGCGATGAGCCGTGCGGCAACCCGAATCGTTGGCAGCCCTCTCGCTGCAGACGACGCCGTCCAGGAGACCCGTGTCATCGCGTGGAAACGTCTCGCGCAGGTTCAAGAGCCCGAGCACGTGCGGGGGTGGTTGATCCGCATCGCCACCCGGCAAGCCCTCACCCATCTGCGCCTCCGTCGCGTGGAACAGCCGCTTCCTCGAGGGCTCCCCGATTCTGAGCGCAACGCACCGGAAGTTGTCGCGGCCCGCAACGCTCAGCTCGAGGACCTCGTTCACGCCGTCAACGCTCTGACAACGATCCAACGGCAGTGCTGGGTGCTGCGCGAGATAGAACAGATGCGGTACTCGGACATCGCCAGAGCCACTTCACTCACACCCGGCCAGGTCCGCGGGAACATCGCTCGTGCTCGCCTCCACGTCAGAGTGCGCATGCAGGGATGGCAGTAGCCCGCGGTGAAAGGCAACCCGGTTTCGGCCGCCGGCGGCAAACACGACCCGGGACGACACGGAAATCGGTCTAGCCAACGGTGCGTCCAGAGATGGTGCGTTTTCGGGAATTTTGAATAATTTGAGCCAATTTCTGTCACATCAAATTGCTGTGCAAAATTTTCCCCACTAGTTATTTTTGAGAATGAGCGTACAGTCGCGAATATGTGGATAACTCTTCTCGTCTTGCTCGTCATTTGGGTGGTGCTGGCGATCGTGGGATTCACGTTCCAGGGTCTGCTCTGGCTCGCCATTATCGGCATCGTGCTGTTCGTTGCCACCCTCATCTTCGGCATCATCCGCAGCCGCAACGGCCGCCGATCCGCCTGAGACCAAGACCACCGGCCAACCCGACCCTGAGGCACAACCAGAAAGGGGTCTAACGGGCCCATGAATACCTTCGCTCCAGCCGCAACTGACAGCCACCCGACTACGTCTGCGTATCCGAACCCGCTCGGACTCACTTCCGTGCTGTCCGGGTCCCTCCCTCCCAGCCTTGGCACCCTCACAGCACCCGATCTGTACCAGGTCGACGCCGTGTTCGACCGTCGCCCCCAATCAGAGGAAGTAGCGGCGCTTCACTCGCTCGAAACCCTCAACGCGCTGAGCGCGGCAGGGTATCCCTCCGTCACGTTGCACGTGTCCGACCGCCGTCTCGAGATCAAGAACACCAACCTCGACCAGCTGAAGAGAGGCCTCGCAACCTTCCTCGCTGACCACCTCGCCGCGATTACTGAGGAAATCCAGAAGGCCCGCGCATCGGCTCAATCCAGGCTGGCGTCCGCGGCAGAGGCCGAAGGTTCACGCGCCGCCGCGATCGCTACGAAAGCCGAACAGATCACCTTCATCCGCACGTCCACAACCCCATAGGTCGTGATGATCAACCGGCCACACGACTGGCCGGGCGAGGCGTAAACGGCGAGGAAGCAGAACTCTCTGACGAGCTGACACCGCCGTCACGTCGCATGACGTGCCCTCGCGCACCTACCGCGGTCATCCTCACACGAGTGCGCTGTGGTGAAGATTCCTGCTACCCCGGAGCTTCGACATAAGCACCGGGGCGGTACACACGGTCGACCTTCACGCGAGGTGCAGGGTTCGCGGCTGGTACACCGGCCGCGAAC
Organism: Microbacterium sp. 16-032; assembly: GCF_041079455.1. Lineage (NCBI taxonomy): Bacteria > Bacillati > Actinomycetota > Actinomycetes > Micrococcales > Microbacteriaceae > Microbacterium > Microbacterium sp. 16-032. The sequence goes on along the minus strand of NZ_JBFYGQ010000001.1, from coordinate 462,140 downwards.
CCGTCACGCTCAGCCCGGCCCGGGCGATACACCGGCGAAGATGAGGGCATTCGGTTCAGGTTGGCGCAGGCGGAATTTGTGGCGTGAGTTCTCGTCACGAACACGTGACAGTAAACGCACGATTTGGTCGGCCCACTTTCGCTCGGCACGTATTTACGGTTCGCTAGGCGCCCTACGGTGTGTCGGCGTCAAGTTCGGGGGATGCTGCGACGCCGAAAGGGGATGAGTTCGACGCCGCTGCGCAACCGTCGTGGGCTTCCGAGCCCGCGACCGGAGGTTGATAGATGACTGCCAAGTACCCCACCGTCACCGCTGAACAATTCGAGGCGGCCTGCGAACGCGCGGCGGAAGCTCTCGCGCTGTACATTGACGCCCGCAACCGAGCTCGGCTCGCTGAGCAAGAACTGGCGGAGTTGAAGCTGCGCAACGCTACCGCGCGTGCCGTTGATTTGCGCGACCAGTGGCAAGGAGCCGAGGCAGACGTGGATTCGTTGCGGTGCAACGATGACGGCGACAGTTCTATCCCTTGCGTGGCCAGGATTGGTCACTCCGGAGAACACGAGCACCCGACCGAGGCGCGTCCGTTACGACTCACCGTTTGATGAAGGCGTTTCACCCCTCCGTCGCGTCGTCCGAACTTTCTTTCCGCTGGTCGGAGAGCGCCTGATCATTCCATGCCCGCTGTTGTTCCACGAGGCGGCGAGCTTGCTCATTCACTTGCCGCCCCGTGGGACGGCCGACGGTCACGTCGTTGACGACGTGACGAGCCACATCGGAGAGCTTTTCCTGATTGCTTCGGGCGCGCTCGCGGAGCAGCAAAAACGCCGCATCCATATCGACGTTGTGAACGTGGGACAAAATTCCCTTGGCTTGTTCTATGACCACGCGACTGTTCAGAGCATGCTGTAGCTGTTGCCGAGCGAGATCCGCTTCCCGGAACGCCCGTTCGTGCAGAATCCCGATTGTCGCAATATCGGCTAGGCCGCGAGCGGCCAGCGCGTCGTCGGGAGTCAACGCGTCCGGCTGATCACCGAAAAGATTCAGGGAGCCGATGACATCCTCGCGCAGTCGGAGGGGGATGGCATGCATCCATCGGTAGCCGAGTTCCCCGGCAGCTCCCGCGAATCTCGGCCACCGTTCCCGTATCCCGGCGATATCGCTGACTGTGACGGGCTCACCTAGGCGGTACGCGTCCAGACAGGGCCCCTGGTCCTCACTTAACTGGAGGAGGCTGATCAGCTGGCTGCGCTCACTGGTGGAGGCGACCACCTCTAGCGTTCCATCCGCATCCGGGATGAGGATGCCCACACCTGCGACATTGAGGGTGTGAGCGCACCGGGTCACGAGTCGGTGAAGAAGGTCCACAATGTCGTAGCCGGTGACCATCGTGTCAGCGAGTTCGACGAATGTCTCGACGAGCTCTTTCTCTCGCGATACATCCGTCATAGGGGCAATGTACTTTCATTCACGTCGGACTACGCCGAAAAATCGATGTCGCGTCGGATGATGGCCTCCACCACATCGGGGATCGATGTACCGGTTGCGAAAGCGTGAGCCCGAATTACGACCATCGCATCGTCAGACGGTACCCCGAGTTGCGCCATCACCATCCCCGTCGCCTGATGGAGGAACCTCCTCGGTGAGCCCATGGACGCAGGCGACTCCACCTCACTGAGAACTTGGTCCACCACGCGGACCGCGGCAACATCTGCCATCGCCCATGCATTCTGCACCTCGTGCGGGCCCAGAGCATGCGTCGTCGTTGCGTACAAGTCCACAACCCCCACATCGATCGCGCCCACCGCCATCGGGAACGCGTAGGTCGAACGCACCCCACGAGACTCGGCCGCCGTCAGCAGCGCCGGCCAAGACAGCTTGGACGCCTGCCGCAAGTCATGCACCAAGACCGGTGTGCCGGCTGCTTTGGCCTCCCAACAGGGACCCACCCCAAAGTCGAGCTGCGTCTGCTCGAGCTCGGCGGCAACGGCGTCGCTCACGCTCACGGTGTCCAGCTCAAACGGGTCTCCCAGAGTGGAAATTGCCGCATGGCGTATCGGTAGCGTCGACACGAACCAGTCACACAGGGACGAAAAAGCAGGAAATTCCAACATGATGCTCCTGACCTAGGGACAAATCAGCGGCCTAGGTCTAGGGGACGCCGCTCCCCACTGTAGAGCCCTTCCCCGCCGACGCTCGTCACCGTGTCCAGTTGAGGGACGCGGGCCCACTCTTGATCTTGGGCGGGCAGGGCCATACCCTGAACCAACATTGCCCTAGACCTCGGCAGGCTTACTCGCCAGCACAGATCGGGGCATGTTTTGGGAACACTTTTCTACGGTTCAGTCCGCGAACCGATACGACTTCCAGACGTTCTCCTCGCCTACCTGCAGGTCATCACGGTCGCAAAACTGCGGCGAAATGAGGCGTTCTTCGCGTCATGGCGAACGTTGCAAGAAGCGAACGACGAGCGTCTTCATCTCTGGTTGCATCCCTCGATACCTCTGAGGTTCGTCATCGACGTTGAAGACGGCATCGCGTTGCAATCCGCCGTTGTGGAACAACTGATGCGAACGGCCGCCACCTCACCAGTGGGAATCGACCTCGACATCATCCCGCAGACCTCCGCCGACGCCTCCGTTCGACTCTCCCCGGCATCACCGGGATCATGAGACCAATTCGCTCCCGTGCGCCCCTGGCCGCCGCCTGGTACCTCGAAGAGCCCGGCCATTACGTCCTCACCGTCGGTGGGTCTGTCCTTGGTCACGTCATCGAGGCCCCCGACGCCACCTTCATCTCATTCGACGCCCAGGCGAAACCGATCGCACGGCACGACACCCTTACTGACGCGCAGACTCAGACCTCCCACCTCGCGGGAGGGGGCGTCGCCGGCTCACGCGGCATTCCCGCCAAGACCCTAGCCCTCACAGTCGCAGGATCCTTGCTCATGGGCCTTCTCGTCGCCGGCTCTGTTCTTTCGCGGTGACGTCACCTCAGCGGGAGCTAAGGGCAGAACACGGTCGGAGCAGCCGGCACGAAAAACACAGAGAGAAACGTCTCAGTCTGCGAGACGTCCAGGGCCCGAGCTCGGGCATCGTGCGGTGTTCCGCACCTTTCGGGGAGCTACGTCGAGACGGGCAGCGCAGGTGGGGGACCGGAGCCCGCCCCGACCCTCATAAGGTACGGATGGGCCTCGCCCTATTGAGCGTGCTTGACAGGGCGGTTTCGTGAGTCGACCGGGCAGCGAGTGTGGTGCCTGCTACACGTCGGGGGGGTGAATGTATGGCTGAGCAAGTGATTGTGGCCAGTCCCCGGGCGCTGCAAGAACAACCGAACATCGACACGCAGGTCATCGAGGCAATCCCCGGACCGCGGCAACCGGGCAATCGCCACCCAGGTTCTGCGTCCCACGCATCATCTTCCTGTCGACGAGTTGCGTTCGCGCGACAGCTGAAAGGTGAGCGACCGGATGAACGACGAACGAAAGCACGCGCTGACTCAACGGCGGGTCTTCTTTGTCTGCCTGGGGGTGACGAGGTCGGGGTTGGCGATCGCAGGGCGACCGACGGCGACCAGGCCGGCGATGTTCTCGTCGACGGCCGTGGCGGCATCGTCGTGCGTGGTCATGCGCGAGAGGCCGGGGTTGGTGATGAGGGTGCGGCGCCGGGACGGGGCCGGCCTCCGATAGGACCGGTCGGCGGTCGCGACGCGCAGCGAATGCGCGCCGCGACCGCACACGTCACTCCGCGGTGACCGACGCGCTCCACGTCACGCCCAAGCGATCGGTCAGCATCCCGAACCCGGCGCTCCACGCCGACGCTGCGAGGGGCTCGACGATGGTGGCATCCACCGCCAGGGCGTCCCAGTAGCCCTGCAGCTCGTCGAGCGAGGGCGAACTAATCGAGACGAACAGCGACTGGTCGGTGACCGTGGTGTTGTTCTCGCGGTGGGTGGAGCCGGGTGCGGCGATGCCGCCCTCGGCGCGGCCGGGGATGTCGTAGCCCATGATGCGGAAGCCGTTCTCGCCGGCGACCAGGCCGAAGACGACCTTGTCGGAGCCGGGGATCTCGGCCGGCATGCCGAAGTCGGCGTAGGTGTCGACGACGAGGTGGCCGCCGAAGACGGACTGGTAGAACTCGAGCGCCTGACGGGCATCGCCGCGGAAGTTGAGGTGGGTGGTGGTCTGCACGGGCATGTCTGCTCCTCGATGAATGGGCCGGTATCGGCTCGTGAGATCACGTTCCCACCCGTATAGGTCGGTTTCTGTCCTAGACCGCGGCTACCGTCGGATGCATGGCCACGACGTCGCGATTGCTCACCCTGCTGTCGCTGCTGCAGGCGCGGCGGGACTGGCCGGGGTCAGTGTTGGCCTCACGGCTGGACGTCAGCGATCGCACGGTGCGGCGAGACATCGATCGCCTCCGTGAGATGGGCTACCGGATCGAGACGACGATGGGCCCCGACGGGGGATACCGCCTCGACGCGGGCGCCGAGATGCCTCCGCTGCTGTTCGACGACGATCAGGCGCTCGCGGTCGCGATCGCGCTGCGGGCGGCTCCCGCGTTGGGTGCGGACATCGGCGAGGCGGCGGTGCGGGCTCTCGCGACGATGCGGCAGGTGCTGCCGTCGCGGCTGCGGCATCGGCTCGACGCCGTGGAGGTGACGACGGTGGGCCGCCCGGGCGAAGCGCCGGTCGCTGACGTACCGCTCGAGGTGCTGCTGACGCTCGCGCAGGCGGTGCGCGATCGTGTCTCGATCCGCTTCGACTACCTGCCGCGGGAGGGGGACGGCACCGAGCCCGGTCCGCCGCGGCGGGTGGAGCCCCATCACCTCGTGGCATCCCATGGTCGGTGGTACCTGCTCGGGTGGGACCTCGAGCGCGAGGACTGGCGGCTCTTCTCAGCGGACCGTGTGCGACCCCGGGTGCCGCACGGTGCTCCCTTCGTGCCACGGGTCGTGCCGGGCGGGGACGTCGACGCGTTCGTATCCGCGCGGTTCAAGGGATCGGACACGAATGAGTGGCCCTGCCGCGGGACCGTGCTGTTGCACGCGCCGGCGCGGGATGTGCTGCCGTTCGCGGGCGACGGCATCGTCACCGCCGTCGACGACGAGCGGTGCACCCTCGAAGTCGGGTCGTGGTCGTGGGGTGCGCTCGCCGCGTCGTTCGGGCGGTTCGAGGTGGCGATGGAGGTGGTGGGGCCGCCGGAGTTGGCGGAGGCGTTCGTGGTGCAGGCTGCGCGGTTTGGGGCGCGGGAGAAGCCGGGCACGGGAGCTAGAGGCGTGGAACGGTCGCTCAGCTAACGCATCGTGTAGCGGAGGGTGATCATGTCGCGATGCACTCGGCCGCGCCAAGCGCGTCAACCGCTAACGTAATCCCAGATTCCGCAGGGTGTGGCGCCTGAGGGCGTTCTCGTGAGTAGTGACACTGTCGGATCATCGCGTGGTGTCGCCGTCGGGGCGGTGCTGCTAGTCGCGCTGATCGGGTTCTTCACCTTCCGCGCCTGTTGTAATAGCCGCGGGCCGACGAGGTTATCGTCATCTTCGGTAAGAAGCAGCGCGGCGAAGACGGGCTCACGTCGACCATAACGGCACTGGTGGAGCTGCTGCGGCGAGCATCAGATGTTGTGCGGTGGAACTGCGTACCGAGCAAAACAGGGCGGAGCGGTTGCAGACTCGGCTCGAACGGGCTATTGGCGACTCTCGGTCAGCGCCGATCGTCCCAATACGGCCGCGAGGCTCTCAATAGTGGCGAGAGCAGGGCCCTGTTTGTCTCTATCCCGCGGTCGCACTCGTTTCAGATGGGATGGCGCTTGAACGCGCGCGTCGAAGAATCCGCGGGAAGGTAAGCAGGTAGAGCAGGAACAGCCAAGCAAGATCGGACAATGGCTCGGGAAACCGCCCATCATGAATGGCGAGAAGGTCCCTGGTCTGGGTCCCCTGTTCCTTGTCAAATCCGTGGTGGCTGTTGCGCAGCACGCGCAGCCACAGTTTGACGGCTGCGGCTGTCGGGACCGGGCGCAGCTCGCCATTGTCGGCGCGCAGGATCACGTGCTCGGGATCCGGGCGCCGGCTCTTAACAAAGAATCCGTCAGCGACCGCTCGCAGAGCCTCGACGGCGCGTTCAGCTCGCGGTAAGAGCAGCGCCTGAACGCCACCTGGCATGACTTCCTTCACCTTCGCCATCATGACCTCCACTTTGCTGAGGTCATATGTCACGGCGTGGCCCAAGCCAGGGGCAATTCCTGCGAGGGTCTCGAGTGCCATGAAGAGCATGACTCGAGATGAGTGGGGGTCATCTCGAGACGTAGCAAGCGATTCGCAATGCCGGAAGAACTGTTCGAGGCTGAGCAGCTTCTCGGCGAGCATTGCTGGAGAGAGGATGCCCTCTCGGTTCGCGTAGTTCGCGAGGTTGGTCGCCTCTGCAAATAGCAGGTTCAGACGCTCGCACCACCACTTGATAGCCGCGCTGTAAGCACGTCTGCGCGGCGCCTCGCCTTTGGATGGTGATGGATCCCCTTCGCGGTCGCGGGAAGAAAAGTGCCGCAGCAGGCGATCTTTCGAGTGCGCGTCGCCGTGTATCAATTCTCCGAAATCGAAGGCGACGACGCCGCCGACCCGGAGGGCCGTGTACCCCCAAACCTCCGGGGTCAAGCTCGTAAAAAGCGGAGTGAGAAACGCCCCCAGACCCAGTGTGGTGTCGTTAAACAGGTACTGCGAGCTTCGGAAGTGTGAGCCCATCGGGCTTTGCGCGTCTGGACGCTCGAGGCCGCGCAGTAGCGCGCGCGCGACTGCAAAACGCGACGGCAGCCAGTCATTCGGGGTGTCGATGAACCACACCGAAGATCGAGGCAGAGCGGGTCGTAGACGTTCTGTGACCAGTTGCGGCATCAGCACCCGAAGCGTTTCGGCGGTAGGCGCCGACATGATGAGTTCACGCACGTTTCGGAGCGACAGTGCGAATGTTCGGCCCTCCTCAGTGACCAACCGAGCGTCTCGAAACAAAGCCAAGTCCCACACCGTGGTGGGCTGCAGATGGTCACGTGGCTGTAGGTCTAGGAGCGCGTCGTAAAGTGACTCGGACTGCTCAGCGCTTGCGCCCGTCAACCGGCGGCAGTTCACGAGCGACGGGATCGTCCCCGACACCGTTTCGACGGTCTGAACCTCCCAGATCCAGTCGGCTTCATTCTGCAGGGCAAGCTGCCATCCGCAGAGGGTTTCAAGCCCTTTGGGGCTACCGCCCATGAACCAGCGGGGCATCTCGAGAAGGACTGGGTGGAATGCGTCGATTGCTCGTGGCGGTTTAGAAGTTGCGATGTTAGATCGCCCCGCCTGTGCTGGTTCGCAGCCGGGCCTCGAGCTGGGTTGGGCGCAGCCCATGCCCTTCCAGGAGGCGGTCGACAACAGCGATATCGGACCATCCTGTTGGGACGAGACCCTCGCTGTATGCGCGGACCGATGCAACGAGTTCGCCGAGTACCCGCTCGTCAATTATCCGCATGCCGGGGATGGCGCTGGCATCTTTGAAGAGCTTGCGCGAATGGTGCACCATAACCGGGGTGGCAACGTCGGTGGGGGAGTAGTGATTCCCGAACCATGTCTGACCCTGTGAGAGCTGACCGACGTCCCTCTTCGCGATGAACTCGCTCGTAGCTCCCGTCTTGGCTTCGATAACCCAAAACCGTCCAGGCTCAAGCGCCCACAAGTTGTCGGGTAGACCAGGATTAAGTTGACGCTCGGGCCGCTGCGAATTGAACCCCAAGAACAGTCCAAGCTCGTACATTGCCTCCTCGAACTCATCGGTTCGAAGCGGATCGAAGACCAGGGCGTCGAGCATGTTCTCGACAGCAACCCGCATACTTGCTGGCGTTCCGTACATACCTGTGAGTCGAGCGGCGACGATGTCGGCCTGCGAACCGGCGTAATTGAGCGGCGTGAAGACAATGCCGCTGAGCGGGCGCAGAACATAGATGTTGTCTTCCCTGGCCAGCGCCAGAAGCTGCTGCGCTTGAACCGGATCGACGGGGTCGACGTAGGCGCCGGCTTGTTCGAGGAGCTGGCCCTTCCGTTTGGGATCGTCACAGGAGGCAGCGGCCTCACGGAGGAGCTTCACGCCTCCCGACGTGTCACCGAGTAAGACGCGGTCAAACGCGCGACGCTCGGCCACTGCGGGGGTGCTAATGCGCGCTGGCTCGGGCGCGATGCCTCGGAGCCCTGACTTGGCGTACCGAACCCAACCCGGGTCACGGTCGAGTGCCTGCTGAACGGTCTCCATTACGCGGGAGAGCGGTGTGTTCTCCATTTGGCGGGCGATGGCCCGTGACGCTTTCAGTTGTGCGCGTGTGGCTGGGCTGAACCGCTCGAGGCTGCGTGGATCGACGGTCAATTGCGCAAGGCGGCGTCCGATTAGGAAGACCACGCAGTGATCCTCGTTGCTCCTGACTCCGCGTCCCATCCCCTGTTCGATTCGTTGAATCTGCCGGTCGTCGACTCTCGCGAAGGAGGAGTTCATCAGGGACTCAAGGCGCTCGTCCCCGCTGTAGGCCTCTGGCAGCCCATCTAGAACGAGAACACGACATGCGTCCTGTGGGAGGTCGATACCGTCGTACTTGTTCGCTACAACCACCAGTCCGAATTTTGGGTCGTCGCGCATCTGTCCGACGACCGTCTGGAGGTTGTCCGCGTTCGCGCGTGTCGCGGTCGGCCATTGTTCCATTGCGCGGTCGCTGGGCACGATAACGAGCACATTGACCGAGGCGCTCAGCTTCACCACCTCAGCGCGAATCGCGTCGGCAGTGATGGTCGAGTTGATCTCCTGCGGTGCGAGAATCATGCGTTCGCCGATGTCACCGGCTGAGATGGGTTGCACGGGCTGTGAAACGAGGGCGGGGTCAGCACCGAAATGGGAGACGAGCACGCTGTCGTCGGCGAGGGTCGCGGTGAGGAACACACGGTGTGCAGCCGAAGTGAAGCTCGAAATCCTTCCGATCGGGGGCACGGGCGGCGTGATGGTGACGGCGGACCGGGTGAAAACCACGCGGCAAAGGTGGAGCACATCCCGAGTGGCTTCGTGCGAGAAGTCTTTCTCGTTGGCAGGCACGTAGCTTCGGAGCGCGGCGCGCATGTCGTCGATCGACGAGCGAATCGACCAGAACGGAACTCGGGCGATGCCGCTTCCTCGGTTGTCCTGTATGTCCAGGAGAACCTCGGGTGCTTGCGAGGCGATGTCCGTCTTAAACAGCTGGAGGAGGTCGTCGAAGGTATTGCTCGAGCGGGGGATCGCTAGCGACAGCTGCTGACGAATGGTGTCGACCGCAGCGTGTGCGTCATCGACTACGACGGCGCCTATGGGTACTCGAGTCCCGGGGGGTCGGGCGTCCGAGAAGATAGAGCGCCCGTTGAAGACCCTCGCTGCCGTAACGACCCCGATCTTCTCGGCAGCTCGGTACGCGAGCGAGTCAGGGTCGGTGGTCACCGCAATCCCCAGCTTCCCGGCCTCGGCGACTACCTGCGTGACTAGGTAGTTGCTTGGGGCGACGTACAGCGCCGGACCGGCTCCATCATTCAGGTAACTCTGAAGAATGACGAGCCCGTCAATCGTCTTCCCGCCACCCGTGTTCACCTTGATCACAATGTCGCGCGCAGCGCGCTTCTCTTCGTGCCACTTAGTGAGGATCTGCGCCTGCACGTCGCGCAAATAGCCGTAACCGGCGGCTTTTGAAGGTAGCTGTTCGTAAAGTTCGCGCGGTTCGACAGGTGACCCCGTTTCAAGGTCCCTGCTCAACCGATCAAAGTCCATGATTCCCCCAACTCACTATGCGGCAGCCGCATCAGAATGTCACAAGTCGCACGCTCGCGGGGGCAGTGACCCGTGCTGGTTTGTCAGGCGCCTGGCGCCCCAGCAGCCATCCACAGCGCCGCCGCTTGTGCTCGCCGGTCGCTCGACCGCGATGTCTACGCTTTCGAGCCAATGGGCTTGTTGTCCCTTTCGAGAGTCGACGAGCACGACGCCGCGACAGTTGTGGGTGACTGACGACGCGGCATCTACTGGGCGCACTTCGGTCAGGCGTGGGGAGGGATTAGAGCCAGCGCGGCTTGGCGCTCCTCGGCGGGGGAGCATCACATCGCGAAAGGTTGTGCTGATGAGACCGGCGTGATTCTCGGTAATCTGCTCGCACGTAACGAGGCCGAGTCCTACGTTCTCATCGGCCACAGCCTCGGGCGCGCGTGATGGTTGTCGCGGCGCAGATGCCTACCACCAAGCCGGGTAGCCCGAGAAATGAGGCGGCTCACCTTATGGGCGCAGCTATTGGCGCTAAGAGCAATTGGGAGGCTCCGACGACGGCCGTGGATGACGCCGTCTACGGGTATCACTCGGCATCGGACAATGTGCTGAACTACGTCTACAGAGTTGCGCAGGCCGGCCAATCCGCGGCTGGTTTGACAGGCTACACACCGTCATCCGAGAAGCTTCGAAATGTCGACATGTCCGACGCCGAAGGTTGTCCTCGCCCGGTAGATCGCTAACTAATAGTGGATTAGAAGGTTCATGTCATGACCCAGCCCCTCCGCTACGCCATCAACGTCACCCTCGACGGCTGCGTCCACCACGAGGCTGGCCTGCCGCCGGACGCTGAGTCCATGGCGTTCTGGACCGACGAGCTGCGCCGCTCCGACACCCTCCTCTACGGCCGCGTCACGCACGAGCTGATGGAAGGCGCGTGGCGCCGACCGGAATTGGGGGAGTGGCCGGACTGGATGGATGCCAGTGAGGTCGCGTTCTCGGAAGTGATGGATCCGATGCGGAAGGTCGTGGCATCCGGGACTCTCGAGGCCGTCGACTGGAACGCCGAGCTTGTCCGGGGGGATGTGGTCGAGGCTGTTCGGCGGCTCAAGGAGGAACCGGGGAGAGGGATCGCGCTCGGCGGGGTGAAGCTTCCTGCTGCGCTAGCGGCGGAGGGGCTCATCGACGAGTTCACCTTCGTGGTGCATCCGGTGATTGCGGGGCGAGGGCCGCGGCTGCTTGAGGGCGTGCGGGATCAGCTGAGCCTGAAACTCGTCGAGCGCCGAGAGCTGTCATCGGGCGCGACCGTGCAGCGGTATCGGCCGGCGGAGCAAGATTGAGGTTCGACAGAGGAGGGGGTTCGGATGCGATGGGTGAGTTTCACGGACCGATACGGCGCAGAGGAACACCACGACACTACGCTCGACCGCCTCGCTGAATTGCTGGCGACAATCGCCGTCTACGACGGGGATGACGAGCACCGCAGTATCTCGGTGTCCGACTCGGACGCATGGAATCTCGAGTTTTATCCGGATTGGCTGCTCTTCGAGAACGTCGAGGTCGGTGGCAGAGAAGTCGGGCGACTGCGGGGGCTAAGCGATAAGGAACGCCTCGATATTGCCGACGAGTTCATACGGGGGGATTTTTCGGCGCTGCGGGAGCGGCCCTGGGGACGCTGACGAAAAGCGCGGGGGGACGGATTGTGGATCGGCTGATCGACGCGGCTACGCTGCCCAACTCCTCTGGAAGAGTCCGGATAACCGCGCTAGCCGGTCGTCCACGTCGTCGAGAGTCTCGCTGATTTCTCTGTAGACCTTCCCGCGGCCGAGATCAACGAGTGTGGGAATGAAGGAGCGGCCCTGAATGGCGAACGAGACCACGCGAAGGACGTCATTCACGGTCGACTCTGCGAGGGGCTCGGCGTTGAAATAGGTCAGCACAACGTCGTGGCTCCCATCCCGGTACTGCTCGAAAAACGCCGGGACGACGTGAACCGACAACCCGAACACGTCCGCGTCCCCTGAGAGGGGCGGTTCGTACCGCGAGTCCGCCCATCGGCCGATGACCTCGTCCCAGTGGTGGGCTACGCGCTGGTAGGACGGCTTTTTGCGGTCCGTGACGAGCTCAGCCGACTTTCGAACTTCGGCACCGTCCCGGGTCGTTCTACGGTCACGTTTCACTGCCTCCCGCATCTGCTTCCAGTGATCCGTCATGGGGGAGTAATCGGATTTGCTTTCCTGACGCAACGCGGACAACACAGTGGCGCGACGCGGGCCGACAGCATTGGCGAAGCGGATGAAGCCACCAAGATTCGGGCGTGGGTCGGACATGGATACAGCTCCCCTCAGCGCCCTGGATGAATGGCGCTCTTACGTGTGTGGTGTGCCGATGCGGCGCGTGCTCATGGCCTCACCTTCTATGTCCAAGCTCAAGGCTGGCCAAATCTAAGCCAAAGGATCCGCAAAGAAATCGCAAAGCTAGACTTCGACGCCGATTCAACGGTGCGCGGCTCCCAAATAGGAACCACGTTCGTCGTGCATCCGGTTGTCGCAGGGCGCGAGCCGCGGCTGCTGGATGGCATCCGGGACCAAATCCAGCTCGAGCTCGTGGAGCGGCGAGAGTTCCGGTCGGGCGCCAGCGTGCAGCGCTACCGACCGGTGTAGAGCGAAAAGGCTCCGCGCGAACGAGTCGCGCGGGGCCCTTGAAGCGGGACTGATCAGCCCTGCAGGAACGGGTAGTCCGTGTAGCCGCGCTCGTCGCCGCCGTAGACGGAGGCCTGGTCGACCTCGTTCTCGTCGGCGCCCTTTTCCCAGCGGGTGACGAGGTCAGGGTTGGCGATGGCGGGGCGGCCGACGGCGACCAGGTCGGCGAGGTCCTTCTCGACCACCGAGACGGCCTCGTCGCGCGTGGTGACGCTCGAGAAGCCCGAGTTGATGATGAAAGTGCCGCCGAAGGTGCGGCGGAGGTCCTGGATCAGGTCGCCGGCGGGGTCGGCGTGCAGCACGCTCAGGTACGCCAGGCCCAGGGGAGCGAGGCCCGACACGAGCGCCTCGTAGGTGGCGCGGGTCTCGGCGTCGTCGGTCTCCCAGACGTCCTGGATGTTGTGCGCGGGCGAGATGCGGATGCCGACGCGCGTCGCGCCGACCTCGGCCACGACGGCCTGCGCGACCTCGATGACGAAGCGGGCGCGGGCCTCGGGGGATCCGCCGTACTCGTCGGTGCGCTGGTTCGACGCGGGCGAGAGGAACTCGTGCAGCAGGTAGCCGTTGGCACCGTGCAGCTCGACGCCGTCGAAGCCGGCATCCACGGCCTTGCGGGCAGCGGCGACGAACTCGTCGCGAACCGTGGCGAGCTCAGCGGTCTCGAGTGCGTGCGGCACCGCGTAGGCGACCTTCGTGCCGTCGGCGAGGCGCGTGTCACCCTCGATCGCGATCGCCGAGGGGGCGACGATACGGTCGGTGCCCGTGATCTCGGGGTGCGTGACGCGTCCGCCGTTCATGAGCTGCATGAAGACGGTGCCGCCCTCGGCGTGCACCGCGTCGGCGACCTTGGCCCAGCCCGCGGCCTGAGCGTCGGTCACGATGCCGGGCTGACCCGGGTACGCGCGCGACTCGTCGCTCGGGAAGACACCCTCGGTGACCAGCAGGCCGATGCCGGCGCGCTGCGCGTAGTACTTCGCGACGATCGGTCCGGGGACTCCGTCGGCGCCGGCGCGCAGGCGGGTCATCGGGGCGAGCGAGACGCGGTTGCGGACGCCGATCTCTCCGACGGTGGTGGGGGCGAACAGGCTCATGGGTGTCCTTTCGTGGGGGAACAGGGCCGTGCCTTCCAACCCGCCGCGCGCAACCGGTATTCCGTGCACGCAGAGTGGCGGCGTGTCGACGTGCGCGCGGGTGCGTGTCTGATCGCTCGCCCGGGTTGGAGCCTGGGAGCATCGCCTCCCGTTCGCGGCTCACGGGGCCGAGGTCTGTGTGTCCCTCGGCGGGTGTCGCGCGACGGTCGCGTTGCTTCGCGGAGGCAGCTTCTTGCAAATGTCGAATCGATGCGACATCGTGGAATGACAAGTACGTCTGACATTTGAGGGGATGCCCTATGAAACGCTTCGCACCCGTGGTGGTTCTCGCCATCGGTATTGCCCTGATCGCCGTTCTTATCGGTGTGGGGGAGGCCACTGGCGCAGAATGGTTGCGGTACGCCGCTTTCGCTGTCATCCCTGTGGCGGGGCTAGCCATCGTGGCCGTCCGGAAGAAGCGAGAAGCCGCGACTCAATCTTTCGCCGAGGAGGGGATCGAAGCCGATTTGGATCGTAAAGCACGGGCATCGGCTTTTCGCGATGTGCTGGTCGCGGCACCGATTCTTCTCCTCGCCGCGGTCCTGCTGGCAGGCATCGCGAGCTGGGTCTGGCTCGCGGGTCTCCTGATCATCGCCCTCGGGGACTACTGGATCCGCATCGCCGCGACTCGGCCGAGGAGAGCGTGAGGTGAAGACCGTCAACACCGTGCGAGCTACTCGCCGAGAGCGTGGGCTCACCCAGGAGGCCCTCGCCGCCCTCTGCATCGTCTCTCGCCAGACCATCGTGTCGCTCGAGGCGGGTCAACACGATCCCTCTCTAGTTCTCGCCCTGCGCATCAGCGAAGCGCTCGGCGCCTCCGTCCACGACGTATTCCGTCTCAACGACGGAGCCGAGCATCGTGTCGTCTGACACGATGCTCGGCCCGGACGGCTTCCGACGAAATGGCGCTTAGGTCACGCAGGCGTACTGCGGTTCGTCCCGAGCGCGATTCAGATAGATGCGGAACTCGCCCTTGCATTTTCCGTTGTGTGCAAGAGCGACCGCGGCAATCGTCAATGCAGCGGTGATCGCGGCGCAGCTGACCCATCCCACGGCCGGGATCGCGCACGCGGCCAGCCCGATAGCGGCAGCGCCACCACTGATGACCAGATCTTGATCGAACTGGTTCAGGTCCAGATAAGGGCCGTGCTGGTTGGAGCCGCCAGCCAGCATCGGCACGATGGCTCCATCGTCACGCACCTCCACCGTGTAATCCATCACGTACCCCGTGGGTACGCCCTCGCCCTGAGGCGTGAGCTCGAACGAGTAGCGGGTGACGCCGTCCTGTTCGGTGACGGACCGGGGCAGATCGCTAGCAACGAGGGATTCGATCTCCGCTTCCCATTCCGCTTGCGTGGCTCCGACGGACTCAAGCACGGTCCCGCCGGAGATTGTCGATATCGCCGGCGATAAATCGATCTCCGAGGGGGACGCGGCGGTTGCAGGCGCCGCTGACAGGGAAGAGGCGACGAGTACGGTGAGCATTGCGCCACCCGAAACGGATAGCAACGATTTCTTCTTCATGAATGATCTTTCACTTCGGTCTCAATAGATGGGTGTTGCGAACGGCCCGGGGGCAGGTACGCGTTTCTTCACCGTATGCGAGGGGGCCGCGACGCGTAAGCGAAGTTCGCGATCCGGCTCTTGCGCGCATCGCGTCTGATTGCGCCACTGCAGGCGCGGTGACGGTGGTTGTCGCGCGATTTCAGACTTGTTTCTCGCTGCCGTCGCTGTCGCTATCTGTCCCCGACCGGCGCTCGGCTGTGGTCTCGCTCGTCAACAGCGGCAGATCGGGGCGTCGCCTCAGCCCCCATACCCCCGCACGCTCGCCGCGCCATCCGAGCGGGGGTCGCTGCCGGCGTCCAGGCCACCGTCGGCGGCCACGATGACGAGGTTGGCGTGGCCGACGAGCTCGTCGGCATCCGGAGTCTCGATGATGTGCAGCCGCGTCGCCTCGAGCGCATCGCGGGCGAGGGTGGGCAGGTCGCTCTCGACGTAGACGTCGGAGGGGCTGTCGCCGTCGCGCTGCGGGCCCACGATGGCGCGCGGAGCCGACACCGCCTCTTGAGCGGTGGCTCCCGCCATCGCCCGGAGCAAGGTCTGCGCGTGGATCTGCGGCTGACCCTGGCCGCCCATCGTCGCCGAGACGAACCGCAGGCCCTTCGCGTCGTCGACCATGACCGGCATGAGGGTGTGGAGCGGGCGTTTGCCGGGTGCGAGGGCGTTCGGCGACGAGGGGTCGAGCGAGAATCCGGTGCCGCGGTTGTGCAGCAGAATGCCGGTGCTGGGCTCCACGACGGCGGCTCCGAACGCGTGGTAAACGCTCTGGATGAGCGACACCGACCACCCCGACGAGTCCGACACCGCGATGCCGACCGTGTCGCCGCGGGGGCGGCGGAAGCCGGGCAGCACGGGCTCGTCGCCGTGTGCGGTCGCGTCGCCGCTGAGCAGTTCGGTGACGTCTCCCGAGGTGACCCGCGGGTCGGCGAGCAGCTCGTCGCGCACGAGGTTCGCGGCGAAGAAGCGCTCCATCATGCGGCCGAAGTCCGTCCCCAGGGGGTCGGTGATGCCCTGCCGCTCCAGCTCGCCGAGCACCCGCAGCAGCACGAAACCGTGCGTGTTGGGCGGGCTCGTCAGCACGCGATACGTGCCGAACGAGGTGGTCAGCGGCTCGACGACCTCGGGGTGGAAGAGCAGGAGGTCGGCCGCACCGATGCGCGAGCCGAGGCGCGCGAGGCCGTCGACGAACCCGGCGGTGAGCTCGCCGTCGTACAGGGCCGCGGCGCCCCCGTCGCGGATCGCCTCGAGAGTGCGGGCCAGCACGGGCTGCACGAGGGCATCGCCCTGAACGGGCGGGCCCTGCGCGAGGAACGTGTCGCGGAAGCCCGCGTCGAACCCGATCGCGGCCTCTTCTTCGCGGAAGGCGGCGGCGAGCGAGCGCGACACCGGCACTCCGTCGCGGGCTGCAGCCACGGCATCCGTGAAGATCTCTCCCCACTCGCGCTGACCGCCCATGCGCCGCAGCACCTCCCACCCGCGGACCGCCCCCGGCACCGTCACCGTGTCGATGCCCCGATACGGCAGCACCTCGCCGTGCGCTTCGCGCATCGCCGCACGATCGACAGCGGATGCCGCGGGGCCCGACGCGTTCACACAGCGCGTGCGCCCCGAGGGGTCGCGCACGAGAGCGATCAGGTCGCCGCCGATGCTGACGTTGTGCGGGTAGACCACGCTGAGGGTGGCAGCGGCCGCGAGGGCGGCATCGATCGCGTTGCCGCCGCGGGCGAATGCCTGCTCCGCGGAGCGGGTGGCGTCGACGTGCGGGGTGGCGATGGCGCCGGTCAGGGGCGTGCGAGACATGGGTGTTCCTCGATCGGTCGTGCGGGGAGATGCGGGTGCGGGGGAGGGCGTCACAGGATCTTCGAGAGGAACGCCTGCGTGCGTGGATGCTCGGGCGCGGCGAACAGCTGGCTGGGCGGGGCGACCTCGATGATCGCTCCGGCATCCATCACCACGACGCGATCGGCCACCTCGCGGGCGAAGCCCATCTCGTGCGTGACCACGACCATGGTCATGTGGTCGGCAGCGAGCTCGCGCATGACGTCGAGCACCTCGCCGATCATCTCGGGATCGAGGGCGCTGGTCGGCTCGTCGAACAGCATCAGCCGCGGCTTCATCGCCAGAGCCCGTGCGATCGCGACGCGCTGCTGCTGACCGCCCGAGAGCTTGCTCGGCCGCGCGTCGCTCTTGTCGCCCAGCCCGACGCGCTCGAGCAGGGCCTGCGCCTGGGCGACGGCCTCGCGCTTGTCGACACCGCGGACGCGCACGGGCGCGTGCCAAATGTTCTCGAGCGCGGTCATGTGCGGAAAGAGGTTGAAGTGCTGAAAGACGAACCCGATCTCCTGCCGCTGCTGCCGCAGGGCCGACTTCGTCGCGGGCATGCGACGACCGTTCGGCGCGATCCGGTAGCCCATCGGCTGGCCCGCGACCGTCAGGTCGCCGCCGTCGATGCTCTCGAGGCCGTTCATCGTGCGGAGGAACGTCGTCTTGCCGGCACCCGAGGGACCGACGAGCACGACGACCTCGCCCGGCTGCACGTCCAACGACACGTTGTCGAGCACCTGGCGCCCGCCGAGCTCGCGGGTGACGTTCTTCGCGCTGACGATGGGTGCGGTCATTTCAGGACTCCCGGATCGGAGAGGGCGGTGACGGGGGTGAGGGGCGCCGACCGACGGCCCCCGAACAGCCGCTGCCACGGCGACGCCGTGGTCACGATGCCGACGCGGGCGTTGAGTTTCTTCTCGATCGCGCTCTGGATCACCGTCCAGATCGTGGTGAGGGCGAGGTAGTAGATCGCGACGACCGCGAAGATCTCGAAGGTGCGGAAACTCGCCGCGCTGATGCTCTGGGTGACCAGGAACATCTCCGAGACGCCGATGACGCTCAGGATCGACGTGCTCTTCATGAGCCCGTTGAACGAGTTACCGAGCGGGGGAACCATCAGCCGCAGCGACTGGGGCAGGATGATCCACCGCATCGCCGACATGCCCGACATGCCGAGGGCCTGCGCCGCCTCGGTCTGACCGATCGGCACCGAATCGAGGCCCGCGCGGATGATCTCGGAGATGTACGCGCTCTCGTTCATGATCAGCCCGACGATCGCGGCCTGGATGGCGGCTTTGACCAGGATGCCGCCGAGATCGACGTCCTGGAAGCGGAACACGTTCGCCGCCGCGAAGCCCGTGTAGATGATCACGAGCTGCACGAGCAGCGGTGTTCCGCGGATCAACCAGATGTAGAGGCTGGCGATCACGCGCAACGGCGCGAACGTCGAGCGCCGCATCATCGCGATCACGAGACCGACGACGAGCGCGCCGGCCATCGCGAGCACCGAGATGAGCACCGTCAGCGCGAGACCCTGCAGGAATGGCGCGCCCGGGGTGAGCAGGTTCTTCCAGAAGAAGCCCCAGTCGAAGTTCATCGTCAGTTGCTTCCGTTGTACGCGAGGGCCTCTTGTCCCCAGGTGCTGAGGATGTTCTCGTAGTCGCCCGTCGAGACGAGGTCGTCGAAGGCCTTCTGGATCGCGTCGTGCAGCGCGGTGTTGTCCTTGAGGGTGGCCGCGCCGATGTCGATCGCGTCGGTCGGGTCGCCCACCATCTCGATGCCCGCGGTGCCCTGCTTCTGGTAGTACCCGATCAGCTCGGCCGCATCGAGGTACGCGTCGAGCTGCCCGCTGACCAGCTGCTGGAAGCCCACCGTGGCCTGGTTGTTCGTGCTGATGTCGAGGGGCTTCTTGCCCTCGGAGGTGCAGGTCGTCGACTGCTTCTCTGCGAGATCCTGAGCGGTGGTTCCGACGGTCACCATGACCTTCTTGCCGCAGAGCGAGTCGTCGAGGCCGGTAATGCCGGCATCCGCTCCCTGCTTCACCGCGACGCCGGTGGCGGAGGTGAGGTACGGCACGAAGTCGACGACCTCTTTGCGCTCGGGCTTGATGTAGAGCGAGGCCATGATGACGTCGCACTGCGTGGCCTGCAGGCTCGGGATGAGCGCCGAGAAGTCGACCGTGACGAAATCGGGCGTGAGGCCGAGGCGACCCGCGACCGCTTTGGCCAGGTCGATCTCGCTGCCGACGAGGTTGCCGGACTCGTCGGTGCTGATGTTCGGGGGCGACCCCAGGTTGGTGGTGCAGATCGACAACGTGTCGGCCGACCGCAGGGCGGTGGGAGCGACGGTCGTGATGGCGGATGCCGTGTCTGCTGCCGGCGCCGGGCTCGAGGAGCACGCGGCCAGGCCGAGGGCGGCGATACCGGCGACCGCGGCGACAGCGGCGATGCGAGTGGTGGTGTGCATGGAAATCTCCGTCGATGCTCGATGCTCCGCCACCTCGGGAGTGACGTGCGGAGCAGGCTATCAAGTGATAGGTAATGCGTCTATCAATTGATAGAGGGCGCGTGTTGCGCCCGCATTTCGCGACGGTGTCACCCCCGAGAAAAGTCAGGGGGAAGGGGCTGGGACTACTGCGAGAAAGAGACCGCGCCCTCGAGGCGCGATTGGGTCGCAGAACGCACGTCGTCGAGACGGAAAGGATCGACGAGCACCGCGCGGAGAATGAAATCCGACACCTGAAGGGGGCGGTGGGCGACCGGCGCCGACGCATTCGTCTCGCGCTCGCGCATGCCCTCGAATTGCAGGCCGGTGATCGCGCGCTGCACGAACTCGGCATCCATCGCCATGAACTCGCCCGCCGTCATGCCGTGCTCGACGAGGGCGCGCACCTCGTCGTGAAAGCGCGAGATCTCGCCACGCTGGGTCTCGAACTCCGGCTCGGTGAAGATCGCATCGCTGTAATACCCGCGCGCGTCGTACGGCAGCGTCAGATAGTCGTGCGAACTGATCGTCAAGAAGTAGTGGAAGCGCTCCGCCCACGACGCGTCGAGATCGCGGGCCTCTTGCAACCGACCGAACGTCTGCGCGAGGTCGGCGTCGACCAGCTCGGCGAGAATGACGTGCTTCGCAGAGAAGTGGTAGAACAACGACGGCTGTCGGATGCCGACGGCATCGGCGATCTCTCGCGTGGTGGTGCCGTGATACCCGTGACGGCCGAACAGGCGGGCCGCGTGCACGAGAATCTGCTGCCGCGTTCCCCCCTCTTCCATGCGGCGATTCTATCGGCCGCTAGGCCGGGGCCTCGGACGCGGAGGGTCACCGGGGGCCGATATGTCCCTGTTGTCGGCGATCCGGTCTCCGCCGCGCAGCCATACGCTGGGGTCCCAGCCACTCACCGGAGGACCCGCGATGACCGAGAACCCCCTCGCCCACCGGCTCGACTACACGCTCGCCGAGCTGGATGACGCCCTCTCGGCCTCGCCTTTCGAGTTGCTGCAGCAGTGGCTGACGGATGCCGCGGACCAGCCCGAGCCGAACGCGATGGTCGTGTCGACGGTGGATGCCGAGGGCCGGCCCACGTCGCGGACGGTCCTGCTGCGCGGGATCGACGACGACGGCGCCCTGTGGTTCTTCACCAACCGGCAGTCGCGGAAGGGCCGCGCGCTCGCCGGGAACCCGGCGGTGTCGATCCTGTTCCCCTGGTACGCGCTGCAGCGACAGGTCATCGTGCTCGGTACGGCCACGCCGCTGCCGCCGGAGCGCGACGACGCGTACTTCGCCTCGCGGCCGCGCGGCTCCCAACTGTCGGCGTGGGCGAGCCATCAGTCGGAGCCCGTGGCATCCCGAGCCGCTCTCGAAGAGCAGATGGCGGAGGTCACCGCCCGGTTCGCCGACGATGAGGTCGTGCCGCGGCCTCCGCACTGGGGCGGGTACCGGGTCGAGCCGCGCGAGATCGAGTTCTGGCAGGGCCGGCGGTCGCGGCTGCACGATCGGGTCGTGTTCACGCGGGATGACGACGGGTGGGTGGGGCAGCGGCGGCAACCGTGACCTGTACCGGGTCGTCGCGCAAGGGGCGCTCCCGAAAGTCCCTCGCGCCGCCTCGCCCCGTAGATTCGATCCATCCCGCACACGCGGGTCGCGACGCGAATCATCGGGGGTAGGGCCAGATCATGGCGAAGAAGAACACCGACGCGCGTCAGCTCGACGACAAGGCGTTCGTCCAGGCGACGTCCGAGGCCAAGTCGCGGTACGGCCGGTTCAACCTCGCGATCGTCGGCGCTTCGGGCGTGGGCAAGTCGTCGCTCGTCAACGCGGTGTTCGGGCGCGACTGGGCGAAGGTCGGGCGCGGCTTGCCGGTCACGCGCGGCGTGCACTTCTACAGCGACGACTCGCTCGGTATCTGGGACGTCGAGGGGTTCGAGATCGGCTCGCCCGTTCCGCCGGATCAGCAGCTGCGCACCCACCTCGACGCGATCGCCGCCCACCCCGGCGACCACCAGATCTCGGTCGTCTGGTACTGCGTGCGGGCCGCCGACGATCGGCTGACCCCGGCCGACATCGCGATGATCCGCGAGCTCGACGCGCGGGGGCTGCCGGTGATCCTGGTGTTGACGAAGGTCGACTGGATCAAGAACCCCCTCACCGGGCACCAGGGCATCGCGAAGGATCTGGAGGCGTTCGTCGAGTGGCTCAACGACCCCGTCGACCCGAACACCGGTGAACGACTGCGCATCCCCTACCGGCAGGTCGTCCTCACCTCGACCCGCGACAAGAACGGGAAGGGCAAGGGGCACGGCCTCGGTGACCTTGTCACGCAGACCCTCGAGCTCGCCCCCGAGCGCGACAAGGACGCGTTTCGCATCGCACAGCGGCTCAACCTCCCGTGGAAGAGGGAGATGGCGCGGCCGATCATCGCCGCGGCGGCCGCGGCCGCAGCGGGGGCTGCGACCGTTCCGCTTCCTGTCTCGGATGCTGTCACGCTGGCGCCGATCCAGCTGACGATGATGGGCCGCATCGCCGCGATCTACGACCTCGAGGTCAAGACGATGCTCTCGGCCGGGGCGCTCGCGCAGTTCGGTGTGCAGGTGGCGGGGCGGGCGCTCGCGACGAGCTTCCTCAAGCTCATCCCCGGTGCCGGGATCGTCGTGAACGCCGCGGTGGCGGGGGCGCTGACCGCGGCGACCGGCGAGAGCTGGCTGAAGATCTGCGAGCTGCTGCACACCGGCAAGATCGACGTGCGCAAGCTCGATCAGGAGTGGGCGAAGTACGCGCCCAGCTTCATGGACGTCGCACGCAAGCTCGTGGAGCGGCGCGTCACGAAGCGCTGACCCTCGGGCGGCAGGCCCCCGACGGGCCCACCACCCGAGGGTTTCTCAGCTCGTCGGAACTACGTCCCAGTGCTCGCGGATCAGACCGCCGTCGACGCGGAACAGGTCGGCCGCCAGCAGCGGGTCGTCGGGCTTGGCGCCCACGGCCTGCGAGAACGTCCAGACGATGTCGCCGTCCGACAGCGAGATGACCGACTGCTGCGCCGGGAAGGCGACGCCGCTCCCGAAGAGCTGCTTCAGCGCGGCCGTCCCGTTCGGGGCGATGGAGTTGTGCTGCAGGTACGCGGGGTCGAACGCCCGGTCGAGGATCGACACGTCCTTGTCGCGGAACAGCGTGTTGTAGGCCGAGACGGCGAAGACGCGGTTCTTCTCCTCCTGCTGCTCGGTCGGGGGCGGGGTGGGCTGCGACGGGCGGTAGAGGTCGCTGAACATCGTGTTCGTGTTCCCGCTGGCCGGGGTGCCGGTCGGTATCGCCTGGTCGAGCGACCAGTGTTCGACGATCTTGCCGTCCTGCAGGCGGAACAGATCGACGGCCGCGTCACCGCGGCGCTCATCGCTCGGGTCGGGGGCGATCTGCCAGTGCACCGCGACCAGGTCTCCGTCGGACGCGAGGTGTTTGATCACGGCCTGAGCGCCGGGGAGGCGTTCCCGGTCGGCCGCGAACTGGGCGAGGAGCCCCTGCGGGCCCGATGCCGTTCCGCTGCCGTGGGCGATGGCATCCGGAGCCACGAGCTGACCCGCGATCGCCTGCACGAACGGGCTGTCGGGATCGGCGAACGTCGTGGCGAAGAGCGTGCGGATGAGGCAGGCGTTGAACTCCTCGGCGCCGACGTTCTGCCGGTCGTCGGAGGAGGCCGTGGACGCGGGCGATCCGGTCGTGGGTGCGGCGTTGGCGGGTGCGGCGACGACGAGTCCGGCGACGATGGCCGCCCCGGCGACCAGGGCGGCCGCGCGGGTGATTCGGGGGGTGAAGGGGGGCATGGTGTTCTCCTACGCAGTGCGGATCTTCGAGTCACCGTTCCGTCGACTCGTGGTCCTCTCGGCGACGGTGACCGGTCGAGACACGAGCACGCGATCGGCGGCTCGTGGAGTACCGGCAGGATCGCAAGATCCCGTCGCGCGCACACGTACGCACCTGATCGTTAGGTACTGACCTCGAGGTCGGATTCGTGGCGACGGCGGTCGACGCTGGGCGGATTCATAAGCCCGCCGGCCGCTCAGGCGTCGCGCAGATCGGGGTCCGACGCCACCCGGTCGGCCGCGCGACTGCCGACGATGCCGCCCGCGACGAGTCCGGCGATGATGACCAGCGCGGTCAGGGCGGGATCGGCGTCCGACAGGGCCGGAACCGCCAGCGGCAGGACCGCGACACCGACCGCCACGAGAGCGAACACGGCATAGGGGAGCACTGCGGCGCGGTGCCCGGCCCGCCACGCCGCGTCGCTCTGCTGGATGGCGGGAAGCCGGATGCCGACTCCCCAGCCCCTCGGAATGACCCCGCGCCCGCACAGGGCGAGGATGGGGATGAAAGCGAGACCGACGACGGCGAGGATGATCGCCCCTGTGCTCATGGCGAGAGGATACGCCTGACATACGCTCGCCGTCGTACGCTCCACGTGATGTCCTCGTCAGATCGCGCCCCGCGGCTTCCACGTGTGTTCCGGGAACGCCGGGGCCTGCTGTTGGCGATCGTGGTGCTCGTGATCGCGGTCGTCGCGGGGGCGAGTCTCACCAGCGCCAAAGATCACGCGGTGCGCGATTCCGTCGCTCCCGTCGAATGGCGCGGGGCCTTGGACGGAGCCGCGCCCGGGAGCGAGATGCGCATCCGGCTGCAGCGAGACGGTACGGCGGAGGTCGTCGACGCCCCGCGCGGAGACGTGACGCGTCAGGACCGCGACGAGGCCCGGCAGAACCGCAACGGCCGCCGGCACCTCTGCTTCGCGCCCGCGGGGACGGGCGCCTACACCGGGCCCGCCACCTGGGAGGTCGTCGGCGAGTGGGGGATCCGGGTGCAGTTCGACGATTCGTCGCTCATCCTGCGCGCGGGCAAGGGCGGCTCGGTGCTGCGCGACCCCGACTGGAACAGCCCGCGCATGCCCGAGTGCGGCGAGAACGGCAAGAGCTGGCGGTTCACGCGCGTCGACTGAGCACGGCCCACCCCGCCCCGGGCCGTGAAACGCTGGATTCGAAGGAGGGATCGACCATGACCGACCCCACACCCGCCGACCGGCTGCGCGCGGCCCTCGAGCACTCCGACGCCTCGGCCCGGCTGCAGGCCGCGCTCGCCGCGGGAACGCGACCCGATGATCGCTACGTCGACGTTCTCGTGGCGCGCTGCGCGGTCGAATCCGACTTCTTCGTGCGCGACATGCTCACGTGGGCGCTCACGCGCCACGACCCCGCGCGCACCGTGCCCGCCCTGCTCCCCGCGGTGGGGTCCGAGATCCCCCAGGCGCGGAGCCAGGCCCTGCACACCCTGTCGAAGATCGGCGACCCGGTCGCCTACACGGCGATCACGCCCGCGGTGCTGCGCGACAGACACCCCGAGGTGGCCCGGGCGGCCTGGCGGACGGCATCCGGACTCGTTCCCGACGATCAGCGCGAACGCCTCGCCGACGAGCTGTCGACGCAGTTCGGCCGGGGCGACCACGACACGCAGCGGAGCCTCAGCCGGGCGTTCGCCGCGATCGGCTGGCGCGCCGAGCCCACCGTCGAACGCGCGGCGGCCTCGCCGTACGACGTCGTCAGCGCGCACGCGCGGGCCACCGCGATCATCATGGACGACCCGGATGCCGACTTCGCCGCCGCCGCGGTCGAGGCACGGCGCCTGGTCGCCCAGCGCGCGCTGCCCGCGGAGGACTGAACGCGGCTCAGTGGTAGTGCGTGACCCAGGCCCACAGCGGGGGCCGACGGCGTCGCGCCGACGTCTCCCGGGCCTGGTTCACGGCGCGGAGCGCGGTGACCGGCTCGGCATCGGCGGTGACGGCGGCCACGGCGGTGGAATCCGCCGAGACGGCGGCGACAGCCGGTGAATCCTCCGGCACGGGCCCGCTCCGCAGCTCGCGCGCGAGATCGGCCACCTCGCCGGCGGTCGGACGCCCCGCGGGGTTCGGGTCGGTCATGGCCGTGAGCAGCACCTCCCAGCCGTAGCCGAAGCCCTGCGGCACTTCGGGGTCGTAGTCCAGGGGGCCGAGCACGAGCTCCTGCATCGCACCGCCGCTCAACGGGCCCTCGGCCGTGAGCATCTCCTGCGCCAACAACCCCAGGGCGTAGATGTCGGATGCCGGGGTCGCGGGCTCTCCGTGCAGTCGCTCGGGCGGGAGGTATTCGGCATCCGGATGCGTCTGCGCGGTGGCGGGCCGGGCGCCGAGCACCTGCGTCACGCCGAAGTCCGCGAGGACGGCGGTGAAGGGGCGGGGCGCGGCGCGCTCGGGGCGCAACAGCACGTTCGACGATTCGAGGTGCTGGTGGACGATGCCGACCTCGTGGATCGCGGCGAGGCCCTCGGCCACGTCTTGGAGCAGTCCCGCGGCGACGTCGGGAGCCAGCGCGCCGTGGTCGTCGAGATGCTGGCGCAGGGTCGGACCCGGGATGAGCTCCATGACCAGGTAGCCATGCCCCTCGCGCGTGAGGTGCGCGTCGTACAGCGTCACGAGCGACGGGTGATCGAGGGCGGTGAGGATGCGCGCGGCCGCGAGTCGCCGCCGGGGATGAGCGACCTCGTCGGGGTCGAGCGGAAAGACCTTCACCGCCACATCGCGCGCGAGCACGTCGTCGCGCGCACGGTAGACGGTGCCCTCGCGGTCGGAGCCGAGGGGCTCGATCAGCCGGTAGCGCCCCGCGAAGGCACCCCCGAGCGACGGGAGCGTCGCGTCGGGGGTGCTCATCGGATCTTCGTGGAGAGGCCGGTCGCCGTGCGGGTGGAGCTCGGACAGGGTCGTCACACGAGGGGGTCGCCGTTGTCGCTGGTGCGACGGGTGGTGACGCTCTGGCCGCTGGCCGGGTCGACGGTCGAGCGGGTCGTGGACTCGACCGAACGACGACGGAACATGAAGACCAGGCTGATCAAGAAGATCACGACGCCCGCGGCCATCAGGATGTACCCGATGGTCTGGAGATTCGCCACGCCACCGAGGTCGAGATTGACCGCGAAGGCCAGGATCGCGCCGATCACGAAAAGTGCGATGCCGCTGCCGATACCCATGGGAAACTCCCTCGTTGCTGTGCTTGTCTAGGGATCGCAACCGGTGATTTGGACCTTCACCGGTCGCGATCGCTCAAACGTTACTGAGCGAAACGCTTTTGCTGCGACCGATGGCGCGGCGCATTCCCGGGGTGCATAATGGACGACCTTCAGCGCAGAGTCGACGCTTTCGCGGCGCTCGGAGACCGCGGTCGTCTGCGAATCGTCGACCTTCTGGCGGTCGGTGACATGTCGTCGAGCGAGATCGCCGCCGCCCTCGGGATGAAATCGAACCTCGTGGCCTTCCACACCAATGTGCTGCACGAGCGGGGAATCGTGCGGAGGGTGCGATCCGAATCCGACGGGCGCCGCACGTACCTGCAATTGATTCCCGAGGCGTTCTCGGCGCTCGGGGCCGTGCCCACCCCGGTCGCGGGGCGCGTCGTCTTCGTCTGCACGGCCAATTCCGCGCGGTCACAGCTCGCCCAGGCGATCTGGGCGGACCACAGCGACATTCCCGCCGCCTCCGCCGGAATGCATCCCGCCGATCGCGTGAATCCCGGAGCGATCGATGCGGCCACCCGACATCGCATTCCCCTCGACCCGGATGCCGTGCCCCGATCACTCGACCAGGTGGCGCGTCCCGGCGATTTCCTGATCAGCGTCTGCGACCAGGCGCACGAGCAGATGCGCGGTCGCGACGACGTGCACTGGTCCATCCGCGACCCCGCCAAAACCGGCAGCGTCGAGGCGTTCGACACGACCGTCTCCGAGCTGCGCTCGCGCATCGCGACGGTGGCCGCGCAGCTCGTGGCCGCCTGAGCGCCGCGCCCGTCAGGACCGCGCGGTCAGCGCCGGGATCAGCACCGGGGTGCGATCGCGGTAGGCGCGGTAGTCGGCCCGGTCGCCCCAGCGCTCGTCGGCGCGCTTCTCGAGCAGAGGGATGCCGCTGACCCGGGTCAGCAACAGCACCACGAACAGCGGCGACAGCACGGCGACCCACTGCCAGCCCTGCAGCACGGGGACGGCGACGACGAAGACGCCGACCCACACGAGGATCTCGCCGAAGTAGTTGGGGTGGCGCGACCGCGACCACAGGCCCGTGCGGATGAACTCGCCCTTGTTCGCGGGGTTGGCGCGGAACGCCTGCTTCTGCAGGTCGGCGACGACCTCGAACACCATCCCGGCGAGCCACACGACGATTCCCGCGACCGCGAATCCGTCGAGGGGCGCCCGGTCGGCGGCATCCGCGCTCATGGCGATCCAGGCTGCCGAGGCGGTGAGGGCCACCCAGAGCCCCTGGATGCACCACACCTGGAAGAAGCGCAGCGGGTTCGTCTTGATCTCGTCGAAGCGTCCGTCGGTGCCCGCGCGGTGCACGCGAGCGAAGAGGAACGAGCCGAGACGCGCCGCCCACACGACGACCATCGCGGCGAGGATCCACCCGCGGGTGTCCTGCGCGGGGGCGAGCAGGGCGAGGGCGATCGAGACGGCGATGAAGGTGAGGCTGCCGGTCAGGTCGAAGAAACGCTCGGTGCGACGCACGGCTGAGGGGATGAAGACGAGGAACTGGATCACGAAAGCGGCCGTCACGGCGATCGCGAAGACCGGGATGCCACCGACCTGCGCTCCGCGGAAGCTTCCGGCGACAGCGAGCCCCGCGCCGACGACGAGGGCCACCACGACCGCGACGAGCGCCGTCCGGTTCCGGGTCGCGGGCGACCGTTCCGAGGTGGAGGGAACGGGTGCGGTCATGATGCGGCTCCTCGGTACAGGGTGTCGATCGTCTCGGCGGCGCGGTGCAGGACCTCGCGGCGCTTGATCTTGAGAGTGGGGGTGACGAGCTCGCGGTCGTCGAGGTCGGCGAGCACGAGGGTGAAGCGACGCACCTGCTCGCTGCGCGACACGAGGGCGTTCGCCGCGTCGACGGCGGTCTGCAGGTGCGCGGTCAGGCGCGGATCGTCGACCGCGCGGAGGGCCCCGGGAGTGCCGGGCTCGAGCGCTGAACCGTTCGCGGCCAGCCACGCGGCCGACTGTTCGGGATCGAGGATCAACAGGGCCGAGAGGTAGGGCTTGCCCTCCCCGACCATGACGGCGTGCTGCACGAGCGGGCTCGCTTCGATCGCGCCCTCCCAGCGGGCGGGCACCACCGTCTTGCCGTTCGAGGTGACGATGACGTCTTTCAGACGCCCCTCGAGGATGAGGCGCCCCGCGTCGTCGATGCGCCCGAGGTCACCCGTGCGGAAGAACCCGTTCACGAACGCCTCGGCGTCGTGCCGCGGATCGCGGTACCCCGAGAACACGCCCACACCCCGCGCGAGCACCTCGCCCTGCGGGCTGATGCGCACGGTCGAGCCGGGGAGCGGGAGCCCCACGGTGCCCGAGGCGATGCGCCCCGGGAGATTGCCGGTGAGCGGCGCGGTTGTCTCGGTCAGGCCGTAGCCCTCGATGACCGGAACACCGATCCCCCGGAAGAACAACGACAGATCGCGGTCGAGCGTCGCCCCGCCCGACAGGATGTACCCCACGCGACCACCCATCACCGCGCGCAGGCGCGAGTAGAACAGGGCGTCGAAGACGGCCTTTCGCACGCGGAAGCCGAACGGAACGCGGCGCGGGTAGCCGGCATCCTGGAATTCGGCGAAGCGACCCCCGCGGATCGCGGTCGAGACCGCGCGGGCCCAGACCCGGTCGAGGTTCTTGTCGGCGGCCTTGTCGGCGGCGGCGGACCGGATCTTCTGCAGCACCCGCGGAACCGCCACCAGGAAGGTGGGACGCAGCACGGCGAGAGCGGGGACGACCTGCGCCGGCTCGGAGAGGTGCGCGATGCGCATGCCGCTCGCGATGCAGATGAGCTGCAGGCCGCGGGCGAGCACGTGCGCGAGCGGCAGGAAGATGATCGTGTTGCCCTGCGGGTTGACGACCTCGCGGTAGGCGGCGGCGATGTTCAGCACCTGGCCGAGGAAGTTCGCGTGCGTGAGCACGGCCCCCTTGGGCTCACCCGTGGTGCCCGAGGTGTAGACGATCGTCGCCGGGTCGTCGTGGCCGGCGAGGGTGCGTCGGCCCTCGAGCTCGGCATCCGAGATGTCCGCGCCCCGAGCGCTGAGCTCGTCGAGCGAGGGGACGCCGTCGACGCCCGCCATCGCCCAGGTGCCGAGCGTCTCGCCCCCGGCCTGCGCGAGGGCGTCGGCGAGCAGGTCGGCGTGGGCGCGCGTTCCGGCGACGGCGAGGCGCACACGGGCGTCGCGCACGATCGCCTCGACCTGCGAGGCCGACGACGAGTCGTACACGGGAACGACCACACCCCCGGCGAACCAGGCGGCGAGGTCGGCGACGGCCCACTCGTAGCGCGTCGGCGCCATGATGGCCACGGTGTCGCCGGGCTGGAGCCCCGCACCCACCATTCCCTTCGCGAGGGCGCGGACCGCGTCGAGGAACGCGACGGTGGTGACGGGCTTCCACCCTCCGTTGCCCGGCACCTCGAAGGCGATGTGATCGGGCGCCTCCTCCGCGCGGCGGACGAGCAGATCGGTCACGTTGGTGAACGCGTCCAGGCTCGCCAAAGCGGGCGTGTGCGTCTCGAACATCATTCCTCCGGGCGAGTGCACGGTCCTCGGGTGGGGGACCGTCACGCATTTTTCGGAGGAAGACGCCGATCGGATTGCCGCCGCGCGAGCGGGGTCAGGTGCGGTGCACCTCGACGGCGCGCGAGAGCATGTGGACGAGGAAGGCCTCGCCCGCCAGGATGGCGGCCAATCCGAAGAGGGATGCCACCGCCGAGCCGCCGTCGGTCGCCGACGACGTGAAGGCGATGGCCGCCCCGCCCGCGACGGCGAGGACGGCCACGCCGATCGAGAGGGTCCGGATCGCGGCGGACGCGCGGCAGACGGCGAGGATCATGATTGCCGCCTGAACGATCGTGGCGCTCCCGCCCAGGAGGAAGAGGGGGGTGTCCCCCGAGAACGACAGGAAGAGGATCCCGAACGCCGTGAAGACCACGGCCGCGGCGATGGCCAGGATCCGCGCTCGGCGGACCCGCGTCGTAGGCGGCAGATCGCCCCGATAGCCCGTGCTCATCGGCATCCCTCTCGCTCGTCCCGGCTCGCGGCCGGGAACCGCCAGCGTAGCCACGACGCCCCGCGGGGGCCAGGATCGCGGCCCTTTCCGTGCACGAGAAGGGATGCCGTCGCCGTCAAGCCCCGGCCCTTCCAGGCATTTCTTGACACTCGACCGGTAACTTCTCCCGGGTCGGTGTGGACTCGTGCGCCCCGCACGGGTCGCTCATCGCCGGCGCGAGAGACGACACGGAGGCGACGACCATCAGCACCATGACGGCACCCGTGGCTCGCGTGACGGCCGCGCCGACGGCATCCCGTCCCGCGAATCCCGCCCGTCACCTGCCCTCTCTGACGGGGCTCCGCTGGGCGACGGCGATGCTGATCTTCGGGCACCACCTCATGGCGGTCGAGTACTTCGGCGGCACCGCCGGGACCGTCTGGGCCTTCCTCTTCGAGGCCGGCAAGACCGGCGTCACCCTGTTCTTCATCCTGTCGGGCTTCGTGCTCGCCTGGGGTCACAAGCCGCACCAGAGCGCCGGGTCGTTCTACTGGCACCGCTTCGCCCGCATCTACCCCCTGCACCTCGTCGGGGTGGGGCTCGCCCTCGTCGCCGCGACGACCCTCGTGCCGGAGATCCAGACCGCGGGACGAGCGCCCCTGGTCGCGAACGTCTTCCTCGTCAACGGCTGGGTGCCGGACTGGTGGCAGGCCGGCAACCCCGCCAGCTGGTCGCTCGTGTGCGAGGCGTTCTTCTACCTGAGCTTCCCGTTCCTCATCCGCCCCCTCGTGCGCCTGTCGGACCGCGCGCGCGGCGGCGTGGTCGTGGCCGCGCTCGTGCTCGTCGCCCTGGCCCCCCAGATCGCCGCGATCTCGCCCGTTCCGATGTCGGCGGCATCCACTCCACTCCTG
Organism: Microbacterium sp. 16-032; assembly: GCF_041079455.1. Taxonomy (NCBI): domain Bacteria; kingdom Bacillati; phylum Actinomycetota; class Actinomycetes; order Micrococcales; family Microbacteriaceae; genus Microbacterium; species Microbacterium sp. 16-032. The sequence goes on along the minus strand of NZ_JBFYGQ010000001.1, from coordinate 430,666 downwards.
CGCCTGCCCGAGTTCGTGCTGGGCGTCACCCTCGCGCTGCTCATGAAGAGCGGAGGCTGGATGCCGTGGAAGCTGCGCTACACGCTTCCCCTCGCGGTCGCGGGCTACGCCCTGTCGGAGGCGCCCCCGATCCCCGGCACCGACATCCACCCGGGCCTCGCCGCCACCGTCGGGTCGTTCGCACTGCTGGTCGCCTCGCTCGCCGCGGCCGACGCGCACGGTCGCTCGACCTTCCTCGCCCGCCCGCTCTGGCAGGAGCTCGGACGCGTGTCGTTCGCCTTCTACCTCGTGCACCTGCTCGTGATCGCGTCGGTGTCGTCGTCGTGGCCCGAGGGGCATCCGCAGCTGCCGTGGCGGCGCGCTCTGCTGCTCGCGCTCGCCGCGTTCGCCATCGCCCTCGCGATCGCGTGGGTGCTGCACCGGGCCGTCGAGATCCCCGCGCAGAAGTGGCTGCTGCGCTACGACCGCTCGCGGCGCGTGTCCGAAGGCACCGGGGCTGCCGTCGGCGGAGCGACGTCGGGCGCGTCGACGGCCGCTCGCGCCGCCTCTCGCTAGGCTCGCGGAATGTTCGGAGCCCACTTCCTCTACCTCTTTCTCGTGTGGGGCGTGGCCCTGGTCGCCGTCGGGGCCGTGCTGTACGTCGCGGTGCGCCTCGCCGTGCTGCACGCGCTGAAGTCGCACACGCGCTGGGTCGAGTCCGGCCAGCGCTGACGCGGACTGCGCCCGGCTGCCGACTTGCCCGGAGCGGGTTGTTTCACTATCAACTCAAATGAGTCAAAATTGAGACATGAACCTCTCGGAGCCCCTCGAGAGCCTCGTCGGCCCCGTCCCCGCTGCCGTCCTGCGCGTGCTCAGTCGAACGGACGCCGGTCTATCCGGTCGGCAAGTCCACGCCGTGGCCCATGCAGGGTCGGCGTCGGGGGTGAATCGTACGCTCGGAACGCTAGCTCGCGTCGGGCTCGTCTCCGTCGAATCTCGACCCCCATCCCTGATTTACCGGCCCAACCGCACCCACGTTCTCTGGGCGGCCGTGGAGTCGGCGTTGGGAGCGCGCGACCGCGCGCTCGATGGAATCCGGCTCTTTCTCGCTGAAGATGCCCCCGATGAGGTGCCCGCGGAATGGCGGGTCACCGCCATTCTCTACGGGTCGGTCGCGCGCCGGACCTCGACGGAGGATTCCGATGTCGACGTACTTCTCGTCTTCCCCGATGGGTACGACGATGATTCACGTGCGCGGTTGATCCTGGGTCTCGCTGAGCGCATCGAAGAACTCACCGGAAGCGCCGCTCAGGTCAACCCGATGGATCGCGGCGAGTTCGCGCGACGAGAGATGGACGGTGACGATTTCCTCGCTAACGTGCTGCGCGACGGCATCTATCTGTGTGGTCCGAGACCCGAAGAGTGGGCGTGCTGATGAGTCCTCGAATCAGCCCGCGGCGTCAGGCGATGGACGCCGCTGCCGTGAGCATTCGGATGAGGGACGCCCAGATCCGATTGGACTCCGCGGAGCTGCAACTGGGCGGTGACAGCCCGCATGAAGGGAAACATGCAGCCGAGATCGCGGTGAGTGCGGGGATAGCGGCGAGCGACGCCGCCTGCGGTCGCGTGCTCGGGTACAAGATCGCCGCGGAATCTCACCGCGACGCGGTGAATGCGTTGCGGGAGGCATCGAGTGCATCGGTCGCGAAACATCTCGAGGTTCTGATCGGGGCGAAGTCGACGCAGTCCTACGGCGATCGCTTACCGACGCACGCCGACGCCGAGCGTCTGGTGCGTCACGCTCGTCGACTCGTCGAAGCAGCCGAAGCGATCCTGAAGTCATGAGGAGGGGTGGCGCGGTCCGGTCCACCGATCGTTCAGAGTCGCCTCGGTACACTTCCCTGTGCCCGAAACACCCCTGAGCCCCGATCGAGACGCCGCGTCGGCGGCATCCATCGATCCGACCGAGCTCGAGATCGCGCTGCGCGTCATCGACGCCGCCTCCTCGCTCGACCCCGAAGACCCCGCGTACATCGCCCTGCGGCGCCAGACCGGCAAGCTCTACAAAGACGTCAAGCGTCAGTCGCGCAAAGAGAAGCGCCAGCGCATCGCCGACGCGGATCGCGCCGTCGTCGCCGCCACCGCGACCGGAGCCGCCGACCGCATCGACGACGAGACGCGCGGCATCCCGCTCGCCACGCGCACGACCACGCCGTTCGCGGGGGAGCTCATCAAGGCGCGCGCCTGCTACATCTGCAAGCAGGACTACACGCTTGTCGACGCGTTCTACCACCAGCTCTGCCCCGACTGCGCGGCCATGAGCCACGCCAAGCGGGACGCCCGCACCGACCTCACCGGCAAGCGCGCCCTGCTCACCGGCGGCCGCGCCAAGATCGGCATGTACATCGCGCTGCGGCTGCTGCGCGACGGCGCGCACACCACCATCACCACGCGCTTCCCGCGCGACGCGGTGCGCCGCTTCTCGTCGCTGCCCGACAGCGCCGACTGGATCCACCGGCTCAAGGTCGTCGGCATCGACCTGCGCGACCCGGCCCAGGTGATTGGGTTGGCCGAGTCCGTGGCATCCGACGGTCCTCTCGACATCCTCATCAACAACGCCGCGCAGACGGTCCGGCGCTCACCGGGGGCGTACAAACCCCTGGTGGATGCCGAAATCGCACCGCTCCCGGACGGCCCCCTGCCCGAGCTGGTCACCTTCGGCCACACGAACGACGCCCACCCGCTGGCGCTGGCGCAGTCGGTCTCGGCGCACCCGATCCTCGCCGCGGCCGCGCGCACCGCCGACGAACTGACCGCCGAGGCGATGGCCGCCGGATCGTCCTCGCTCGAGCGTCTCGCCGCGGGCACGGCGATCGACGCGGGCGGTCTCGTGCCCGACGAGGACCGCATCAACAGCTGGACGCAGCACGTCGACCAGGTCGAACCCCTTGAGATGCTCGAGGTGCAGCTCGCCAACATGACCGCGCCGTTCCTGCTCGTGAGCCGCCTGCGCCCCGCGATGGCCGCATCGACCGCTCGTCGCACGTACATCGTCAACGTGTCGGCGATGGAGGGCGTGTTCGGCCGCGGATACAAGGGCCCGGGCCACCCCCACACGAACATGGCCAAGGCCGCTTTGAACATGCTGACGCGCACGAGCGCGCGAGAGATGTTCGAGACCGACGGCATCCTCATGACCGCCGTCGACACCGGCTGGATCACCGACGAGCGCCCGCACTTCACCAAGGTGCGCCTGGCCGAAGAGGGCTTCCACGCCCCGCTCGACCTCGTCGACGGCGCGGCCCGCGTGTACGACCCGATCGTGCGGGGCGAGGCCGGCGAAGACCTGTTCGGCATCTTCCTGAAGGACTACAGCAAGGGCAGCTGGTAGGTCGACGCGCGCGCTCCCACCCGGTGCCGAGGGCGCATCGAGTGTCCAGAGCACTCGGGCGGATTCTCGGAGCGTCCGGGTGTTCTGGACCTTCAATAGGGGGGGTGACGCGGGCGCGTGGCGGCCGGGTGCGCGCCGGGCAACGGATCAGCCCGCGGGCAGGAAGTACTCGCGAGCGAGGGGCGCGATCTCGAGACCGGATGCCGTGGCCGCGGTGACCCAGCGGAGCTCGGCGATCTCGGCATCCGGGATCGGCTGCTGGTCGCCGATGTCGACGCGGAAGACCTCGGCCACGACCTCGAACCCCGGTTCGTTCGCGGCGCTCGCGGCGTACGACCCGAGGGGCTCGAGCTCGTCGGCGCGGACGCGCAGACCCACCTCTTCGGCCAGCTCGCGCGCGAGGGTCTCGGCGGGCGTCTCGCCGGCCTCGGGCTTGCCGCCGGGCTGCATGAACGCCGTCGTGCCGGCCTTGCGCACGAGCAGCAGGCGCCCGTCGGCGTCGGTGATGACCGCGGCCGAGACGTGGATGCGGCGCGGGGGAGGGGCATCCGGGATCACTTGGGCACGGTAGCACTCGGGCGGGGGAGGGCCCGAGCGCGTCGAGTGTCCAGAACACCCGGACGTCTCTCGAGATCGTCCGGGTGTCGTGGACACTCACGCACGGGGGTGACCCCGGGTCAGAGCGCGCCGCGCCGGATGCCGGTCACGATCGGCCGCGTCGACGCCAGGGCCGCGGCGACCAGCGCGAAGCCCGCGGCGAAGGTCAGCGCGATCGTCAGCACCGACAGGGGCGCCACGATCAGGCTGATCCCGACGATCGGGAACGCGAGCATCAGGCCGAGCGCGGCGCCGCCCACCGAGGCCCATCGCAGCGGCACCATGACGGTGATGCGGCGGGCGCGGCGGAGTTCGGCATCCGGGATGCCGAGCCGGTCGAGACCCACGATCAGCTCGCGCTCCTCGAGCACCGACGCCGCCTGTGTCACCCCCACCGCGCACGCGAGCAGCACGAAGGCGATGCCGAGGGTCACGAGGACCCCCGTGCGGATGTCGGACATCAGCGGCCCGGCGTCGCTCGCGACATCCGCGATCGAGAGACCGCATCCGGCCACGACGGCGATGAACGACACGAGCGCCATGCCCGACACCCGGCGCCACGCCGGTCCCGCGTGCGCGGCGAGCTCGCGACCGGCGACCAGCTGGGCGGCGGTGCGGGCATGACGGGCCATCGCCCGACCGCGGGCGGCGACGATCGGCGCGCCGATGAGGTTGAGCAGCGCGAGGGCCCCGGCGAACAGTCCCAAGAGCACGGCCATGGTCACGGCCGGCCCGAGCAGCTGACCGAGGGCTCCGAGATTCGACACGAGCATCACGACCCCGACGATCAAGACGCCGCCGACGACGAAGGCGGTCGTCCTCTTCGCGGGCGCCTCGCTGCGGGTGCGCACACCGAGCGGAGTCACGGCGACCTTGCGCAGGCTCGCGGCCGCGCTGACCGCACCGATGAGCACCACGGATGCCACCACCCCGGCGCCCAGCAGCGGATCGACGACCACGGCCCCGACGCCCACCGGGCCGCCGAAGAACGGCAGCAACCCGACGAGGGGGAGGAGCGCAGCGTAGAGGGCGACCCCCGCGACGGCTCCGGCGGCGGCGATCGCGGTGGCCTCGAGCACGGTCAGCGACCACAGCTCGCGCGTGCTCGCACCGAGCAGGCGGAGGGTCGCGAGCCGGTCGTTGCGGCGACGACTCGTCAGACGAGCCGCCGCAGCGCCCAGGGTGATCAGGGGCACCGCGAGCAGCACCAGGGCGAGGACGGCCAGGATGCCGTACATCCCGCCCTCGGCTCCGGCCCGGGGATCCACGAGGAACATGCGCGCGCCGCCGGCGACGACCAGCAGCAGCGCGGTGGTGACGGCGAACGCGACGACGGGGAGGGCGATCGCCGCCCGGCCCTGGCGCGCGGGGCGCGAGAGCAGGCGGGCGAGAGGCAGGACGGTGCTCATCGGGTCGCCTCCGTCGAGGTGGAGGGGGAGGTGGGGGCGGAGGTAGGGGCCTGGGCCGAGGTCGCGGCGGGGGCGGGCCTGAGCGGAGCCGCCTCCGGCGTCGCGCTCGCCGGACCCGCCGGCTCCGCGGCATCCCGAGCCGAATCGCCCACGATCCGCCCGTCGCTCACCCGCACGATCCGCGAGCAGCGGCGGGCGACGTCGGCATCGTGCGTGACCATCACCAGGGTGCGGCCCTGGCCCGTGGTCGCGCGCAGCAGGGCGTCGAGCACCTCGGACGAGGTGGCCGAGTCGAGGGCCCCGGTCGGCTCGTCGGCGAACACGACGGGAGCGCCGGTCACCTGGGCGCGCGCGATCGCGACACGCTGCGCCTGACCACCCGACAGCTGCCCGATGCGCCGGCCCTCGAGTCCCGCGAGCCCCAGGGCGGCGAGCCAGACGGCCGCGTGCCGCTCGGCATCCGGCCGGCGCATGCCCTTCAACAGCAGGGGGAGCGCCGCGTTCTCGACCGCGGTGAGCTCGGGCAGCAGCAGGTGCTCCTGGAAGACGAAGCCGAGCGACTCGCGGCGCACCCGAGCCCGCTCGCCCTCGCTCAGTCCGACGAGCTCGCGCGGGGCCGTGCCGGGGGCGCTCAACACGATCGAGCCCGCGTCGGGGGCGATGACCGCCGCGAGGCAGTGCAGCAGGGTGGTCTTGCCCGAGCCCGAGGCGCCCATCACGGCGACGGACTCGCCGGCGCGGATCGTGAGCGAGACGTCGTCGAGGGCGCGCAGCTCGCCGTACTGCTTGACGAGGCCGGAGGCGGTGAGCACAGGTGAGGAGGTCATGGTTCCATCCCAGCGATCCGGGCCACCCGGGGCGTCCGTCCCGCGAGGTATCCGCGTCGTCCTCGGGATCGATCTGTCGTTCACTCTCCGAGTTGGTCTTTTCGCCCGCAGAGATCGCACGCATGAGGTCCGCTCGAGCGTGCTCGGCGCCGGGCAGCGGAGGACGGCCGCCCCTCTTTGGTCGGCTGGCTCAGATCCCTGGGTGTCAGCCCGTGCGGAGGGTGTGTTCCTCGAACCACCGCTGGACATTGCTGGGTGAGGGCGGATTCTCGCCAGCGACCGTCCGAACGAAGCGGTCGCCCTCGTCGGGGTCGGCCGTCAGGGTGTACCCGTTGAAGTCGTAGAACACTGCGGTGAGGTACCAGCTCAGCCGTTTGTTGCCGTCCAGGAGTGGATGGTTGTGGTTGATCGCGGTGAAGAGCATGGCGGCTTTGCGGTGGATGCCTTCGTGGACCTCTTCGCCGAAAACCGGCATGGGGGCGGCGAGGGCGGAGAGCAGGCCGCCCCGATCTCGGTAGTGGAAGCCTTTATCCGCGATGAGCTCGTCGACGTCCTCGGGATGGAGGTATTCGGTCACTGGGAGAGTCGGTCGAGGAGCTCGGCGTCTCGGTTGTCCACCTGGGCGATGGCGTCGCGGAACCGGCGGCGCCGTTCGGCGCGTTCGTCCATGTGCAGGACTGCCTGCTCGATAACGGCGTTCTTGCTCATCTGCATCACGGCGGCGAGGTGTTCGAGGCGCGCTTCCGCCTCGTCTGACAGGCGAACCGTCATGACCATGGTGGCGTCCTCCCTCTCTGGTTGCATCATGATACCGCGAGGGTCGAGGAGGGGGTGGCGCCAGCGGTTCAGTGCCCCGTCTGGGCGGCGATCGCAGAGAACCCTGACAGATACGGCAAGGGCTCGATACGCGGTCCGCCGTTCACTCTCCGGTCGCCTCGCGCTCACCCGCGGCCGCCACACTGGGCTCCGTGATCCCCTTCAAGGCGACGGCGGCGGTGCTCGTGGCATCCGCCGTCTGGCTCCCCCTGGCCGCGGACGGCGCCGCGCCGAGCGATGACTCGATGGTCATCCAGGTGCAGGTGCCCGCGCGCACGGGCGCCCCGACCACTCCGACGCCGACGCCCGCCTCGAGCGCGGTTCCGGATGCTACGACCCCCCGCCCCGGTGCGCTTCCCGCCACGGGGGCCGAGGTTGCGCTGTGGGGTGCGGCCCTGGCCGTCGCGGCCGTGGTGGCGGGCGTGGCCATCCGCTCGCGGCGGCGCCGCGCCTGAGGCCCTGCGACGCGCGGCATCCCCGCCCCCCGGCTCGGTGATTCGCGCAACCTCAGCCCGAATCAGGCTCCGGCAACGGAGATCGTGCGAATCCCTGAGCCTGTGCTCCCGGTCGCACCCGCAGCGCGGGGTTCGACCGCGGCCGCGACGCACCCGATCTCAGCGATTCGCACAACCTCAGCCCTGGCACGGCGCCGGCGACAGAGGTTCGGAGGATTCCTGAGCGTGTGCCACGGAGCGCGAACGCCGGAGCGGGGCGCCCGCTCAGTCGATCCAGAGCACGATGCCGCGAAGACCCGTGAGCACGGCCGCGACTCCCGCGCGCACCGCCGCGCCCGCGCGCTCGGGTGTGAACGTCGACGGATCGTACGCGGCGGCGGTGCCCAGACCCTCGCCGCGGTAGGCGGCCCCGGTCCAGTCCGCCGCGGTGACGTTCTCGGTCGGCTCGGCGAGCTCGGCGCCGACGATGAGGAACTGGCGGTCGAGGTGATTCGCGGTCACCGTCGCGAGCGGGTCGACGAGGGCGTCTCCCGCGCTGATGATCAGGTCGGGATTGAGCTCCATCGCGCGCACGGCCCCGTCGATCATGTCGTCGTCGGCGTGCACGACGCGCAGGTCGGCGTGGGTCTCTTCCGCCCAGTCGCGCACCGCGGCGACGAGGGTCGCGGTGGGAGCGTCATCGCCCACGGTGAGCAGGGCGACCCGGTACCCCGCGGGGGCGGACACCCCGTTCCACGAGCCGGGGGCGGGAGTGTGCGTCGACTCGGGCGCCGGAGCGGTCGCGGGGGCGAAGCCCGGCGCGGGGGACCCCACGGCCGCGGGAGCGGGACGCATCGCCGACCAGCCCTCGTCGCTCGCGCAGCCCGCCAGGACCGCCACCATCGCCGCCGCCGACACCGCGGCCAGGACCCGTCGCTTCACCCCCTCACCCTGAACCGTGCAGGTGGCGCGCAGGAGAACACCGCCCGCACGTTTCGTTTCCGTTCGCCCCACCGCGGGCAACCGTTCACGACGAGCGCGCACGATCTCCGACGGAAAGGTGCACATGTCTGACTCTGTTCGACGCGTCCTCTCGCGCGTCCTGCTCGTGGCCGCGGGGATCGTGGCGCTGCTGTCCCTGGCGGCTCCGGCCTCGGCCCACGGCATCCTGTCGGTCGTCTACGCGAACCTCGAGAGCGGCGGCACCGGCGTCGTGCGCGCCGAGCTGCAGCTCGAGTACGACCTGCTCGTCGTCTCGGCCGCCGACGCCGAGAAGGACGACCCGCTCTACCAGGAGGGGATGGCCGCGTTCCAGGACGGCGACGCGACAGCGCAGGCCGCCGTGCTCATCTCGCACCGCGACACGATCGCCCGCTACGTCAGCGAGCGGTTCCGGATCACCGCGTCCGGGGCGGCGTGCACCGCGCGCATGGACGACGACATCTCGATGACGCGGCAGGACGGAGTGCCCTACGCCGTCGTCACCCTCGAAGACGCCTGCCCGCCGTCCGAGAACGGGCACGAGATCGCGGCCTCGCTCTTCCCCGACGCCGAGGGCTACGTCACCGACACCAAGACGATCCTCACGTACAACCTCGACCTGCACGAGGGCAGCACGGTGCTGGATGCCGAGCACCCCTCGTTCACCACCGCGCAGTCGCCGCTGGAGCGGTTCTGGGAGTTCTTCCGCCTCGGCGCCGAGCACCTGCTGACCGGGATCGACCACATCCTCTTCCTGCTCGCGCTGATCGTCGGATCCCGGCGCCTGCGCGAGATCGTGATCGCCGCGACGACGTTCACCATCGCGCACTCGGTGACGTTCATCCTCGCCGCGACCGGGGTGATCGCCGCTCCCCCCGAGGTGGTGGAGCCGACCATCGCCCTCTCGATCGCGGTCGTCGCGGCGTGGTACCTCTGGCGTCTGATCCGCCGCGATCAGGCCGACGAAGACCTGTCGAAGGCCCACGGCTTCCTGCGGCTCGACCGCGCGGGCTGGCTGCGCGTTGCGGTCGTGTTCGTCTTCGGTCTCGTGCACGGTCTCGGCTTCGCCTCGGCGCTCGGCATCGACGAGCCCTGGTCGTGGACGCTGCTGTGGTCGCTGCTCGTGTTCAACGTGGGCATCGAGGCCGTGCAGATCGGCATCATCGTGATCGTCTTCCCCCTGCTGGTGCTGCTGCGCCGTCGCGCCCCGCGCGTGGGGATGTGGGTCAGCGCCGCGATAGCGGTCGTGGTCACCGTCGCGGGACTCGTCTGGTTCGTGCAGCGCATCCTCGGCATCGAGTGACGGGTGTTGGCGCAGCCGATACGTGTGCTGAGTCAACAATTCACTCGGACGACACCCGGCGGGCGGAGCGTGGGATGCGCTCGCCATCGGTGAGTGTGCACCAGAGACCCCCTCGAAAGAAACGGACAGCCATGTTCCTCACCGCATCGACGTCGCACGGGACGCGCACGCGTCGCCGTGTCTCGTGGATCGCAACCGCCGCGGTCGGCGCCTCCCTCGTCCTCACGGGCGTGGCGAGCGTCCCGGCGGCGATGGCCGACACCACGGCCACCCTCACCGGCGTCATCCTCGGCGTCGGTGCCGACCAGTCGCAGCGCATCGTGACCTGGTACTCCTCGGCCGACACCGCCCAGACGGTGCAGCTCGCGCCCACCTCGGCGCTGACGGGCGGCCAGTTCCCGGCGTCGGCGACGACCTTCTCGGCATCCGGAACGGCGAACATCGCCACGAGCGGCGGCTTCAACCGTCACGCCACGATCACCGGCCTCGCCGAGAACACGGCGTACTCGTACCGCGTCGGCTCCGAGGGCAACTGGTCGGACACCTACGCCTTCAAGACGCAGTCGTTCGAGGGCGACTACGACTTCCTCTTCTTCGGCGACCCCCAGATCGGGTCCTCGGGCGACATCGCGAAGGACCAGGCCGGCTGGCAGGACACGATGAACGTCGCCGTCTCGGCCAACCCGAACGCCGAGATGCTCGTCTCGGGCGGCGACCAGGTCGACTCCGCGAACCGCGAGGACCAGTGGAACGCCTTCCTCGCCCCCGACGCCCTGCGGCAGATCCCGTGGGCGGCCACCATCGGAAACCACGACGTGGGCGGCAAGGCCTACGAGCAGCACCTGTACACCCCCAACACCGATCGCTCCGGCGCCTACTACCGCAAGGGCTCGGGCAGCATCGGTACCGAGTCGGGCGGTGACTACTGGTTCATCTATAAGGACGTGCTGTACATCGACCTGAACAGCAACAGCTACGCCACCTCCCAGGGCGGCGGCGGCGACGACGCGCACATCTCGTACGTCACCGACGTCGTGAACACCCACGGGGCGGATGCCAAGTACACGGTGCTCGTGTACCACCACGCGATCTACTCGCCGGCCGATCACGCGAAGGACTCCGACAACAAGGTGCGTCGCACCGACTTCCCCACCGCGTTCTCGAAGCTCGGCGTCGACCTGGTGCTCCAGGGCCACGACCACAGCTACTCGCGCTCGTACGAGATCAAGAACGGCGCCAAGGCGAACGCCGACGAGAAGCCCGGTCAGGACGAGGTCTTCGAGGGCCCCGGCGGCGTCGTGTACGTCACCGCCAACACGGCATCCGGATCGAAGTACTACGACATCACCACGCCCGACAGCAGCGGAACGAGCGGTGCCGGCAACGGCGCCGACCCGCTCAACCCGGCGAACTACTGGTACAACTCCGTGCAGAACCAGGAGCACGTGCGCTCGTACGTGAAGGTCCAGGTGAAGAAGGACCAGCTGGTCGTGCAGAACATCCGCTCCGGAACCTGCGACGCGCCCAACGCGGCCGTCGAGCTGAAGAAGGTGCTCTGGTGCGGCCCCGAGAACGGCTCGAAGCCCGCCGAAGCCGTGGGCACGATCCAGGACGAGGTCACCATCCACCCCAACCACGGCGACGGTCAGGACATCCAGGTCGACGTCCCCACGGGCGCTCCCGGTGAGTTCGGGTGGACCATCAACGGCCACAACGGCCTCGTCGACATGGGCACCGCGCAGGAGAAGAACCTGCAGTACTTCGAGGCCACCGGTCAGATCAACCCGATCACCGTCACCGACACCCGCGCGAGCAAGTCGCCGTGGTCGGTCTCGGCGTCGGTGGGCGACTTCGTCGACGACGGCAAGACCTTCAAGGGCTCGTTCCTCGGATGGGCGCCGAAGGTCGTCACCCCGGGTGCCGGAGCCGTCGCGGGTGCCGCGGTGAACTCCGGGTACGACGGTGGCGACGGTCTGTCGGTCTCCCGCCTGCTCGGTTCGGCTCCCACCGGTCACGACCGCAGCGCCGGAGTCGTCGGCGCCGACCTCGACCTGAAGATCCCCAACACCATCGACAAGGGAAGCTACCGCGCGACCCTGACCCTCACCGCCCTGGCCGGCTGACCAGAGCGAACAGCGCCGGCGGGGAGCTCGTCTCCCCGCCGGCGACCCTCTCGAAGGATCCCCCATGACTCGACTGCCCTCCCTGTCGCGGGTCGCCGCCCTCGCCCTCGCCGCCGCTGTGATCGCCGGGGGCGCGTGGAGTGCCGCGCCCGCCCTGGCCGCGACCGACGACGTGACCTGGACCGTGCGGACCGCCTCGAACGCGCTCGGCGCCGATCGCACGAACTACAGCTACGCGCTGAACCCCGGCGCCCACCTCGACGACGCCCTCGTGGTCGCCAACCGCGGCGCCGAGGCCGTCGAGCTCGACGTGTACGCCGCTGACGGCTACACCACCTCGACCGGCGCTCTCGATCTGCGCGTCGCCGGCGAGCAGTCGGTGGGCGTGGGCGCGTGGGTCACCGTGCCGCAGCGTCACGTGACCGTCCCGGCCGGTCAGACGGTCGAGGTGCCGTTCGCGGTCGACGTGCCCCAGAACGCCACTCCGGGCGACTACGCGGGCGGGGTCGTCACCTCGCTCACGGTCGCCGACGCCTCCGCGAACGTCAACGTCGATCGTCGCCTGGGCATCCGCACCGGCATCCGTGTCGGGGGAGACCTCGCCCCGGCGCTCGCCGTCGACGACCTGCGCGTCGGGTGGGACGGCGGTTTCGTGCCCTTCCTCTTCGGCGATGCCACCGTGCACTACCGCCTGCACAACACCGGGAACGTCTCGCTCGCGGCCGAAGAGGCCGACGCGGTCATGGGTCCGTTCGGGCTCGCGCGTCTCGATTCCGCGCCCGACGACGCGGCCCCCACCCTGCTGCCCGGCGAGAGCTGGGAGCGCGACGTGCGGGTTCCCGCGGTGGCCGCGATGGGTGTACTGATCGCGTCGGTGTCGGCGACCCCGATCGTGACGGATGCCGCGGGCTCCATCTCGACCCTCGATCCGATCGAGGTGTCGACGTTCGGGTGGGCGATTCCGTGGCCGCTGCTGCTCCTGGTCGTGCTGATCGTCGCGGGGGCGGTCTTCGGTCCGCGTCTGCTGCGCGAGCGCCGTCGCCGGGCCCAGCAGGCGGAGGACGAGCGCGTGGCCGCCGCCGTCGAGCGCACGCTGGCCGAGAAGGAGCGCCAGCTCGTCGAGTGACCGGCGGGTCATCGACCTCGTCATGGGGATCGACGTCGGTGACCCGCCGGAGCGTCAGTTGTACCCGAGGATCACGCCCGATTCGAGGTCGACGTCCGAAGACGCGAGGGCGGGGTGATCGGAACCGTCTGCTTCACTCACCCGGCGATTCTGCCGCCGCCCCGGGGTGGGGCGAGGGTTCCTCACGGAACGCACACGGGAACGATCCGCGACGTGAGGACGACGAAGGGACCGGGCCCCTCGGCTCGGTCCCTCGGTCGCGTATCGGGCGGTCAGAAGTGGATCGACGGCCCGTGCGCGATCGGTGTCGCGGGCCGGTAGTGGATGACCTCCGCCTGGACGGTGGCGGGCACGATCGCGGCGGTGACGGCGGGGCCGACGGTCAGCAGCGCCCCAAGGACGACGGCGACGACGGCGAGACGGGATGATCGGGCGGGGCTCACGGACGGGGGGATCACGGCTTCTCCTTCGATCGGTTCGGCAAGACGATCGTATGGTGAAAAACCTACGCGAAGGTGAGCAATCGGCTGAGAACGCCGTCGGCTACCCCCTCGGTGCGGGCGTCCGACCCGCTTCCCGGCCCTCGAACGCCGACGCCACGACATCCGCCACGTCGTCGAGAGCCGCGTCGTCGCGACTGCTCAGCCACCACTCGACCAGCCCGTCCACGCTTGCGCGCAGGGCGGCGGCGACGATCGGGATCGGAGTCTCGAGCGTCCGCCCCGTCGCCGTCGACCAGCGCTCGATGCTGTCCGAGATGGCGCGGATGCTCGCTTCGATCTCGCTCTGCGCGGCGGCCCGCAGGTCGGGATGGGAGCGGGCGGATGCCGTCAGCTCGCTCACGACGCGGTACTCGCTCTCGTGTCGGCGCAGGTCGCGCGCGAGTCCGCGCAGTGCGAGACGCACGGCCGCGGCGAAGTCGTCGAGGGCGAGGTCGTCGGCCCACACGGCCTCGAGGGTGCGCTGGGATGCGCGGTGGAGCACGGCCTCGACGAGGGCGGTCTTGGATCCGAAGGCGTAGGTCACCACGCGATGCGCGACGCCGGCGCGCTCGGCGACCCGGCGCAGGCTCAGTGCCGACGCGCCCGCATCGGCCACGACGGCGAGGGCGGCGTCGAGCAGGCGTTCGCGGCGCTCTTCGAGGGGGAGGTAGTCACGGGTGGGGGCCTCGGCGTTCACGGCGTTCTCCAAGCGATCGGGGCGGTCGAGTCTCGCATACTGAATATATCCACACGGACCAATTGGAGACGAGATGACCGACCTGCACATCACCCCCGCTCGAGAGGCCGACCTCCCCGCCGCCGCGCGCGTGCTCGCCGAGGCCTTCCGCGACGATCCCGTGATGGCCGCGATCCTTCCGGGCGGTCGCCGCATCGAGCGGCTCACGACCCTGTTCACCGCGCTCCTGCGGGGCGCCGCCTTCGAGACCGGCAGCGTCGACCTCGCTCGTCGCTCCGACGGGGACGAGATCCTCGGGGTGGCCGCGTGGCAAGGCCCCGGCGCGGCATCCCTCCCCTGGCGCCAGCTCCCCGGCTACCTGTCGGCCCTCGGCGTCGCCGGCATCGTCCGGGCGGCGGCCCTGTCGTCGCGGCTGGCGCGTCACCGCCCGCGGTCGCCGCACTGGTACCTCGCCCAGATCGGCGTCTCGCCCGCCGCGCGCGGACTCGGTGTGGGCGGTGCTCTCCTGCGCTCCCGCCTCGAGACGCTCGACGTCACGCGCACGACCGCCTACCTCGAGTCGTCGACCCCCGACAACCGCCGCCTCTACGGCCGCCTCGGCTTCGAAGAGATCGCGCCGATCCCGGGGATCCGCGGGGCCTCGCCGATGGCCATGCTCCGCCCGCCCGCGCCCGCGCGGCACGCGGTGCCCGCCCGAGCGGTCTGAGGGGGCGTCCCGGGCAGGCATCTCGACGTCGAGCGTCCACAAAGTCCGCTCAGGCGCCGAGGAATAGACTGGGCGACATCGACACCGTCTCTCCGGGACCCTCCGTGACCACTCCTTCTTCCGAGCGCGCCTTCGACGTTCGCCACGTTCAGCTCGCGCGCGCCCTTTTCGCGGCGCTGGCCGCCGTCATGGTCACCTTCTCGTCCGACCACTCCGCACCCCTCGGCTTGGGAGTGTTCAGCGGCTTCGCGCTCGCGACCGGGCTCGTCTTCGCCCTGTCGGTGTGGCTCGTCCACCCGCGCGGCGAGCGCCTGATCCCGGCGCTCCTCGCGATCGTCTCGATCGTCGCGGGCATGGTCGCCAGCGTCGGCACCTGGCGCACGACCGGCGTCTTCTTCGGCGTCGTGATCGCGTGGGCTCTCGTCTCGGGTGCGATCGAGCTGATCGGCGCCCTGCGCCAGCGCAAGACAATCGGGGCCGCGGGTGCGCGCGACGGCGTGCTCATCGGCATCCTGAGTCTCGTCCTCGGGGTCGTGCTGCTGCTCCCGATCCAGCAGTACGCGCTCGACTACAGCATCGCCGGGGCGGGTTCGTTCACGCTGACCGGCATCACCATCGCCGTGGGTCTCTTCGGCGGGTACGCGGCGGTCGTCGCCGTGTTCCTCGCGATCGCGGGGTTCTCTCCGCGCCGCACCGAGCCCGTTCCGGCCGTACCCTCCGAGGAGGCCGCGTCATGACCGACAAGCCCACCACCCGCCGCGACCTGATGAAGCCCGTTCAGCTTCTCGGTCTGGCTTTCATCGCCGCCCTGTTCGCCGGGTTCGTCACGCTCATGTCGATGGGCTTCTTCCAGACGCGGCCCGCCGACCAGATCCAGCGCGCGCTGATCGTGGGCCTGATCGCCGCAGGAGCGACGTTCATCGTCACTCTCGTCTCGCTGGCGCTGCTGCTGCTGGCCGTCGACCCCTCCAAGGTCACCGCCACGGTCGACCGTCCGCTGCTTGTTCCGAAGAACGCTCCGGATGCCGACGCCCCCGAGGCCGCGGCCGCGCCCGAGTCTCCGCGCGCCGACGACGGCCCCACCGAGCCGCGCGCCTGACGCGCCGATCGCGCCCCGCGACTACCGGCGCGGGTCGATCATCGTCATCCCCGCGGGTGACGCCGAGTCCATCGTCGGCAGCAGGTCGGCCGCCTCGGCGAGTCCCACCACGCGCTCGATGAGCTCCTGCGGTCGCAGGGCGCCGCTCTCGATGAGCGAGAGCATCTCGGGATAGTCCACCGCGGCCATGCCGTGGCTGCCCAGCAGGTCGAGTTCCCACGCGATCACGCGGGCCATGGGCATCGAGGTCATGCCGTCGGCGGTCGGGAGCAGCCCGATCTGCACGTGCCGCCCGCGTCGACGCAGGCTCAGCACCGCGTCGCGCGCCGTCTGGGCGCTGCCGACCGCGTCGATCGAGACGTGGCTGCCGCCCCCGGTGATCTCGTGCACGGCCGCGGCGATGTCGGACCCGTCGGCGACCAGCGTGTGCTCGGCCCCGAGCCGCTTCGCCGCGCCGAGAGCGGCCGGGGTGCGATCCACCGCGATGACGCGCGCGCCCAGGGCGGCGCCGATCATCACGGCGCTGAGGCCCACGCCGCCCGCGCCGACGACGGTGATCCACTCGCCCGCCTGCACGCGCGCCCGCCCCGTGAGCGCGCGGTAGGCGGTGGCGAAGCGGCAGCCGAGGGCGGCCGCGGCCTCGAACGAGACGTCGTCGGGAATGCGCACGACGTTCGTGTCGGCCGCGCGCAGCACGACGTGCTCGGCGAAGCTCCCCCACTGGGTGAAGCCCGGCTGCTGCTGGTCGGGGCAGACCTGTGCGTTGCCGCCGAGGCACCACTCGCAGGCCCCGCAGCCCATCACGAAGGGCACCGTCACGCGGTCGCCGGCGCTCCAGCGCTGCACGCCCTCGCCGACCTCGACGATCACGCCCGCCAGCTCGTGCCCCGGAACGTGGGGGAGTAAGACGTCATCGTGCCCGACCCACGCGTGCCAGTCGCTCTTGCACAGGCCCGTCGCGTGCACCTCGACGACGACCCCGCCGGTGGGGGCGCTCGGGGCCTCGACCTCGCGCACCTCGAGGGGTTCGGCCAGGGCATCCATGATCATCGCGCGCATGGCATCCATTCTCCCGCTCCGCGTGCGCGGCCCGCGCGCGGGGGTTCACGCCCGCGGACAGCGCCTCGCGCGCCGCCCGCCCGTCGCGTGTCCAGAACACGCGGACGCTTCGGGACTTCGTCCGGGTGTTCTGGACACTCACGTCGCGTGAGCGGCGACGTCAGGCGTGCCGGCGGCGGCGCAGAAGAAGCAGACCCGCGCCGAGACCCCCGAAGACCAGGGCCAGGATGCCGAGGGCCAGAGGCATCTCGGAGCCGGTGGCGGCCAGACCGCCGCCGGACGCCGCGGTCCCGCCGGATCCGCCGATCGTGCCCGCCGGGGTGCCGGGGGTACCCGTGCCCGTTCCGGAGCCGTCGCCCGCTCCCGCGCCCTCCCCCGGTGCGGCCCCCGCCACGACCGTGACGGTCGCGGACCGCGCCTGCTCGAGGTTGCCGGCCACGTCGGTGGAGCGGAACTGCACGAGGTGGTCTCCGGCGCCGGTGAGCGTCACGCTCGAGCCCGCGGTCCACGTCGTCCCGCCGTCGAGCGAGTACTCGGTCAGGGCGACGCCCGAGGTGGCATCCGTCGCCTGGAACACCACCGTCGCCTCGGCGGGTGCCAGGGCCTGGAACACCGCGGCCGGCTGCATGAGGCGCAGCAGCGTCGAGGGCTTCTCGGTCGAGGCCTCGGTGGTCGGGGCGGCCGTGTCGATGCGGATGGGGAGCGATCCGGCGACCTCGGGCACCTCGGTGCCGTTCCACAGGGCGCGGTAGTCGACGGTGTGGTCGCCGTCGGTGGTGACGTCGAAGTCCGGCCCCGTCTGCCACGCCCCGCCGTCGATGCGGTACTGCACCTCGACGTCGGTGTTGCCGTCGTGCGACAGGCTCACCGGTACGGGAGCGGCGGTGTACCAGCCGGCGGCGTTGGGCTGCGTCCGCAGGAACGGCTCGATGTGCGCGATCCCGCCGGCCTCGGCCACGAAGAACTCGGGGATCTTCAGGTACGACCCGGGGGTCGCGAAGGTGAAACGCAGGCCCGTCGCCAGGACCTTCTGGAACGACAACGTCGTCTCGACGTCGTTCGTCACCGTGGGCGCGTCACCGGTGAGGGGCAGCGGCTTCCACTGGTTGTCGTGGTCGTCCCGGTACTCGAGCGAGACACCCGCGATCGATCCCTCGAGGTTCGTGAAGCGCACCTCGTTCAGACGGTGGATCTCCAACGTCTCCATCGTGAAGGTCGCGGAGTCCTTGTAGCCCGCGTCGGTCCAGGTCGACCACGCCGTGCCGAGTCGGCCGTCGCACGCGTTGGAGGCGGGCATCGTGGCCCACTTCGTCTGGTGGAAGGATGCCGACACCGTCGTGCCCATATCGCGGCACACGTTCACGGCCGAGGCGTTGCCCCACACGTCGACCTCAGAGATCGACTGCCACGTGTTCGCCTGGCTCGTCAGCCGGAGCCGCAGGGCGCTGGCCGCCGGAAGCGTGCGGGCGTCGATCACGGCCGTGGGGGCCGGGGCGCTGGCATCCTGAGCGAGGGTCGCCTCGATCGCGGTGTCCTTCCATGCGCCCGAGGCGTCGCGGTACTGCACCTGGATGCGCGAGGGCCAGGTCGCCGTCGCCCCGTCCTTGTAGGTGTGCACGACGATCGAGTCGAACGTGCGGTCGGTGCCCCAGTCGAACTGCAGCCAGCTGTCGCGCGGGTAGCCGTTTCCGGTCCAGTCGTCCCAGCCCTTGGCCGTGGGGTTGCCGTCGGTGAGGGTGGCGACGAGGTCGGAGCGGCTCGACGCGGTGACCGTCGCCTCGGGGGCGATGTCGGCGATGCCGGGCTCGGCGACCGTGATCGTGCGCTGGAACGAGCGACCGGCGGTGAAGTTCGCGTCGGCGGCGAGGGTGCCGGTGATCGTCTGCGGGCCGAGCACGCTCGTGTCGATCGTCGACCAGGTGACGGCGACCGGGGCGGTGCCGGCGGAGGTGTCGACGGGGACGCTGGTGGGCAGTTGCGGGGTGGCGCCGCGGCGGACTGTCTCGGGCAGACCGGTGGTCACGGCGCGCCAGGTGCCGTGGCCGAAGCCCTTGTCATCCCAGTACGAGGCGTCCCATCCCTTGCCGTAGCGCGCGGGGTCCTCGGCGGCGGGGTTGTGCATCTCGAGGCGTCCGTTCTCGCCCACCGTGAGCGGGAGCCAGACGTAGGTCGAGTCGGACTTGCCCTCGTTCCAGCGGTCGCCCATGTAGACGAACTTGCCCGGCTCGAGTTCGAACACGTTCGTCGTCTGCGAGCCGAACGTCGAGCGGCGCACGTCGCCGATCGAGAGCAGGCCGTCACCCCCGTCGGGGATGGCGTTGTACGAGACGGTCTCGTTCACGTCGTTCGCGTCGACACCGCGGATCCACGTGCCCATCAGGTTCTTCGTCGTGTAGTACGTCTGCGGGTTGGGCGCCCAGCCGGTCGCGCCCGAGGTGACGACGCTGTAGGTGCCGTCGCGCTCGAAGATCGCGGGCGCCTCGAGGTGGCCGCACTCCTTGACGATCTGGAAGTCCTTCCCCCGTTCGGGCGCCGCGGGGGTCCCGTCGGCGAAGACGTAGGGGTAGCGGCCGTCTTCGGAGTACTGGTTGACGTCGAGGGTGTCGCGATCGGTGGTGTGGGTGACGTTCGTGTAGGCGTCGTCGAGGGCGGCGACGTAGAGGCTGTAGTTCTCCTCCGACGAGTACGAGATGTAGGCCTTGCCGTCGTCGTCCTGGAACACCGTCATGTCGCGCGCCTGACCGGGGACCGCGTACTGCGTGCAGGCCTGGTAGTCCGTGCGGTTGGGCATGCGGAAGGCGCCCGTCATGCGGAACGGGCCCGCGGGCGAGTCCGATACGGCGACGGCCGCCATCGACCGCGCGTAGGTGCTGCCGCCGGGCTCGGTGCGCCCGTCGGCGTGCCACCACATGACCCACTTGCCGGTCTTGGCGTTGTGCAGCACCTTGGGGCGCTCGAAGATCGCGGTGTAATCCGAGTTCTGCGTCGAGTTGAGGTGGTACGCGAGGGCGTCGATCTTCTCGGTGCGCGGCTGGCCGTTCTCGTCGACGGTGTCGTACAGATCCTCGAAGTAGGGCGTGAGCAGGTCGTCGCGCGTCGAGATGCTGCGGAGCGCGTCTCCGAGGTTCGTCCAGTTCTTGGCATCCGTCGATCGATACACCGCGACGCCGGGGCTGTTCCAGTAGCCGTTCGTGCGGTCTTCGCCGTACCAGTAGGAGACGGTCTGGCCGTTCTCTTCGGTCGTGACCACTTGTCCGCCGTGCGCCTGGATGTGCCGGCCGTCGGTGTCGTACCACGCCGGTTGGAAGTAGTCGGCCGCGCCGAGGCCGGGGTCGGCGAGCGGCTGGAAGTTCGTGTAGGTGACGGGCGGGTCGATCCGGGGCACGCCGTCGTTCGGATCGGTCGGCACGCCGCCCGCGGCGCTCGCCGCGAGGGGGGATGCCAGGGCTCCGGCGACCACGGCAGCGGTCACGGCCGCGAGGAACGTGCGCACGAAAGAGGAAGAGGGGCGTCGAGGCGTCATCGCGTCTGTTCCGATCTGCGCCGCGACGGTGCGGCGCACGACGGCCCGGGGGCCGCGGTGGGGGATGTTGACGTCAACACTATGGGGCACCGGTGCGCGACGTCCAGGGGCAGTTCGCGGTGGGTGCTCGCCGACGCGAACGCCGCGCCGGCACGACGCGGGCGCGAGAACACGTCGAGTGTCCAGAACACCCGGACGTTTCCGAAGATCGTCCCGGTGTTCTGGACACTCACGGAGGGGGCGGGCGGCGGCGCGTACCGCGCCCGCAGCGCGTTACAGCGCGTCGACCACCTGCGACGCGAGGCCCGCGTACGCGGCGGGGGTCAGCGCGAGCAGGCGCTCTTTCGCGGCGTCGCCGATGTCGAGGCCGCGCACGAACTCCGCGAGCTCGGGGCCGCCGACGCGGCGTCCGCGCGTGAGGTCCTTCAGCAGCGCGTAGGGGTCGGTGATCTGCGAGCGACCCGCGGCGATCTCCGCGCGCACGACGGTCTGGATCGCCTCGGCGAGCACTTCCCAGTTCACGTCGAGGTCGGCCAGCAGCACGTCTTCGGCGAGCGAGATCTCGGTCAGGCCCCGCTGCAGGTTGTCGAGCGCGAGCAGCGAGTGTCCGAAGGCGACGCCGATGTTGCGCTGCGTGGTCGAGTCGGTGAGGTCGCGCTGCATGCGGCTGGTGACGAGGGTGGATGCCAGGGTGCTGAACAACCCGCCGGCGATCTCGAGATTCGCCTCGGCGTTCTCGAAGCGGATCGGGTTGATCTTGTGCGGCATCGTCGACGAACCGGTGGCTCCCGCGACGGGGATCTGCGTGAAGTAGCCCAGCGAGATGTAGGTCCAGATGTCGGTGGCGAGGTTGTGCAGGATGCCGCCCGCGTGACGCGCGCGGTCGTACAGCTCGACCTGCCAGTCGTGCGACTCGATCTGCGTGGTGACCGGGTTGAAGCCCAGGCCGAGCGACTCGATGAACGCGCGCGTCAGCTCGGGCCAGTCGACGTCGGGCTCGGCGGCGACGTGCGCCGACCAGGTTCCGGTGGCCCCCGAGAACTTGGCGAGGTACTCCCCGGCATCCAGCTGACGGATGACGCGCTCGAGGCGCCACGCGAACACGCCGATCTCTTTGCCCATGGTCGTGGGCGTGGCCGGCTGCCCGTGCGTGCGCGAGAGCATCGCGGCGTCGCGGTGCTGCGTCGCGAGCTCGGCGAGGGCGGCGGTGACCGAGCGGAGCTTCGGCAGCCACACGCGCTCGACCGCGCGCTGCACGGTGAGGGCGTAGGCGGTGGAGTTGATGTCTTCGCTGGTGCACGCGAAGTGGGTCAGCTCGGCGAGGGCGGTGAGGCCCAGGGTGTCGAGGCGGTCGCGCACGAGGTACTCGACGGCCTTGACGTCGTGGCGGGTGACCGCTTCTTTCTCTTTCAGCCACGCGATCTCGTCGGCGCCGAACTCCTCGTAGAGGGCGCGCAGGCGCGTGCGGTCGGCGTCGGAGACGGGCGAGGTGCCGAACAGCGAGCGGTCGGTCAGGGCGAGCAGCCACTCGACCTCGACCTCGACGCGGGCGCGGTTGAGACCGGCCTCCGACAGGTAGTCGCCGAGGTCCGCGACGGTGGCGAAGTACCGTCCGTCGAGCGGGCTGAGGGGCTGCGGGGGCAGAGAGGACACGGGTCTCCCGGGGGTTGCGCGAACGGGTCAGCCCGCGGAACGGATGGCGGGCTCGAGCTGTCGGAACAGGGCCCTGCTGGCGCGTTCGATCATACCGAGCACCTCGTCGAACATCGGGGCCCCGGCGTAGTACGGGTCGGGGACATCGAGGGTCTCGGCATCCGGAAGGAAGGACTGCAGCAGGGCGATCTTGTCGGCGTCGTCGTCGTCGCGCGCCCACCCGCGCAGCACGCGCTCGTGGCTGCGGTCGAGGGCGACGACGAGGTCGTTGCGCTCGAAGTCGGCGTACTGGAACTGCCGGGCGCGGTGCGAGGAGCCGTCGTAGCCCAGGCGGTCGAGAGCCGCGAGGGTGCGGTGGTCGGCGCGCTCGCCGACGTGCCAGTCGCCGGTGCCGGCCGAACTCGACGCGATGTGCGCCCCGAGGCCCGAGGTGTCGGCGATACGGCGGAACACGACGTCGGCCATCGGCGAGCGGCAGATGTTGCCACTGCATACGAACACGACGCGGAACGGCGCGTCGGGGTTCGCGGTCATCCCCCCATCATGGCGGTGATGGGCCTCGAACGCATCAGCGGCGTTCGCGCTCCTCGCGCCGCGGACGCAGGATGCCGCCCAGGACGGCGTTGATGATGCCGATGAGCAGCGCCGCCACGACCGTCAACCAGAACTCGCCGGTGCGCAGGCCCCAGTCCCAGTTCTCGGTGATGACGCCCGTGAGCCACAGCAGGAAACCGTTGATGATCAGCGAGATGAGCCCGAGCGTCAGGATGTAGAGCGGGATCGCGACGATCTTGACGACGGTGCCGATGATCGTGTTGACCAGCGCGAAGATGAGCCCGACCACGAGCAGCGTGAGCAGGACCTGGAACCACTCGCCCGGGGCGAAGGGGATGAGCCGCAGCTGCAGGGCGGGCAGCAGAGTGACGATCCAGATGGCGAAGGCGTTGACGGCGACGCGGACGACGAAGCGCATGCCCCCATCGTGGCACGCACCCGCCGTCGCGCCACGGGGTTGTGGAGAACGCCCCGCGCGCTCGAGGCCTGGGGAGGACTCGCCGGGGGAGATGCCCCCGAAAGTGGGACTGACGCGCACGGCGGGCCCCGGTTAGGCTCGCGGGGTGAGTGAAGAGCCGGTCCTGCCCCGTATCCGCCCCGAGATCGCCGCGCTGCCCGCGTACCGGCAGGGACGACAGGCCAGCCCCGACGCCTTCAAGCTCTCCAGCAACGAGAACCCCTTCGAGCCGCTTCCCGGCGTCCTCGACGCGGTCGTCGCCGCGGGAGCCTTCAACAGATACCCGGATGCCACGGCCGCCCGCCTGCGCGAACGCCTGGCCGCGCGGTATGGCGTCTCGCCCGACGAGGTGCACGTCGGAGCCGGCAGCGTCTCGGTGCTGGCGCAGCTCCTGCTGGCGACCTCGGGCCCCGGCGACGAGGTCGTCTACGCCTGGCGCTCGTTCGAGGCCTACCCCTCGCTCGTCGCGGTTGCCGGGGCGAAGAGCGTGCAGGTGCCGTTGACCGCCGATTCTCGTCACGACCTCCCCGCGATGGCCGCCGCCGTCACCGAGCGCACGCGCCTGGTGATCGTGTGCAGCCCCAACAACCCCACGGGGCCGACCGTCGGTTACGACGAGTTCGCCGCGTTCGTCGACGCCGTGCCGCGCGACGTGCTCATCGTCCTCGACGAGGCCTACGCCGAATTCGTGACCGACCCCGCGTCGGTCGAGGGCAGTCGGGTGCGCGCGGTGCTCGGTCGCCCGAACGTCGTCGTCCTGCGCACCTTCTCGAAGGCGTACGGGCTCGCGGGTCTGCGTATCGGCTACGCGATCGGCCACACCGGGGTGCTCGATGCCTCGCGCAGCACCGCCATCCCGCTGTCGGTCACGGCGGCCGGAGAGGCCGCGGCGATCGCGAGCCTCGATGCCGAGAGCGAGCTGCTGCACCGCGTGAAGGTCATCGCCGAGCGACGCGACCGCCTCGTCGGCCGCCTTCGCGAGGCCGGGTGGGACGTCCCCGACGCCCAGGGCAACTTCGTGTGGCTCGCCGCCGGCGATCGCACGGTCGAGGTCGCCACCGCTTTCGAAGAGGCCGGGCTCATCGTGCGTCCGTTCCCGGGCGACGGCATCCGCATCTCGATCGGCGAAGAGGAGTCGCTCGACCGCGTGGTCGAGGTCGCCGCGGCCACCGCCCCACACTGATCCGCGGCGGCGCCTTTGTCGACAACGAACGCCGAATCACGGCATCCGTTGTGCACCTCATGCGGTCTCGCGCATGGGTCGCGCGTTAGCGTGGGTTCATGACCCCGCTCGACGACCCCGCTCTCGTGCGCGTTCTGGCAGCCGACGGCACGCTGGCCCCCACGCCCGCCGCCGAGCGCTACCTGCCGCTCATCGACGCCCTGACCGACGCCGAACTCGAGACCTTCTACCGCGACATGGTCTCGATCCGCGCGTTCGACGTGCAGGCCACCAACCTGCAGCGCCAGGGGCAGCTCGCCCTGTGGCCGCCGTCCTTCGGGCAAGAGGCGGCGCAGGTCGGCTCCGCTCGCGCGGCCCGCGCGCAGGACCACGTCTTCCCCTCGTATCGCGAGCACGTGGTCACCCGCATCCGCGGCGTCGACCCGCTCGACATCATCCGCCTCATGCGCGGACTCACCCACGGCGGGTGGGACCCGACAGACCCCAAAAACGGCAACACGCACATCTACACGCTCGTGCTCGGTGCGCAGACGCTGCACGCCACGGGCCTGGCGATGGGCCTGGTGTTCGACGGCAAGAGCGGCAGCGGCGACCCCGAGCGCGACGAAGCCGTGATCGTCTACTACGGCGACGGCGCCTCGAGCCAGGGCGACGTGCACGAGGCGATGGTCTTCGCCGCGAGCTTCCAGACCCCCGAGGTGTTCTTCCTGCAGAACAACCAGTGGGCCATCTCGGTGCCGGTCGCGACGCAGTCGCGCTCGCCGCTGTACAAGCGCGGTGAGGGCTACGGCATCCCGAGCCTCCAGGTCGACGGAAACGACGTGCTCGCGAGCTACGCCGTGTCGAAGGTCGCCCTCGACGAGGCGCGCGCAGGCGGCGGCCCCCGCGCGATCGAGGCGATGACGTACCGCATGGGCGCGCACACGACCAGCGACGACCCCACCAAGTACCGCACCTCCGACGAAGAGAAGGCGTGGGCCGGGCGCGACCCGATCGCCCGCATGCGCGCCTACCTCGAGGGACGCGGCGCCTCGCAGCAGTTCTTCGACGACGCGGATGCCGAGGGAGCAGCCCTCGCCGACGACGTGCGCGTACGCACGAACGAGCTCGGCGGCATCCCGCGCGTGCACATGTTCGAGAGCGTCTACTCCGAGGCTCACGCGCTGATCGCCGAGGAGCAGCGCTGGCTCGACGACTACGAGAACTCGATGGAAGGGGGCGCGCAGTGACCGACAACATGCCGATCAGCCGCGCGCTGAACGCCGGACTCCGCCGCGCGCTCGAGACCGACGACCGCGTGCTGCTCATGGGTGAGGACATCGGCCCGCTCGGCGGCGTCTTCCGCGTGACCGAGGGCCTGCAGAAGGACTTCGGTCCGCGCCGGGTCATCGACTCCCCGCTCGCGGAATCGGGGATCGTCGGCACCGCGATCGGCCTCGCGATGGGCGGCTTCACGCCCGTGCTCGAGATCCAGTTCGACGGCTTCGTCTTCCCCGCCTTCGACCAGATCACCTCGCAGCTCGCGAAGATCACGAACCGCCACGAGGGCGCGGTGCGCATGCCCGTCGTCATCCGAATCCCCTACGGCGGACACATCGGCGCGGTCGAGCACCACCAGGAGAGCCCCGAGGCGTACTTCACGCACACGGCGGGGCTCCGGGTGGTCAGCCCCTCGAACGCGAACGACGCCTACTGGATGATCCAGCAGGCGATCGAGTCGCCCGACCCCATCGTCTTCCTCGAGCCGAAGGCCAAGTATTGGCAGAAGGGCGAGGTCGACCTTGAGGCCCCCGCGCTGCCGCTGCACGCGAGCCGGATCGTCCGCCGCGGCACCGACGTCACGCTCGTCGGTCACGGCGCGATGGTGACGACCCTGCTGCAGGCCGCCGCTCTCGCCGAGAGCGAGGGCACGAGCTGCGAGGTCATCGACCTGCGTTCGCTCTCGCCCGTCGACTACGGCCCCCTGCTCGACTCGGTGCGCCGCACCGGCCGCATGGTCTACGCGCAGGAGGCGCCGGGCTTCACCTCGCTCGGCTCCGAGATCGCCGCGACCGTCATGGAGAAAGCCTTCTTCGCGCTCGAGGCGCCCGTGCTGCGGGTGTCGGGGTTCGACGTGCCCTTCCCGCCCGCGAAGCTCGAGGGCACCTATCTGCCCGACGCCGACCGCATCCTCGAGGCCGTCGACCGGTCTCTGGCGTACTGATCCGCTCTTCCTCTCCCCGCCATGAACCGCGAGACTGCAACTCGCTGACGAATCCGCGACAGCCTGTCACCGTTTCGTCAGCGAGATGACGTCTCGCGAGCAAAGGACACCACCGTGACCGAGCAGACCTTCGTTCTCCCCGACGTCGGAGAAGGCCTCACCGAGGCCGAGATCGTGCAGTGGCGCGTCGCGCCGGGTGACACCGTCGCCGTCAACGACGTGATCGTCGAGATCGAGACGGCCAAGTCGCTCGTCGAGCTGCCCTCGCCCTACTCGGGCACGGTGGGCGAGTTGCTGGCATCCGAGGGCTCCACCGTCGAGGTCGGCGCCCCGATCATCACGATCGGATCGGCGGATGCCGGCACCCCGGCCCCCGCGGAACCGGTGAGCGTCCCCGAGCCCAGCGACCCCGGCGGGGCCGTGCTCGTCGGCTACGGCACGGGCGGTGCGGTGTCGTCGCGGCGGCGGAAGCCCGCCGAGCGCCCCGTGAAGGCGTCGGTCGGCGTCGTCGCCAAGCCCCCGATCCGCAAGCTCGCGCGCGACCTCGGTGTCGACCTCTCGGCCGTCACGCCCAGCGGACCCGCCGGCGAGGTGACCCGCGACGACGTCGTGAAGCACGCCGAGCAGGCCAGTGTCTTCCGCAACATCGAGACGCCCGCGTGGGGTGCCGTCCGCGAGGAGACGATCGCCGTGGCCACTCCCGCGGCGCCCGCCCCCGTGGCATCCGCTCCCTCCTCCGGCGCCCGCGAGGAGTCGATCCCCGTCCGCGGCGTCCGCAAGGCGACCGCCAACGCGATGACCTCGAGCGCGTACTCGGCGCCGCACGTGTCGGTGTGGGTCGACGTCGACGCCTCGCGCACGATGGAGCTCGTCAAGCGCCTCAAGGCCTCGCCCGACTTCGCCGACGTGAAGATCTCGCCGCTGCTCATCATGGCGCGCGCCGTGATCTGGGCCCTGCGCCGTACGCCGATGATCAACGCCGCGTGGGTCGACACGGAGGACGGCGCGCAGATCTCGGTGCGTCACTACGTCAACCTCGGCATCGCCGCGGCGACGCCGCGGGGCCTTCTCGTGCCGAACATCAAGGACGCGCAGTCGATGAACACGCGCGAGCTCGCCAAGGCACTCGAGCACCTCACCCTCACCGCGCGCGAGGGCAAGACCAGCCCCGCCGACCAGACCGGTGGCACGTTCACGATCACGAACATCGGTGTGTTCGGAGTGGATGCCGGGACCCCGATCATCAACCCGGGTGAGGCCGGCATCATCGCGCTCGGCGCGATCCGCCAGAAGCCGTGGGTCGTCGACGGCGAGGTGCGCCCCCGCTGGGTGACCACGGTCTCGGGCTCGTTCGATCACCGCGTGGTCGACGGCGACGGGATCTCGCGGTTCATCGCCGACGTGGCATCCGTGCTCGAGGAGCCGGCGCTGCTGCTGGACTGAGCGGCGCGCGCCACTGCCGGCGCGCAGGGGGCTCAGGGCAGCGAAGGGTGCTTTTCGACCGGGGTCGGCCGCGTGGGGATCAACAGGGCCAGCACCAGCGCGATCGCCGCGGCCCCGATGCCCATCAGGAACGACACCTGGAACGCCTGCGAGGTCGGGACGCGCGTCTCGCCCGAGCCGGTCGACAGCGTCGCGAGCACGACGCCGACGATCGCGGCGGCGGTGCTCGTGCCGAGGGAACGCGCGAGGGCGTTGAGGCCGTTCGAGGCGCCGGTCTCGCTCGGCGGCACGGCGCGCATGATGAGCATGGGCATGGCGGCATACCCGAACCCGATGCCGAAGCCGATCAGGATGTTCGCGACGACGAAGTGCCAGACCTCGGTCGAGAAGATCAGGCTGAAGCCGTAGGCGAGGATGAGCGAGATCGAGCCGGCCACGAGCAGCACACGGGGTCCGATCGTCCGGGCCAGGGTGCCCGAGATCGGCGAGAGCACCATCATCACCAGGCCCGAGGGCATGACCACGAGGCTCGCGGCCAGCAGTGACAGGCCGAGTCCGACGCCGGTCGCGACCGGAAGCTCGAGCATCTGCGGGTATGCGACGTTCGAGGTGAACAGGGCGAAACCCATGGCGACGGATGCCAGGTTGGTGAGCAGCACGGGGCGGCGCGCGGCGACGCGGAGGTCGAGCAGCGGGTTCTCGACGCGCAGCTCGTACCAGCCCCACACGAGCAGAACGAGGATGCCGCCGATGGCGAGGCCGAGCGTCAGCGGCGAGGTCCAGCCCCACGAGTTGCCGCGCGAGACCGCGAGCAGCACGCCGATCAGGCCGATCGCGAGGCCGACGGCGCCCAGGTAGTCGAAGCGCCCGGCGGTGCGCAGCACGCTGACGGGGACGATCCAGAGGATCAGCACGAAGACGATCGCGCCGAGGGCTCCGGCGATCCAGAACAGCCAGTGCCAGTCGGTGTTCTCGGCCACGAGGGCGCTGATCGGCAGGCCCAGGGCACCGCCGACGCCGAGCGTCGCGCTCATGAGGGCGATCGCGCTGTCGACGCGGTTCTCGTGCAGCACGTCGCGCATGATCGAGATGCCCAGCGGCACCACGCCCACCACGGCGCCCTGCAGCGCGCGGCCGATGATCATGCCGATGATCCCGGTCGACAGCGCCGCCACGACCGAGCCGAGCATCATCACGATTAGCAGCACGAGCACGATGCGGCGCTTGCCGTACATGTCGCCCAGGCGGCCCGCGATCGGGGTGATGACGGCGGCGGCGAGCAGCGTCGAGGTCACGACCCAGGCGGTGTCGTCACGCGAGGCGTTCAGCAGCTGCGGCAGCTGCGACTGGATCGGCACCACGAGGGTGAACATGAACGACGAGCACAAGCCCGCGAGGGCCAGAATCGCGACAACCAGACCCTGAGGGCTGTTCCGGGACAATCTCTTACGCGCGTTTTCATCCCGTGACATCACTGTCCAGGCTACGCCTCCGCCGTGAGCTCGCGGGTCGATGAGGCGTGCGATCATCGCCGATGCCTCGGTATCCACCCAATCGATTACTCCGCGTGACAGCCCGTTACCGGTCGTAACGCCTCGAATTCCGATCCCGGATGCCACGTGCTGACGTGGTCTCATGACTACTCGCCGCACCGCACGCCTGGCCACGATCCTCAGTGCTTCCGCCGCTGCCCTGATGCTGACCCTCACCGGGTGCGCCGGGGGTGCGGCATCCGGAGACGACTCCTCGCGCATCGTCCTCGGCGCCGACGACGGCAACGAGGCGCACTGGACGGTGCTGAAGCAGAAGCTCGCCGACGAGGGCATCGACCTCGAGGTGCGCACCATCAACGACGGCGTGCAGCTCAACCAGGGCGTGCAGGACGGCGAGCTCGACGTGAACCTCTTCCAGCACCTCATCTACCTGTCGCAGTTCAACGTCGAGAACAACGGCTCGCTCGTTCCGGTCGGTGCGACGGCGGTGTACCCGCTCGCGCTGTACTCCGAGAAGTACCAGGACGTGAAGGACCTGCCCGAGGGCGCGAAGGTCGCCATCCCCAACAATCCGACCAACCTCGCCCGCGGTCTGCTCAACCTGCAGACGGCGGGGCTGTTGACGCTCAAGGACGGCGGCACCGCCTTCTCGACGCCGGCCGACATCGTCTCGACCAAGGTCGAGCTGCTGCCCGTCGACACGAACCAGACCGTCACCGCGCTCAAGGACGGCAGCGCCCAGGCCGCGATCGTCAACAACACGCAGGCGCAGAAGGGCGGGCTCGGCGACGAGCTCATCATCTTCAAGGAAGACCTGAACAACCCGCAGCTCGCTCCGTACATCAACGCGTTCGTCACGCGCGACGACAAGAAGGACGACCCGCGCTGGGCCAAGCTCGTCGAGGCGTACCACTCGACCGAGGTCGAGGCGGCGGTCACCGAGCTGAACCAGGGCAACCTGCAGTTCAAGACCGAGTGGACCGGCGCGCAGCTGCAGGACGAGCTGACGAGCCTCGAAGACGCCCTCAAGGCCCAGAAGGGATGACCGCGGTCATCGAGCTGCGGGGCGTCACGAAGAGCTTCCGCACCGATCGCCGCACCTCCACCACCGCCGTCGACGACGTGTCGCTGTCGGTCGAGGAGGGGTCGATCGTCGGGGTGATCGGATACTCCGGCGCCGGCAAGTCCACCCTCGTCCGGCTGCTCAACGGGCTCGAGCAGCCGACGTCCGGCACCGTCAAGGTGCTGGGAGTGAACGTGGGGGATGCCACGGAGGCGAAGCTCCGCGACCTGCGACGCCGCGTGGGCATGATCTTCCAGCAGTTCAACCTGTTCACCTCGCGCACGGTGGCGGCCAATGTCGCCTACCCGCTCAAGGTGGCGGGCTGGAAGAAGGCGGACCGCGACAAGCGCGTCGCCGAGCTGCTCGACTTCGTCGGCATCGGCGATAAGGCGAAGCAGTACCCGCGGCGCCTGTCGGGCGGGCAGAAGCAGCGCGTCGGCATCGCCCGCGCGATCGCAACGGACCCCCGGATCCTGCTCGCCGACGAGGCCACCAGCGCCCTCGACCCGCAGACCACGGCCGAGGTGCTCGACCTGCTGCGCGAGATCAATCGCCGCTTGGGCATCACCATCGTCGTCATCACGCACCAGATCTCGATCGTGCACGAGCTGTGCGATCAGGTGATCGTCATGGACGGCGGACGGGTCGTGGACAGCGGGGACACGTACCGCGTATTCGCCCACCCCCGCGCCGACCTCACGAAGCGCTTCGTGGCCGCCGTGACGCAGGGCGTGCCCTCGGGCGAGGCGCTGTCGGCGCTCGCCGCGGGCGGGGGAGAGCTCGTGAGCGTCGAGGTCAACGAGTTCTCGAGCGAGGACGTCTCGGCGGTGTTCCACCGCCACGGCGTCCGCCATTCCGTCGTCTACGGCGGGGTGACCGACGTCCTCGGCCGACAGCTCGGCACCCTGACCTATCGCGTGCACGCCGACGACCTCGGTGCGGTGGTCGCGGAACTGCGCGCGCACACCGACGTCGTCCTGCCGGCGAGGGAGGTGCGCTCGTGAACAAGTGGGACACCCTGACCCCGGTGCTGATCCAGTCGATCGGCGAGACCGTCTACATGGTGGCCGTCTCGCTGCTCATCTCGGGCGTCGCGGGACTCGTCATCGGGGCGTTGCTGTACGCGACGCGCCCCGGGAATCTCTTCGCGAACCGGGCGGTCTTCGCGGTCGCGAACCTCGTGATCAACCTCATCCGGCCGATCCCGTTCATCATCTTCCTCACCGCCGTGGCCCCGGTCACGCGCGCGGTGACGGGGACGACCCTGGGAACGGATGCCGCGATCGTGCCCATCACGATCATGGCCACGGTCGTGATCGCCCGCGTCGTCGAACAGAACCTCGTGGCCGTCGACCCCGGGACCGTCGAGGCGGCCCGGGCCGTGGGCGCGCGCCGCATCGGCGTGCTCTTCGGCGTGGTCATTCCCGAGGCCCTCGCCCCGCTGATCCTCGGCTACACGTTCATGTTCATCGCGGTCGTCGACATGTCGGCGATGGCCGGGTACATCGGCGGCGGCGGACTCGGAAACTTCGCGATCATCTACGGCTATCAGCAGTTCAACCAGCAGGCGACGTGGGTGACGGTGGCGATCATCGTCGTCATCGTGCAGGCGGGCCAGCTGATCGGCAACGCGCTGGCGCACCGCGTTCTGCGCCGCTGACGGGGAGGGGCGCGGTGGCGGCGTGTCCGCCCCCGCGCTCCGCGCGTGCCGAACAGCCCGCCTACCCTCGGAGGATGAGCCTCCCCCGCACACTCGCTCGCTGGCTGCTCGGTGCCGCACTCGTGTTCACCGGCACCGCGCATCTGACCTTCGCCCGCGACGCGTTCGTCGCTCAGGTGCCCGCGTGGCTTCCGCTTCCGGTCGACGTGACGGTCGTGGCATCCGGGGTCGTCGAGATCGCCCTCGGACTCGCCCTCCTCGTCCTCGGCCGCTGGCGCGTCGCGGTCGGCTGGATCGTCGCGGCCTTCTTCGTCGCGATCTTCCCCGGCAACATCGAGCAGTTCGTCCGGGGCACAGACGCCTTCGGCCTCGACACCGACCTCGCCCGCGGCATCCGCCTGCTCTTCCAGCCCGTGCTGGTGATCTGGGCGCTGTGGTCGACCGGGGCGTGGAAGGCCTGGCGCACGCGCCGACGAGTTCGCTGAGCCGCATCCCACATCCCGCGCCCCCTCTGGGCCCCGGCACCCCCTGTTGAGTGTTCAAAACACCCGGGCGATTTTCAAATCCGTCCGGGTGTTTTAGACACTCAGCGGGGTCGACCCCGCCCCACCGAGCGCACCCGGTATCGATTTCGTCTCGGCATTTCCCACCCGCGCATCCTGCATTCGTAATCCGTCCAGGTGCATTCGGTGCGGTCGGGCGACCTGCATTCCCCTGAATAGACTCGCGAGGTTGTCCACACGGGGGAGGGGGAATCCATGCGATTCCGGAATGCAGTGGTCCGAACGAAGGCGGCGGTGGCCGCGTGACGAATGCGACGCCGGGGTGGTACCCCGACACCGAGACTCCCGGTCGCCTGCGCTGGTGGGACGGCCGCCAGTGGACGAACGACTTCACCCCGCTGCCGCCCGCGCCGACCGTGACCACCGCCCCTCCGCCGGCGGCACCGGGCGCGGCGCGCCCCTGGTTCTCGCGCGTTCCGATGTGGGGCCGGATCGTGGCCGGCCTCGTCCTGCTCGTGGCGCTGTGGCTGCTCGCCCCGTTCGTCGCAATGGTCGCCCTCGTGGTGCTCGTCACCGGGATCGTCTCGCTCGCGCGCAACACCCCGACCTGGCTGCGGTTCCGCTCGCGCTCCAGCGCCGCGATCTGGACGGTCGCCGCCGTCGTCGCCTTCGCGGTCGCGGGAGGCATCACGGGGGCCACCTCTCCGAAGCACGCGACCCCGGTCGCCCAGGCGGTGCCGGCCGCGGCGGCTTCTCCGACGCCGTCGCCCACTCCCACGGCATCCGCCACCCCCTTCGCCGACGATCAGGCCGCGCTCGCCGCGTTCGCGGGACAGCCGGGTACCGTCGCCGACGCCTCGGCGACCACCGACAAGACAGCGCTCTCGGTGCTCGAGAACCTCGCTGTGAAGGGACGCGCGCCCAAGACCGGGTACGACCGCGCCCAGTTCGGGCAGCGCTGGCTCGACGTCGACCGCAACGGATGCGACACCCGCAACGACATCCTCGGCCGCGACCTGAAGGATGCCGTGCGCTCCGGAACCTGCCGACTGACCGGCGGCACGCTCGCCGACCCGTACACGGGGCGGAGCATCGCCTTCGTCCGCGGCCAGGGCACCTCGGAGCTCGTGCAGATCGACCACGTTGTCGCGCTGTCCGACGCGTGGCAGAAGGGCGCGCAGCAGCTCACCGCCGACCAGCGCGCCAGCTTTGCCAACGACCCCCTCAACCTGCTCGCCGTCGACCGCGCGGCCAACGCGCAGAAGAGCGACGGCGATGCCGCCACCTGGCTCCCCGCGCAGAAGAGCTACCGCTGCACCTACGTGGCCGCGCAGATCGCGGTCAAGGCCACCTACGGGCTGTGGGTGACCGAGGCCGAGCGCGATGCGATGAAGGGGGTGCTCGAGGCGTGTCCCGATCAGCTCGTGCCGACCTCGGCTTTCGCCGCTCCGGCGCCGGCCCCGGTCGTAGAACCCGAGCCGGTCGTCGCTCCCGTCGTCGCGCCCGAGCCGGCCCCGGCGCAGCCTCAGCCCGCTCCCGCCGAGCCCGCGCCGGCGCCGCCCGCAGAGGACGCGTACTACGCCAACTGCGACGCCGTTCGCGCGGCGGGCAAGGCGCCCCTGTATCGGGACCAGCCGGGTTACCGGTCGAAGCTGGACCGCGACAACGACGGCGTGGCCTGCGAGTGATGAGCGCGCCGCTCACCCGCTGAACGCCTGAGACGCGCCGCTCCCTTATCGGGGGCGGCGCGTCTCTCACGGTCGGCAGAGGGGCGGATGCCATGGCCCCGGGCCCGGGCCGGGCGAGACCGGCCGTGATTCCTGCTCAGGCGGAGGCGGACCCGCGCGTCAGCCCGAGGATGCAGCCCTCGACCGCGGCGACCCGCACCCGCTGGGTGTCGGCGTGCAACACGCTCTGGCTCACCGCCCCGACGTGGGCGGCGACGACCGCGCGCGTGAAGAGGGCGGGGTCGATCACCGGATGCAGGCCGATGCGCGAGAGGCACTCGACGAGCAGCGGCTGCAGCGTGTCGTGGAAGTGATCGGTGTGCGCGGTGAGCAGCATCCGGACCTCCTCGTCGTGACGCGCCCGCGTGATGAGCACCGAGCGGATCGCGTACCACTTCTCCTCGGGAGGGAGACCCTCGACGACGCCGCGCACGATGTCGTCGAGGGTCGGTTCGTCGCTGCTGCGGGCGTCGCCGAGCATGTCGCTGAGCAGTTCGAAGACCAGCTCGGCCTGCTGCTCGTAGACCGCGAAGAACACCTCGTCGACCGAGCGGAAGTTCGAGTAGAACGCCCCGCGCGTGTACCCCGCGCGCCGCGTGATGGCCTCGACGCTCACCGAGGTGCTGCCGGTCTCGTCGAAGATCGCTTCGGCGGCCGCGATCAGTGCGGTGCGGGTGCTGCTGCGGCGTCGCACGGGCTTCGGCGCCTCTGCGGGGGTGGTCGTCACGGGCTCCACGTTACGCAGCGGCGGCGCGGTTCACCTCGTCGAGGTAATCGACGACCGGGCGGACGGGGGCGAGGGTCAGGTCGGTGACGATGTGCGAGGCGCTGACGATCTCGCGCACGGGGAGGTCGGCCATCGGGGCGAGCGCGTGCTCGAAGAGTTGCAGGCGGGCGGGTCCGGTCCACGCCTCTTTCACGACGATGTCGGTGATCTCGGTGCGCACGAGGTGCGCCGCGCGCAGGCCCTGCGTGAAGACGTCGGGTACGAGCTTGACCATAAAGGTCGGCACCGTGATCTGCGCCTTCGCCTCGTCGAGGTCGAGCGGCTCCCACTTGTAGCCCATGGTGGCCGTGGCCACGCGCTCGCCGCCGCGATCGAGGGTGCCGACGAGGGCGCCCTGGTCGACGCGCAGGTCGGGGGTTCCGGTCACCTTCGGGTAGGCGCTGAGCTCTCGCCCCGACACGGTGGCGGCGAAGTTGTCGAGGTACATCGCGTGCAGGTACTCGCCGCGCTCGCCGTCGAGGGTGACGGGGATCGCCTGTCCCGACTCGACGTAGGGGCCGTAGCCGTCGACCTCGCCCATCTTCATGACCTCGAAGCGCACGAGCGGCTCGTCGATCTCGAGCGGCTCCGGAACCACGGCGCGCAACGCCTCGGCATCCGTTCGATAGACGACGTTGAAGTACTCGCGGTTCAGGAAGCGCGTGGCCCGCAGCGGGTAGACGGGGGCGGTCAGCGGCGTGGTGCCGCGGCGGAGGATCTCGAGGGGGTTCATCGGTCATCACCTGTTCAGTACGAAGTGTATTGAGTACAGTGTGTATCGAGAGATTCGCATCCGCAAGGCGACCCTCTGCTCCACGAGAGGAAACGACATGAGCGTCCAGCTGCCCCAGAACATCGCCACCCGACCCGTCACCGTGATCGGGGGTGGCACGCTCGGTCGTCGCATCGCGCTGATGTTCGCCAGCGGAGGGGCCGACGTGCGCATCTTCGATCTCGCGGATGCCGTGCGCTCCGCCGCCGTCGCCTACGTCGAACAGGCGCTGCCCTCGGTGGTGGCAGCCCGTGAGGGGGCCGTCGCCGGAACCGTGCAGGGCGCCGACGAGTTGGCATCCGCCGTCTCGAACGCCTGGCTCGTCGTCGAGGCCGTGCCGGAGCGCATCGAGCTGAAGACGTCGGTGTTCGGCGACCTCGACCGCCTCGCGCCGGCGGACGCCATCCTCGCCAGCAACTCGTCGTCGTTCGCGTCGCGCCTGATGATCGACGAGGTCTCGGCGCCCGAGCGCGTGCTCAACATGCACTTCTACATGCCGCCGCAGCAGAATGCGGTCGACCTCATGAGCGACGGACAGACCGCGTCGGAGGTCATCGCCTTCCTGCAGGAGCAGCTCCCGAACTTCGGGGTCTTCCCGTTCGTCGCCCGCCAGGAGTCGACCGGCTTCATCTTCAACCGCATCTGGGCCGCCATCAAGCGCGAGGCCCTCGCGGTCGTCGCCGACGGCGTCTCGACCCCCGAAGACGTCGACGCGATGTGGCGGGTCAACTCCGGCGCCCCGGCGGGCCCGTTCCAGATGATGGACCAGGTCGGCCTCGACGTCGTGCTCGACATCGAGCAGCACTACGCCGACGAGAACCCGCACCTGCCCGAGGGTCCGCGCGAGCTGTTGAAGAGCTACGTGGATGCCGGCCACCTGGGCGTGAAGTCGGGCCGCGGCTTCTACGACTACAGCGAGAAGACCGCCGCCGCCTGACCCGCGGGGCGTCAGGCGCGCGCGGCCTCGGCCTGCAGAACCTCGACCAGCACGTCGAGGCCGCGGTGGGCGTCGGCATCGCCGATCACGGCGGGCGGCACCACGTGCACGCGGTTGTCGGCGGTGAAGCCGAGCACGCCCTTCTCGAGCATCGCGGCCTTGATCGCGCCGATGCGTGCGGCGGCCAGAGGCTCGCGCGTGGCCTGGTCGGCGACGAGCTCAACGGCCCAGAACACGCCGCGACCGCGCACCTCGCCGACGAGCGGCGAGTCCTCGGCCAGCTGGCGCAGACGCGGGCCGATGACCTCCTCGCCGATGCGGCGAGCGTTCTCGATCACGCCCTCGTCGGCCATCGCCTGCTGAGCGGCGACGATGGATGCCGCGGCGAGCGGGTGACCCGAGTACGTCAAGCCACCGGGGAAGACGCGTTCGTCGAATACTGAGGCCACGGCATCCGAGATCGCCACTCCACCCACGGGGACGTAGCCCGAGTTCACGCCCTTCGCGAAAGTGATGAGGTCGGGCCGCACGTCGAACGCATCGAACGCGAACCACTCACCCGTGCGGGCGAAGCCGGCCATGACCTCGTCGAGGATCAGCAGGATGCCGTAGCGGTCGGCGATCGCGCGGACGCCCTCGAGGTATCGGGGCGGGGGTACGAGCACGCCCGCGGTGCCGGGGATCGTCTCGAACAGGAACGCCGCGATCGTGTCGGGGCCCTCGGCCTGCACGGTGCGCTCGAGGTGGCGGAGGGCGCGCTCGCACTCCTGTTCGGGGGTCTCGGCCCAGAACTCCGAGCGGTAGAGGTAGGGGCCGAACACGTGCACGTGCCCGCGCGAGTACTCGTTCGGCATACGGCGCCAGTCGCCGGTCGCCACGATCGCCGACCCGGTGTTGCCGTGGTACGAGCGGTAGTGCGACACGATCTTGTCGCGACCCGTGGTCAGGCGGGCCATGCGGATGGCGTTCTCGTTGGCATCCGCCCCGCCATTGGTGAAGAAGACCTTCGAGAACCCCTCGGGGGTCCGCTCGAGGATGAGCTCGGCCGCGTGCGCGCGCGTCTCGTTCGCGTGTGCGGGAGCGACCGTGGTCAGCTGCGCCGCCTGCTCCTGGATCGCGGCGACGACCCGCGGATGCTGGTGCCCGATGTTGACGTTGACGAGCATGCTCGAGAAGTCGAGGTAGCGTCGGCCGTCGGCATCCCAGACCTCCACTCCCGAGCCCCCGGCGAGGGGGAGCGGTGCGAGCGAGCCCTGCGCCGACCACGAGTGGAAGACGCTCGTGCGGTCGCGGTCGCTGATCTCGGCGTTGCGGGGAGTCGAGAGGGGTGTCGGCATGCCTCCAGTGTGAAAGCGTCGCGCCGTGCCGGGGAGCGCCGATCTGTCGGTAATCTCGACGGACGATCGACAGTTTGGCCCGCCATGCCCGCGACGCTCCGCACCCTCCTCGACGACCCGTCGTTCCCCCTGCGCGTGCTGACCCGACTCGACGACGACGCGCTCGACCGGCCCCTGTCGTGGGTGCACAGCTCCGACCTGCCCGATCCGACCCCGTACCTGGAGGCCGGCAACCTGCTTCTGACCAACGGGGCGCAGTTCTCTCCGGATCCGGATGCCGATGAGGCGCTGGCCTACTGCCGTCGCCTCCGTGAGCTCGGGGTGGCGGGCCTCGGCTTCGCGACCGACATCATCCACGACCGCGTGCCCGAGGCCGTGGTGCGCGCGGGTGAGGGCGCCGACCTGCCGATCGTCGAGATCGCCGATCGCGCGCCGTTCATCCGGATCATCCGCTTCGTCGCCGACATCATCGCCGCCGAGGGTGCCGCGCGCCTGTCGTGGCTGCTCGACGCCCAGCGCGCGGTGGCGCGTGCCGCGGTGCGCGAGGACGGCCTGCGTGAGATCCTCGCCACCCTCTCGCGCCTTCTCGACGCCTGGGTCGAGCTGTACGACGCGGTCGGCGGTCGCCTGTCGTCTCCGGGCCTGCGCGGGGCGCCGGCCGAGGTCGAGGCCGAGGTCGGCCGCGACGTGCGGCGCCTGCTCGAACGGCGGACCGCTGCGAGCCTCGTCGTGCCCTCGGCCGGCCACGCGCTGGTCCAGACGATCGGGCAGAGCGGGCGACTGCGCGGCGTGCTCGCGGTAGGCGGACCCGAGCCGCTCGACCCCGCGGGCCGGGATCTCGTGGCCTCGGTGGTGGCGCTCGCGAGCATCGCGCTCGAGCAGCAGCGCGGACTGCAGTCGGCCCTGCGCGGCGTGCGTGCGGGCGTCATCGACCTGCTCGTCGACGGACACGGCGACACGGCGCGGCGCGTGGCCGCGTCGGCGCTCGGGGGTCTTCCCGCGGCGCCGTACCTCGTCGGGGTCGTGCGCGGGGCGGCAGCATTTCCGGGACTGCACGACGAGCTCGACCTCGTCTCGAGCGACCCCGCCCGCATGTTCTCGGCCGAGCGCGGCGACGACGTCATCGTGCTCGCGGCAGACGGAGCGGCGTCGGCGCTCGCGGCCCTCGTCGAGCGGCGGGGTCTTCACGTCGGAACGGCGCGCCACGACGCGGGCGACGATCTCGCCGAGAACCTGCGCCGTGCCGTGCACGCGGCTCACGACGCCGAGGCGGGCACCCTCCGCGCCTACGACGACCTGGCCGGCCGCGGCCTGATGGGCGCGCTGCGCGAACGCGGCGGCGAGGTGCTCGCGCGCTCCCTTCTGCAGCCCCTCGAGGCACTGCCGGCCGCCGAGCAAGAACGCATGCGTGAGTCGGCGCGGGTGTGGCTCGACGCCAACGGCGCCTGGGATCCCGCGGCGCGGAGCCTCGGCATCCATCGCCACACCCTGAGGGCGCGCATGGCGCAGCTCGAGCAGGTGCTCGAGCTCGACCTGTCGAGCTTCGCCGCGCGCGCCGAGCTGTGGGCCGCACTGGAGCTGGCGGGTCCTCCCGCCCGCGCGTGAGGGGTCACCTTCTGTCGCTTCGGCGCGCGCCAGGCGACGCTTCTTGACCCCTCACGCGAAGCGCGGGACGGAACGACGGATGCCGCGACCCCAGGCTCGCGGGGAGCCCGGGGGCGCGGCATCCGGTGCCGACGACTCAGCTGTTCTGGGGGAAGCCGAGGTTGATGCCGCCGTGGGTGGCGGGGTCGAGCCAGCGGCTGGTGACGGCCTTCTCGCGGGTGAAGAAGTCGAAGCCGTGCACGCCGTAGGCTTTCGCGTCGCCGAACAGGCTCTTCTTCCACCCGCCGAACGAGTGGTACGCCACCGGCACGGGGATGGGCACGTTGATGCCGATCATGCCGACCTGCACCTCGTGCTGGAAGCGGCGGGCGGCTCCGCCGTCGTTGGTGAAGATCGCCGTGCCGTTGCCGAACTCGCCGCCGTTGATGAGGGCGAGGCCCTCTTCGTACGTCTTCACGCGCACGACCGAGAGCACGGGGCCGAAGATCTCCTC
Organism: Microbacterium sp. 16-032; assembly: GCF_041079455.1. NCBI lineage: Bacteria > Bacillati > Actinomycetota > Actinomycetes > Micrococcales > Microbacteriaceae > Microbacterium > Microbacterium sp. 16-032. Next base: position 390,264 of record NZ_JBFYGQ010000001.1, on the reverse strand, counting down.
GGTGTAGGCGCGCGAGGTGGTCGGCACCTCGTCGAGCAGGGTGGGGCCGAAGAAGAAGCCCTCCTCGTGCCCGTCGACCGAGAATCCGCGGCCGTCGACGACGATGGTCGCGCCGTCGGCCTCGGCGATGTCGACGTACGAGGCCACCTTCTCGCGGTGCGCGCCCGAGATGAGGGGGCCCATGTCGGGCTCGTCGGCATCCGCTCCGTTACCGATGCGGAGCTTCGTGATCCGCTCGGTGACCTTGGCGATCAGCTCGTCGGCGACCGGCTCGACGGCCAGCACGACCGAGACGGCCATGCACCGCTCGCCCGCGGCGCCGAAGCCGGCGTTGACGGCGGAGTCGGCCACGAGGTCGAGGTCGGCGTCGGGCAGCACCAGCATGTGGTTCTTCGCGCCGCCCAGGGCCTGCACGCGCTTGCCGTTCTTCGACGCGGTCTCGTAGATGTACTGCGCGATGGGGGTGGAGCCGACGAACGAGATCGACTGCACCTCGGGGGCCTCGAGCAGTCCGTCGACGGCGACCTTGTCGCCCTGCAGCACGGTGAAGGCGCCGGCGGGAAGGCCCGCCTCCTTCCACAGGCGCGCGAGCCAGAGCGAGGCGGAGGGATCCTTCTCGCTCGGCTTCAGCACGACGGCGTTGCCGGCGGCGAGGGCGATAGGGAAGAACCACATCGGCACCATGGCGGGGAAGTTGAAGGGGCTGATGATGCCGACGACGCCGAGCGGCTGCTTGAGCGAGTACACGTCGACGCCGCTGGAGGCGTTCTCGCTGTAGGCGCCCTTGATGAGGTGCGGGAAGCCGGTCGCGAGCTCAACGACCTCCTGGCCGCGGGCGATCTCGCCCATCGCGTCGGAGAGCACCTTGCCGTGCTCGGCGGTGAGGATCTCGGCCAGCTCGCCCTTGCGCGCGTTCAACAGCTCGCGGAACGCGAACAGCACGCTCTGGCGCTTCGCGATGGAGGAGCCGCTCCACTCGGCGAAGCCGCGGCTGGCCGAGGCGATCGCGGCCTGGATGTCGGCCTCGCCGGCCAGGGCGACGTGCGCCTGCACCGCGCCGGTGGCGGGGTTGTAGACGGGGGCGGTGCGTCCGCCCGTCGGGGCGCTCTCGGCGCCGTCGATCCAGTGCGCGATGACGGGGAGGTCGTGGTCGGTCATGGATCCCAGTAAAGAGATCCCGACCCGGGTCCGCCGTCGACAATCGGGCGACCGCACCCGTGAGGGGAGGACAGATCGGCAGGATGCCGGATCCTGAGAACCTCGTATGCGGTACACCCTGAGTTTGAGAACGATTATCAACGGCGATACGGTTTCCCTATGACCCGCCGCATTCTCGCCCCCGTCGTCCTCGGGGCCGTCTCCGTTCTCGCGCTCGCCGGCTGCGCCGGAGGCACCGCCTCGCCCGCTTCGTCGGACTCGTCCGGAAAGGTCAAGGTCGTGGCATCCACCGACGTCTACGGCTCGATCGCCCAGGCGGTCGGCGGCGAGTACGTCGACGTGGCCTCGATCATCACCTCGCCCAGCCAGGACCCGCACGAGTACGAGGCGAGCGCGCAAGACCAGCTGACGCTGAAGAACGCCGGTCTCGTGATCGAGAACGGCGCCGGTTACGACGCGTTCATGGAGTCCCTCATCCAGGCCAGCGGCACGTCGGCTCCCGTGCTCACCGCCGTGGAGTACAACCACGACTACCCCGGGTCGAAGGATCACTCCGACGACGACGCGAGCCCCGCCCCGAGCGAGAGCGCCGACGATCACGCGCACGCCGAGGGCGACGGTCACGACCACATCGAGGGCTTCAACGAGCACGTCTGGTACGACCCCCACACCATCGAAGACCTCACCGAGGCCATCGCCGACGAACTGGGCAAGATCGCGCCCGACCACGTCGCCGACTTCAACGCCAACGCCGAGGCCTTCACCCAGCAGATCGCCGGTCTCGAGGACTCCCTCGACGCGATCAAGGCGAAGGATGCCGGCAAGAAGATCTTCGTGACAGAGCCGGTGCCGGTGTACCTGACCACCACCGCGGGCCTCGACAACGCGACCCCCAACGAGTTCAGCGAGGCGGTCGAAGAGGGCCAGGACGTCCCGCCCGCGACCCTGCTCGAGTCGCTCCAGCTGTTGGACTCGGGTCAGATCACCGTCATGATCGTCAACCCGCAGACCGGCGGCGCCGAGGTCACACAGGTGCAGAACGAAGCGAAGTCCAAGAACATCCCCGTGATCGAGTTCACGGAAACGCTCCCCGAGGGACAGACTTACATCTCGTGGATGCAGAGCAACATCACGGCGCTGTCCGACGCGCTGGCGGCGTGAGCGCGACCGCACCGCTGCGCATCCGCGGAGCCGCCCTCGAAAGAGGGGGCCGGGAGCTCTGGGCCGGGCTCGACCTCGAGGTCGAGCCCGGCGAGCTCGTCGCCGTGCTCGGACCCAGCGGCTCGGGCAAGACCACGCTGCTGCGCGCGATCCTCGGGCTCGAACGCCTCAGCGGGGGATCGATCGAGGCGCTCGGAGCCCCGGTGCGCCGCGCCGGCAACCGCCGCATCGGCTACATCCCCCAGCAGCGCCCCCTGCCGCGCGAGACGCCCCTCCGCGGCCGCGACATCATCGGTCTCGGGGTCGACGGGCACCGACTCGGCCTGCCCCTGTCGCGCAAGAAGGATCGCGCGCGCATCGACGAACTGCTCGAGGCGGTGGGGGCCACCGCGTTCGGCGACCGCCCCGTGGGGCTCCTCTCCGGCGGAGAGCAGCAGCGACTGCGCGTGGGCCAAGCCCTCGCCGACGACCCCGCCCTCCTGCTCTGCGACGAGCCGCTGACGAGCCTCGACCTCGCCAACCAGCAAGCCGTCGTGCGACTCATCGACCGCCACCGTCGCGAGCGCGACGCCGCCGTGCTGCTGGTCACCCACGACATCAATCCCGTGCTGTCGCGCGTCGACCGCATCCTCTACATCGCCAACGGGCGCTTCACCCTCGGGACTCCCGACGAGGTGCTCACGACCGCGACCCTCTCGGCCCTGTACGGCGCCCCCGTGTTCGTCGTCCGCGCCGGCGACCAGCTCATCGTCGTCGGAGCCCCGGATGCCGAGGACGCCCACCACCATCACCACGACGAGGACGACGCATGAACTGGTCCGACGTCGGCACCGCCCTCTTCGGCGGGGTGAGCCAGTACGGCGCGATCCTCGAGCTGGTGCAGAACTCCGTCTACGCGGGTGCGGTCCTGGGCCTGGTGGGCGGCCTCATCGGTGTCTTCGTCATGCAGCGCGACATGGCCTTCGCCGTGCACGGGATCAGCGAGCTGTCGTTCGCCGGCGCCGCGGTGGCCCTGCTCATCGGCGTCGACGTCGTGTCGGGCTCGATCGTGGGCTCCCTTATCGCGGCCGCACTGATCGGGGTGCTGGGCGCCCGCGCGCGCGATCGCAACTCGATCATCGGCGTGCTCATGCCGTTCGGCCTGGGTGTCGGCATCCTGTGCCTTTCGCTCTACAACGGGCGCAGCGCGACGCGCTTCAGCCTGCTGACCGGACAGATCGTGTCGGTGCAGAGCGAGCAGCTCGGGTGGCTCGTGGTGATCGGCGTCGCGGTGCTGGTCGCCCTGCTGCTCATCTGGCGCCCGCTGCGCTTCGACTCCCTCGACCCGCAGTCGGCGGCCGCACGCGGAGTGCCCACCACCGCCGTGTCGCTGGCATTCATGCTGCTGCTCGGCCTGATCGTCGCCGTGGCGGTGCACATCATCGGCGCACTGCTGGTGATGGCGCTGTTGGTCACGCCCGCCGCGGCGGCCATGCGCGTGGCATCCGGTCCCCTCTCGGTGCCGCTGCTGGCCGCGCTGTTCGGCTTCGTCTCGGCCGTGGGCGGAGTGCTGCTCGCAGTCGCCGGAACGCTGCCGGTGAGCCCCTACATCACGACCATCTCGTTCGCGATCTACCTCGTCTGCCGCCTGGTCGGCGCCCGCCGCGATCGCACGACCCGGGCGGTCTGAGGGGGTTCCTCGGGGATGCCACGCGGTGCGGGTTCCGTCACGCGCGACGCCCGCGAGAGGCCAACGACCGTCAGTTCGCGCTCCCGCGTTGGTCTTCGAACGGAGCGTCGAGGTCGAACAGGCGGAGCGCGTAGCTAGCGGGAACGCGCTCGGTGTGGAAATAGGCGAAGAAGATGTCGCCGGCCTCGGTGGCGTCGAAGACTTCGTCGGGGTAGACCAGGGTGTGGTTCTGGCCGTCGTTGAACTCAATCCGGACTGTGGGTTCCCCGTTCCGGGGGCCGCCGTGGCCGAGGACGTAGAGGCGTTCCTCGCCGTCGTCGTCGAGACGACGCCATTCGATCGTCATCGCTTCGGCGGTGCCTGCGGCTTGAAGGAAGGTCCCGGGAAGATTGGGGGTCCTTACTCGTGAGAAATCGGCGGAATCTGGGATGGCCCACATGGAGAGAGTGGAGCGATGTTCCGTTCCGAGTAAGGATGTCAATCGGTGAATAAATGCTTGGTTCTCTTTGGCGGTGCCAGGTAGATCCGAGTAGATCCCTGGGGTGAAGTGATACCCGAACTGCATGACCTTCTCCTAATCCACGGTTCGCGTGAACACTCTGACGATCGAGATCTCCTGCCCATTCAGGATCGCCCGCGCCGGGGATCCGCCGTTTATAAGGCCATCGAAGAGTCTCTGTTCCCTGGTAAGGCCGCCCGTTCCGCTCTTAACCTCTAATGCGCTGTATGTTCCATCTGGATTTCTGAATAAACCATCGAAGTATCGCCCATGGGGATTTCCCCCATCGACCGATTCGCGCGCGTACGCGAGCAGCGCCCGCGCATCGCTCCGCGGGCCTGAACCGGGGTCGGGAAACGCGCGTGTACCCGGTCCCGTGTCGCCGCGCGGCCCGAGCGGCGCCGGCGCTTCCGCGGCCGCCGCAGCGGTCAGGGCAGCGGCGTGCGCGAACATGGCGATCGCATCGCCCGCCTTCTGCTGCCCCCACCCCAGCACGGTCGCGTACTGCTCCCACGCCCCGGCGGCGGCGCCCATCTTCTCGGCGAGGTCGTCCCACGCCGTGACCATGTTGGTGACGCGTTGGGCGAAGGCACCCGCGCTCTCGCCCTCCCACCCGTCGACCTGACGTAACCCGGCCAGCTCGTTCGCGGCTCGCTCGCACCCCGACGCCGCGTCGCGATACTGCTGCGCACATGCGAACAACGCCCCCGGGTCGCCGGGCACGAGCGCTGTCGGATCGTCGGTGTCTCCGAGTTCGGCGCGGTGGGGCCCGACCGGAGACCTCACCGCGGACCCGCCGTCGGGCTCGCATCGCCGAGGCTCGCGTCGATGCCGTCGAGAAGCGACACCATCGCTCGTTCGTGCTCCTGCCACAGCGCCACGGTCTGTCGCACACCCGTGGCGAGGGTCTCGAGATCGGCACGCCGTGCGTTCAACGACAGTCGCAGCGCGTCGGCGGCGTCGCTCCCCGCTCGCGCCAGATCGTCGTCGTGCACCGATGGGGGTGTCGAGACCCCGCTCGGAGCCTGGTATCGAACTCCGTCCACCCGACGCGCCACGTCAGTGAGTGCATCGCCACTCATCGAGATCCGCCCCCGTGAATCCATGAGCGGCATGTTAACGAGTGCCGTGAGACGCACTCCACCCTCCCGGTCGGATTTCACCCGCAGATTCACCCGCGGGGCGCACCCGCCCCGCGCCCAGCCGATTCACCGATCCCCTCGCTAGACTCGCGGCCATGGTCCAGCGCAACACGTGGCAGCGCGAACGCGTGCGGGAGGCTCTGTCCGGAGCTCCCGGCTTCGTCAGCGCCCAGTCGCTGCACGCGACCCTGCGCGACGAGAACACCGGCATCGGCCTCGCGACCGTCTACCGCACCCTCGCGGGTCTCGCGGCCCGCGGCGATGCCGACTCCCTGCAGAGCCCCGACGGCGAGAACCTGTTCCGCGCCTGCGAGACGCGCGGTCACCACCACCACCTGATCTGCCGTTCGTGCGGCAAGGCGGTCGAGATCGCAGCGACCGACGTCGAAGAGTGGGCGCAGCGCACCGCCGCGCAGCACGGCTTCAGCGAGGCCGAGCACGTGGTCGACATCTTCGGCATCTGCACCGATTGCGCCCACGCCCGGGCTCGTGAGCGTGGCGACGAGTAGTCGCACCACGGCACCCCCGCCGCAACGCTCGGGCGCCTCCCGCACCCTCGTCGCGGTCGGCCTGGGTGTCGTCGTGGTCACGGCGTTGTTCCTCGTGGACGCCTTCGCCCCCACGTTCTTCGCGCAATCGCTCCCGACCCGCGCGCAGGACGGGCTCACGCTCGCGCTCAGCGTGCTGATCGAGTCGCTGCCGTTCGTGGTCCTCGGCGTCGTGCTGTCGATCATCGTGCAGGTCTGGGTGCCCCCGGGGGCGATCGAGAGATGGATGCCCCGCGCGCCGTGGGCGCGCCGGGCCGTCCTGTCGCTGCTGGGCATGTTCATCCCGGTCTGCGAGTGCGGCAACGTGCCCTTCGCCCGCGGTCTGCTGATGCGCGGTTTCGGGGTGAGCGACACGCTGACCTTCCTGGTCGCCGCTCCCATCGTCAATCCGATCGTCATCATCAGCACTCACGCCGCCTTCGGCTTCAGCGACGGCATCCTGGTGGCGCGTCTGATCGGCGGGTACCTGGTCGCCAACCTCATCGGCTGGCTGTACAGCCGGCATCCCGATCCCGACAAGCTGCTCACCGAGCGCTTCCTCGAGACGTGCGAGATCGTCGTCCAGGAGCGCGGCGACCGCGGCCGGCGCACCCTGGCCCAGTTCGTCGTCGAGCTGCGCTCGGTCATGCCGGCGCTCATCATCGGTTCGCTCCTCGCGGGGGCCGTGCAGGTGCTCGTGCCACGCAGCGCCCTGCTGGCGATCGGATCCGACCCCGCGCTGTCGATCGCCGCGATGATGGCGCTCGCGATCGTGGTCTCGCTCTGCTCGAACGTCGACGCGTTCTTCGCGTTGTCGTTCGCCTCGACCTTCACGCCCGGCTCGATCGTGGCCTTCCTCGTGGTGGGGCCGATCATCGACCTCAAGATGATGGCGCTGCTGCGCACGACCTTCTCGTCACGGGTCCTCGTGGGCATGACGGTGGTCGTCGTGCTCTTCGCCTTCACGCTCGGAACGGTGGTGAACCTCCTTGTCTAGAACGGGTGCTCTCGCCACGCGCTGGCTCGGGGTGGGCCTGACCGCGTGCCTGTCGATCACGACGATCACGCTGTGGGCGACCGGGCGGATGGCGCTGTACATCAACCCTGATTCGGCGTGGTTCGCCGTCGGCATGGCCTTCGTCGCGCTGATCGGCGCGATCGCCTCGTTCGCCCTGCCGCTCGGAGCCGAGGCCGATCACGGCCACGACCACGAGCACGGGCATTCCCCCGCCGCGGCCTCCGCCCGCCGCGAGGCGTTCGCTCACGCCGACCACGCGCACGCCGACCCGCTCGATGAGCACGATCACGTCGCGAACGACCACCTGGCGGCCCGCCCGCGCCTGACACCCGGTGGGATCGCCGCCTTCACCGGAGGCGTGTTGGCCTCGGGGGCGGTGATCGCCGTGCTGCTGACCCCCGCGGCCTCGCTGTCGACCGAGCTGGCGGTGTCGCGCGACGTGGGTGCGCCTCCGTTGTTCGCCGGCTCCGACGCGGTGACCCTGGCCGCCTCGGGCGACACCTCCACGTTCGGCATCGGCGACTGGTCGGCGGTGTTCGCGCACGCCACCAACCCCGAGACCTTCGACGGCAAGCCCGTCACCCTCACCGGGTTCATCACCCCGGCGAACGACGGCTCGAGCTTCGATCTCACCCGGCTCGTGATCACGCACTGCGTGATCGATGCGCAGACCGCGCGTCTGCCCATCGCCGCGACGACCGGTGCCCCCTCGACCGGCCAGTGGGTGACCGTCACCGGGACGGTGCGCTCGAGCGGAGACGGCAAGCTCGCGGTGCACGCCGATCAGGTCGCCGCGATCGACGAGCCCTCGGACCCGTATGAGTACTGACTCCCGTCGCGGCGGCGACTCCCGCCGTTCGCGCGCCCGCCGCCGGCGCGGGCGTGGATTCGCGATCGCGTTCGCGGCCGTCCTCGTCGGTCTCGTGGTCGTCGGCGGCCTCGGCGGAGTGGTCGCGGTGGCGCAGGGGCCACGCGTCACGGACGTGCAGGTCGATCCCGCCGCGGCCGTCGCGGCATCCGGGTCGCGCGTGATCCTCACCACGACGCAGTCGCTGCAGAAGGTCGACCCCTCGCAGGTCGAGGTCGACCCGGCGACGCCGTTCACGGTCGACACCTCGGGGCGCAGCGTCGGCGTGCGTTTCACGCTGCCGTTGCGCGACGACACCGACTACCGCATCACCGTCAACGGGGTGAACGGCCTGGGCGCGGGTCCGGCCTCGACGCTCACCGAGACCTTCCGCACCCCTCCGCTGCAGGCCTACCTGATGCAGCGCGGCACTCCCGAGGGCGACACGATCTTCCGCACCGACCTGCAGGGTCAGGCGGGGCTCCCGGTGTTCGTGAACCCGCACATCGAGGACTTCCGCGCCACCGCCAACCACCTCGTCATCTCGGTGCGCGACGGTGACACCCCGCGCGTGATCGTGACCGACCCCGACGGCAAGAATCAGCGCGACATCGCCCTCCCCGGCCCCGGGTACGTGACCAATCTGCAGTCGGCCGACCGGGGGGAGCGCATCGGATTCACCTTCTCGGATGCCGACCTGGGCGCCGCCGGAGGTCGCGAGAGCCGCCTGTTCACGGCGTCGGCGGCCGACGACTCCCCGCCCGTCGAGGTGGGGCTGAACGGCGGCGACGTGCGCATCGCCGACTATCGCTTCGTGCCCGACACCGACAGCATGCTGGTGCTCACCTTCGACTCCCGCCTGCTCCTGACCGACGCGCAGGGCGGCAACGCCGCGCCCCTCGGCAGCGCCGTGTCGATCGACGGCATCGCCCGCGGTTCTTCGGTCGCGATCGTCGAGAGGCTCGAGGGCATCCGCGAGATCGATCTGACCGACGGCTCAGAGCAGGGGCTCGTCGAGCCCGTCGACCCGCCGGGGATGGCGGGACGGGCGACGCCGATGCCCGGGGCGGGGGCGGGGACGATCCGTTCGTTCGCCGACATCAGCTCCGACGGGGTCTCGCGATCGACGATCGTCTCGCACGTCGACACCGACGGCACCGTCCGCCAGCTGCTGAGCGTGCCGGGCTCCGACACCGTGCTGCAGACCTGCGTGTCGCCGAGCGGGCGCTACGCCGCGGTGCTGGTCGCGCCGCGCGCGGTCGACAACCCCTTCGACCGCTACCAGCTGCCCCTTCCGCAGCGCCTGCTCACCCACCTCGTCGAGGTCGACACCGGCCAGGAGATCGTCGCGCTGCAGGGCTTCGACCTGTCGTGGTGCCAGGTGCCCCCGCAGTGATGCGCCCCGCGACCCGCGCCGACCTCGTCGATCTGCCGGTCGAGGTCGCTCCCCGGCTGCTGGGCGCCCTGCTCGAGACCGAGGTCGGCGGAGAACGGGTCGTGGCCCGGCTCACCGAGGTCGAGGCGTACCACGGCCTCGGCACCGGAGAGCAGCCCGATCCGGGTTCGCACGCCCGCATGGGGCCGACGGCGCGCAACGCCACGATGTGGGGGGAGCCGGGGCACCTGTACGTCTACTTGAGTCACGGCATCCATTCGTGCGTGAACGTCGTGTGCGGCCCCGAGGGTGTCGCGGGCGGAGTCCTGCTGCGCGGCGGCGAGATCGTCGAGGGGGCAGAGATCGCCGAGCGGCGGCGGCTCGAGCGCCGCGGGGCGGTGCGGGCGTCGCGGGATCTCGCTCGCGGTCCCGGACGATTCGGCGACGCGGTGGGTCTTCGGCATCCGATCCACGACGGCATCGACGCGGTCACCGGCGCGGAGCGGGCCGGGGCTCGAGCGCGGCTGCTCCTGCCCGAGGCGCCGCCGCCGGTCGTGGCGACGGGGCCGCGCGTGGGGGTCGCGGGTATCGCCGGCACCGACGCGTTCCCGTGGCGCTTCTGGATCGAGGGGGATGCCACGGTCTCGGCGTTCCGGTGGGGCCGGGGTGCGGCGGAGGCGGGTGGGGCGTGAGGGGGTTGAGCCCGTCGAAGCTCCCGCTCCCTCGACAGGCTCGGGGCCCTCGCGTTCGATGACCGGATCAGGTCAAGGCGACACGCCGTGCTAGACTGACCCCTTGTCTGCGCGCACTCCAGCACGCAGTTCGCATCCCTCCTCTCGATCCCGGCCTTCCGCCGTGCTCGAACGGGGTGCAGACAAGGGATCTTGGGTGACACCGTCCGGTGTCACGGTACAGAAGGAGACATCACCATGGCAGCAGTGTGCCAGGTGACTGGAGCGGTTCCCGGCTTCGGTCACAACATCTCGCACTCGCACCGCCGGACGAAGCGCCGCTTCGACCCGAACGTGCAGAAGAAGACCTACTTCGTTCCGTCGCTGGGTCGCAACATCAAGCTCAACGTTTCGGCGAAGGGCATCAAGGTCATCGACGCTCGCGGCATCGAGTCCGTCGTCCGTGACCTGCAGGCGAAGGGCGTGAAGCTGTAATGGCGAAGAAGGCTCAGGACGTTCGTCCGATCATCAAGCTGCGTTCGACCGCCGGCACGGGATACACCTACGTGACGCGCAAGAACCGCCGCAACAACCCCGACCGCATCGTGCTCAAGAAGTACGACCCCGTGGTCCGTAAGCACGTCGACTTCCGAGAGGAGCGCTAAGCACATGGCTAAGAAGAGCAAGATCGCGCGCAACGAGCAGCGCAAGGTCGTCGTCGAGCGCTACGCCGCGAAGCGCGCCGAGCTGAAGAAGACCCTGGTCGACCCCAACGCGACCGACGAGGCCCGCGAGGCCGCCCGCGTGGGTCTGCAGAAGCTCCCCCGCAACGCGTCGCCCGCGCGCGTGCGCAGCCGCGACGTCATCGACGGCCGCCCCCGTGGTGTCCTCACGAAGTTCGGCGTCTCGCGCGTCCGCTTCCGTGACATGGCCCACCGTGGCGAGCTGCCCGGTGTGACCAAGTCGTCCTGGTAAGTACCAGACACCGTACGAGAGGCGGGGGCCCCAGCGGGGCCCTCGCCTCTCGTCGTTGACGGCGTCGATCGGCGGCGGCTCCATCAGGGTCCGGAGCGCGGCGCTGCACGACGCTCATTTGTCGAGGGCGGCGAGCATCTCGACGGCGTCGGTCCGACCGCGCACGCCCAGTTTCTGGTAGATCGAGCGCACCTGGCTCTTGACAGTGTTGAGCGAGACACCGCGCTCGCGAGCGATCTCGACGAGGCTCAGCGACTGCCGCAACAGGTCGGCCGTCGCCCTCTCGGTCGGGGTGAGACGAGCCGCCGCGACCGGCGAGTGGGCGTCGCAGCCGGACGTGGCGACGCGCGCGAGTGTCGCCTGCAGGTGCGGGAGGGCCGCGGCGAGCACGGTGTCATCGTCGGCCACGGCGTCCATCAGCGCCCGGGTCTCGTCGTGCGGCAGAGCGAGGAACGGCGTCGCCGAGGAGCCGGTGCGCACGATCAGATGCAGGGCCGCCTGCATGCTCTGGCGTGCCCGCCGGGTGTAACCCAGCCGGTTCTGTGCCAGCGCCCGTCTCACCAGGGCGGGGGTCAGGGTGCGCAGGCAATGGTTCGATCCGGGTGCGACGCAGGCGTCGGTCTCGAGCAGCAGCTCGCGCTCGCGGCCGAGCCCGAGCAACGCGCCGGTCCGCTGCATCGCGAAACAGAAGCCGTGACCCTCGGGGGACTCGAAGGGATCCAGCGTGGTCAACGCCTCACGGTGTTCGCCCTGCGCGACGAGGATGTCGGCGAGCATGCAGACGAGGAGATGCCGGACCATGCGTTGGCTGCTGAGTCGGCGGCTGCCGTGCAGGAGTCGTTGACATTCGGCGCGGCCGGTGCCCAGGTCACGGTCCAATACCATCGCCATCACCTCGACGACGCGTGCCGCGTACCCCGCGTAGGGGTCGTCCGGATGCGCGCATCGCATCGTCACCGCCACACCCCGCAGTCGCGAGACGTTCAGATCGGCGGCGGCGATGAGAGCCTCGGCGAGCTGAAGCAGGGGGGAGATGTCGGCGGCAGCCCATTCCCGAGCCGTGAACAGCTCGGCGGCCTCGGCTCGGGCGCTTTCGGCCGTGAGGTATTCGCCGTTAAGTGCGTGTCCCAGGGCGCTCACCGACAGCGCCCGGTACCTGGTCGCGTCGGTGTCGGCGAACAGGAGGGCCTCGACTCCGAAGCGTGCGCCCACCTGCGGCCAGCCGATGGCGGTGCCGTACTCGCCGGCGGAGGCGTACAACTGGGACCGCGCGCCGGACGACAGCGTGGCCGGTCGCCGCAGGCGGACCTCGTCGAAGTAGCGGGAGAGGGCGGCCGTGCCCTCGGTGAGGGCGTCGCGGCGGGCACGGGCGGCCAGGAGGGCTGCCAGCGGCAGAGCCGTGGAGTCGGTCCAGACCGCGGGCGGCTCGGGAAGCTCCGCCTCCGAGAGCAGTGCGAGGTGGCGGGGTGCGGGGACTCCGTGACCGGGCAGCAATCGCAGGGCCGTCGTCGTGGCGGCCGCGCGGAGTATGGCGCGTGCCTCCATCGAGGCGGGTGAACCTGGCATCTCTCCCCCTTCGTCGCTGCCCAGCGGGTGGAGTGCGCGCGGAGCGCAATCCGGCCGAATGTACTTCGGGTGGGTCTCGCCGAGCGCGTGAGCGGGGCATGCTGTCAACAACGCGTGACAGCGTGTCGCGCCGTCGCGGACGGCCGGCGACGGGGCACGCTCGGACGAGCGCGGACTCTCGACTCCGGGCCCGGAGCTGCGCGGTGACGCGGGCGGGCTCACCCGACCCATCCGCCTCATGCGTCCCATAGGTCGCACGACACGCCGGTCGAGAATGGGTCGAAATCCGTCAGAATCCCCGTAATTCCGCGGTTCGGTTGATACTGTCGAGGCGGTCTCCCGACCACCGAGGAGGATTCCCCCCTCGTCCGCGTAACGAGAGGCGACCTACGTCGTCGCCTGGAGGACAACCACATGGCTGACAAGTCCATCACCAAGACCGAGCTCGTCGCGAGCATCGCCAGCGCGACCGGGCAGAGCCAGTCCGCCGTGTCGGGCGTGCTCGACTCCCTCTTCTCCACCGTCTCCGAGGCGGTCGCCAAGGGCAGCAAGGTTTCGATCCCCGGTTGGATCGCCTTCGAGCAGGTCGCGACGTCGGCTCGCACGGGCCGCAACCCCCAGACGGGCGAGGAGATCTCGATCCCCGCCGGCAAGCGCGTCAAGGTGACCGCGGGCTCCAAGCTGAAGGCCGCCGTCAAGTAAGACGACGTCGAACGACAGAGGGGGGATGCCACACGGCATCCCCCCTCTGTGGTTCTCTCGCGACGTAGGCTGAGGGGGTGAATCCCCGCCTGCTCCGCGTCGCGGGACCCGTCATCCTGGTCGTGGTCTCGCTGATCGCCGTCGCGGTGGGGCTCGCGTACGGAGGCGGAGCGGCTCCCACGCAGCTCGCCGACCCCGGCCCGGTCGTCCGGTGGGGCTTGCCGATCGCCACCGTCGTCGTCAACCTCGCCGCCGCCACGATGGTCGGTTCGCTGGTCCTGGCGCTGTTCGCCCTGACGGCGGGGGAGCGACCCTTCGAGATCGCCCTGGACACGGCATCCATCGGCGCCGCCGTGTTCACCGTCTCGGCGGCCACCACGGGGTATCTGACCTTCCTCAACGTCCTGAATGCGAAGCCGACGCTCGACGCGGTGTTCGGGCAGCAGCTCGGACGCTTCCTCGTCGAGAGCTCGATCGGGCAGGCGTGGCTGATCACCACCATCGCCGGCGCCGTGCTGACCGTGCTCACCTTCGCCGTCCGCTCGTGGATCCCCACGCTCGTCGTCGCGATCCTCGCCCTCGCCTCGCTCATCCCCATGGGCACGCAGGGCCACGCGGGCGAAGAAGCCAGCCACAACGCGGCCGTGACCTCGCTCGTCCTGCACATCATGGCCGCGGCCGTGTGGCTCGGCGGGCTGATCCTGCTGGTGGTCGTCCGCCCCGCGATGTCGCGCGGGCACCTGCAGACCGCGCTCCTGCGCTACTCGTCGATCGCCCTCGTCGCCTTCATCGTCGTCGCGATCTCGGGAACCGTCCGCGCTTCGATCGGCCTCCTGGGCCTCCAGAACCTCTGGTCGGCCTACGGCGTCCTCGTGCTCGTCAAGGTGGGCGCGCTGATCGCCATGGGCGTCCTGGGCGCCTGGTACCGCCGTCGACTGATCTCGCGCATGGCCGACGAGCCCGGCTCCCGCCGCTTCTGGGGCGTCATCACCCTCGAGCTGGCGTTCATGGGCATCGCCAGCGGTGTCGCCGCAGCCCTCGCGCGGACACCCCCGCCGGTGCAGCCCCCGCTGGTGGGACAGACCCCGGCCGAGGTGCTGACCGGCGCGCCGCTGCCTCCCGATCTGACCATCGAGCGCTGGTTCACCGCGTGGGACGTGGATCTGCTCTGGACCCTCGTGGTCGCGTTCGGGATCTTCTTCTACCTCGCCGGCGTCTGGCGTCTGCTCCGCCGCGGCGACTCGTGGCCGATCTCCCGTACGGTGCTGTGGGCCCTCGGCATGCTGAGCGTGTTCTGGGTCACGTCCGGTCCGATCAACGTGTACCAGGACTACCTGTTCAGCATGCACATGATCGGCCACATGCTGCTGTCGATGGCGATCCCGCTCATGCTCGTGGCGGGGGCCCCGGTCTCGCTCGCGGCGCGCGCCATCCGCAAGCGCACCGACGGGACGCGCGGCGGCCGCGAGTGGATCCTCTGGGCGGTGCACAACCCGGTCGCGAAGGTGCTGACCAACCCCTACGTGGCGGCGGGCCTGTTCATCGGCTCGCTCTGGGCGTTCTACTACACCGACCTGTTCCGCTGGTCGCTGTACGACCACGTCGGGCACATCTGGATGGTCGCGCACTTCCTGGTGACGGGCTACCTCTTCGTGCTGAGCCTCATCGGCATCGATCCCGTTCCGTACCGCCTGCCCTACCCCATGCGCCTGCTCGTGCTCATCGCGATCATGGCGATGCACGCCTTCTTCGGCATCGCGATCATGATGAACTCGGGTCTGATGGTCGCGGAGTGGTTCGGCGCGATGGGCAGGACCTGGGGGGCGACACCCCTTCAAGACCAGTACGTCGGCGGCGGTGTGGCCTGGTCGGTCGGCGAGATCCCCACGCTCATCCTGGCGATCGCGGTGGCCATCCAGTGGAGCCGGAGCGACGAGCGTCAGCAGCGCCGCCGCGACCGTCACGTCGACCGCGTCGGCGATCTCGAGCTCGACGCGTACAACGAAGAGCTCGCTCGCCTCGCCGAGCGCGACGCCCGGGTCGCATCCCGCGGCAACTAGGCGGGACGCGCGGGACTCAGTCGGACGATCCGCCGACGAGGATCGAGGCGGTGCCGTCCGGCAGGACCGTGATCTCGCCGTCGACGCGGAACGCGACGTCTTCTTCGACCGTGCGGACGCTGCCGTCGAAGATCGAGCGGATGTCGACGACGATGTGCGCGACGGCCTTCGCCGAGGGGATGCGCCACCCGGCGCCGTCGGGGACCACGGTCACCTCGGGTTGCTGCACGATCGACCAGGTGGGCGCGTCGTCGATGCGGTTGCGCACCGTGAAACCGAAGGGGCAGCCGGTGGGTTGCAGCACCTTCTGCTGGGCGCAGGTGGTCAAGAAGTCCTCGACGCGCGACTGCACGACCGAGATGAACTCGTCGGTCGGCTGCGCCTGCACGTCGACCGGGATGCCGGCCAGCGGCGCATCGGCGAGCACGGCGACACCGGGGGTCGCCGAGATCGCCGTGTCGACGTCGACCGAGTAGAGCCCCGGCGAGAACACCAGGAGCGGGACAGCGGCCGTGGGATCGACGTCGGCCCCGTCGACCGAGACCTGTCGCTTGTCGACCTCGAACCCGTTCACGGCGAATCGCATCGATCCCTCGACCGTGAGCTTCATCACCGACAGCGGGCTGCGGGCGAACCGCCACCGGGGGAGCAGGCCCTCGTTCGTGTCGTGCTGCACCGAGAAGGTCGTCTTTCCGGCGTACCCGCCCGCGGTGTACGAGACCGTGACCTGCGTCTCGTCGCCGTCGGCGCTCTCGCCGGTGATCTCGGCATCCGTCAAGGACGTCAGGGCATCGGGACGCAGCAACGCCTCGGATGCCGTGGCCGGCAGGCCCGCCGACTGCAGCTCGGCGGAGTCGACGGCTACGCCCGGAACCGCGAGAGCCTCCGCCGTGCGGCGCTCCTGCAGGAGCTCGAGGTAGTGCTGGACGAAGGCGCGGGGGCTGTAGAACTCGCGGTACAGCGAGGCGGCTCCCGCCCCGAGCGCGGCGATCAGCAGCACGCCGACCAGGACGATTCCGGTGATCGTGGCCGCGGGGCGTGCGCGCGCGCCGCGAACGCCTTCGGGCGTCGCGGGGCCCCCGCCTGCGGTGTCCACGCCTCCAGTGTAGGAAAAGCTCCTGTGGAGGCGCCGCGCGCGTCAATCCATGACGAGCGACTGCACGACCGCGACAGCCGCCAGCTGACCGCCGGCGATGGCCGCCGCGAGCGAGAACAGGGGTCCCGGCAGGTGATCGGGGTGAGCCAGATCGCCCACCGCGTAGACGTTCTCGATGCTCGTGCGCCCGAAGGGATCGGTGCGCACGGCCCCCGACTCCTGCAGCTCCACGCCGAGCCCCTCGACGAAGCCGGCACGCGAGCTCCACGTCGGGGCGACGAACGCCCCGGCGACCTCGAGCACCGAGCCGTCGGCGCGCTCGAGCGCGAGCCCGTCGGTCGTCCCGGTGACGCGGACGACGTCGGCGGGATCGATGAGATGGACTTCGGATGCCACGGGCTCGAGCATGCGTCCGAGGACTGCGGCGTGGGCGCTGCCATTGACGATCGCCACCGGTCGACCGGCGAACTCGTGACCGTGGCAGAACGGGCAGTTGGCGACGCGGTCGCCCCACTGCTCGGCGAGGCCGGGGATGTCGGGCAGCCGGTCGGCGACCCCCGTGGCGAGGATGACGGCGTGGGCGCGGAGGATCTCGTCGCCCACCGTGACGGTCAGGACGTCGGTCTCTCGTGCGACGGCCGAGACGGTGGCATCCCGGATCTCGACGTCGGGGTAGGCGGCGATCTCCTCCCGGCCGAGGCGGCGGAGCTCGGCGGGGTCGCGCCCGTCGTTCGTCAGCAGGTTGTGCGCGTGGCGCACGGTGCCGTTGCGGTAGTCGCCCGAGTCGAGCAGCAGGGTCCGGCGGTGCATACGCCCGAGGGTGAGGCCCGCCTGCAGGCCCGCGGGGCCGCCTCCGATGATGATCGCGTCGTACACGATGAGCTCCTTCCGTTTGCGTTCTCGTCCATCCTGTGACTTCATGTCGACATGAAGTCAAGCGCGGCGAAGGACGGCGAGTCGATCGGCGAGGCGGCGGCGCGGTTCGGTCTCGAGACGCATGTTCTGCGGCACTGGGAGGACGCGGGACTTCTGGATCCGGCTCGGGATGCCGCGGGCCGACGCCGCTACACCGAGGGCGCCAGCGTGCGGATCGCGGTGATCCTGCGGAACAAGGCCGCGGGGCTCTCGCTCGACCAGATCCGGGTGCTGCTCGACGACGGAGCCCCCGATCGGCATCGCGTGCTCGAGGAGCACGTCGCGGAGTTGGATCGACGTGCGGCCGACATCGCCCAGGCCCGCGCCATGACCGAGCACGCCCTGCGCTGCCGCTCGCACGACATCACCGAGTGCCCGCGCTTCCGCAGCCACGTCGCCGACGTGCTATCGGGGGAGGCGCGGTGGCTGCTCGTCCACACCGAGCCGATGGGCGGGCCCGTCCCCAGCTCGCCGTCCGAGGCGACCTGCGCGAACTAGCATGGGCCGGTGACCACGCCGCCCCTTTCCGCCGAGCAGCAGGCGCTGTTCCGGCTGATCGAGGACACCCGCGAGCACGTCTTCGTCACCGGGCGCGCGGGCACGGGCAAATCGACCCTCCTGCAGCACCTGGCGTGGAACACCAAGAAGCAGATCGCGGTCTGCGCGCCCACGGGGGTGGCCGCGCTCAACGTCGAGGGACAGACGATCCACTCGCTGTTCCGCCTGCCGATCGGGCTCATCGCGAACGGCGACATCGACCAGAACGACGCCACGCGCAAGATCCTGAACGCCATCGACACCCTCGTGATCGACGAGATCTCGATGGTCAATGCCGACCTGATGGATGCCATCGACCGCTCGCTCCGCCAGGCCCGCGGGCGACGGTCGGAGCCGTTCGGCGGCACTCAGATCGTCATGTTCGGCGACCCGTACCAGCTGGCGCCCGTGCCGCCGCGAGGGGACGAGGCGCGCTACATCCGCGATCACTACCGCTCGTTCTGGTTCTTCGACGCGAAGGTGTGGTCGGGCGAGGCCGCCAGCGACGGTCTCATCGACATCGGCCGCCACGGTGCCGACCTCCACGTGAACGAGCTCGTCGAGATCCACCGGCAGTCCGACCCCGGGTTCAAACAGCTGCTGAACGCCGTGCGGTACGGCCGGGTCACCGCCGAGATGGCCGGGGTGCTCAACACCGCGGGTGCGCGCACACCCCCGCATCCGGCCGACGGCGAGCACCCGATCATCACGCTCGCGACCCGCAACGACCGCGTCAACACGATCAACCGCAAGCACCTCGACGAGCTCATCGGCCGCACGCAGACCGCGAACGCCGAGATCTCGGGCGACTTCGGGCGCGGCGAGGCGAACTATCCGGCCGAGATGGAGCTCACGCTCAAGGTCGGCGCGCAGGTGATGTTCCTGCGCAACGACGGCGCGCAGTTCGGCGAGGCCCCGCGCTGGGTCAACGGCACGATCGGCACCGTGACCCGCATCGCCGGCGACAGCGTGCGCGTCGAGGTCGACGGCATCCAGCACGATGTCGAGCCGGCCGTGTGGGAGAGGTACCGCTACGCGTACGACCCGGGGACCAAGAACCTCTCGCGCGAGATCGTCGCGGAGTTCACCCAGTTCCCGCTGCGCCTGGCGTGGGCCGTGACGATCCACAAGTCGCAGGGCAAGACCTACGACCGGGCGGTCGTCGACCTCGGAGCGGGGGCCTTCGCCCCGGGGCAGACCTACGTCGCCCTCAGCCGCCTGACCTCGCTCGACGGCCTCTACCTCACGCGGCCGCTCAAGCCGAGCGACATCCGGGTCGACGAGGACGTCCGACGCTTCATGAAGCAGGCGTGGCTCTCGCGGCAGGACGCCGCGAAAGCGTGAGCCTCACGCGACCTCGTGGGCCTTCGCGCGGGTGAGGTCGGCGAACAGCTCCGTGGTGAAGCGGTACGCAACGAGCACCTCGGCGATCACCCGCTCCTTCTCGCGGTCGTCCCACGGCGCGGCGTCGAGCTGTTCGCGATAGACGGTCTTGAACGCTTTGGGATCGGCGATGTCGCCGAACAGCAGGAAGCCGATGCCGTTGGTCTCGAAACCGAACCGGCGCCGCATCAGGCGGCCGATCGACGGACCGCCCGACAGATCGCCGAGCAGGCGGGTGTAGTGGTGGGCGACGAAACCGCCGGGCCAGGTGGCGGCCACGCGGCGGATGCGCGACACGTAGGCCTGCGTCGTGGGAAGAGGGGCGATGCGCTCGCGCCAGTCGGCACCGATCAAGAAGGCCAGGTCGGCCTCGAGAGCGGGAAGGCGCGAGAGTCGGCCCTGGAGGAACACGGATGCCACGGGATCGGTCCGCATGCGGGTCGCCGCCTCTTCGAGGGCCGCGTAGATGAACCAGTGCTGGGCGATGAGGGCGATGTAGTCGTCGCGCGTGCCGGCCCCCGTGAGCAGGTCGGTCATGAAACCGTCGCACTCGCTGGGCGAGTGCGCGTCGCTGGAACGCTCGCGCAGAGCTGTCGAGAACGGGACGACGGCGTTCATGCGGCCATCTTACGCACAGAGTTAGGTTCCCCTAACCCCTATTTCCCTCCGAGCTCGCTCGGCGTCGGCCGCGTCGTGATGCAGACGTGACGGTAACGGGAGCGCAAGCGGCCCTTTCGTTCAGGTGCCGTGTGTTTGAATCTTCGGAGCGGGCGCTTCGTCGCGCGCGGAAGTGCTGGGGGTTTCACATGCGGGCATGGCGTCGTTCCGCGGCCATCGCGATCGCGGGCGCGAGCGTGCTCGCCGTCATCCTGAGCGGCTGCACGCCGGAAGGCTCGGTGTCGGTCAACGTCCCCGCGCAGGTCGACGCGCCGCTGCCCGAGGCGACGGTGACCGAACTGCAGAACGCCGTGACCGCCGCCATGACCGCGACGGGCTCCACCGGCGCGATCGTGGGCGTCTGGGCGCCGTGGAGCGGCACGTGGGTGTCGGGCATGGGAACCCAGGGACCCGGCGGCGCAGAGGTCACCACGGACCTCGCATTCCGCGCGGGCGATGTCACCGGCGCGATGACGTGCGACGTGCTCTACCGCCTGGCCGCGGACGGCAAGGCGTCGATGAGCGATCCCGTCACCAACTGGGTCAGCAACCTCCCCGGGTACGAGGACATCACGCTCCGTCAGCTCTGCGACGGCACCTCGGGCCTCGCGTCCTACACCTCGGTGCTCGACGGCCAGGTGGCGAAGAACCCCGAGCGCGTGTGGAACCCGCGCGAGCTCATGACCTACGGCATCGCAAGCCCCCGGACCAACGCCCCCGGTGTGGCCTTCTCCGACTCGGCGACCGACTACGTGCTCGCGGGTCTCGCCGCCGAGCGCATCGCCAACGAGCCGCTCTCCCAGCTCATCGCCGACCGCGTCACCGAGCCCCTGGGCCTCGGCGCGACCGGACTCCCCGACCCCGCCCCGGCCGATCCCGCAGCGGCCTCGCTCTCGGGCTACTGGTCGCAGCAGAACGCCGAGGGCGCCTGGAACTGCACCGACCCGGGCGATTACACCGACATGTCCTCGAGCTACGGCGGCGCCGCGGCGGGAGCCGTGACGAACATCACCGATATGGGGCGGTACGCGCAGGCGCTCGCCACGGGTGCGCTCCTGCCGGCCGGGAACGACCGATTCGCCGCCCCCGTCCCCGTCGGCGGCGATCAGCCCACGTGGTTCACCGCCGCGGGCGGCGCCTTCCAGGCGGGATCGCTCGTCGGCCAGTACGGATCGGCCCCGGGGTACCTGGTCGGCGCCTTCGCCGACCCGACGACGGGGATGTCCATCGCGGTCGTGCTGAACAACTCCGGCGGCAACAAGACCACCGGCGCGTGGTTGGCCTGGGAGCTCGCGGCGATCGCGTCGAAGGCTCCGGCCGCCCAGGGGCAGACGGCTCCGCAGGCGGGGCTGCCGTGGACCGCCGAGCAGATGCGCGACAACATCGCTGGCAACGCCATCTGCGCTCCTCCCGCCGGATGACCTCGCGATGACCGCGCGCGGCGGGCAGGGGTCGGCCGCCTCGCTCGTGCTCGTCGGACTGGCGTGCCAGGAGGTCGGCGCGTCGTTCGCCGTGATGCTGTTCCCCGAGACCGGGCCGCTCGGCATCGTCATGCTGCGGCTGCTCTTCTCGGCCGTCCTGCTGCTCATCATCGCCCGCCCGCGTCTGCGCGGTCATACGGGCTCCGCGTGGCGCTCCGTGGTCGGATTCGGCGTGGTGCTGGCATCCATGAACGGACTGTTCTACCTCGCACTGGAGCGGCTGCCGCTGGGCGTGACCGTGACCATCGAGGTGCTCGGGCCCCTCACCCTGTCGATCCTCACCGCGACGGGTGTCGCCCGCTGGGTGTGGGCCGGACTCGCGCTCTGCGGCGTCGTCGCCCTCGGAGCCGGAGGGTGGGACCGCCTCGACGCCCTCGGCGTGCTCTTCGCCTTGGGCGCGGCGGTGAGCTGGGCCCTGTACATCCTCGCCTCCGCGCGGGTGGGTCGGGAGTTCCCGCGACTCGACGGCCTCGCGCTCGCGATGGCCGTGGGGGCCGTCATCGCCCTGCCGTTCGGCATCGCCCAGGCCGGATCGGCCCTCTTCCGCCCCGACATCCTCGCCCTCGGCGCCGCGGTCGCCCTGCTGTCGTCGACCATCCCTTACGCCCTGGAGCTCGTCGCCCTCCGCCGTCTGGCGGCGTCGGCCTTCGCGATCCTGATGAGCCTCGGCCCGGCCACCGCCTCGATCGCCGGGTTCCTGCTGCTCGGTCAGCACCTGTCGTGGCTCGAGCTCGTCGGAATCGCCCTGGTGATCACGGCCAGCATCGGCGCCGTGCTCGCCGCCGCCCGCCGCAGCGCCGGGGCACGGCATCCGGGACCGGACACCGAAGAACCCCTCAGCGAGCCGATCGGCTGAGCGGATGCCATGACCCCGGCGACTCCGCAAGGGGTCTCTCGCGCACCCGGGCGGTGGCGAGGATGACCGGATGAGCGACGACGATCAGACCAAGAAGGACTTCGATGAGGCGGTCAACATGACCGCGAGCGAGCTGAAGAAGTGGCTCGACACCGACGAGTCGAAGTCCGTCGGCCAGAAGAAGGACGGCGGGGAGTCGACCGGGCACGAGAGCGGGCGGCACATCGTGCGCATCCTCGAGAAGAAGAAGGCCGACCTCACCGACGACGACTACGCGCACATGCGCAAGGTCGTCGGCTACGTCAAACGGCACAGCGCACAGAAGCCCAAGGGCGACATCACCGACACCGACTGGCGGTACTCGCTCATGAACTGGGGCAACGACCCGAAGAAGTGACCCCGTAAGGACTTCGTGAGGGTCGGCGCGACGGGGCCCGGGCGCATAGGCATCCGGGGTACAACGGACACATGCCCATCATCGACAGCGCCGTGTACGTCGACGGTCACCGCATCGAGAACCCGGCCAGCCTCGACCAGACCTTCGAGTACATGGAGGCCCACGGCGGAATGGCGTGGATCGGCCTGTTGCGGCCCTCGCCCGAGGAGCTCGAGCGCGTCGCCGCCGAGTTCTCGCTGCACCCGCTCGCCGTCGAGGACGCGCTCGCCGGCCACCAGCGCGCGAAGCTCGAGCGCTACGGGGGCAACCTCTTCGCGGTGCTCCGACCCGCGCGCTACATCGACGAGACCGAGACGGTGGAGTTCGGCGAGCTCCACGTCTTCATCGGCCCCGACTACGTCGTGACGGTGCGTCACGCCGAGGTGCCCGACCTCTCGCAAGTGCGGCGGAGACTCGAGAAGAACCCCGACCTGCTCGCGCGCGGCCCCGAGGCGGTGCTCTACGCGATCCTCGACGAGGTCGTCGACCAGTACGACCCCGTGGCCCGCGGCTTGCAGAACGACGTCGACGAGATCGAGGACCAGCTGTTCGGCGAGGGCGGCGCGGATCTCACGCAGCGCATCTACGAGCTCGCGCGCGAGGTCATCCACTTCCAGCGGGCGACCGAACCCCTGCGCGACATGCTCGAAGCCCTGCTGCGCGGGGCCGACAAGTACGGCGTGGACCTCGAGCTGCAGCGCTCGCTGCGCGACGTGCTCGATCACGTCCTGCGACAGTGCGAGAAGCTCACGGCGCTCCGGGCGATCCTCGACAACGCCCTCACCGTCAACGCGACGCTGGTGACCCAGCGACAGACCGAGACCTCGCTGAAGCAGAACGAAGAGGTCAAGAAGATCTCGGGGTGGGCGGCCATCCTGTTCGCGCCGTCCCTCGTGGGGGGCATCTACGGCATGAACTTCAAGAACATGCCCGAGCTCGATTGGACCTTCGGGTACCCCATGGCCCTCGCCCTGATGGCCGCCACCTCGATCGGACTGTGGTTCGCGTTCAAGCGCAAGCACTGGCTCTGAGCGCTCGCGTGGGGGCACGGCATCCGATGCGGGATGCCGACACTGCGGCGCGCTTGCTGGACAGACGCTGCGCAATTCGCACGATGGGTACGTGACCGACTCCTCCCCCCGCTCGAGCGACGCCGCAGAGCCGCCCCGCACCACCTCGACCGTGCAGCTCGAGGACGACGGGTACCACAAGCGCCTGACGTCGCGTCAGGTGCAGATGATCGCGATCGGCGGTGCGATCGGAACGGGCCTGTTCCTCGGCGCCGGCGGCCGCCTCGCGCAGGCCGGCCCCGCGATCGTGCTCTCCTACGCCGTCTGCGGGCTGTTCGCGTTCTTCATCCTCCGCGCGCTCGGCGAGCTCGTCCTGCACCGCCCCACGTCGGGGTCGTTCGTGTCGTACGCGCGCGAGTTCTTCGGTGAGAAGGCCGCGTTCGTCTCGGGCTGGTTCTACTGGATCAACTGGGCCACGACCACCATGGTCGACATCACCGCCGCCGCGCTCTACATGAACTTCTTCGGCAAGTACGTGCCGTGGATCGGCGCCGTCCCGCAGTGGGTGTGGGCGCTCGCCGCCCTCGTGACGGTCCTCGCCGTCAACCTTGTCTCGGTGAAGGTGTTCGGCGAGCTGGAGTTCTGGTTCGCGCTCATCAAGGTCGCCGCCCTCGTGGCGTTCCTGCTCGTCGGCATCTACTTCGTCGTGTTCGGCACCCCCACGGGTGCGCCCACCGGGTTCTCGCTGATCGCCGACAACGGCGGTTTCTTCCCCAACGGCATCCTGCCCGCCATCATCCTCATGCAGGGCGTGGTGTTCGCGTACGCCTCGATCGAACTGGTCGGCACCGCCGCCGGCGAGACCAAGAACCCCGAGAAGGTCATGCCCCGCGCGATCAACTCGGTGATCTTCCGCGTCGCGGTCTTCTACGTCGGCTCGGTGCTTTTGCTGTCGCTCCTGCTGCCCTTCACCGCGTACTCGAAGGACGAGAGCCCCTTCGTGACCTTCTTCGCCTCGATCGGCGTTCCCGGCGTCGACGTGATCATGAACCTCGTCGTGCTGACCGCCGCGCTGTCGTCGCTGAACGCGGGGCTGTACTCCACCGGCCGCATCCTGCGCTCGATGGCGGTCGCGGGCTCGGCGCCGAAGTTCGCCGCGCGCATGAACAAGGCGGGCGTGCCGTACGGCGGCATCGCGATCACCGCGTTCGTGGCCCTCTTCGGTGTCGTGATCAACTTCGTGGCACCGAGCGACGCGTTCGAGACCGTGCTGAACGTCGCCGCCGTCGGCATCCTGGTCACGTGGGCGACCATCATGCTCTGCCAGATGAAGTTCAAGCGCCTCACCGACCGCGGCGAGCTGGTGCGCCCGGCCTTCCGACTGTTCTGGGCGCCGTACACCGGCTACGCGACGCTGCTGTTCCTCGCCATCGTGCTCGTGCTGGTGTTCATCGACTCGCCCGCGACCCTGCTCGTGGCCGTCATCGCGAGCATCGCCATCACGATCGGGTGGTTCGCGTGCCGCAAGCGCATCGCGGAGCTGGCGGCCGAGCGCGAGGGGTACACGGGCACGGTGCCGGTGGTGCCGAGCCCCTTCCCGAAGCCGCGCGACAAGAAGGACTGAGCCGGCGGGTCAGTCGGTGAAGGGCCAGCCGCAGTAGGCCTCGGCGACGGAGGCGCGGCCGTGCTCCGATTCCACGACGGTGCGCAGTTCGCCGACCTGGCGTCGGCGGTCGAAGTCGGTGGCATCCGGAGCCAGGTGCAGCAGGCTCGTCATCCACCACGAGAAGTGCTGCGCCTTCCAGATGCGCCGCAGGGCCTTCTCGGGGTAGGCGTCGAGGCCGCGCTCGTCGCCCTCGAGTAGCAGGCGCCGCAGGGCGTCGGCGAGCAGGCGCACGTCGGCGATCGCGAGGTTCATGCCCTTCGCGCCGGTCGGGGGCACGGTGTGCGCTGCGTCTCCCACGAGGGCGACGCGGCCGCGACGCAGCTCATGTGCCACGAAACTGCGGAAGCGCAGCACGTCGCGCTGGAAGATCGGCCCCTGCTTCAGCGTCGTTCCGGGCACGCGTTTCTGCAGTTCGTCCCACAGCTGCGCCTCGCTGAAGGCCGCGGTGTCGGTGTCGGGGTCGCACTGGAAGTACATGCGCTGCACGGTGTCGGAGCGCTGGCTGACCAGGGCGAAGCCGTCGCGGGAGTTGCTGTAGATGAGCTCGTCGGCGCTCGGCGGGGCCTCGCACAGGATGCCGAACCACGCGAACGGGTACTCGCGGAAGTACCCGCCCTGGCGCGATCCCGACACGGCGGCCCGGGCGACGCTGCGCGACCCGTCGGAGCCGACGACGAACTCCGCCTCGATCTCGAACGGCCGCCCGTCGGCGTCGCGCGCGATCACGCGAGGGGTCGAGGTCTCGGCATCCGCGATGCCCTCGGCGGTGACGCCGAAACGCAGGTCCTGCCCCGCCGCGAGGCGCGCGGCGATCAGGTCTTTCAGCACCTCGTGCTGCGGATACAGCCACACGGCACGGCCGACGGATGCCGCGAAGTCGATGCGGTGGCCCTCTCCCTCGAAGCGCAGCTCGATGCCGTCGTGACGGTGGCCCACGGTGCGCGCGCGCGAGTGCTCGCCGAGGGTGTCGAGCAGTTCGACGGTGCCCTGCTCGAGAATTCCGGCGCGGATGGTGCTCTCGATCTCGTCGCGCGAGCGCTGGTCGATGACGACCGAGGCGATGCCGGCCTCGTCGAGCAGATGCGAGAGCAGGAGCCCCGCGGGGCCGGCGCCGACGATGGCGACGCGGGTGCGGACGGTGGTGGTCATGGCGTCTCCTTCGACGGTGGCTGTGTCGATGGTGCGCGCCGCCCGCGCTCCTCGTCGCCACATTCCCGTTGATCAGGAACCCGCGCGCTGCGCGTGAGGGGTCGGTTCCTGTCGCCTGGACGCGCCCCAGGCGACACGTGTTGACCCCTCACGCGAGGGAGGCACGGAAGTGGGCGGGTCAGCGGCGGAAGCCGAGAGCGCGCTCGGTGTCGCGGGCGGCGCGGTGCAGCTCGACGAGGGCGAACTGTGTCTCGGCGTCGCGCGGGAGCACGGCCGACAGCGCGGCGATGACCGCTCCGGTCTCGTCGCGCACGGGCACCGCGACGCCGGTGGAGACCTCGTCGACGTAGCCGGGGGCCACGACCCGACCGAGCGTGCGGATCTCGGCGAGGGTGCGGCGCAGTGCTGCGGGGTCGACGATCGTATCGGCCGTGACCCGCGCCAGGGGGCCGGCGAGCACGCGCTCCTGCAGGTCGCGCGGGGCGAAGGCGAGCAGCACGAGCCCCGACGACGAGGCGTGCAGGGGAAGGCGCCCGGCGACGCGGGTGATGTTCGCGCCGGAGTCGGGGGCGCTGAGCCGCTCGAGGAACAGCGCCTCATCCTGCTCGAGGATCGCGAGCTGGGTGTGCTCGCGCACGCGCTGTTGCACGCGTTCCATGTACGGCAGCGCCGCTTGGCGCAGGCGCAGCGCGTGCGAGGACCGGGTCGCGAGTTCCCACAGGCGCATCCCGACGCGGACGCGGCGCTCGTCGTCGCGCTCGAGCAAGCCGGCATCCACCAGCTCGTTCACGATCCGGTGCGCCGACGAGCTCGGCAGACCCGCCCGGCGGCCGATGTCGGCTGTGGTCTGCGCGGTGCGCGTGGGGGTGAAGGTCTCGAGGATGCGCACGAGGCGGTCGGTCACCGAATCGCCGGAGGGGGAGTTCGCCACGCGTCCAGGATGGCACGACTCCCATTCAGCGGGAACGTCTCGCCGCGAGGCGAGAGGGTGGCGGAGCATGGAGGGGTCGAAGGAGACCCCATGACGAACGCCCCCGCCGCGGCCCCCGAATCGCTGCTGGCCGCTCCCGACCAGGCGACGCAGGACGGGATCGTCCGCGAGATCCACGCCCGCCACGCCGAGCTCGACGCCCTCGACGCCGCGGGCGAGCGCGTCGCCGCGACCGCCCACGACTTTCCGGCCTATCGGTCGAGCGTGCTGCGGCATCCGACCAAGAATCCGAAGCTCGTCGATCCCGAGACCATCGAGCTGTTCTCGCCCGCGTTCGGGCAGCGCGACGTCGCGGCGATCGAGTCGGACCTCACCCTGCAGCACGCGGGGGAACCGCTGGGCGAGCGCATGACGGTGCAGGGCCGGCTGCTCGACTCGTGGGGGCGCCCGGTGGCGAACCAGCTCATCGAGATCTGGCAGGCGAACTCGGCCGGCCGTTACATCCACCAGCGCGACCAGCACCCCGCGCCCCTCGACCCGAACTTCACCGGAGCCGGCCGCGCGATCACGAACGAGAACGGCGAGTACCGCTTCACGACCATCAAGCCCGGCCCGTACCCGTGGAAGAACCACCGCAACGCGTGGCGTCCGGCACACATCCACTTCTCGGTGTTCGGGTCGTCGTTCACGCAGCGGCTGGTGACGCAGATGTACTTCCCGGGCGACCCGCTGTTCGCGCTCGACCCGATCTACAACTCCATCCACCGCCAGAAGGACCGCGACGCCCTCGTGGGCGTCTACGACCACGACCTCACCTCGCCCGAGTGGGCGACGGGGTACCGCTTCGACATCGTGGTCGACGGGCCGGATGCGACCTCCTTCGAGCAGGAGGGCGACGAGTGATTCCCGCCAAGACGCACCGCGCCACCCCCGGTCAGACGGTCGGACCGTTCTTCGCGTACGGGCTGGAGTACCCGAAGCAGCACGAGGTGGTGTTCCCGCACTCGCCGGGTGCGATCGTGGTCTCGGGCACCGTGTACGACGGTGCGGGAGCGCCGATCCCCGACGCCCTCGTGGAGATCTTCGGGGCGGATGCCGACGGCTCGGTGCCCCGCGCGCGGGGCGCGTTCCGCCGTGACGACCACACCTTCACCGGGTTCGGACGCGCCTTCACCGACGACGAGGGGCGCTACTCGTTCTGGACGCGCGAGCCGGGCGGCATCCGGGGTCGGGCGGGGTTCTTCGCCGCGATCGTGTTCGCCCGCGGCCTGCCCGACAAGCTGCACACCCGCATCTATTCGCCGGCCGACGGCGACGCTCTCGCCGCCGATCCGCTGCTGTCCGCCCTCACGTCGGAGGAGCGCGCTAGCCTCGTCGCGACCCGGACGCCCGACGGGTACCTGTCGCACGACATCCGGTTGCAGGGCGAGAACGAGACGGTGTTCCTTGCCTTCTGAACCGCTGCCGCGCATCGACCTCGGGCTGCTCTCGCCGGTGAGCGTCGGGCACGACGCCCTGCTGTCGGACGAGTTCGTGCTGGCGACGATGATCCGCGTCGAGTGCGCCCTGGTCGCGGCGTACGTCGCCGTCGGGGTCGCCCCCCGCGAGGCGCGAGCCGACATCGACCACGTCTTCGGCATCGACGAGAAGGGCGGCGCGTCCACGCGCGTGCTCGACGTCGACGCCCTCGTGCGCGACGCCGTCGCCGGGGGCAACCCGGTGATCCCCCTCGTGGGCGCGCTCCAGGCCCAGGTGCCGGCGGAGCACCGCGGGTGGATCCACCGCGGGACGACGAGTCAAGACGTGCTCGACACCGCGCTCATGGTGGTCGCGCAGCGCGCGGTCGAGCAGACGCGACGCTCGGTCGCGAATGCGGCGGTCTGGGCGCGACAGCTCGCCACCGCGCACGCCGACGAGGTGGCCGCCGCCCGCACGCTCACCCAGCACGCCGTGCCCACCACGATCGGGGCGCGCGCCGCGACCTGGGCGCGCGGTCTCGAACGGGCGGTCGTGCGACTCGACGTCCTGGTCTTCCCCGCGCAGCTCGCGGGTGCGGGCGGGACGCTCGCCTCGTTCGTCGAGATCACGGGATCGACGGATGCCGCTGACGCCTTGCCCGCGGCCTTCGCCCGGGTGCTCGAGCTCGACGTCCCCGACGCCCCCTGGCACGTGACGCGCTGGCCCGTGACCGAGATCGGCGACGCCCTCGTGCAGGCGATCGACGCGCTCGGCAAGATGGCCGCCGACGTCGCGACCCTCAGCCGCACCGAGATCGGCGAGGTGGCAGAGGGCGTGGGCGGCGAATCGTCGGCCATGCCCCAGAAGCAGAACCCCGCCGAGGCGGTGCTCATCCGCTCGGCCGCTCTGCGCGCGCCCCAGCTGGGCGCGACCCTGCACCTGGCCTCGGCCCTCGCGGTCGACGAGCGCCCCGACGGCGCCTGGCACGCCGAGTGGCCGACGCTGCGTGAGCTGCTGCGCCTCGCGGTCGGCGCCGCCGCGCACGGGTCGTCGTTGCTCGCTCACCTGCGCGTCGATGCCGGGGCCGCGGCAGCCAACGCCGCTCTGACCGGAGGGCGCCTCGTCAGCGAGCGTCTGCGGGGCGTGCTCGTGCCCCTCATCGGCGCCGAGCGCTTCGCGGCCCTGCTCGACGGCGACGACGACCTCGCCCCGCGCCTGCGGGCGCTGCCCGAGGCGGCCGACCTCGACGTCGACGCGCTGCTCGATCCGGCCGCCTACGTCGGCCTCGCCCCTCGCCTCGCCCGCGGCACCCGCCACGCCGGCGGAGGCACCGCGCACGACGAAGGAGCCGACGCATGAGCCTCATCTCGCTGACCGCACCCGTGGGTCCCGCCGACGCGCCCCTCGTCGTGCTCGGGCCCTCGCTCGGCACCTCGACCATCCTGTGGGACGACGTCGTGCCCCTGCTTGCCGACGATTACCGCGTCGCCGCGTGGGACCTCCCCGGGCACGGAGCCGGGCCGATCGCACGCGAGGCGTTCACCGTCGCCGATCTCGCGGATGCCGTGGCCGCCGCCGTCCCCGATGACACGTTCCTGTACGCCGGGGTGTCCCTCGGCGGGGCGACGGGCCTCGAGCTCGCGCGGCGTCACGGCACCCGCCTGCGGGGCGCCGCTATCGTGGCATCCGGAGCCGTCCTCGGCGCGCCCGCGTCGTGGCACGAGCGGGCCGCCCAGGCGCGGTCGCAGAGCACCTCGAGCCTCATCGTCGGCTCGGCCCAGCGCTGGTTCGCGCCGGAGTCGATGGCGCGCCGCCCCGAGCTGAGCGGCCGCCTGCTGCACGCACTGCAGGACGCCGACGACGACAGCTACGCCCGCTGCTGCGAGGCGCTCGCCGCGTACGACGTGCGCGCGACGCTGCGCGAGATCGCGGTGCCGGTGCTCGCCGTCTGGGGAGTCTTCGACCAGGTCGCCCCCGAGCCCATGGCCGTCCAGATCGCCGAGGGCGTGCCGCGCGGCAGCGTCGCGCGCGTCGACGACGCCGGCCATCTTCCCCCGGCCGAACAACCCGAGGCCGTGGCGGCTCTGCTGCGGTCGCTCTTCGCCTCCGTCTCGACGGCGACGTCTTCCCGAAAGGACGCCTGATGCCCACCGATCAGGAACGCCACGATCAGGGCATGACCGTGCGCCGCGCCGTGCTGGGCGACGCGCACGTCGAGCGCTCGATCGCCGCGACCACTGACCTCACCGCCGACTGGCAGGACTTCATCACGCGCGTCGCGTGGGGAGACGTGTGGTCACGGCCCGGCCTCGACCGTCGCTCGCGCTCGATCGCGGTGCTGAGCTCGCTCATCGCGCACGGTCACCACGAGGAGCTCGCGATGCACCTGCGCGCGGCGCTACGCAACGGGCTGAGCGTCGAGGAGATCCGCGAGGTCATCCTGCAGTCGGCGATCTACTCCGGCGTGCCGGCGGCCAATTCGGCCTTCCGCATCGCCTCCGAGGTGTTGTCGGCGACCGATGCGCAAACCGCGGGCCCCCGCGAGGAGTGATCCGGAGGCGACCGACGGCTGTCGGCGCTTCCTGGCCCGTGTCACCGGAACCGGGCATGTCGCCGGAACAGGACGATCCGGCTCGGATGGCCCTGTTCCCGTGGCATCCGCCTGTCGCGGTGACGTCGCGGCGCGGTGAGGGACGGCGTCAGCGCCCCCGGCCACCGCGTCAGCGCGCGGAACGACCGAAGTGGAACGGGCACGACGACGGCGCGTCCGCGCGGCGCACGCGTCCACCCGAGCGCGGCTTGGTCGGCATCCGCCGCCTGTTCACGTCGAGCCCGCGGCCGCTGATGCGGATGCGCGGGTCGCTGAGGACGGCGATGGATGCCGCGAGCCCGGCGATCGCGAGCTTCTCTCCGGGGCAGCGGTGGCCGGTGCGGACGTCGGCGCCGCCGTGGGGGACGAACGCGCGGATGGCCTCGTAGTCGTCGACGCCGACGAAGCGCTCGGGGGCGAAATCGGAGGGACGCTCCCACTCGCGGGTGTCGGTGTCGGTGCCGAGGATGTCGAGCACGACCCGGCCGCCCGCCGGCACTCGCTGACCGTCGAGCTCGATGTCGGTCTCGGCCCACGCGGGCAGCATCGGCACGAAGGGGGCGGTGCGGCGGATCTCCTGCGCGAAAGCCGTGGAGAGCTCTCCGCCGACGTGGGTCCCGCGTTTGGTCGTCTCGGCGGCGATGCGCTCGCGCCACTCGGGGCGGTCGTGCAGTTCTTTCGCGGCGAAGGCGACGAAACGCGAGACGGCGATCATGGGCCGGAAGCTGTTCTGGAGCTCGATCCCCGCGGTCTTCGCGGGGAGGAGTTCGCCGTCCTGGTCGCGGTGGTGCGCCCACGCGTGCAGGGCCGTGTTCTCGGCGGGGCGCAGGGTGCCGGCGCGAACCGCGTCGATGAGCTCGGCAGCGTGACGGTCGGACCACCGGCGGTTGATGAGCGCGAGCGCGAACTCGGGGGAGTAGGGGACACCGAAGCCGTCGACGATCTGCGCCTGGCGCTTCGCCCAGCGGGTCTGCGCCGACGCGGTGCCGGGGATGCCGGCCCAGCGCATGATCGACCGGCCGAGGGCGCCCACCGCCGCGTCGTACGCCGAACGTTCGCCGCCGGTGACCCAGGCGTCGAGTTCGCCCTGCCACTGCCGGTCGAGCTCGGGGAGCAGGCGCTGCACCTCGGCGTCGTCGTACAGCACGTCGACGAAGGTCGCCTTGCGGTGGCGGTGCTCGGCGCCGTCGAGGCTGTGCACCGAGCCGTGGCCGAAGAGCGACTCCTGGATGAAGGCGGGCATGGCGCCGTGGCGACGGATGCGCGACTCGTCATAGAAGAGGTCCACACCTTCCTCGCCGCGCACGAACAGCGCCTCGCGCCCGAGCAGGCGGAACGGCACGGCGCGGGCACCGCGGTCGGCCCGACGCCACAGGTGCGAGCCGAAGCCGTAACCACGGATCAGAAGAGCGAGCGAGTCATCTCGGAGCAGGGCGAGGGGGGATGCCATGCCCTCACGGTTCCACGCGGAGCGGCGGTCGCCGAGGGGGCGGCGCGACCGCGGGTCGGTGTGATAACTCTCAGCGCCACTGCTCCGTCGGCGTCAGTGGGACGAGCGGTGGAATGGCGGGCGTCGTGCGCAGGTCGATCCGTCGGCCCTCACGCGCCGACAGCGGGAGCGCCGTCACGATCTCGGTGACGTGCAGGGCGATCTCGCCGCTCGCCCGCCCGTGGCCCCGCACCATGTCGACGAGGCCGACCCCTCGTCCCGCCCCCATGTACCCCGCGCTCACCGGCAGGGCGACCCACCCGTCCGAGCCGACGGCGTGATGACGCACCTCGCCGTCGAAGTCGTTCGGGTCGGGGACGGCCAGCGACCCGGCTTCGCCGTGCACCTCGATCGGCGCGGCCGTGGTCCCGCCCGCGTCGAAGCTGAACGTCACACTCGACAGGGCACCGCTGGCGTGCCGGAGGGTGCCGGTGACGTGGGTGTCGACCTCGACGGGAATGCGCTCGCCCGCGCGCGGCCCCGACCCGATCTCGCGTTCAGTGCGGCCACGGGACACTTCTCCGCTGACCGACACGACCGGGCCGAGCAGGTGCACGAGAGAGGTCAGGTAGTACGGCCCCATGTCGAAGTGCGGCCCTCCGCCCTCGCGGTAGTAGAAGTCGGGATTCGGATGCCAGTGCTCATGGCCCGGCGAGACCCAGGTCGCGGTGGCCGCCGTCGGCCGACCGATGAGGCCGCTCTCGATGGCCGCCCGGGCCGTCTGCACCCCCGTGCCGAGCACCGTGTCGGGGGCGCTCCCGACGGCGACGCCGGCGGCCGTGGAATCCGCCATCACGCGCTCCGCGTCGGCGAACGTCGTGGCCAGCGGCTTCTCGCCGAACACGCCCTTGCCCGCGGCGATCGCGGCGCGAGCGATCTCGGCGTGCGCGGCGGGGACGGTGAGGTTGACGACCACGTCGACGTCGTCCGCGGCGAGCAGCGCGTCGACGCCGAGCGCGCGGGCCGAGGGGAGCGCCTCGGCGACCTCGGTCGCGCGATCGGCGCGCAGGTCGGCGACGGCGACGATCCGGACGGCGGGATGATCCCTCAGGGTGCGCAGGTATTGGTCGCTGATGACCCCGAGGCCGATCAGCCCGATGCGCGTCGGCTCGTCCACAGCAGTCCCCTCTCGATGATGGTCCGCACGTGCGGGTCGGTCAGAACGCCGGGGTCGTGACCGGGCGTCGCGACGAAGACGCGCCCCCGCCCCCATTCGCGCGTCCAGACCGCGGGCGAGACGACCGGGCGGTGCCACGGCTCGTCGTCGCGCACCGGGTGCGTGGTCGTGGCCAGCACGTCGTTCAGGTCGTCGTGCAGCACCCAGTACTGCTCGGTGACGAGGGGAAAGGCGTCGATCCCGCTCGTGATCTCGTGCGCGCGCCCGAGGTCGGTGATCTCGATGAGGTGCTCGACGAAGGCGTCGGTCGCAGGATCGGCGCGGTCCCCCGGGTCTTTCCGGGGGTGTGCGGCGAACTGCCCGCCCACCAGCTGCAGGTACGCGGCGTCGTGGCGGTAGGAGTCGACGATGCCGCCGTGCCACCCGGCCAGACCCGTGCCCGCGGCCACCGCCGCGCGGAGACCTGCGATGCTCTCGGCGTCGGCCTCGCTCATCGTCACGGCCTGGACGACGAGGTCGACACCGCTCATGACGTCGGCGTCGGCGTAGATGCGGGGGGACTCCTCGACCCGCACCTCGAAGCCGTTGCTCCGCAGGAACGGCAGGAACATCTCACTCGTCTCGACGGGGTGGTGGCCGTCCCACCCGCCGCGCACGATCAGCGCCGTTCGTGACGTCATCGTCCCTCCTCCGCTCCGGACGCCGGCCCCGGCTTCCGCATCGACGCCTCACGCTACCGTCGGGCGCCGACATCGCCCAGGGCTCTGCGCGAACGGGCCGGGACCGTGGCATCCCGTCCGATAATGGGGGAGTGGAGGTCTGGGAGACGCGCGAGTGGTTCGCCGACTACCTCGAGGCGCTCAACCGCCACGACCTCGAAGCGGTCCGCGGGCTGCTGCACCCGGCCGTGCGTCGTGCGCACCTTCCCGCGGGGGCGGAGGCCTGGATCGCCGACCTCGCCGAACTGTGGCACGGCTTCCCGGATTGGCAGTGGAAGCGCATCCAGCTGGTCGTCGAGGACGACCGTCTGGCGGTGCACCTGCGGGGCGGGGGAGCGCACACGGGTTCGTTCGGCCATGTGAGCCCGACCCGTCGGCGGGTGAACATCGCGTCTTTCGCCATGTACCGCCTCGAGCGCGGCCGGATCGTCGAGGCGAGCGGCACCGACGACCCCGCGCAGATCCTTCTCGCTCTCGGCTGAGTCGGAGCGCGTGCGGTCGGGTCTCTCGCGGCGAGCGATCTGTCAAGGGCGGCCGCATGTCGGGGGGTCCGGGTACGGTCGCTCTCGCCCGTTTCCATCCCGGGTAGAGAGAGGGGCGACCATGGTGTCTCACGACCGCCCCGGCGCCGGAGTCGTGTGGGCTCGCGTCGAAGACGGCTTCCATGTCGGCAGCAGGAACGGTGTGTTCCTGGGGTACATCGACCGCCAGGCCGGCGGCGCATTCCTCGCGTACGACGGTCGTTCGCGCCTCGTCGGCCGCTTCGACGCGCTCACCGCCGCCATGGCCGCCGTGACCAACGACCAGCCCCCGCAGGACGCCGAGATCACCCTTCGCGAGGTGCGGGTCCCCGCGCCGCGATCGATCGACGGCGGGAAGGCCTCATGAGCTCCGACCTCGTCTCCATCTCGTACGTCAGCGCGGCCGCCGAGCCGTTCGACGACGACCGGTTGCACGACCTGCTCGCGCAGAGCCGCCGCTCGAATCACGAGCACGACCTCACCGGCATGCTGCTGTACCGTCGCGGGCGCTTCTTCCAGGTACTCGAAGGGCCGCAGGATGCCGTGGACGAGCTCATGACGAAGATCCGTCGCGACCCGCGCCATACCGATGTCCGCGTGCTGCTCACGGAGCACATCGACGACCGTCGATTCACTGAGTGGACGATGGGGTACGAGCCGATCGGCATCCCCGCCACCCCCGCTCCCGAGGGCTTCCGCGACACCTTCGACGACCTCGAGGCCGACGACGAGGACGCGAGCATCCGCGCCGTGCGCGAACTCACCGTGTGGTTCCGCGCGCGCACGGCGAGCGACGACTGACGCAGGGGCCTCCACGGGTCGGGCGCGGTAGCGTCGCGGGGTGACCTCCCACCCCGCGGGCTCTCGCCGACGCGTCCGCTCCGTCGCCCGCATCGTCGCTGGCGTGGGCGTGCTCGGGGTCGTGCTCTTCGCCTACGGGCTGCGCATCGCGGCGGACGACCCCGGCTTCTTCGACTTCTTCGGATACTTCACCAATCAGACGAGCAGTCTGACGGCGCTCGTGCTGATCGCCGTGGGTGCCCGGGGCGCGGCGGATCGAACCGTGCCCGTCGGGCTCGCTCTCGCGTGGGCGATCGGGGCGGCCTGCCTCATCGTGGTCGCCGTCGTCTACAACGGTCTCGTCCCGGGGACGGGATCGGCCCCACCGTGGGTGAGCGCGGTGCTGCACCTCGTCTTCCCGCTGCTCGTCGTCGTCGACATCGCCACGGCTCCCGATCGTCCCCGACTCGCGTGGCGCCACCTCTGGTGGGTGCTGCCGTACCCCCTGGCGTGGGTCGCGGTCGTCCTCGCGCGCGGCGCGACCGACGGATGGGTGCCCTACGGCTTCCTTCTGCCCGAGCGGGGTCTCGCCTCTCTCGTCCTGCACGTGGTCGGCATCCTGGCCCTGCTCCTGCTCGCGGCCACAGCGGTCTGGGCGCTCGGCCGTCGACCCCGACGCGCCCCGTCGTCATAGCGGGGGGTCGAGGGCGCGGAGCGCGGCATCCATCCGCTCCGCCATGTACGCATACCCGGTGTCGTTCGGGTGCAAGCCGTCGGCGGCCATCCAGCTGTCGGTCGAATCGGCGTAGTGACCGTCGAGCCAGTGGCTGGCCCCCGCGATGTGGTCGGCGTCGATCCGCGCGGCGGCGTCTTCGACCCACCCCGCGATGACGTCGACCGACGCCGGGCGGTCCGCGGTGTACCAGAAGGGCTCGACGACGACGATGCGCGCGTCGGGCACGCCCTCGCGCAAGCGCTCGAGGTCGCTGTCGATCGTCTCGCGGATGCGGTCGGCCGCGCGGTCGTAGCTGAAGTTGTCGTTCAGGCCCATCGTGACGAAGACGAGGTCGGGATCGTCGGCGATGACCTGGGCGGGGATGTCGTCGAGGCCCGGCCCCATCGAGGCGCGGCGATTGACGAACCCCAGGCCGTTCTCGCTGCGGTTGATCTCCTGCCACCCGCGCTCGGCCGAGATGATCGTCGACCAGCGCTTGTCGTTGGCGCTCGCACCCGTGCCCCGCGTGTACGAATCGCCGTAGAACGACACGACCGGGCCGGTCGCGGCGGGGGCCGGTGCCGCGGTCGGGGCCGCGCACCCCGAGAAGACGAGGAGGAGGGATGCCGCGGCGACCAGGCCGAGGAGTCGTCGCGCACGCATGACCCCATTCTCGGCGGCGATCACTGCTCGGGGGTCAGGGGAACCGATTCTGCGGAGAGGCGTTCGACGTGGCGTGCGATGCGCGCCGCACGGGTGGCCGGCGTCGCCGCCGTGACCACGGGGTGCAGGACGGAGTAGCGCTCCGCCTTCGTCAGGGCGTCGAAAGCGCGCGCCGCGTCGGGGACGGCGTCGAGCGCCGCGCGCAGATCGGCCGGCACCTCGATCGCCGCGGAGCCCTCGTACGCGCGCTCCCAGCGGCCGTCGGCATGGGCGCGGGCGATCTCTTCGGCCCCGCGCGGGCGCATGCGCCCCTCGTCGGTGAGGCGTGCCACGTGATCGACGTTGCGTTTCGACCACATCGAGCGGGCGCGGCGCGGGGTGAAGTGCTGCCGGAAGGTGGCGGCATCCCGAGACTGCTTCCGCCCGTCGATCCACCCGCTGCAGAGGGCCTCGTCGAGGGCCTGGGCGTAGGTGAGGGACGTGGGCGCGGTCGTGCCCTTCTTGGCGAGCACCAGCCATACGCCGTCGCTGGTGTCTTCGTGGGTGTTGAGCCACGACCGCCACCGTGCGGCGTCGTCGACGATCAGTTCGGGGGCTTCAGGCATGATCGCGGTCCTTTCCGACGGCTCACCGGACCTTAGCGCGGACCCCCGACACGCGCGCCCTATCGGAGCGGGCGCCCCACGGCAACCGGCCCCCGCCGACGCGCTCGAGAGGAGATCATCGCTGAATGCGCAGTGTGACCTATGCCGGTGAGACCGTGACCACGACCGACGACGTGGCGGAGGCTCTGGTTCAACTGACGGCGTCGATCGCCGCCGAAGGGCAGGCGGAGGCCGTGAGCATCCCGATCGTCACCGACGGCGGCGCGGAAGAGGCCGAGCTCGTCATCGGCGTCGGCAACGACGTCCTCAGCGCTCCGGCCGACTGGACGGGTGAGGAGCCCGACTTCTCGTGGGCGGCGGAAGAACTCCGTCAGCACAAGCGCTTCCCCCAGGCGCCGGCCATCGCCGTCGAGCAGCCGAGCGATGACGCCAACCCCGACGCGTTCTGGGACCCCGACCTCGACGGGTTCACCCGCGCCTGAGCGGCTCGCCCCTCGCCGGGCCGCGTCCTCGCGACCATCGCCCCCCGCACCCCGCGGGGGAGCTCGTCAAGCCCACCCCCGCTCCCGCGCTCGGACGTAGCGTGGGTCCTCCGCACCGGACGCGACCGGTTCATCGCCCCGGTGCGTGAGCCCCGGACAGTTCGGGCGGCCCGCCGTTTCGCGGTGCCGCCCGGACGCTGGTACCGAGAGGATGGAGGCATGCTGCACTCCCTCGTCACCGGCGCCTCGCGCGGGATCGGCCGAGCCATCGCCGTCGCCCTCGCCGCGCGCGGCGACCGCGTCGCCGTCCACTACGGCCACGACCGCGCCGCCGCCGAAGAGACACTCGCCCTGCTCCCCGGAGACGGGCACATGCTCGTCGGCGGCGACCTATCCGACCCGGCGACGGCGGAGCGCGTGGTCGGCGACGTCCTCACGGCGTTCGGACGCATCGACGTCCTGGTGAACAACGCCGCGATCGCCCCGAGCCCCGAGACCTCGCACCCGATCGCGACCGTCGACTACGCCACCTGGCATCGCACATGGGAGCGGATGGTCGACGTCGACCTGCACGCCCCCGCGAACATGGCCTTCCTCGTCGCGCGATCGCTGATCGAGCGGGGCCTGCCGGGGTCGATCGTGAACGTCGGCTCGCGCGGCGCCTTCCGCGGCGAGCCGGAGTTCCCCGCCTACGGTGCGGCGAAGGCGGGCCTGCACGCGATGGGCCAGTCCCTCGCCGTCGCCCTCGCGCCCCACGGCATCGCGGTCACGAGCGTCGCCCCCGGCTTCGTCGGCACCGACCGGCAGCAGCAGAAGCTGACCGGGGCGGAGGGCGACGGCATCCGGGATCAAAGTCCCTTCGGTCGTGTGGCCACGCCCGAAGAGGTGGCGGATGCCGTGGTGTACCTCAGCGCGCCCGGCTCGCAGTGGGCGTCGGGAACGATCCTCGATCTGAACGGCGCCTCGCACCTGCGCACGTGACGGCCGGCACGAGTCAGGATCCCGCCGGACGCCCTGCGGTCATGTGCTCCACGAGAGTGGCGGGAGTGCGCCTTGGCGCGGGCGACAGCGCCGTGTAGACGTCGCCCCACGTGAGCATCAGGTGCGCGCGGCTCCCCGTGACGGCAGTCCATCGCCCGGCCTCGTCCAGTCGTTCCGCGTGATCGCGCAGCGGTGAGGCGTCGGTCATCCATGCTCCCGCGCCGCTGATCTGCCAGGACTCGCGCACGCGACGCGCGAACGGTCGGCTCCTCCACACCAGCCACGCCCACGGTCCGAGCCACACGGCCGCGCCGAACGCCACGCTCCCCGAGACGGAGGCGGCGTGGTGCACGACGACGGCTGCGGCGATCCCGCAGAAGAAGCCGATGGTGGGCCAGATGACGGCGGCGTTCCAGGCGAGGCGCTCCTCGGGGGTGCCGTTCGGGGGGAGGACCCGCAGATGCTCGACGACGAGCCCGTGTCCGCTCAGCCGACGCTCGTACGAGCCCCAGGTGCCGCTGACGTGAGAGGGGGAGCCGGTGTTCGATCGCACGCAACGATGGTGCGCCCACCGGATCCGCCCCGCGAGGATCCTCACGATTCCCATGCGGTAGGCGCGGCACATCCGAGTCGTGCACACCGGCGAACAGTCGTCTCCACAGCTGTGGATAACTTTGTGGAAAGTGTGTGTGGAAACCGGCACCGCCTGTGCAAACAGGTGTGGATAAGCCCGTCATTCGTTAACGTGTTCGAAACTACACGCGCGTAACTCCGCGGAGCGGCGGGTCGTTTTCGGCGCTTCGCCCTGTGGAGAATCCCCGACCGGATGCCACGGCCTCGGGCCTCAGCCCATCACGCTGCCGAAGATCCTGGAGGCGCCCAGAACGCACATCGCGACCCAGAACAGCGTCCACGCCAGCAGCGCGTAACCCCAGATCGCCTCGCCCACGCTCATCCGACCGCGGCGGAAGCGGACACCGAATGCCGCTCCGATGACGAGCACGATCGCGACCACGGCCGCGAGGACGGGCTGCTGCCACACGACCAGCAGAGGAAGGGCGAAGATGATCGCCAGCGCCGCAGCGGTGTAATTCACACCGGTGGACTGCGCCTGCACGACCTGCAGGGCGATGAATGCCACCACGATGAGCGCGATCGCGACGACCTGCAGCCACCCGAGCGCCTTCACCCAGAACGGCAGTCCCGGCCTCTCGATCCCCGCGGCATCCGTTCGATCTTCCGATATCTCTGTCATGACGTCCCCCTTCGTCGGTCCCCACCCTGGCGGGTCGCGGCGACGTGGCCGGGAGGGGTTGACGCGCGGCGGCGCGGCCGCCTCGTCTCTGTCGACGCGGGCCCACCCAAGGGTTCGCTTCAC
The DNA here is from genome assembly GCF_041079455.1 of Microbacterium sp. 16-032. NCBI lineage: Bacteria > Bacillati > Actinomycetota > Actinomycetes > Micrococcales > Microbacteriaceae > Microbacterium > Microbacterium sp. 16-032. The sequence goes on along the minus strand of NZ_JBFYGQ010000001.1, from coordinate 349,279 downwards.
GGCAACACGAAAGCCCTCCCGGGCGGCCGATGGCCACCCGTGAGGGCTTTTGAGGGGCTGACGGGAATCGTCCCCACCGCCTCTCCACGCGCCGCTGCGCAGCGCGCGGAGCCTCTGGCGGCGTGGGCCCACCCGCTGCGGGTTCGGTTCCTACGGCACCCACACAAAAGGTCCGTTCCATCGCCAAGGCGATGAACCGGACCTTTGAGGGGCTGACGGGAATCGAACCCGCGCTATCTGCTTGGGAAGCAGAAGTTCTGCCATTGAACTACAGCCCCGTGCGCCTTGCGGCGACCCGGCCAGCATAACAGCGTCCGCGCGGCATCCCTCGGCATCCGCCCCGAGACCGCATCCACCGGCGAAACCGCACCCGTTCGTCGAGTGCGCGTTCCTTTGCGTGCGAGGGCGTGCGTTCTCGGCGAACGGATACGTCCTCGCGCACCACACGCGAGACGAACCCCGTCGACGCGGCCCACCCGGGCGAACGGGGTGAAACAGGCAGCACCGGCGCGGGCCCCGCCCCTAGGCTGGGGCCGTGCTGCTCTCCGATCGCGATATCCGGGCCGAACTCGACGCGAAGCGCCTCGGCCTCGAGCCCTTCGACCCGGCCATGGTCCAGCCCTCGAGCGTCGACGTGCGCCTCGACCGGTACTTCCGGTTGTTCGACAACCACAAGTACCCCTTCATCGACCCGGCCGAGGACCAGCCCGAACTCACCCGCCTCATCGAGGTCGAGCCCGACGAGCCGTTCATCCTTCACCCGGGGGAGTTCGCGCTCGGATCGACGTTCGAGCGCGTGAGCCTGCCCGACGACGTCGCCGCGCGGCTCGAGGGCAAGTCGTCGCTCGGGCGCCTGGGGCTGCTCACGCACTCCACCGCGGGCTTCATCGACCCGGGCTTCTCGGGCCACGTCACCCTGGAGCTGTCGAACGTCGCGACGCTGCCGATCAAGCTGTGGCCCGGCATGAAGATCGGGCAGGTCTGCTACTTCCGGCTCACCTCGCCGGCCGAGAACCCCTACGGCTCCGGCCCCTACGGCAACCGCTACCAGGGACAGCGCGGACCGACGGCCTCGCGGTCGGCGCTGAACTTCCACCGTACCGACGTCGGTTCGACCGACGCGGGGTCCGCGGGACGCTGACGAAACGACGACGCGGCGGGCTCCCGAGGGAGGTCCCGCCGCGTCGTGTTCTCGATGATCACTCGGATGCCGCGGACTCGCGCCCACGGATGAATCCGGCGTCGAAACCGCGCTCGTAGGCGCGCTCCGCTGCGCGATGTCCGCGCTCGTGCCGATGGCCGGGGTGGCCGTGGCGGTGCTCGCCGTGCGCGCCGGAGCCGTCCGCGGCTGCGTGGTCGCCGTCGGGCCGGTGCCCGTCGGTGTGTCCGCCGTGCCGGGGTCCGAAGCCGTGGTGGGCGTTGCCGCCGTCACCGCGTCGGTGGTCGCGCTCGCCGCCGCCGAAGCGGGGGCCGCCGCGCATGCCGGGGCCGAATCCGCGGCCCGAGCCGGGGCCGAACGGGCCGGGACCGAAGCCGAACCCGCGGGGTCCCCGCGGGCCTGCCGTCTCGGTGTCCTCGTCGAGCCCGAGGGTGGCGGAGATCGCGTCGAGAGCGGTGTTCAGGCGCTCGATCTCGTCGGCCGGGACCTGGGAGAGAAGCGCCTGGCGGTCGGCATCCACTCGATCGAGGATCTGACGACCCTCGTCGGTGAGCGTCCAGCCGTCGCCGGCGGGGGCGATCCATCCCTGGTCGGCGAGGGCGCTGATGCGCTTTCCGCCGCGGGCGATGCGGTCGCTGATCCACGGGGCGTCGAGGCGCCCGTCGATCACGGAGAGGACCATCACGGTCTTCGGGTGCAGGTCGCTGTCGCGCAGCTGTGCGAACAGGCGGTGGTGCAGCGCGTGGCCGACCGTCGTGAGGCGGTGGGCGAGGCTGCGGGGATCTGAGGGGGTGGGGGTGTTCATGGAGGGGTCCTTTCGTCGGCGGTCGATCCGCCATTGCATGTCATGTGACAACGAATGTACTGTGACATGTATTCCGGATGCTTGTCAAGCGACATGTAAAATCTCCCCATGTCCACCGACCCCGCCGACGAGATCGCCGCCGCCCTCGGGCGCCTGCGTGGACGCCGACCGCGGCCGCCTTTCGCGGGCGACGGCCACCACCACCCGCACGGTGAACACGGCGGCGGACACGGGGGACCGTGGGGGCGGGGCGCTCCGCCGTGGGTCGCCGATCCCGCGCACGGGCGCTTCGGAGGCCCCGCGCGGCTGCGCATGCTCGACGCGTTGATCGCGGCATCCGGGTCGCTGTCCGTCAGCGAGATCGGCGAAGCCGTCGGCGTCGATCAACCCCGCGCATCGCGACTCGTGCAGCAGGCGGCGCAGATGGGACTGGTCGTGCGCGAGCCCGACCCCGACGACGCCCGCCGCACGCGTGTGCGGCTCACCCCCGAGGGGGAGGGGCTCGTATCCGGTTTCCGCGGACGTCGACGGGATGCCGTGCGCTCCGCGCTCGAATCCTTCACCGACGCCGAGCGGGTGGAGTTCGCGCGTCTGCTGGCGAAATTCGCCGACTCCTGGCCGCGCGACTGACGTCGTTCTCCCGGCGGATCAGACGATGACGGCCGGCTTCGCCTTCACCGGGATGAGCAGCAGCAGCCCCGCGCCGAGGATCAGCACGATGCCCAGGATGCCGAGACGCGTGTCGCCCGTGATGCCCACGAACAGGGCGAACAGCCCGGGAGCGAGGAACGACACGGCGCGACCCGTCGTGGCGTACAGACCGAAGATCTCACCCTCGCGCCCCTCAGGAGCGACGCGGGCGAGGAAGGACCGGCTCGCCGATTGGACGGGGCCGACGAAGGCGCACAGGCCGAGGCCGGTGATCCAGAAGGCGCCCTGCGACGTCCCGATGAAGAGGACGGCCCCGCCGAGCACGATGAGTCCGATCAGTGAGATGACGATGACGCGCCTCGGGCCGAACCGATCGTCGAAGCGGCCCGCGACGAACGTGCTCACCCCCGCCACCACGTTCGCCGCCACCGCGAAGTACAAGACCTGCGTCGAGCTGAAGCCGAACACCTGCGCGGCGATGATCGCGCCGAAGGTGAAGACGCCGGCGAGCCCGTCGCGGAAGACGGCACTCGCCACGAGGAAGAGCAGTACCTCCCGGCTGTCGCGCCAGAGCGAACGCAGCGTGCCCCACAACACCACGTAGGAGCGGAAGAAACCGACCCGCACCTGGCGGCTGCGGGCGGGGATCTCCGGAACGCGCAGCAGCACCGGGATCGCGAACGCACCGAACCAGAGGGCGGATGCCAAGACGGCGAGGCGGATGTTCCATCCACCCTCCTTTGTCACGGCGAGGAGCCCACCGGCATCCGGATCTCCGAAGCTCTGAATGAAGAGCGCCAGCAGCAGGAGGAGCAGCACGATGCCGCCGACGTAGCCCATCCCCCAGCCGAAGCCCGAGACGCGGCCGATGTTCTCGCGGGTGGAGACCTGCGTCAGCATCGCGTAGTAGTTGACGCTCGCGAACTCGAAGAAGACGTTGCCGACCGCGATCAGGGTCGCACCCAGCACGAGGAACCCGGGGGTGCCCTCGACGAACACCATCGCCGCCATGGCCAGCACGACGAGACCGGTGTTGATGCCGAGCCAGAGCTTGCGGCGGCCGGTTCCATCGGAGCGCTGACCGAGCACCGGGGCGACCAGGGCCACCACGATCCCCGCGATCATCAGCGCGACACCCACCAGGCTCGCGTTGTCGGCGAGGGCGCGCACGAGGGCCGGGTCCTTGTCGTTCCCGTTCGCGGCGGCCACGATCCTCGGGTCGACGAAGAGCTGGCTGGCCAGGTACGTGCTGAAGACGAAGGTCGTCACGACCGCGTTGAACGCCGCCGACCCCCAGTCCCAGAGGGCCCACGCGATCACCGGTCGGCGCTCGGTGGCGGGGGCTGCGGTGGTGCCGGGGGAGGACATGTCGGTCACGCTAGGGTCCTTCGGTGAACGCCCGGTACGGCCGGGGAGGCAGCCGCGCCGTCGTCGGCGCGCGGGTTCAGGTTAGACCCCGGCCCGCGCGAGAGCGCGGAGGAGACTACCGTGGAGGCATGGCATCCGAAACCCCCGTCGACTCCGCTGAAGCCGAGACCACTCCCGAGAAGCTCACCTTCGCCGATCTGGGACTGGATGCCGCTGTGCTCAAGGCCCTGAAAGACGTGGGCTACGAGACCCCGTCCGCGATCCAGGCGGCCACGATCCCCGTGCTGCTGCAGGGCCGCGACGTCGTCGGCCTCGCCCAGACCGGAACCGGCAAGACCGCCGCCTTCGCGCTGCCCGTGCTGTCGCAGATGGAGACCGGGCACAAGAACCCGCAGGCCCTCGTGCTCGCGCCCACCCGCGAGCTCGCGCTGCAGGTGTGCGAGGCGTTCGAGAAGTACGCCGCGCACATCAAGGGCGTCTCGGTGCTCCCCGTCTACGGCGGCCAGGGCTACGGCCAGCAGCTGTCGGCCCTGCGCCGCGGCGTCGACATCGTCGTGGGCACCCCCGGTCGCATCATGGACCACCTCGACAAGGGCACCCTCGACCTGAGCGAGCTGAAGTACCTCGTGCTCGACGAGGCCGACGAGATGCTCAAGATGGGCTTCGCCGAAGACGTCGAGACGATCCTCGCCGACACCCCCTCGACCAAACAGGTCGCGCTGTTCTCGGCGACCATGCCGGCGCAGATCCGTCGCATCTCGGCGCAGTACCTCAACGATCCCGAAGAGATCACGGTCAAGACCAAGACCGCGACCTCGACCAACATCACCCAGCGCTACCTGATCGTGTCGTACCAGCAGAAGATCGACGCCCTCACGCGCATCCTCGAGGTCGAGAACTTCGAGGGCATGATCGTCTTCACCCGTACCAAGAACGAGACCGAGACGGTCGCCGAGAAGCTGCGTGCCCGCGGTTACACGGCCGCCGCGATCAACGGCGACGTGGCCCAGGTACAGCGCGAGCGCACGGTCAATCAGCTCAAGAGCGGCAAGCTCGACATCCTCGTCGCCACCGACGTGGCCGCGCGCGGTCTCGACGTCGACCGCATCAGTCACGTCGTCAACTACGACCTGCCGATCGACACCGAGTCGTACGTGCACCGCATCGGCCGCACGGGCCGTGCCGGACGCACGGGAGATGCGATCAGCTTCGTCACGCCGCGCGAGCGCCGCATGCTCACCGCGATCGAGAAGGCCACGCGCCAGCCGCTGACCGAGATGTCGCTGCCGAGCGTCGACGACGTCAACGCCACGCGCCTCACGCGCTTCGACGACGCCATCACCACGGCCCTCGAGGACACCGCCGCGATCGCGACGTTCCGCGACGTGGTGGCCCACTACGTGTCGCACCACGACGTGCCCGAGGCCGACGTGGCCGCGGCCCTCGCCGTGGTCGCCCAGGGCGACACCCCGCTGCTGCTCGAGGCCGAGGCCTTCCGCCAGCAGCGGTTCGACAACGACCGCCCCGCGCGCGACTCCGGTTCTCGCGAGGGAGGATCCCGCGACGGCGGTCCGCGTCGCGACTCTTCGGGTCGCTTCGCGACGTACCGCATCGCGGTGGGTCGTCGTCAGCGCGTCGAGCCCCGTCAGATCGTCGGCGCCCTCGCGAACGAGGGTGGTCTGCGCCGCAACGACTTCGGTGCGATCCAGATCCGTCAGGACTTCTCGCTCGTCGAGCTGCCCGTCGACCTGTCGAACGACGCGATCGACCGCCTCGCCGACACCCGTATCTCGGGCCAGCTCATCGACCTGCGCCTCGACCAGGGGGGCCGTTCGGCCAAGCGCAGCGACCGGCCGCAGCGCCGCGATCGCGACCGCGACTGAGTCCACGGCATCCGTTCGACGCCCCCGTACCCCGGTGAGGGTGCGGGGGCGTCGTGCGTGGTGGGAGCGCAATCGCGCGCACCATGTCCCACTTTTGGCTGCCTGGGGTGCGCTCAGGCAGCCCTTTTTGGGGCATGGTCTGCGCAGATGGGGACATGGGTGGAGGGATGCCGTGACACCGCGCTGCGCAGAAGAGCCCGGGGCCGCGCGGGGGTGGGCGCACGGGGCGACCGAGTCAGGTGGCATCCGGAAGTTGAGCCAATTCATATCAAGTCGCCTTGACCTCGCGAACGTGCTCCGATAACCTTGAGTCATCGCGGCTCAACCCGCGCAGAGACTTTCACCAGAACCCCGAGTGCGGCAACGGCCGCGCTCACAAGCAAGGAGACACATATGCCCCGTGCAGTGGGAATCGACCTCGGTACGACCAACTCCGTCGTGAGCGTGCTCGAGGGTGGCGAGCCCAAGGTCATCGCCAACGCCGAGGGTTTCCGCACGACCCCCTCGGTCGTCGCCTACACGAAGGACGGCGAGGTGCTCGTCGGCGAGACCGCCAAGCGCCAGGCCGTCACCAACGTCGACCGCACCATCTCCAGCGTGAAGCGCCACATGGGCACCACCTGGAGCTTCGATGTCGACGGCAAGAAGTGGACGCCGCAGGAGATCTCGGCCCGCATCCTGCAGAAGCTCAAGCGCGACGCCGAGGAGTACCTCGGTGACAGCGTGACCGATGCGGTCATCACCGTCCCCGCGTACTTCAACGACGCCGAGCGTCAGGCCACCAAGGAGGCCGGTGAGATCGCGGGCCTCAACGTGCTGCGCATCATCAACGAGCCCACCGCCGCGGCCCTCGCGTACGGCCTCGACAAGGGCAAGGAAGACGAGCTCATCCTCGTCTTCGACCTCGGTGGCGGAACGTTCGACGTCTCGCTGCTCGAGGTGGGCAAGGACGACGACTTCTCCACCATCCAGGTGCGCGCCACCTCGGGTGACAACCGCCTCGGTGGAGACGACTGGGACCAGCGCGTCGTCGACTACCTCATCAAGCAGTTCAAGGACACGACCGGTGTCGACGTCTCGGGCGACAAGATCGCCCTCCAGCGTCTGAAGGAAGCGGCCGAGCAGGCCAAGAAGGAGCTGTCGAGCTCGACCTCGACCAGCATCAACCTGCCCTACCTGTCGCTCACCGACTCGGGCCCCGTCTCGCTCAGCGAGACCCTCACGCGCGCCAAGTTCGAGGACCTCACCAAGGACCTCCTCGACCGCACCCGCAAGCCCTTCTCCGACGTCATCCGCGAGGCTGGCGTCAAGGTCGACGACATCGCCCACGTGGTGCTCGTCGGCGGCTCGACCCGCATGCCCGCGGTCGCCGAGCTGGTCAAGAAGGAGACCGGTAAGGACGCCAACAAGGGCGTGAACCCCGACGAGGTCGTGGCCGTGGGCGCAGCCCTCCAGGCCGGTGTCCTCAAGGGCGAGCGCAAGGACGTGCTGCTCATCGACGTCACCCCCCTGAGCCTCGGCATCGAGACCAAGGGCGGCATCATGACCAAGCTCATCGAGCGCAACACGGCCATCCCGACCAAGCGCAGCGAGACCTTCACCACCGCCGACGACAACCAGCCGTCGGTCGCGATCCAGGTCTTCCAGGGCGAGCGCGAGTTCACCCGCGACAACAAGCCGCTCGGTACCTTCGAGCTCACCGGCATCGCGCCGGCTCCCCGCGGCATCCCGCAGGTGGAGGTCACCTTCGACATCGACGCGAACGGCATCGTGCACGTCTCGGCGAAGGACAAGGGCACCGGCAAGGAGCAGTCGATGACCATCACGGGCGGCTCCTCGCTGCCCAAGGAGGACATCGAGCGCATGGTGCGCGAGGCCGAAGAGAACGCGGCCGACGACAAGAAGCGCCGCGAGTCCGCCGAGACCCGCAACCAGGCCGAGACCCTGTCGTACTCGATCGAGAAGCTCATCAAGGAGAACGACGACAAGCTCCCCGCCGAGGTCAAGACCGAGGTGCAGGGCGATGTCGACGCTCTCAAGACGGCTCTCGCCGGTGACGACGACGACGCGGTCAAGACCGCGTTCGACAAGCTGAACGCCAGCCAGGGCAAGCTCGGCGAGGCCATCTACGCCTCGTCGCAGGCCGCGGGCGAGCAGGCCGACCCCAACGTGGGCCAGCCCGGCAACGGCGAGACGCCGAACCCCGAGGAAGACGTCATCGACGCCGAGGTCGTCGACGACGAGAACCCCGACGAGAACAAGAAGTAAGCAGAGAACATGGCACACAAGGACGACGAACAGCCCACGGGCTCGGGCGCCGGTCCTGACGAGACGGGGCCGGAGGAGAACACCTCCGGCCCCGCGCCGTCGGGCGACCAGCCTCAGACCGAAGGGACGGATGCCGATGGCCTGACCATCGACGACATCCTCGGCGCCGAGCAGACGCCCGAGGCCGCCGCAGAGGGGGCATCCTCCGACAAGGAGGCCTCGCTGCTGATCGACCTCAAGCGCCTGCAGGCCGAGTACGCCAACTACCGTCGGCGCACCGAGGAGCAGCGCGAGCGCGAGATCGAGCGCGCCAAGGGCGAGGCCGTGAAGGGCCTGCTGCCCGTCATGGACGACCTCGACCGCGCCGCCAAGCACGGTGACCTCGTCGAGGGCAGCCCGCTCTCGGCGATCGGCGACAAGGTGCGCGCCGTGGCCGAGCGCCTCGGTGTGGTGTCGTACGGCGCCGTGGGCGACGTGTTCGACCCGCAGCAGCACGAGGCGATCTTCCAGGCCCCCACCCCCGGCGTGACCGAGACCACGATCCTCGAGGTCGTCGAGGTCGGCTACCGCCTCGGTTCGGTCGAACTGCGACCGGCCAAGGTCGTCGTCGCCGTGCCGGCCGAATAGGAGGACCCATGGCGAGTCAGGACTGGTTCGACAAGGACTTCTACAAAGTCCTCGGTGTCGACAAGAGCGTCAGCGCTGCCGATCTGAAGAAGACGTACCGCAAGCTCGCGCGCCAGTACCACCCCGACTCGAACCCGGGAGACGCGAAGGCCGAAGCGAAGTTCAAGGAGATCAGCGAGGCCTACTCGGTGCTCAACGACCCCGAGCAGCGCGAGGAGTACGACCAGATCCGGGCCATGGGCTCGGGGGCGCGCTTCTCGGCTCCCGGGGCCGGAGCGGGCGGTGGCTTCGACGACGTCTTCAGCCGGTTCGGTCAGGGGCGGCAGGCGCCGTCGGGCGGCTTCGACGACTTCTTCACGATGTTCGATCAGCAGGGCGGCGGCTTCGGCTCCGGCCGGTTCGGTCAGACGACGGGAGGGTTCCGCGGCTTCGGCGGCCCGCAGAAGGGCGCTGACGTCTCGGCCCGCACGACGCTCGACTTCGTCACCGCGGCCAAGGGTGAGACCATCACCCTCGCGGGCGAGGACAACGTGCCGTTCAAGGTGAAGATCCCCGCCGGCGTGTCCGACGGGCAGAAGATCCGGCTGCGCGGGCGTGGACGCAAGTCCCCCGACGGTGGCGAGAGCGGCGACATCGTCGTGACCGTCGCCGTGCGCCCCCACCCGGTCTTCACGCGCGACGGACTCAACCTGCGCATCACCGTGCCGGTCACCTTCACCGAGGCCGCTCTCGGTGCGACGATCGAGGTTCCGACGCTCGGCGGCGACCCCGTGCGCTTGCGCGTGGCCCCCGGCACCCCCTCGGGACGCGTGTTGCGCGTCAAGGGTCGCGGGATCTCGACCACCAAGGGCACCGGCGACCTGCTCGCCGAGGTCCAGGTCGCGGTGCCCACGCATCTCGACGATGCCGCGCGCGAGGCCCTCGAGCGGTTCCACGAACTGGAGCCGAAAGAGAATCCCCGCGCCGACCTCATGGCCAAGGCGCGATAGACACACGCGCGTCGCCGAGGTTCTCGGCATCCGATACGACAGGATGCCGAGAACCCGGCACCCGCATCCGGCACGACGAAAGAGGTGAAGACGTGTCCGAAAGAGAGATCGACGAAGACGCCCCGATCTTCGCCATCGCCGCAGCCGCCGAGCTGTCGAACATGCACCCGCAGACCCTGCGGCAGTACGACCGGCTCGGCCTCGTCGTGCCCGCGCGGACCCAGGGCGGTTCGCGGCGGTACTCGAGCCGTCACGTCCAGCAGTTGCGCGAGGTCGCGCGCCTGTCGGGCGAGGGGATGAGCCTGCCGGCCATCGCGCGCCTCCTCGCGCTCGAGGAGCGCGTCCACGAGCTCGCGCGTCGCGTGAACGACCTCGAGCGTCAGCTCACGATCGAGCGGCAGTCGCGCCCCGGTGCCCGCGTCTTCGCGGCCGGGGCCACCGGTTCGGTCGTCACGCTGCGCCACGGAGCGCGCGTGCGCCGAGCCACCGACATCGTGCTGTGGCGTCCGCGCGACATGCACGGCGACTGACGCCGCCCCGCGCTGCGCGAGGTCTGTGCGCCGTGCGAGGTTCCTGGGCGTGGCGAAACGGGCCGGGATGCCGCGGGCGCGCCGGGTTTCGACGGGCTCAGCCGCCCCTCCCGGCTCAGGCCGGGTCGATCCGCAACACGGTCGGCGCCTCGCCGACCTGCAGGTCGTCGACCACTCGGATCGTGCGCGCCACGGCATCCACCTCGTCGATCACCGTGCCGAAACGCTGGCGGTCCGAGCACACCGCCGTGACGGTCACGAAGTGCGAGCCGGTGTCCCACGTGTACGTGGCGAACGGAGGAGTGGTGGGATCGTTCGGCAGCGGCATCGCGAGCTTCTCGCCGACGCCGAGGTGCGGATTGCGGAACGACTCGGTGTCGTCGTACTCCATCGGCATCATCGCCCGCGCCGTGCGCAGCTGCGGTGTGGCCTCCTGCAGCTGCGCCATGACGACGAGCAGTTCGGGGTCGCTCTTCCAGACCCACACGAGCACGCGCCCGCCCGCGCGGCGCATGAGCAGGGGCGCCGCCTGGCTGAGGATCCACGCGAAGGCTCCACCGCCCGGGCGGGGAGCAGCGCCCGCGGCCTGATTGGCCTGGCTCAGCAGCATGCCGATCGCCGCCTTGCGGTGGCGTCGGCCGCGGAATCCGAGGGAGCCGGTCACGGGCACCCAGAGGTCGGCGGGAGCGTCGGCCTGCAGTCGAGACATGGGCTCAGCCTACGATCCGGCTCCTGAGAGGGGGATGCCGATGAGCCGCGTTCGCGACGAGAGAACGCTCCCACACGGGGAGGGGTCGCCGATGTCGGAGGTCAGTGCCAGGCTGGACTCCGCGGTCATCGCGACCGCGTCGATCTCTCGGAGGGCCTCGTGCTCGGCAAACTCCTCATCCGCTATCTCTCGCGCTATCGCTGGCTGCTGGTCGCCATCCTCGTCTTCCAGGCCGCGTCCGCGGTCGCGACGCTGTACCTGCCGCGACTGAACGCCGACATCATCAACCTCGGCGTCGCCCGTGGCGACACCGGGTTCATCTGGTCGCGCGGCGGGCTCATGCTCGTCATCTCGCTCGGCCAGATCGTGGCCTCGGTCATCGCCACCTACTTCGCCGCCCGGGCCGCGATGGCCGCGGGCCGCGACATCCGCCTCGACGTGTTCGAGCGCGTGAGCGGCTTCTCCGAGCGCGAGCTGTCGCAGTTCGGCGCGGGGTCGCTGATCACCCGCAACACCAACGACGTGCAGCAGGTGCAGATGCTCGCGATGATGGGCGCCACCATGCTGGTCAGCGCCCCTCTGCTGGCCATCGGCGGCATCGTCATGGCGCTGCAGCAAGACGTCGGGCTCAGCTGGCTCATCGCGGTGGCCGTGCCCGTCCTGGTGATCGTGGCCGGGCTTATCATCGCGCGGATGGTCCCGCTGTTCCGCAGCTACCAGACCAAGCTCGACGGCGTGAACCGCGTCATGCGCGAGCAGCTCACCGGCGTGCGCGTCGTGCGCGCCTTCGTCCGCGAGCGCATCGAAGAAGAGCGCTTCCGCGAGGCGAACACCGACATCCTCGTCGTCGGCCGCAAGGTCGGTTCGCTCTTCGTGCTGCTGTTCCCCCTCGCGATGCTCGTCCTGAACGTCACGGTGGTGGGCGTCATCTGGTTCGGTGGCATCCAGGTCGACGCCGGAGGGGTCGAGATCGGCACCCTGTTCGCCTTCATCCAGTACGTGGCGCAGATCCTGGGCGGCGTCCTCATGGCCAGCTTCATGACGGTGATGATCCCGCGCGCCGCCGTCTCGGCCGAGCGCATCGGCGAGGTCCTCGACAGCCGGTCGACGCTCGAACGCCCGGCGAACCCGGTCGAGCGCCTGCCCGAGCCCGGCGCGGTGCAGTTCGACGACGTCTCGTTCGCCTACCCGGGCGCCGAGTCGCCCGTCGTCTCCGGGATCAGCTTCGCCGCACGTCCCGGTGAGACCGTCGCGATCGTGGGGTCGACGGGAGCGGGCAAGACGACGCTCGTCTCGCTGCTGCCGCGGCTCTTCGACGTGACCTCGGGAGCCGTGCGCGTCGGCGGGGTCGACGTTCGCGAGGCCGACCTCGACGTGCTGTGGAAGAGCATCGGTCTCGTACCGCAGCGGCCGTTCCTGTTCAGCGGCACGGTGGCGTCCAACCTGCGGTTCGGCCGCGAAGAGGCCACCGACGATGAGCTGTGGCATGCCCTCGAGATCGCGCAGGGTCGCGACTTCGTCGAAGCGATGGACGGAAAGCTCGAGGGGCGCATCGCCCAGGGCGGAACGAACGTCTCGGGCGGCCAGCGCCAACGCCTCGCCATCGCGCGGGCGATCGTCCATCGGCCGGCCGTGCTGGTCTTCGACGACTCGTTCTCGGCGCTCGACCTGAGTACCGACGCCCGATTGCGACAAGCTCTGTGGCGCGAGCTCCCCGAGGTGACCAAGATCGTCGTGGCCCAGCGCGTGTCGACCATCACTGGCGCCGACCGCATCGTGGTGCTCGAAGACGGCCGAATGGCGGGTCTGGGTACGCACGATGAGCTCCTGGCCACCAGCGCCACCTATCGCGAGATCGTCGAGTCGCAGCTGGGGGTCGAGGCATGAGCACCGTGGACGCCCTCACCGAAGAAGAACGCGCAGAGCTCGAGCTCGCCGAGCAGGCGCGGGTGAACTCCGGCAGCTGGGACAGCGTCGCGCCCGGCAAGGCGTCGAACTTCGGCCCGAGCTTCCGTCGCCTGCTCGGCCTGCTCCGGCCATACGCTGCCGCTTTCGTGTTCGTGTCGATCCTCGGCGCCATCGGCGTCGTCCTCGCCGTGCTCGCCCCGCGCGTGCTCGGAGACGCGACGAACATCATCTTCGAGGGCGTCGTGTCGAAGGGACTCGCGCAGCAGTTCCCCGCCGGCACCTCGCAGACCGAGGTGGTCGACGCCCTGCGGGCCGCCGGGCAGAACGACATCGCCAACATCGTCGGAGCGATGAGCAACTTCTCCGTCGGTGCCGGGGTCGACTTCGACGCCCTGCGCGTCGTCATCGTGACGGTGCTCGCGATCTACGTCGGCTCGTCGCTGCTGTCGTGGATCCAGGGGTACGTCATCAACGTCATCATGGTTCGCACGATGTGGCGCCTGCGCGAAGACGTCGAGGCCAAGATCAACCGCCTGCCGCTGTCGTACTTCGACCGCGTGCAGCGTGGAGAGCTGATCTCGCGCGTCACCAACGACATCGACAACATCACGCAGACGATGCAGCAGTCCCTCTCGAGTGCGCTGACGTCGGTGCTCACCGTGGTGGGCGTGCTCATCATGATGTTCACCATCTCGTGGCAGCTTGCTCTCGTGGCCCTCGTCTCGCTGCCGCTCATGGCGGTGATCTTCGGCGTCATCGGTCCGAAGTCGCAGAAGGCCTTCGGCGAGCAGTGGAAGAAGGTCGGCCGCCTCAACGCCCGCGTCGAGGAGTCGTTCTCGGGCCACGCGCTGGTCAAGGTCTACGGCCGCGAGAAGGACGCCCGCGAGAAGTTCGAGGCCGAGAACGAAGAGCTGTACCAGGCCAGCTTCACGGCGCAGTTCCTCTCCGGCATGATCATGCCGGGCATGATGTTCGTCGGAAACCTCACCTACGTCGGCATCGCCGTTCTCGGCGGTCTCATGGTGGCCGGCGGGCAGATCCGCCTCGGCGACGTGCAGGCCTTCATCCAGTACTCGCAGCAGTTCACCCAGCCGCTGTCGCAGCTGGGTGGCATGGCCGCGGTCGTGCAGTCGGGCACCGCCTCGGCCGAGCGCGTGTTCGCCCTCCTCGACGCCGACGAGCAGGAGCCGGACTCGGCCGATGCCCCGGCGCACGTCGACGGCCGGGGAGTGATCGAGTTCGAGAACGTGCGGTTCTCGTATACGCCCGATCGCCCCCTGATCACCGACCTGTCGTTCCGCGTCGAACCCGGTCAGACGGTCGCCATCGTGGGTCCGACCGGTGCGGGCAAGACCACGCTGGTCAACCTGATCATGCGGTTCTACGAACTCGACGGCGGGCGCATCCTGCTCGACGGGCAGGACATCGCCGAACTCCGTCGTGACGACGTGCGCTCCCGCACCGGCATGGTCCTGCAGGACCCGTGGCTGTTCGCCGGATCCATCCGCGACAACATCCGCTACGGGCGCGAGAGCGCCACCGACGAAGAGATCGTCGAGGCCGCCGTCGCCACGCGCGTCGACCAGTTCGTGCACTCCCTCCCCGAGGGGTACGACACCGTGCTCGACGAAGACGCCGCCAACGTCTCGGCGGGAGAGAAGCAGCTCATCACGATCGCGCGGGCGTTCGTCGCCCGCCCCTCGGTGCTGATCCTCGACGAAGCCACGTCGTCGGTCGACACGCGCACCGAGCTGCTGCTCCAGCAGGCCATGGCGGCGTTGCGCGAGGGGCGCACCTCGTTCGTGATCGCGCACCGCCTCTCGACCATCCGCGACGCCGACCTCATCCTCGTGATGGAGCACGGCGACATCGTCGAGAAGGGCTCGCACGACGAGCTCATCGCAACCGAGGGCGCGTACTACCGCCTCTACCGCTCGCAGTTCGAGCAGGCGACCGCCGACCTCGACGCCACCGGGGCCGAGGCGTCGTCGGCCGACGACCCGCAGCGCACCCCGACCACCGACGACGCCGTGGTGGTGTCGGCGCTGGCGGCCGCGGCATCCGAGGTCCCCGCTGCGGCCGGCACCGACGGGCCGCCGCGCCCCGCGCAGGGCGTGCCCGCGCCCGACGCGCGCCTCGACGGACAGCCGTAACGCCGCCCGCCCGCCCCGCCGCGAAGCCCGCTCGGTCTCCCGCCGAGCGGGCTTCGTCGTGTCGGGGTCCACGGGGGCGCCGGCCCGGGCTCCGCACGGGCCGGCAGTGCGACACCTGTGGAGCGCCCCAGAGCCCCGAAACCCGCTCGGGTACAGTGGACGGGCGCATGCACCTGCCTCTGCGAACCGACCGCCGCATAGATAGGCCTCACCCCTCGTGACCACTCCTGCGACGCCCGCCGATCCGTCCGAGCCCGCCGCGTCGACCGACCCTTCGGCTGCTCTCGAAGCGGTGCCGGCCCCCGATCGCCCCCTGCGGATCCTCATCGGCGCCGACACCTTCCTCCCCCACGTGAACGGCGCCGCGCGTTTCGCCGAGCGCCTCGCCGCCGGCCTCGTCGCTCGCGGCCACGACGTGCACGTCGCCGCCCCGAGCGTGGGCCACGGCAACGCCGGCACGGCGACCGAGGTCATCGAAGATCAGCCGATGACCATGCACCGGCTCCCGGCGTACCGCTTCCTCCCGCACGACTGGCTCACCTTCGTGCTGCCGTGGCGTTCGAAGCACTACGCCCGGATTCTGCTCGACGAGACCAAGCCCGACGTCGTGCACATCCAGTCGCACATCGTCATCGGCCGAGGCCTCGCCCGCGAGGCGCGCAAGCGCGGCATCCCCGTCATCGCGACCAACCACGTGATGGCCGAGAACATCCTCGACTTCACCACGCTCCCCGACTTCCTCGACCGCATCTTCGTCAAGCTCGCCTGGGCCGACGCCGAGCGCACGTTCAAGATGACGCGCGCGGTCACGACGCCCACGCGCAAGGCCGCGGACTTCCTCGAGTCGACGATCGACATCTCGGGGGTCATCCCGATCTCGTGCGGCATCGACCGGTCGAACTACCGCCCCGACCTCACCCCGCGCGACGCCAACCGCATCCTGTTCGTGGGGCGTCTCACGACCGAGAAGCACATCGACGTCGCCCTGAAGGCCCTCTCGCAGCTCGACCCCGCCCTCGACGTCACGTTCGACGTCGTCGGCGGTGGCGACCAGCGCGCCAAGCTCGAGACCCTCGCGCAGCAGCTCGGTGTCGCCTCGCGCGTGACGTTCCACGGCCATGCGTCGGAAGAAGACCTGCGCACGCTCTACTCGCGGGCCAGCGTCTTCGCCATCGCCTCGATCGCGGAGCTGCAGTCGATCGCGACGATGGAGGCCATGGCATCCGGTCTGCCGATCGTGGCGGCGAACGCGGTGGCGCTCCCGCACCTCGTCCACGAGGGCGAGAACGGCTACCTCTTCGAGCCGGGCAACGCCGACGAGCTCGCCGCGCGCCTGACCGATGTGCTCACGGCCGCGCCCGAGGAGCGCACGCGCATGCAGCAGGCGTCGCTCGACGCGGTCGCCGTGCACGACATCAACCGGACGCTCGACACCTTCGAGGCGCTGTACCGCGGTCGGCCGCTGCCGGAGTAACCCGTGCACGTCGTGATGTTCGCCGACCAGCACCTCGAGTCGCTCGGCGGCGCGCAGGTGTCGATGCGCTTGCAGAAACGCTTCCTCGAGCGCGCGGGACACGTGGTCACGGTCGTCGCGCCGCGCCCGCACCGCGAGAGCGCCGGCGACGCGGCCTACCTCGACCTTCCGTCGATCGCGATCACCCCCGACCGCGAGTACGCCCTCACCTGGCCGGGCGTCCGGACGGATCGATTCCTCGATGCCGAGATGGGTGCGCGACTTCGCGTCGACGTCGTGCACGTGCAGGCGGACTTCTGGGGGGCGTTCATCGGCCACCGGTACGCCGCGCGCCACGGACTGCCCGTCGTGCACACGATGCACAACCGCGTCGACGTGGGGATCGAGGGTACTGCGCCCTTCCCGCGGCTCGTACTGCGGGCGCTCAACGCCTGGGCGCGGCGGGTGCTGCCGGGGACCGCCGCCGCCCGCACCGGAGTTCGCGGGGGATCAGTCGACTCGAGCACGTCGCCCCGGGCTGACCGCGAAAGCGCGGGTCCATCGCGCGGACTGGCTGACGGATGGGCGTTCCTGCGACAGCTGGCCCGACTCTCGCGGGCGGTCACGGCGCCCTCGAGCCACTTCGCCCGCCGCCTCGAGGCGCACGGCGTCGCCGAGGCCGTCGACGTGATCTGGAACGGCATCGACGACGACGTGCTCGACGCCGCCCTGAGCGCCGAGGCGTCGGAACGCCGACCGGGCCGACCGCGTTTCATCTGGCTCGGGCGCATGAGTCCCGAGAAGCGTCTGCTGCCGTTCCTCGAAGCGGTCATCGCCTCGGGCATCGAGGCCGAGGTCGAGATCGTCGGCGGCGGGTCGCAGCTTCGTGCCGCGCGTCGCCTGGTCGAGCGGTCGTCGCCCGCGGCGTCCATCATCTTCGCGGGACGTCTGCCGTACACCGAGACGCTCCGCCGACTCGCCGACGCCGACGCGGTGGTGCAGACCTCGATCGGCTTCGAGACGCAGGGCATGACCGTGTTCGAAGCGGCCTCGCTCGGAACCCCGGCCGTGGTGAGCGACCCCGACATCGCGGCGGAACTGGGCTCGGGGGTGTGGGCGGTGGCGGATGCCACGGTCCCCGCCCTCGCCGAGGCGCTGCGCAGCGCGGCGGCCGACATCGTCGCGGGCACTCCGGCCGTGCCCGACCCGTCGATCGCGGAACGGTTCCGTCAGTCCTCGCGGACGGCGGCGATGGTCGGCGTGTACGCGCGCGCGGTCGCCGCGGGGCGCTGACTCGGCTTCGCCGACGCCGCGAGAACGACGGCGGGGGCTTCGGCGACGCGCCGGGGTGTCGGCATCCCGGAACGGCGTGTCTCTCGCGCCGCCCGCCGTCGTGGTCGCGGAGCGGCCGGCCGGCGGGAGCGGACGCGGCGCGGGTCGGTGGGGGTCCGGCCGTACCCGTCGGTGCGGACGAGCCACACCGTTCCGACGATGCCGGCGACGGCCAGGATGCCGAGAGCAATGAAGTAAGCCATGACCGAAAAGCTACGACTGGAGCAATCCGGCCACGAGTGGCATGATGGACGGCATCCGTCCGATTTCTGCCACACCGGAGGTTCCCATGCGATCGGTCGCCGTCGTCACCCAGCCGGGGTTCGCTCCGTTCGAGTTCGGTCTCGCGTGCGAGGCGTTCGGTCTCGACCGCAGCGATGACGGCATCCCCAACTTCGACTTCCGCATCGTGGCCCCCGACCCCGGTGTGGTCCCCTCGAACATCGGGTTCTCGATCAACGTCGAGCACGGTCTCGAGGCGGCTGCCGATGTCGACATCCTCGTGCTCGCGCCCATTCCCCGGGAGCAGTGGGATGCCGTCGACCCTCGCGTGATCGAGGTCGTCCGCGCGGCGCACGAGCGCGGCGCCTGGCTGTTGAGCGTCTGCAGCGGGTCGTTCGTGCTCGCGGCATCCGGTGTTCTGGACGGAAGACGCGCGACGACCCACTGGCGCTACGCCGACACTATGGCGCGCATGTATCCCCGCATCGAGGTCGACCCCGACGTGCTCTACGTGCAGGCGGGCAGCATCATCACCAGTGCCGGGACGGCGGCCGGGCTCGACGCCTGCCTGCACCTGCTGCGCCAAGAGCTCGGCTCCGAGCTCGCCAACCGCATCGCCCGCCGCATGGTCGTCGCGCCCCAACGTGACGGGGGGCAGGCTCAGTTCATCGCGTCGCCCATCCCGATCGACACCTCGCTCTCGCTCGCTCCGGTGACGGAGTGGATGCTGCAGAACCTGGATGCCGAGCTCTCGGTCGACCGGCTCGCCGCTCGCGCCCACATGTCGCCGCGCACCTTCGCTCGGCGGTTCAAGGCCGACCTGGGAGCCACGCCGGCGGCGTGGCTCGCGCGCCAGCGTCTGCTGCACGCCCAGCGACTGCTCGAAGAGACCGACCTCGGCCTGGACCGCATCGCGGCGGAGTGCGGGTTCGGGTCCGCGGCGGTGCTGCGACAGAACTTCGCCCGCACGATGGGACTGACCCCGACGGCCTACCGGGCGCGGTTCTCGTGCGCGGGGGAGGCGGCATCCGGCTCCGTCGAGGCGGCGACCGCCGAGCCCGTCCCGGCCTGAGCCGCGCCGCGCGCGGAGCCCCTCCCCGCCTGAGCCGCGCCGCGCGCGGAGCCGCGCCCCGCCCGGCCGCGGGGAGCCCGAGGCCCCGGCATCCATTGCTCTCCGCGCGACCCGATGCTAAACTTGAGTCAACGCAACTCAAGTTTGCGAACAGACTTTCAGGAGACCATATGAACGCCACACAACAGCCGGGGCAGGAGGACGCGCGCAGCACCCTCGAGCAGTTCGGCATCAACCTCACCGACCGGGCCCGTCAGGGCAAGCTCGACCCCGTCATCGGGCGCGACGGCGAGATCCGCCGCGTCAGCCAGGTGCTCACCCGGCGCACGAAGAACAACCCCGTGCTCATCGGCGAACCCGGCGTCGGCAAGACCGCCGTCGTCGAGGGCCTCGCCCAGCGCATCGTCGCGGGCGACGTCGCCGAGAGCCTCAAGGACAAAGAGCTTGTCTCGCTCGACATCTCGGCCCTGGTGGCCGGTGCGATGTACCGCGGGCAGTTCGAGGAGCGCCTCAAGAGCGTCCTCAAAGAGATCACCGAGTCCGACGGACGCATCATCACGTTCATCGACGAGCTGCACGTGCTCATGGGCGCGGGTGGCGGCGAGGGTTCGGTCGCGGCCTCGAACATGCTCAAGCCCATGCTCGCGCGCGGCGAGCTGCGCCTGATCGGTGCGACCACGCTCGACGAGTACCGCGAGTTCATCGAGAAGGACGCCGCTCTCGAGCGTCGCTTCCAGCAGGTGTACGTGGGCGAGCCCACGGTGGAGGACACCGTGGCGATCCTCCGCGGCCTCAAGGAGCGCTACGAAGCGCACCACAAGGTTGCGATCGCCGACGCGGCGCTGGTCGCCGCGGCATCCCTTTCCAACCGCTACATCCCCGCGCGTCAGCTGCCCGACAAGGCGATCGACCTGATCGACGAAGCCGCCTCGCGCCTGCGCATGGAGATCGACTCGGCGCCGCTCGAGATCGACGAGCTGCGTCGCCACGTCGACCGCCTCAAGCTCGAAGAGCTCGCGCTGAAGAAAGAGAAGGACGACGCGTCGAAGGAGCGCCTCGCCACGCTCCGCGAGACCCTCGCCGCCGAGCAGGCCAAGCTCGACGACCTGCAGGCGCGGTGGGAGCGCGAGCGCGCCTCGCTCAATCGCGTCGGCGACCTGAAGACCCGGCTGGATGCCGCTCGCGTCGACGCCGAGCGCGCGCAGCGCGAGGGCAACCTCGAGCGGGCGTCGCGACTGCTGTACGCCGAGATCCCGGCGCTGGAGCGCGAGCTCATGGTCGCCGAACGCGAAGAGCCCGCGGGCGACCGCATGGTCAACGACCAGGTCACCGACGAAGACATCGCGGCCGTCATCGCGGCGTGGACGGGCATTCCGGTGGGACGCCTGCTGCAGGGAGAGACCGAGAAGCTGCTCAACCTCGAGCGCGAGCTCGGCCGGCGCCTGATCGGACAGCGGGATGCCGTGAAGGCGGTGTCCGACGCCGTTCGTCGCTCGCGCGCGGGCATCAGCGACCCGCACCGACCGGTCGGATCGTTCCTGTTCCTCGGCCCGACCGGTGTCGGCAAGACCGAGCTCGCGAAGTCGCTCGCCGACTTCCTGTTCGACGACGAGCACGCCATGGTGCGCATCGACATGTCGGAGTACGGCGAGAAGCACTCCGTCTCGCGCCTGGTCGGTGCCCCTCCGGGGTACATCGGCTACGAGCAGGGCGGCCAGCTGACCGAGGCCGTGCGCCGTCGGCCCTACTCGGTGGTGCTGCTCGACGAGGTCGAGAAGGCGCACCCCGAGGTCTTCGACGTGCTGCTGCAGGTCATGGACGATGGTCGACTGACCGACGGCCAGGGCCGCACCGTGGACTTCACCAACGTCATCCTGGTGCTCACCTCGAACCTCGGCTCGCCCATCCTCATCGACCCGACCCTGTCGATGGACACCAAGCGCGAGCAGGTGCAGGCGCTCGTCCGTCAGGCCTTCAAGCCGGAGTTCGTGAACCGTCTCGACGACATCGTGATCTTCCAGGCCCTGAGCCAGGACGACCTCGCGCAGATCGTCGAGCTCGCCGTCGACGCGCTGCACAAGCGTCTTCGCGAGCGCCGGCTGAGCCTGGCGGTCACCCCCGACGCCCGGTCGTGGCTGTCCGAGCGCGGATACGACCCGGTGTACGGCGCCCGTCCGCTGCGGCGTCTCATCCAGACCGAGATCCAGAACCGCCTCGCAATGGCGATCTTGGCCGGCTCGGTGCGCGACGGAGACGTCGTGCGGGTCGACGTGGCCAGCGACGGTGACTCGCTCATGCTCGTGAGCACCGGTCCCGCAACGGAAGAACCCGGAGACGACGACGTGATCGAGGCCGAGATCGTCGAGTAGAACCCCGTCGGAAGAGGGGATGCCACCACGGCATCCCCTCTTCCGGCGTACCGGCCCCGTTAGCCTGGCGCCATGACGATCGCAACGGCCGACCTGTACGACGAGCGCGGCGACGAACTCGACTCGCTCTCTCTCCCCATGATCGACCTCGGCGGGCACGTCGCCTTCGACGGGCCGATCCGCACGGTCCGCTGCCACCGCGACAATGCGCTCGTCAAGAGAGTGCTCGCGACCCCCGGCGACGGAGCCGTGCTCGTGGTCGACGGCGGTGGTTCGCTCGAGTCGGCGCTCGTGGGCGACCTGATCGCCGCGTCCGCGGTCGACAACGGGTGGGCGGGGGTCATCGTGAATGGGGCGATCCGCGACCGCGCGGCGTTGGCCGAGCTACCCCTGGGCGTCAAGGCGCTCGGCTCGAACCCCCGCAAGAGCGCGAAGGACGGCGCGGGCGAGGTCGACGTGACGGTGACCATCGCGGGGGTCGTCTTCGCGCCGGGACGCCATGTGTGGGCGGATGCCGACGGGGTGCTCGTGGAGCGCTGAGCGCGCGTTCCGAGAGCCGACGCGTCCTACGCGAGAGTGACGGCGCGTCGGAGCAAGCTGCTCCGGGGCGGCCCGGGCACCTCTCCCACCCGTCGGGCCGGGCGCCCATGAGGAACGCCGCCCCGAGCGAGACACGACGCGCTGGCGCGTGCTCCCTCGGGACGGCGTTCTTCGAGCGGGATGCCGGGGCTCAGTCGTCGACGAGCAGCGACTCCTCGACCGTGCGGCGCTGGCGCGGGGCGAGCTCGCGCTGACGCAGGCCCTCTTCGGCCGCGTCGACGTCGCCGAGCGCGCCGACGGCGATCACGGTGACCGGGGTGAATCGCGCGTCGACGTCGAAGGCGGCGCGCAGGTCGTCGGCCACGAAGCCGCCCATCTGGTGGGTCGAGAGGCCCTCTGCGTGCGCCTGCACGGTGAAGTGCGCGGCGGCCTGCCCGCTGTCGTAGAGCGCCCAGGTGCGCGCTTCGCCGTCTTCGGTCTCGGTTTCGGCGAGGACCACGAGCAGGGCGCCGGCGTCGGGCGCCCAGGCCTGGTTGAAGCCCATGAGAGCCGAGACGACCTTCTCGTGGGCGGCGGTGCCGCGGCGCGCGACGATGAAGCGCCACGGCTGGAAGTTCATGCCCGAGGGGGCCCAGCGGGCGGCCTCGAGGGCGGAGCGCAGAGCGGCTTCGTCGATCGGCGTCTCGGGGTCGAAGACGCGGGTGCTCCAGCGCTCGGCGAGCACATCGAGGATGGGAGCGTCGGTGGGGGCGGTGCGGTCGAGCGTGAGAGACATGGGTTCTCCTGAGAACGGGGACTGATGCGGGACGCCGTTGACCCGCACCATTGAACGCCGCCGGTAGGCGACGTGTTCCCGTGTGAACTTATGCGTCTCTGATGAGGAGCCGACTCTCAGCCTGCGACGCCGGGTGATGGCGGTGTGCCGCGGGATCGGTCAGTCGTTCCAGGACGACGGTCCCGCGGTGCCCGCGGGGTACTCGTCGAGGGGCACCTCGTTCTTGCGCCACGCGTCGATGACGGGCTGCACAATGCGCCAGCACTGCTCGGCCGCGTCGCCGCGGACGGCGAGCATGGCGTCTCCGTCGAGGATGCCCGAGAGCACCTCGCCGTAGGCCTTGAGGGCGCCCTCGCCGAGGTGGGTCGACAGGTTCACCCGCTCCAGGTCGAGCGGATCGTCGGCGCCGTTGATGTTCAGGCCGAGGCTGATCGTGTCGGGGCCGAGCGAGAACACCATCTCGGAGGGCTCGCTCTCGCCGACGAAGCCGACGGGGAGGTGCCGCACGGGCTTGAACGCGACCGTGACGGCCGGGTCTCCCGCGCCGAGAGCCTTGCCGGACCGCAGCAGGATCGGAACCCCCTGCCAGCGAGCCGTGCGCACCTCGACGGTCATCTCGGCCAGGGTCTCGGTGCCCCGCGACGCGTCGACGCCCGGCTCGTCGACGTACGAGGGGAAGTGGCGGTCGCCCACATCGCCCGCGGTGTAGCGTGCGCGGCGGGAGTTCGCGACCGGGTTGTCGTCTTTGACGTGCGTCGCCCGCAGGACCGCCGAGGTCGCGTCGCGCAGGTCGAGTTGGTCGAGGGATGCCGGGGGCTCCATCGTGACGAACGCCATGACCTGCAGCAGGTGGCTCTGGATCATGTCGACCAGGGCGCCGGCGGCGTCGTAGTACCCGGCCCGGCCCTCGAGGCCGAGGGCCTCGGGGAAGTCGATGCGGATCGACGCGATGTCGTCGGCCGACCAGACGCTCTCGATGATGCGGTTCGCGAAGCGCGTTCCGAGCAGGTTCAGCACGGTCGAGCGGCCGAGGAAGTGGTCGATGCGGAAGACCTGGTCTTCGGGCACGAGGGTCGCCAGCTGCGTGTTGAGCGTGTGCGCGCTCGCCTCGTCGGTGCCGAACGGCTTCTCGAGGGCCAGGACCGTGCCCTCGGGGATGGTCACGTCGCTCAGCGCGAGGCAGGCCTTCTCGGTGACGGCCGGGGGCACCGCGAAATACAGCGCGGGGCGGCCCTCGGCGTCGTCGAGAAGCTTCTGCAGATCGTCGGCCTTCGTGATGTCGGCCTGCGAGTACGTCGTGTCGGAGACCGCGGCGAACGCGGAGTCGGCATCCATCGTCTGGAAGGCCTTGCGCACGACCTCGCGCCAGTGCTCGTCGGTCCAGTCCTCCATGCCCGCCCCGTGCAGGCGCACCGATCGCTTCGGTTCGCGCGAGAGCAGCTGGCCGAGGGCCGGGAGGAGCAGTCGAGAGGTGAGGTCGCCCGAAGCGCCCAGGATGATCAGGGTGGTGTCCGCCGCCATGGGGCCACCGTAGCGCTCGGTTGCGACATCGCCGTGCCGCTTGCAGCGGGCGCATGGATGCCACTAGCGCGATGTTCGGCCATGATGTCGGCGGCACCTGCCACAATCCGAGGGTGACGACTCCGATCGAGGACTACGCGGTCCTCAGCAACTGCCGATCCGCCGCCCTCGTCTCCTCCGCCGGGAGCGTCGACTGGTTGTGCCTGCCGCGGTACGACAGCGGATCGATGTTCGGTGCCCTGCTCGGCGACGAGTCCCACGGGGCGTGGTCGCTGCGGCCGGCCGATCCCGAGGCCACGGCGACCCGGCGCTACGACGGGGACACCTTCGTCCTCGTCACGCGATGGGAGACCGCGACGGGGGTCGCCGACGTCTACGACGCGATGCCGGTCGACGAGGGCGTCGAGGCGCTCATCCGCCGCGTGGTCGGGGTGTCGGGAGAGGTCGACTTCGTCAGCGAGGTGCGGCTCCGCTTCGATTACGCTCGCGCCGTGCCGTGGGTGCGCCAGGTGGGCCGCGGCGACGAGCACGCCATCCTGGCCGTCGCCGGACCCGACGCCGTCACCCTCCGGGGCCCCCGCCTCATCGCCGTCGACACCGCTCACCGCGGCCGATGGACGACGGTCGCGGGCACGAGCGTCGACTCGGTGCTGGCGTGGGGGCCGTCGTGGCAGGATCCGCCGGCGCCGTTCAACGTCGAGGCGGCGCTCGAGCGGACCCGCGAATGGTGGGCCGCGTGGGCCGACCGGGTGCAGTCGGCCGGTACGCACGCGGCACTCGTCACCCGCTCGCTCATGGTTCTCCGCGCCCTGACCCACTCCGAGACGGGCGGCATCGTCGCGGCGGCGACCACCTCGCTCCCCGAGGCGTTCGGCGGCTCGCGCAACTGGGACTACCGCTACGTCTGGCTGCGCGACGCCGCCCTCACCCTGAGCGCGTACATCGATCACGGGTACCTCGACGCGGCTCACCGCTGGCGCAATTGGCTCCTTCGGGCGATCGCGGGCGATCCGGCGGACGTGCAGATCATGTACGGCATCGCGGGCGAGCGCGATCTTCCCGAGCGCGAGATCTCCGGTCTTCCCGGCTACGGGGGCGCGGCCCCCGTGCGCATCGGCAACGGCGCGGTCGATCAGTACCAGGCCGACGTCATCGGCGAGGTCATGGTGGCCCTCGAGGCGGCTCGTGACGCCGGCGTCGAAGAGACGACGTTCTCGTGGGCCCTGCAGCGTGCGCTCCTCGATCAACTGGCCGGCGAGGTCGATCGCCCCGATCTCGGCATCTGGGAGATGCGCGGCGACCCGCACTTCTTCACGCACTCGCGGGCGATGGTGTGGGCGGCGTTCGACCGCGGCATCCGGGCCGTCGAAGAGGGCGGGCTCGATGGTGACGTCGAGACCTGGCGCACCCTGCGCGACCGGGTCCGGGCCGAGATCGATGCGCGCGGCGTGCACGCCGGCGGGTGGTTCACCCAGCACTTCGACACCGACGAGGTCGACGCCTCGCTGCTCGTGCTGCCCCAGGTGGGCTTCTGCGCCTACGACGACCCGCGCATGCTCGCCACCGTGGCGCGCATGGAAGAGACGCTCATGCCCGACGGCTGGCTCTTGCGGTACCGGACAACGGGTGTCGACGGTCTCACCGGCGACGAGCACCCCTTCCTCGCCTGCTCGTTCTGGCTGGTCGGCCAGTACGCCCACAGCGGGCGCCGCGACGAGGCCCTCGCTCTCATGCAGCGGCTGACCGCCGTCGCCAACGATCTCGGCCTGCTGTCCGAGGAGTACGACCCGACGACCGGTCGACAGGCCGGGAACACCCCGCAGGCGCTCTCGCACCTCGCTCTGGTCGGTGCCGCCGACGCCCTCGACGCCACGGCGCCCACTCGCGAGGACTGAGTCGGGCCGGTCGCGCCGACCCGGGCCTAGAGTCAACGCATGGACGACGACGTCGAGCTGCACCGCCTGCGCGAGCGCGTGTACGGGGCCGAGGGGGCCACGGCGACGCCCGACATGATCGAGCGCCTCGCCGAGCTCGAGGAACGCGCGCGTCGCTCTGCCGTCCCCGTCACGGTCGCGGCACCTGCCCCCGTCGGAGCGCTCGATCCCACGCGGCCCTCGTCCCCCGTCGGCCCACGGGCCGACCCCTCGACGGCCTCTGACGCCTACGCCCTCTCCGAGCCCGGCACGTCGGAGCCGGACGGCGACGTGGACCGCACCCGCGCCACGATCCCGGATGCCACGGCCTCGCCGCCGCGTCGCCTCCTCCGCATCATCGCGACCGTCGTCGGCGCCCTCGTCGTGCTCGGGATCGGCATCGCGATCGGGGCGAGCACGGCACCGACCGTGGCGGCGACCCCCGACCCCGCAGCGGCGGCCCTTCCCGAACTGACGTTCCCGCAGACGGTCGAGGACGTCATCTCGGCCGAGATCCTGCGCGACAGCGGGATCGACGCCGGGAGCACGCGCTACATCGCCACGGTCAGCGACTTCCGCATCTACCTCGCCCAACCCGACGACGGGGACGGGCGCTGCATCGTGACGTTCACGTCCACCGACAACCGTCCGTGGTCGGCCGGGTGCGCGAGCGGAGCGCAGGAGGGAGCCGCGATCTTCGGTGTCGACGAGAGTCTGACCGTCGCGATCGGCGACCCCGACGGTTCCGACGTCACCGGCATCCCGATCCGTCTGTCACCGAGCGTCACGGCCTACGTGGCGCAATAGCGAAGGAGGACATCATGTTCCGTGCCGATGGCGCGTTTTCGGGGTTCGCGGTCGACGACCTCGAGGCCGCTCACCGCTTCTACGCGGACACCCTCGGACTCCGGGTGGAGGTGCTCGAGGGGTCGGGGTTCCTCACGCTCCATCTGGGGTCCGGAGGGCGCGTCCTCGTCTACGGCAAGCCGCGCCACGAGCCCGCGTCGTTCACCGTGCTCAACTTCCCGGTGGCCGACGTCGAGGCGGCCGTCGACGATCTGCGCTCGCGCGGCGTCGACACGAAGATCTACGACGACGCCGACTTCCCCACCGATTCCCGCGGGATCATGCGCGAGGGCGGTCCGCTGATCGCGTGGTTCCGCGACCCGGCGGGCAACGTGCTCGCCGTCCTCGACGAGTGACCGGGTTCACCCGACCGGTGTGAGCCGGCTTCCGTCGGCCGAGAGGGTGAAGGACGCTCTGCGGTAGTCGTCGCTGAGTCCGAACGAGACGTCCGGAACCCCCACGCTCTCGCTGAACGTGGGGCTCTCGATATCGCCGTCGCTCGTGCGCCTGATGGACACCGGCGTGCCTTCGATCGGGAGGCCGCTCTGGTCCGAGGCCTCCTGAAGGGCGGGCCACACCCGGTCGAGTGCGAGGTCGCTCCACGAGAACTGCTCCTCGGCGACACGGGGCTGGCTCAGCGCGGCTCCCTCGTGGGTGACACGCCCCGCGCGGAAGTTCCACTCGTCGGTCGCCTGTTCCCCGGCGCGGATCGGGGCGTCGACGATCACGGCATCCGGGGTCACGACGATCGAGACCACCTGATCGTGGCCGATCTCGGCCTGCAAGGCGCGCTTCGCCGTCTGCAGGGAGTCGGGGGTGCGCATGTCGGCGCTCCAGCGGCCGTCCTGCCACGCGGCGACCGTGAGGGCGATGCCGTCGCGATAGGGCAGCAGGACCACGGTCGCGGCCACGATCGTGGCCATCGCGAACAGGGCCAGGCGCCACGGCCGCCCGCGACGACCCACGCCGAGCAGGGGGCCGCTCCGGCGTCCGTTGCGGACGCGGGTTCCCATTTCGATCGGCCGCAGCGCGACCGCCGATCGGGCCGGCACGACGAGTCGCTCCCGCTCGGTGGGGGAGAGCTCGCCGTCGGCGAAGACGACCTCGGGGCCGCCGTCGAGCAGGATCACGACATCGCGCTCGAGGCCCGGCTGATACGCGGCGAGTTCGATGAGAGGGACGATCCGACGGAGGGTGGTCGCCCACGCCCCGCCGTCGAGGGCGATCACGGTGACGTCGATCTCGCACACCGGCTGGTCGTTGACGAGGGTGCCGGTCTGGCGGACCCCGTCGATGCGGGCGCGACCGAGACGGCGAGCGTCGCGGGCCGCGGTGACCGCCGCCGGCGAGGGGAGCGCGGGAGACAGGGACTTCGCGACGCTGACGAGCACGGTCGAGATGATGAAGACCGCGAGAGCGATTCCGAAGATCCCGAAACCCGTTTCCTGATCCCCGAGGGCGGCTACCGCGAGACCGCCGAGGACGGCTCCGAGCGCGAGGAAAGCGAGCAGGCGCAGCATGTCATCGAGCCTAACGATGCCTCTTCACGACGACGAAAAGGGCGGGTGGATGCCGAAGCCGCAGCATCCACCCGCCCGCCGACCGGACCCGAACCGGTCAGCCCCGCAGAGCCTCGCCGAGCTTGACGCGCGCCCCCATGCGCAGCAGCGAGTTGCGGTAGATGCGCGCGGCGACACCGATCGCGAGCACGCACGAGGCGAGCAGCACGAGGAGCGAGAGCACGGGCTCCCACCACTGCGCGTCGCCGAGGTACATGCGCAGCGGCATCCCCACCGGAGCCGAGAACGGCACGTACGACATGATCGTCAGCACGACGGGGTTGTCGTTGAAGAAGATCACGAGGAAGTACGGCGCCATGATCAGCATGGTGATCGGGGTGGTCGTCGCCCCGATGTCCTCCTGGCGCGAGACCATCGCCGCGGCCGCGGCGAACAGCGCCGCGAGAAGGACGAAGCCGAACAGGAAGAAGATCGCGAACCACGCGATCGGGGCGCCGAGAGCGTCGAGCACCCCGGCCTGACCGGTGACGGACAGTCCCACGACCGCGACGGCGGCGAGCAGAACGATCTGGGCCATCGCGAGGATCGTGTTGCCGAGCACCTTGCCCGCGAGCAGGGCCCGCACGGGGATCGCCGAGATGAGGATCTCGACCACGCGCGTCTGCTTCTCTTCCACCACGCTCTGCGCGATCGTCCCGCCGAAGGTCGTCGCCGCGATAAGAAAGACGATGCCGAAGGCCAGCGCGATGAAGTACCGCAGCACGTCGGCGGCGTTCGACCCGGGCTCGAGGCGGTCCACCGGCGGGGTGTCGCTCAGCATCTGCAGGAGCGTCGAGGGGACGCTGTCCTTCACCACGACGGTGAAGTCGAACGCCGACTCCGACGATCCCGAGACCAGGGCGGCATCCACCGTCCCGTCCGCCACGAGGGCGCGCGCGGCGTCGTCGCTGTCGGCGACCGTCACTTCGAGGCCGTCGAGACCCGACACATCGCTCTGCGTCTGCGAGGTGACGGCGACCGGGATGCCGCTGGCGCTGGCGTTCGAGGCGGTGAAACCGCCCCAGAGCACCGACGCGAGGGCGGCGACGATGAGGATCGCGGTCGAGATGACGAAGGCCTTGCTGCGCAGCTTCGAGCCGATCTCGCGCTCGGCGACCAGCCAGATGCTGTGCAGTTCTCCCGGCGCGCGGTGGGGTGCCGCCTTCGTCGACGAGGGGGGAGGGGTGATGGTCGGAGTGCTCACTGGATGACCTCCTTGAAGATCTCGGCCAGGGTGGGGCGCTGAGGAGAGAAGCTGGCGACGTCGCCGCGGCCGACCGCGTCGCGCAGCACGCGCTGGGCGGTGAGGTCGTCGTCGGCGTCGAAGAGGGCGTATCCGCCGTCGAAGTCGATCACCTGCACCCCGGGCTCGTCGCGCAGCCACCCGGTGTCGCCGCGCGAGACCAGCTCGTAGCGGTGGGTCGCGTGCTCGGCGCGGAGACCTTCGCGGCTTCCCTTCGCGCGGATCGTGCCGTCGGCGATGATGACGAGGTCGTCGCAGAGGCGCTCGACGACGTCGAGCTGGTGCGACGAGAACAGCACGGCCGCGCCGTCGGCGGCCTTCTCCTGGAGCACGCCGGCCACCACGTCGACCGCGAGCGGGTCGAGACCCGAGAAGGGCTCGTCGAGGATCAGCACCTCGGGCTCGTGCACGAGCGAGGCGGCGATCTGCGCGCGCTGCTGGTTGCCGAGCGAGAGCGTTTCGATGAGATCGCCGAGGCGCTCGCCGAGGCCCAGGCGCTCGAGGAGCGTCGTCGCCTTGCGGGTCGCCTCCGCCTTGCCGAAGCCGTGCAACCGAGCGAGGTAGGCGATGTGCTCGGCCACCTTCATCTTCGGGTACAGCCCGCGCTCCTCGGGCATGTAGCCGAAGCGGCGCCGGTCGGCGGTGGTGACCGCCGCGCCGTTCAATTCGACGGTGCCCGCGTCCTTGCCGAGCACGCCCAGCGCGATGCGCATCGTCGTGGTCTTTCCCGCGCCGTTGCCGCCGACGAAGCCCGTGAGGCGCCCGGGGGCGACGTCGAAGCCCACGCCGTCGAGCACGCGGCGTCCGCCGTAGCTCTTGGTGATGCCGTCCAGATGGAGCACGATCCATCCCTTCTTCTCGATGTCTCCCACGCTAGGGATAGGGATGCCGCGCCACCTCCGCCGTGGGGCGGTTCGTGGCTCCACCGTGAGGGGGAGGGGGTGCGCCCCGCCACCGCCCCGCCGAGCTCGCCCGCGTCCGTCGAGATGACCCGGGATGCCGCCGAACGGTCGGCGAGCTCGCGGATCGCGGGTCATCTCGGCGCGGGAGCGCCGCTCGATAGCGCCGCCGGTCAGGCCAGGCCGTGCCGGTGTGCCAGCACCACGGCCTGCACGCGGTCGCGCGCGCCGAGCTTCTGCAGCACGTTCGACACGTGCGTCTTCACCGTCGCCTCGCCGATGAACAGGCGCGCCGCGATCTCGGCGTTGCTGAGCGCCTCGGCGACGAGGGAGAGCACCTCGCTCTCGCGCTCGGTCAGCGGCTCGCTCATCTTCAGCGGTTCGACGGTGGCGGAGGGAGGGGATGCCGGCACCTCGGCGTCACGCGTTGCGAAACGCTCGATGACCCGGCGGGTGACCTCGGGGGCGAGCAGAGCATCGCCGGATCCGACGATCCGGACGGCCGACACCAGCTCCTCCGGCCCCGCGTTCTTGAGCAGGAATCCGCTGGCCCCGGCGGCCAGCGCCGCGAAGAGGTAGTCGTCGCGGTCGAAGGTCGTGACGATGAGGACGGCCGCCTCCGACGCGGGGTCGGCGGTCAGCTGCCGGGTCGCTTCGAGGCCGTCCATGTCGGGCATCTGCACGTCCATGCAGATGACATCGGGTCGCAGACGGGCCGCGGCGGCGAGGGCCTCGACACCGGATGCCGCCTCACCCACCACGTCGATGTCGGGCTCGAGCGACAGGATCGTCCGGAACCCCGCCCGCATCATGGCATGGTCGTCGACCAGCAGAACGCGCAGCTCAGACATTCGCCACCTCCGCCGCAGCGAGGGGCACACGCGCCCGCACGAGGTATCCGCCGCGTGAGCGCGGCCCGATCTCGATCGTCCCGCCCGAGACGGCGGCGCGCTCGCGCATGCCGAGCTGACCGAGGCCCGGGGTTGCGGAACCGCTGCGCCCGGTGTTCGAGATCTCGAGCTCGACGGCATCCGATTCGAACCGAAGGCGCACGTCGGCGGTGGCGTCGGGACCCGCGTGGCGGCGGGCGTTCGTCAACGCCTCTTGGGCGATGCGGTAGAGGTTGACCTGCACGAGGGGTGGCGGGTCGCACGCGGGTTGGCCGACGAGGGTGAAGGTCGTCGGAAGCCCTGCGGCGGTGGCGTCATCGACCAGCGACGGGATCGACGTCAGGCCATGGGTGGTGGGGGCGGTGTCGGGGGCGCTGTCCGACCCCGGGGCGCGCAGCGTCTCGAGCAGCTGGCGCAGCTCGTGAAGAGAGGTGCGCGCCGAGCTCTCGACGCTCGAGAGCGTCTCTCGAGCGGCGTCGGGGTCGCGGGTCAGGAGCGAGCGGGCGACGCCCGCCTGAACGCCCATCAGTGACACGTGATGGGCGACCACGTCGTGCAGCTCGCGCGCGATGCGCACGCGGTCGAGGGCCACGGCCTGCGCCGCGGTCACTTCGCGCTCGGACTCGAGCTCCGCCGTGCGCTCCTCGAGGGCCGCGCGCTCGCGCATCTGCTGGTAGGAGCGGTCGCCGAAGTAGTAGGCGCCCCCGAAGAACAGAGCGTTCACCCCGATGGTGAGCAGTTGGTACGCGACGAAGGGCGAGAACGACCCCGCCCGAGAGAAGGCCCCCTCGACCTCTTCGCCGACGGGGAGCGTGGCCTGCTGGAACATGACGACGAACAACCACGCGAACATGCCCACGATGAGGGCGATGCGCACGATCGTCGCGCGCCGGCGGTTCGTCTCCCACGCGCCCACCGTGTACAGCGCGATGAACATGGCGATGTTGCCGGCATAGAGCTCGGGGATGCGGAAGGTTACGGCGAGGAAGTACGCGAAGGTCACGATGACCGCCGCCACCGACGGCCACCGTCGGCGGAACGCCAGCGGGATCGCGAGTACGGCGACGTAGCCGAGCGCCACGGCGAGAGAGCCCTGCTGGTCGCCGTAGATGCCCGATATCGACGACAGCACCGCACTCAGCACGCCCCCGAGGAACAACACGACCGCGAGCACGATGTCGTTGCGCTGTTGCGCGCGCGTGAGTCGTGGCATCCCTCCACGCTAGAGCGGACCGCCGACACCTGCATCCCCCGCGAGGCGGAGTCAAGAGGAGGGGGAATACAGGTTCGATCGTGATGCTTGCACGTGAATGAGTTCGGGCGCCCGGCGCCCCCGTCGTCCAGAAAGAGGATCATCGTGACCGACTACACGATCGGCTACATCGTCGGCAGCATCTCCAGCACCTCGATCAACCGCCGTCTGGCGAAGGCGCTCGAGAAGGTCTCCCCCGAGGGCGTGACGCTGAAGGAGGTCCCGATCAAGGACCTGCCCTTCTACTCGCCCGACTACGACGGCGACTTCCCCCAGGTCGCGCGCGACTTCAAGAAGGCCATCGAAGACACCGACGCCATGTTCGTCGTGACCCCCGAGTACAGCCGCTCGATCCCGGGCGTGCTCAAGAACGCCCTCGACTGGTCTGCCCGCCCCTACGGCGAGGCCTCGTTCACCGACAAGCCCACCGCCGTCATCGGCACCTCGCAGGGTGGCATCGCCACCGCGGCCGGCCAGCAGCACCTGCGCGCCGTGCTCCTGCACTACAACGCGCTCGTCCTCGGTCAGCCCGAGGGCTACATTCAGTCGACCCCCGGCCTGTTCGAAGAGGACGGCACCGTCACCGACGAGGGCACGGCCGCGTTCCTGCGCTCGATCATCGAGGCGCTCGTGACCCTCGCGAAGCGCACCGCTCCCGCCGAGGTCCCCGCCGTCTGAGGCGCCTTTCGCGACGGGGTCGGGGGTTTGCCCTCGGCCCCGTCCTCGCGCGCGCCGGGTTCCCGCT
Source organism: Microbacterium sp. 16-032 (assembly GCF_041079455.1). Lineage (NCBI taxonomy): Bacteria > Bacillati > Actinomycetota > Actinomycetes > Micrococcales > Microbacteriaceae > Microbacterium > Microbacterium sp. 16-032. The sequence continues at coordinate 315,598 of NZ_JBFYGQ010000001.1, read as the reverse complement.
CGAAGGACCGGCCCTACCCCTCCGACTCTCCGTCGAAATCGCGAGCCAGCGCCTCGGCCTTGCGTCGGAGCAGCGCCGCCTCGCGCTCGTTGCGCGTGAGCCCGGCGGCGGCGAGCAGCTCCGCGCGCGCCTCGGCCGATCGCCCCAGGCGCGACAGCAGCTCACCCCGCACCGACGGGATGAGGTGCGACCCCTTCAGCGTCCCGGTCGCCGAGAGCGCGTCGACGGCCGCGAGGCCTTCGAGGGCACCGGATGCCATGGCCACCGCGACCGCGCGATTGAGCGCCACGACCGGATTGGCTCCGAGCCGACCGAGCGCGTCGTAGAGCTGCACGATGCGCGGCCAATCCGTGTTGTCGACACTCGGGGCCTCGGCGTGACACAGGGCGATCGAGGCCTGCAGCTGGTACGGCCCGGCGTTTCGGCCGAGGGTTTCGGCGCGTTCGAGAAGCATCCGGCCGCGCGCGATCGCCGACCGGTCCCAGCGCCGACGGTCCTGGTCGGCCAACAGCACGGCATCGCCGTTCGCATCGACGCGGGCGGCGAAGCGCGACGCCTGCAGCTCCATGAGCGCCGACAGCCCGAGCACTTCCGGCTCGCGGGGGAGCAGACGACCGAGCACGCGCCCCAGCCGCACGGCCTCGTGCGCGAGCTCGGTGCGCAGCACCGCGTCACCGGTGCTCGCGGCGTAGCCCTCGGTGAAGATCAGGTAGATCACCGCCAGCACGGCGGTCCGTCGAGCGGGCCACTCAGACGGCTCGGGCACCTCGAACGGCACCCCGGCCGCGCTCAACGCTTTCTTGGCGCGCACGATCCGCTGCTGCATGGTGGGGACCGGTACGAGGAAGAGGCGTGCGATCGCCTCGGTGTCGAGACCGCCGACGACCTTGAGGGTCAGCGCGACCTGCGCGTCGCGGGCGAGCACCGGGTGGCACGCCGTGAACACCAGGCGCAGCACGTCGTCGTCGATGGGCTGCCACACGGCATCCGCCACCTCGTCGAGATCGGCGCCGATGAGCTCGTACTTCTCGCCGCGCACCCGCTCGCGACGCCACCCGTCGATCGCGCGGCGCTTCGCGACAGCGGTGAGCCAGGCCCCGGGGTTGTGCGGCACGCCCTCGCGGGGCCACTGCGCCAGGGCCTCGAGCAGAGCGTCGTGCGCAAGGTCTTCGGCGGTGGGCAGATCACCGACCACGCGCGCGAGCGTCGCGACGATGCGGGCGCCTTCGATGCGCCAGATCGCCGCGACGCGTCGCGAGAGGTCGTCGGTCACGTCGGGTCAGCGCGCGGCCTGCTCCTCGCGCCAGCCCTCTTCCTTCTGGATGTACTCGTTGTCGGCGAATGCCGCGAAGTCGGTCTCGTCGGTCACGCGGCGCACCTCGAGCGTGTTGCCCGCGATGAGAGGCGCGCGTCGCGCCCATTCGACGGCCTCGTCCTTGCTGGAGACCTCGATGATCCAGAAGCCGTTGAACAGCTCATGGGTCTCGCCGTAGGGGCCGTCGGTGACGACCGGCTCCTCACCGCCGAACTCGACGACGAAGTTCTTGCTCATGTCTTCGGCGAGGCCGTCGCCGGCGACGAGCACCCCCGCGTTGACCATGGACTCGTTGTACGCGCCCATCTCGTTGATGACCTGCTCGAACGGGATCTTCTTGTACTCCGCGTACGCCTCGTCGGTGCCGCGCATGATCAGCATGTACTTCATCGTCGTCCTCTCTCGTCGGTGCTCCGGGGAACCGTTCCCCTACTATCGCGTCGAACGGGCAACGAAGGAATCGACAGGGTGCGGAAAAAAGTTTCCGGATGCCGCTGAGCCGGCGTTCAGCCGAAGATCATCGGCAGGTCGTCCTCGTCGTCGGCGCCCGAGAGGTCGAGGTCGGCGACGACGGGCACGTGGTCGCTGGGGACCTCGCCCTTGCGCTCGTTGCGATGGATCTCGGCGCCGTGCACCGCGTCGGCGAACGCCCGCGAGCCGAGGATGAAGTCGATGCGCAGGCCCTCGTTGCGGGGGAAGCGCAGCTGCTTGTAGTCCCAGTAGGTGTAGCCGGTGGGGATCAGCGGACGCACGACGTCGGTGAGACCCGCGGTCTCGAAGGCGCGGAACGCCTCGCGCTCGGGCGGGGAGACGTGGGTGGTCGCGCCCTCGACGACCGTGGGGTCGCCGTTGTCGTCGTCGGTCGGGGCGATGTTGAAGTCGCCGGTCAGCGCGAGCGGCAGATCGGGGCTCTTCTCGAGGGTGTCGGCCGTGTACTGGCGCAGCTTGTCGAGCCAGTCGAGCTTGTAGACGTAGTGCGGGTCGTCGAGCCCGCGCCCGTTGGGCACGTAGAGGCTCCACACGCGCACGCCGTTGACGGTCGCGCCGATCGCGCGCGCCTCTTGCGGCAGGTCGGGGCCCTCTTTGCCCTTCTCGAACCCGGGCATGCCGGGGAAGCCGATCTCGACGTCCTCGAGGGGCTCACGGCTCGCGATGGCGACGCCGTTCCACTGATTCAGGCCGTGCGCGGCGACGTGGTACCCGGCCTCTTCGAACGCCGCGTACGGGAACTGCTCCGTCTTGCACTTGATCTCCTGCATCGCCAGCACGTCGATGTGCTCGCGCACGCAGAACTCGACGGTGCGGGTGACGCGGGCACGGATGGAGTTGACGTTCCAGGTGGCCAGGCGCATGGCATCCAGCCTACTTTCGGCCGCCGACATCGGCGGCCAGGGTGACCCCGGCGTTATCCGTATGGAGCACTAAACTCGGGGCCGTGACCACCGCCTCCACGCCCGAGCTCGAAGCCGACCGTCAGGCCCTCATCGGCCTCATCAAGGACGAGGCGGTGTTCCACGGCGACTTCACCCTCTCGAGCGGCAAGAAGGCGACGTACTACGTCGACATGCGCAAGCTCACCCTCGACCACCGCGCCGCTCCCGCGATCGGCCGGTTGGTGCTCGACCTGGTGAAAGACCTCGACGGCGTCGTCGCCGTCGGCGGACTCACGCTCGGCGCCGACCCCATCGCCAACTCCGTCATGCACGAGTCGGTGCACGCCGGTCGCCCGCTCGACGCGTTCGTCGTGCGCAAGGAGCCCAAGGACCACGGCCGCGGCCGCCAGATCGAGGGCGCCGATGTGAAGGGCAAGCGCGTCGTCGTCGTCGAAGACACCTCGACCACGGGCCAGTCGGCGCTCAAGGCCGTCGAGGCCCTGCGCCGCGAGGGCGCCGAGGTCGTCGCCGTCGCGGTCGTCGTCGACCGCAAGACCGGCGCTCAGGCCGCGATCGAGGCCGAGGGCCTGCAGTGGCTGGGGTCGATCGACCTCGACGACCTGGGCCTCGCCCCGCAGTAGGCCCGCCGCGTCACCAAAACAGGCTGGTGCGCTGGGAACAGGCCGATTCCGCGCGAATCGTCCTGTCGCGGTGACACCCCCTGTTCTCGTGACGATCAGGGGGTGGATGCCGACCCCTCGCCGCCCCGAACGGCGCGACAGCCGTGCTCAGGGCGCGTCGTCTCCCGGCCCATCGAACGGGTCGCGACGACCGCTGCCGCCGCGACGCGAACGGCGCCACTGCACGATGAAGGCGACGAGTGTTCCCGCCGTGATGACGAAGGCGACGATCAGCCAGAGAGTGCGGTCGTCCATGATGTGGTCTCCTCGGGCTCAGAGTCCCGCTTCGAGGCCCGCTTCGCCGTCGGCGAGATCGGTCTCGACGGGTTCGGCGCGCACGAGTTCGGCGACCGAGCCCAGGATCTCGTCGGGGCGGAACGGGTAGCGCTCGATCTCGCGCTGGTCGCTGATGCCGGTCATCACGAGCACCGTGTGCAGGCCCGCCTCGATGCCGGCGACGATGTCGGTGTCCATGCGGTCGCCGATCATGCCGGTGTTCTCGCTGTGGGCGCCGATGCGGTTGAGGGCGGAGCGGAACATCATCGGGTTGGGCTTGCCGACGATGTAGGGCTCCTTGCCCGTGGCCTTGGTGATCAGGGCCGCGATGGCTCCGGTGGCGGGCAGCACTCCCTCGGTCGAGGGGCCCGTGGCATCCGGATTCGTCGCGATGAACCGCGCGCCCCCGCGGATGAAGCGGATCGCCTTCGTGATCGCTTCGAACGAGTAGTTGCGGGTCTCGCCCACGACGACGTAGTCGGGGGTGGTCTCGGTCATGATGAAGCCCGCCTCGTGCAGGGCGGTGGTGAGCCCCGCCTCGCCGATGACGAAGGCGGAGCCACCGGGCATCTGCGACTTCAGGAAGTCGGCCGTGGCGAGCGCCGACGTCCAGATCGACGACTCGGGGACGACGAGCCCCGAGGCCCGCAGACGGGCGCTGAGGTCGCGCGGGGTGTAGATCGAGTTGTTCGTCAGCACGAGGAACGGCGTGCCCTCGGAGCGCCACTGCGCGAGCAGCTCGGATGCTCCGGCGATGGGCGTGTTCTCATGGACGAGAACGCCGTCCATATCGGTCAGCCAGCACTCGATGTCGCCTCGGGTCCGCATGGGGCCCAGCCTAGACCCGGCCACCGACACGCTCCCAGGGGTGATTTCCCCGTGAACGAGCGCGGGCGGGCCCGACCGGAGTCGTGGCCCGCCCGTCCGCGGAAGCCGACTTACTTGAAAGTGTCCTTCACGTTCTCGCCGGCCTTCTTGGCGTCGGCCTTGACCTGGTCGGCCTTGCCTTCGGCGGCGAGCTTGTCGTTGTCGGTCGCGTTGCCGATCGCTTCCTTCGCCTTGCCCACGATGTCCTGAGCGGCGTTCTTGATCTTGTCGTCGAGACCCATGATCTGACTCCTTCTTGTCGTGTCGGCGTCGGCGGCGGGAGTATCTCGTCGCGACGGAGCAGGTTGCTCACAGAGGAGACGCACCCCGAGCGGGATTCGTCACGCGAGGTCGCGAAAAAATTTTCATCGGGCGGTATTCCGTCTGCGGAATGCACCCGTGACGGACGGGCTCGATCTCGTTAGGGTCGAAGGGTGACGCGAACCGAGTGGGACCCCGAGAACCTCCCGAACCTCTCCGGGCGGTCCTATCTGGTCACCGGCGCCACGCGCGGGCTCGGCTTCTTCGCCTGCGAGCAGCTCGCCGGCGCCGGAGCCCATGTGCTGCTGACGGGGCGCAATCCCAACAAGATGTCCGCGGCCAAGGCCGCGATCAAGCGATCGACTCCGGATGCCAGCATCGAGACGCTGCTGCTCGACACCAGCAACATGGGCTCGGTGCGAGCCGCCGCTGCCACGGCCCGTGCACGCGGGCGCCTCGACGGTCTGCTGCTGAACGCGGGCATCGTCCACCCGCCCAAGGAGCGCGAGACCGCCGGCGGCCACGAGTTGGTGTTCGCGACCAACGTGCTCGGGCACTTCGCGCTCGCCGGCGAGCTGCTCAAGCCCCTGGCCGCCGCGCGTGGGCGCATGGTGTGGGTCGGCAGCATGTCGACCTCGCTGTGGCGCCACGTCCCCACCGACCCCGAACTGCGTGAGGGTTATTCGCCGTGGCGCGCGTACGTGCAGTCGAAGGCGGCGACGACCGCTCTGGCGCTCGAGGCGCAGAAGCGCCTGATGGCTCACGGCGTCCCGGTCGAGAGCCTCGTCGCGCACCCCGGGTACTCGACGAGCGGCCGGACCCGCGGAGTGCGCGGGGTCAACGAGCCGAGTCGTCTCACCCGCTTCCTCGACAACCTGCAGGCCCCGATCACGCAGTCCAAAGAGCAGGGAGCCTGGGCGCTCGTCCGCGCGCTCGTCGACCCTTTCGCCGAGGGCGGCTCGATGTACGGACCGGCGCTGGTCGCGCGGGGCGCACCGCGGGTGGCGACCCCCGCTCGTCGGACGCGCGGCGGAGAGCTCGGCGCCGACCTGTGGCGCGCGTGCGAGACGGCGACGCACGTGCGGTGGCCGTTCGATCGGGCTCGACGCGCGGCATCCTGAATCCGGGTCTTCGGTCGATCTCGGTGAGAGGGCTCAGCTCGCCCGGTGACGCGTGTCAGCGCGTCAGCCAGACCGAGCTCCCCGCCCCCGCGGGCAACGCGACCTCGACGCCGTCGGCGCGCACGACGTCGTCGCTGAGCACCTCGAGTTCATGCCCCACGTCGATGCCGTTCTCCACGAGGGCTCGCAGCAGCTCCGGATCGCGGTCGCTCACGCGCAGGACCCGACCCGAGTGCCCGGCCGGCGCCTCGGCGAGGAGCACGAAGGGTTCGCGGTGTACCGAACCGTCGGCATCCGGAATCGCATCTCCGTGGGGATCGAAACGCGGGCGGCCGAGCCGCTCGTCGATGCCCTCGAGCAGACGGTCGCTGAGGGAGTGCTCGAGGACTTCGGCTTCGTCGTGCACCTCGTCCCACGAGTAGCCGAACTCGCGGACGAGCCACGTCTCGATGAGACGGTGGCGACGGATGACGCCCGCCGCACGTCGCCCGCCCGCGGTCGTCAGCGACACCGGTCCGTACGGCCGGTGCGTGACGAGCCCCTGCGCGGCGAGCTTCTTGACCATCTCGGTCACGCTCGACGGCGCGAGGCTCAGCACCGCGGCGAGCTGCGAGGGCGTGATCGGATTGTCCTGCCACTCGGTGTGGTGGTAGATCGCCTTGAGATAGTCGTCGGCCACGGGCGATTCCACTCCGTCAGCCTATCCGCCGGTGAACACCAGCCACAGGAGCAGGGCGTTGAGGGCGATGAGGAAGACGGATGCCAGCACCCCGGCCGCCGTGGTCAGCCCGCGGTTGCAGTACTCGCCGAGCACGTCGGGTCGACGGGTGAGGGTCACGAGCGGGACGAGCGCGAAGGGGATGCCGAAGGACAGGACGACCTGGCTGAGGACGAGCGCGAGGGTGGGGTCGACGCCGAGGCCGAGGATGACGAGCGCCGGCACGAGGGTCACGAGGCGGCGGGCGAGCAGGGGGATGCGCGCGTGCAGCAGCCCCTGCATGATCTCGGCGCCCGCGTAGGCGCCCACGGACGTCGAGGCGAGACCGCTCGCGAGCAGCCCCACCGCGAACAGGGTGGCGACGAGCGGGCCCAGTCCGTCGCGCAGGGCCGCGTAGGCGCCCTCCAGGCTGTCGGTGCCGTCGACGCCGGCGAGGTTGGCCGCGGCGAGCAGCAGGATCGCCAGGTTCACGGTGCCGGCGACGGCGAGGGCGATCGTGACGTCCCAGCGCGTCGCGCGCAGCAGACGGGGGGTCGAGATGCCCCGGGCGTGCGCGAGCGTGTCGGCGCGGCTCTGGGCGGTCGCCGACTCCGGTGCGTGGGCGTGCGCCGCGGCGATGCCGCCCGAGGGATCGGCGGGGTCGCCGGTGGGCGCGAAACGGTCGCGGGCGAGAGCGGAGTGCGCGTAGATCGCGTGCGGCATGATCGTCGCCCCGAGGATCGAGGCCGCCAACAGCACCGAGGTGCTGCCCTCGAATCTCGGCACGAGACCGGCGATCACTCCGGTGGGCTCGGGCGGTGCGAGGAACAGGCCGAACGTGAAGCCGACGGCGATCACGAGTAGCAGGCCGATCAGCACCGTCTCGAAGGCCCGCGCCCCGCGCCGCGTCTGCACGAGCAGCAGGCCCATCGAGATGACCCCCGTGATCGCCCCGCCCCACACGAGGGGGATGCCGAACAGCAGATGCAGCGCGACGGCACCGCCGATGACCTCGGCCACGTCGGTGGCCATCGCGACGAGCTCCGCCTGCAGCCAGTAGGCGCGTCGCGTCCACGGGCGGCGGATCCGACGGCCGAGCACCTGGGGGAGGCTCTCTCCCGTGACGATGCCGAGCTTCGCCGAGAGGTACTGGATCAGCCACGCCATGACGTTGCCGAGCACCACGACCCACACGAGCAGATAGCCGAACGTCGCCCCCGCGGTCATGTTGCTCGCGACGTTCCCCGGGTCGAGGTACGCGACGCCGGCGACCATCGCGGGTCCGAGCAGCCAGAGAGCGCGCTGCGGCGCGCGGCGGCGGGGCACGGCATCCGCTATTTTCGGCATCCCGAAACCGTAGCAATTTTTCGGGCAGCCGAAAAGTGTGCGTGATCACTGAGAGTGCGGCGCACGCCCCGACCGTCCAGTGCCGTCGAGACGAGGTCGCCACCGCACCGCGAGTAGCCTGAAACGGTGACGGATGCCGAGAACCCCCCGCCGTCGCAGGGCGACGCCGCCGAGCCCCGATCCACGGATGCCGACGGCCCGGCGTCGCCGCAGGAAGCGCCCCCCACGCACGGCGTGGGCCCGTGGCCCGGGGGCGCGGACGCCTGGCCCGACGACCCGCGCTACGACCGCGATCTGCTCGAGAACGGCGACACCCGCAACGTGGTCGACGAGTACCGCTACTGGAGCATGGACGCGATCGTGGCCGACCTCGACGCGAAGCGGCATCCGTTCCACGTCGCGATCGAGAACTGGCAGCACGACCTCAACATCGGGTCCATCGTGCGCAGTGCCAACGCCTTCCTCGCGGCCGAGGTGCACATCGTCGGCAAGCGCCGCTGGAACCGTCGCGGCGCCATGGTCACCGACCGATACCAGCACGTGCGCCACCACGAAGACGTCGCCGCCTTCGCCGCCTGGGCGCGCGAGGCGGGGCTGCCGGTGATCGCGGTGGACAACGTCGAGGGCTCGGTGCCCGTCGATCGCGCCGATCTTCCCGAGGCCTGCGTCCTGCTCTTCGGTCAGGAAGGGCCGGGGCTGTCGCCCGAGGCGATCGAGGCGGCCACGGGGGTCGTCGAGATCACGCAGTACGGATCCACCCGTTCGATCAACGCAGCGTCTGCGGCCGCCGTGATCATGTACGAGTGGTGCCGCCGTTGGGCGTGACCCGCGCCCGTCCACGTCGGGCGGGTGTCCGCGGGGTGCGCGCCCACCCGTGATGCCGGGTCAGGCGGCGTCGCCCGCGCTCATCCACGACCGGCCGCGCACCCGCAGCCCGAGGGTGAGCGCCCGCGCCACCATGTAGACCCCGAAGAACGCCGCCGAAAGCCACGCCAGGCCGACGGCGCCGCCGCCCGCGAACAGCGCCACGAGGACCAACGCCGGAACGTACGGCACGAGGTTCAGCAGCCCGGCGAGAGCGAGGTAGCGCGCGTCGCCGGCCCCGATCAGAACGCCGTCGAGCACGAAAACGAACCCCGCCAGCGGTTGGGCGAGCGCGAGCACGAGCAACGCGGGCTGAATGAGCGCGGCGATCTCGGCATCGCCCGTGAAGATCACGCCGATGACGCCCGAGGTGGCCGCCAGCACCGCCCCCACCGCCACGCCGAACCAGATGCCCCACGCGCTCGTGCGGGTGAGCACCCGCCCCACCGTCACGGTGTCGGCGGCACCCAGAGAACGGCCGATCAGTGCTTGAGCGGCGATCGCGAGGGCGTCGAGCGCGAACGCGGCGGTCGAGAAGATCGTGAACGCGATCTGCCAGCCGGCCAGCTCCGCCGAGCCGAGACCCGTGGCGACGGCGACCGTGGCCACGAACGCGGCGCGCAGGCTGACCGTGCGCAGGAACAGCCAGCCGCCGGAGCGCACCGTGCCGCCGAGGCTCTCCCGCTGGAAGCCGAGGGATGCCGTGTGCACCCGCGCCAGTCGGCGTGCCACGAGCACGTAGGCGCCGACCATCCCCCACTGCGCGACGACCGTGCCGATCGCGGACCCGGCGATCCCCCACCCGAAGCCGTAGATGAAGAGCGCGTTGAGGAGGGCGTTCGCGCCGAAGCCCAGGCCGGCGATCCAGAGCGGGGTGACCGTGTTCTGCATGCCGCGCAAGAGCCCGGTGGCGGCGAAGACCACGAGCATGGCCGGCAGACCCCACATCGAGATCGCGAGGTAGGTGCGCGCGTTCTCGGCGACATCGGGGGCGGCGCCGAACAGATCGACGACCGCGGGCGTGACGAGCGAACCGGCCGCGGCCAGCAGCGCGCCCAGGCATAGTGCCAGCCACATGCCGTCGACCCCGACGCGCACGGCGCGGCCGTACTCGCCGGCGCCGTAGCGTCGGGCCACCGCGGGAGTGGTCGAGTAGGCGAGGAACACCATGAGCCCGACGATCGTCTGCAGGACGGCGCCCGCGATGCCCAGTCCGGCGAGGGGAGCGACACCGAGGTGGCCCACCATCGCCGCGTCGACGATGAGGAACAGCGGTTCCGCGATGAGCGCGCCCAGGGCCGGCAGCGCGAGCCGCAGGATCGAGCGGTTCAGCGTCTCGGGCGGATGGGTGGTCACGGTCCGAGCCTAGGGCGGGGTCCCGACCCCGCCGCGGCGGCGCACCCGCGGCGCGGAGGGCCGTTCCGAGCCCCCGTGGATGTGTGGCACTTATCCTGTCTCCATGACCGACATCCCCCGCTCCGGTCTCGCGCTCGACGAGCTCAGCGACGAGATCCGCCCGCAGGACGACCTGTTCCGCCACGTGAACGGCAGCTGGCTCGAGCGCACCGAGATCCCCGACGACAAGGCCCGCTGGGGCTCGTTCCACCTCATCGCCGAGCAGGCCGAGGCGGACGTGCGCACCATCGTCCAGGAGTCGCAGGACGCCGAGCCGGGCAGTGAAGCCCGCAAGATCGGCGACCTGTTCGCGAGCTTCATGGACACCGACCGCATCGAGGCCGCCGGTAGCGAGCCGCTCGCCCCGCAGCTCGAGCACGTCGACGGCGTCTCCGACATCCCCTCGCTCCTCCGGCTCATCGGCGAACTCGAGCGCGACGGGATCAGCGGCCTGCTGACCCTCTTCGTCGAGCCCGACCCGGGCGACCCGACCCGTTACGTGCCCGTCGTCTACCAGGGCGGCATCTCGCTGCCCGACGAGAGCTACTACCGCCTCGACAACTTCGCCGACACCCGCGCCGCCTATCGTGCGCACATCGAGCGCATCCTCGAGCTCGCCGGGGTCGCCGAGGCTGCGGCATCCGCCGATCGCACCGTCGCCCTCGAGACCGACATCGCCGCGCACCACTGGACGCGCGAAGACAGCCGCGACTCGGTCAAGACCTACAACCTGAAGTCGTGGGACGACACCGTCGCCCTCGCAGGCGTCGACCTCGAGCCGTGGCGCGCGGGGGTCGCCCCCGGACACGAGGACGCGCTCGCCGAGGTCGTCGTCTACCAGCCGAGCTTCGTCGAGTCGCTCGGCGCCCTGCTCGTCGAGGAGCGCCTCGACGACTGGAAGGCGTGGCTGCGCTTCAAGATCGTGCACGCCGCCGCGGCGTTCCTCTCCGAGGCCTTCGTCGCCGAGAACTTCGCCTTCTACGGCACCCAGCTCACCGGCGTGCCGGTGAATCGCGAGCGCTGGAAGCGCGGCGTCAGCCTCGTCGAGGCGGCCCTGGGCGAAGCGATCGGCAAGGTGTACGTCGAGCGCCACTTCCAGCCCGCGGCGAAGGACGCCATGGACGGTCTCGTCGCGAACCTCATCGAGGCGTACCGCCGCTCGATCCAGGGCCTGTCGTGGATGACCGACGAGACCCGCGAGCGCGCGCTCGCCAAGCTCGACACCTTCGTGCCGAAGATCGGCTACCCGGTCCGCTGGAAGGACTACTCGGAGCTCGAGATCACCGCGGACGACCTCGTCGGCAACGTCCGTCGGGCGCACGTCTGGGAGCACGACCGCCAGCTCGCCAAGGTCGGCCAGCCGATCGACCGCGACGAGTGGTACATGACCCCTCAGACGGTCAACGCGTACTACAACCCGCTCATGAACGAGATCGTGTTCCCCGCGGCGATCCTGCAGTACCCCTTCTTCGACGCCGATCGCGACGCGGCCGCCAACTACGGCGGCATCGGAGCGGTCATCGGTCACGAGATCGGCCACGGCTTCGACGATCAGGGCAGCCGCTTCGACGCCGACGGGTCGCTTCGCGACTGGTGGACGGATGCCGACCGCTCGGCGTTCGAGGAGCGCACCAAGGCCCTGATCGCTCAGTACGAGGCCCTCGTCCCCCAGGGGCTGAGCGAGGAGCACCACGTCAACGGCGCGCTCACCATCGGCGAGAACATCGGCGACCTCGGCGGGCTGGGCATCGCGATCGCGGCATACCGCCTGTTCCTCGAGAGCCAGGGCGAGACCGACCTCGACGGCCCGGTCGTCGACGGGTACACCGGCATCCAGCGGCTCCTGCTCAGCTGGGCGCAGATCTGGCAGCAGAAGGGCCGCGACGCCGAGACCATCCGCCTGCTCACGATCGACCCTCACTCGCCGAACGAGTTCCGTTGCAATCAGATCGTGCGTAACATCGACGCGTTCTACGAAGCGTTCGAGGTGACCGAGGGCGACGCCCTCTGGCTCGACGCAGACCAGCGCGTCACCATCTGGTGAGGTCGCGTTTGTTGCTCTCCTGACGCGGAAGGAGCCACGCTCGTGGGCATGCCCCCGGTTCCCGAGCCCGCCCTGCCCGATCCCGTCGGCGGGCCGGTGGAGTCGTCTCGACGCGACGCCCCGGCCCTCCGGGGGGCCGGACGCAAGGGGCCCAAGCGACTGCCCCGCCGCGCGGCGGCGGGTCGCCGGTCGTTCACGGCGACCCTGCGCTCTCTCGACGAGCTCGCCGCGTCGGGCGCGAAGGTGTCGGTGCGCATCGACGACCTCGACGGGGGCTCCACCGAGGTGCTCGCCGGCGACGACTTCGTCACGCTGCCGGTCGGAGGTCTCGGCGTCGTCCCCCTGCTCATCGAAGCGGCGGCCGCGTTCGAATCGGGGCGCCTCGACCCGCTCGAGATCATCGATCGCGCATCGGTGCACGGCGCCGCACACGGCGGCGTCTGGCAGCACCTGAAAGCCCCGGCGCTGCCCCTGACCGACGTGGCCATGCTCGCCGCGTCGTCCGGCGACGCCCTCGCCGTCAACGCCCTGCTGCACCGGGTGGGTCTGCAGTCGGTGCGCGCGCGGGTCGAGCAGCTCGGGCTGCGTCGCACGGCCCTGCTCGACCGCTTCCGTGACGACCGCGGTCCCGACGATGCCCCGCATCTCGCCCTGTCGACGGCCCGCGAGATGGCCCAGGTCTTCGCGGGGCTCGTGAACTCCACCGTCGTCTCACCGGGGGTGAGTGCCCAGGTCGCCGAATGGCTGAGCCTGAACCACGACCTCTCGCTCGTGGCATCCGCCACAGGCCTCGATCCTTTCGCGCACGAGAACGACCAGCACGGGCTCCTGTTCATCAACAAGACGGGGCGTGCCCCGGGCGTCCGCGCCGAGGCGGGCGTGCTCGGCGGGCCCCGCGCGGGGATCTCGTACGCGCTGATCGTGAACTTCGACGACCTCTCGATCGCCCACCGACTGCGCGCGCACGACGCCTTCCGCGTGCTGGGCGTCGAGCTGATGGAGTACGTGTACTGAGGCTGTCAGGTGGTGCGCACGCGCCACACGCTCCGGGAGCAGACCGCGAACACCGTCGCCACCACGATGACGGCCGCGCAGCCGAGAAGTACCGGGGGTGCTCCGAGTTCGTGCGCCAGGGGTCCCACCAGGATCTCCCCAAGGGGGACGGCCACGAACGAACCGACCATGTCGTACGAGTACACCCGCGAAAGCGCCTCGCGCGGGACCTGGGTCTGCAACGACTGGTCCCAGGCGATCGCGAAGAGCTCGATGGCCACCCCTCCGACGCCGAACGCGACCACGAGCAGCGCGAGCGTCGGCTGCACCGCGAGCACCGCGACGGGGAGAGCGACGGATGCCATGCCGGCGACGCCCAGCCCGAGCGCACGTCGCGGGTGCCAACGCAGGGCGATCACCGCACCCAGCGCGAGGCCCGCGGTCTGCGCGGCGACGACGAGTCCCCACCCACCGCGGCCGAAGGTCTCGTCCGCGACGAGGGGGCCGAGAACCGTGGTGGCTCCGACGAACGCGGCGTTGAGGACGGCGAACTGCAGCACGACGATCCAGATCCATCGACGACTCGCGAACTCCCGCCACCCCTCGCGCAGTTCGGTCCAGACCGATGCCGTCGCGCCGGGGTCCGCGGCATCCGACCTCTGCGGGAGGCGCAGGCGAGTGAAGAGGATCGCCGCCACGGCGAAAGCGGCGGCGTCGATCGCGAGACCCCATCCGGGCCCGACCGCGGCGACCACGACGGCTCCGACGGAAGCGCCGGCGATGCTGCCGCCGTTCAGGCCGAGGCGCAACAGCGCATTCGCCGGGCGCAGGAGGGATGCCGGCACCGTGTCGGGAACGAGAGCGGCGGCGGCCGGGAGGCTCACCGCCGATACCGCGCCGTTCACGACGCTGAGCGCGATGAGGATCGGGATGCCGGCCGTTCCGGTCAGCACGAGGGCGGCGATCGTGCCCTGCGTGGCGGCCGCCGCCAGGGATGAGCCCACCAACACGGCTCCGCGGGGCAGGCGATCGGCGAGGACCCCGCCGAACAGCAGCATTGCCACGTTCGCGATTGAGCGCGCAGCGACCACGAGTCCCAGGTCGGCTGCCGAGCCGGTGAGATCGAGCACGGCGAAGGCGAGCGCGATCGGGGCGACGGAATTGCCCACGATCGCGGTGGTCCGGGCGGCGAGCAGCCAGCGGAACGGCGCGTGGGCGAGGGGCCCCGTCACCGCGGGCGTCGGATCGGGAAGAGCGCCGCTGTCATCGACACCGGTCGTGTGCCGGGGGTTCGCGGGGGCTGGGCTGCGGCGTGCAGAAGGGCCGACGCTTCGCCGACGTGCTGCACGATGCGGCCCCAGATCTGCGGGTCGACCCAGAGTTCGGCATCCGTGGTCAGGGCCGGCCCGTCCGTGCGTGCGCGTGCGCGGCGGCGGAGTTCGTCGACGAGCGCGGCGACGTACTCCTCTTCGCCCGCGGGCGCGCGCTCGCCCAGGTGCGTCTCCGGGGCGTACCGCCGCGAAGAGCTCTCGTGGCGGTAGCGCCGTGCGTCCCCGCCGCGCAGCCGCACGACCTCGACGACGCGGATCAGTCCTGCCCGTTCGAGCACTCGCAGGTGGTAGCTCGCCGACGCCTGGGAGATGCCGAGCTCGCGACCGGCATCCGCCGCGCTCATCGCCGCTCCGGTGAGCAGCGACAGCAACCGCAGGCGCAGGGGGTGCGCGGTCGCGCGCAGTTCGTCGATCTGGGACATCCCGCCATCGTGGCGCGCCCGCGAGCAACCGTCAAACAGCTCTTTGGGGGTTGAGCAGATGGTCCCGCACCCGACGCCCGAGCGCAATCCCTCCTTTCGAGCCCCGACCCGCTGGGACGCTGGTGGCCTCGAAACGAAAGAAGGGACCGAAGCCATGTCGGACACCACTCCCACCAACGACCCGTTCGCCGCCTCGAGCGGACCCGAGGGCCACTCCATCACCGACTGGACCGACCTCGGCCGCGAGATGTGGTCGTACCTGACCGGCCGCGGCGCCGCGGTCAACTACTCGTTCGTCGATATGACCGTCGAGGTGCCGCGCGACATCGGCCCCGACGCGCCCCGCGCGACCTGGAAGCTCAACGGCACCCTCCGCGTCACCACGAGCGACGACACCGCGGCCGGGTCCGACCCGTACCGCGGCAACTGATGGGAGGCGCCATCATGGTGCGCCTCGACATCGACCTCGCCTTCTCGGAACACGAGCAGGACCAGGATGCCGACACCCCGCCGTTCGAGGGCACGGTCACGGCCGCGGGCACCGAGGTGCGCATCGTCGTGAGCGACCCCTCGCGGTTGCCCGGCAACGGCCGGCGGACGCTCGCCGAGCTGTCCACGGTTGCCGACGCCCTGGCATCCCGAGGTATCTCGGTGAAGCTCGAGGGACCGGAGGGTCCGATCCTGCATCTCGGCGACGTGAAGAGCAGCGTGCTGCAGCGCGCGATCACGGGGTCGAAGCACATCCGCCTCGGGTCTGTCTCGGCGGTCGCGCCGTTGCTGACGCGGCGGAACAAGGGGCAGGCGCTCACCTTCCCGATTCCGCCCGAGACGCCGCTACCCCTCGTGCCGACGGTCAATCGCACGGTGCGACGGCGCATCACGACGACCCACTACACGCCCGGTTCCGGCCGGCCGCGCCTGATCTTCGCGGTAGGCGATTCGTCGTGGGACGGCTCGCGTCCGCGGGAGTTCGACCTGTTGCCGACCAAGACGGTCATCGGTTCGGGCGAGGGGGTCGACTTGCGTCTTCCCGGTCTCGCGCCGATTCACGCCGAGATCCGCCACGAGGGCGACGACGAGTACGTCCTCTACGGCTTCGACGAGGTCGGGGGCGGCGGGGCACGCGAGCAGGGCCCCGGACGCGACCGTGGCGGACGCATCCTGCGCACCGGCGCGCGCATCGAGCTGGGCGGCTGGCGTCTGGCGTACTTCCGCGCGGAGTTCGCCGACCACGGACGCCCCTATGGCGGCCGCCAGGGCGGCGAGCTCTCGGATCAGCGCAAGCAGCCGCCGCGCGGCGGTTCGGGCCCGCTCAGCCGGGCGACCGACCCGGAGTGACCACTCTCGCGTGAGGGGTCGTCTTCTGTCGCTTTGCATCACCGTAGGCGACAGGAAACGACCCCTCACGCCTGCGTGCGGGCGTCGAGCCACGCGCGGCGGCCGGGGGCCGGCATCCGGGATTCAGAAGACGATCGTGTGGTTTCCGTGGCGGATCACGCGGTCTTCGGCGTGCCAGAGCACGGCGCGCGAGAGCACCTGGCGCTCGACGTCGGCTCCGCGGCGGGCGAGCTCGGCCGAGGAGTCGGCGTGGGTCACGCGCACCGTGTCCTGCTCGATGATCGGACCCTCGTCGAGGTCGCTCGTGACGTAGTGCGAGGTCGCCCCGATGAGCTTGACGCCGCGCTGCTTCGCCTTCTTGTAGGGCTCCGCGCCGATGAAGGCCGGCAGGAACGAGTGGTGGATGTTGATCACCGGTACGCCGATCTTCTCGAGGAACCCCGGCGAGAGGATCTGCATGTAGCGCGCGAGCACGATGAAGTCGACGTTGCCGACCAGCAGTTCGAGGATGCGGGCCTCGGATGCCGACTTGTCGGGCCCCGGCGTCGACGGAACGTGGAAGAAGGGCACCCCGAACGACCGCACGTCCTCGGCGGCCGCCGTGTGGTTCGACACGACCATGGGGATGCTGACGGGGAGGTCGCCGCGGCGGTGACGCCACAGCAGGTCGAGCAGGCAGTGGTCCTGCTTCGAGGCGAGGATCGCCATGCGCTTGGGCGTCGAGAGGTCGGTGAGCGTCCACTCGAGCTCGAAGCCGTCGCCGAGGGTCTTCGCGAGGTCGGCCTCGATCTCGGGGAACGCGGCCGAGAGGTCGGGGCGGTGGAAGACCACGCGCTGGAAGTACGCCCCGCCACGGGGATCGTCGGAGTACTGGTCGAAGGCGACGATGTTGCCGCCCTGGCGCGCGATCAGCGCCGAGACCGCGGCGATGATGCCGGGGGTGTCGCTGCCGTGCACGATGAGACAGGCGTGATCGGGCTGCAGGTGGGGGCTCGCGGAGACCATCGGACCATTATTCCGCGCGCGGGTGGCGTCGCCGACCACGCGCGGTGTCGCTTCGGGGCGTGGTTCGTGGCCCCGGGGCCTCTTGTGCCGCCCCGGGGCCATTTACGCCGGCCCGCCGGGGCCCGACCCCGGCCCGGATCACAGGCGCACGACGATCTTCTGCGCCGAGACGCCCGCGCGCTGGCGGTCGAGGGCGCCCTGCACGGCGTCGAGGCCGTCGCCGACGACGAGCGGGGCGGGCGCGGGGCGGAGCGCACCCTCGGCCAGCAGGCGCGGGACGACCTCGCCCCAGAGGCGCGGGCCCATCTCGTCGTCGCGGAGGCTGCTGCCCCAGACGAAGTTCGCGCGGATGCCGCGGCGGCGGGCGCGCAGCGTCGAGCGCAGCGTGCCGAGCCCGATGCGCGTGAAGACCGGCAGCATCGCGGGGAACAGACGGCGCCGACCGACCAGTGAATCGAGCGCGATCGGCGTGCTCGCCATGGCCAGCCGGTTCCCGCCGGTGCGGGCGAGGACGTCGATGCACGCGTCGGTCGAACCGGCCCCGAGTGCCACCGCCCCGACCACGGGGCGTCCGCCGACGGCCGCGACCAGCTCGGCCACGGCGGAGGGCGAGCGGTGGTCGACGACGGCGTCCGCTCCGAGGTCGCGCACGGTCGCCGCGTTGCGGGCGGATGCCGTGGTCACGACGTCGTAGCCGGCGGCGCGGGCCAGTTGGATGGCGTTCATACCCACGCTCGTGGAGCCGCCCCAGATCACGACGACGCCACGGGCGGTGTCGGGCGCCGGGTCACCCGGCATCCGGAGTCCGAGGTGCTGGGGTTGGAACAGGGCACACGCCGCCGTGGACAGGCCCAGCGGGAAGACGGCGGCCTCCTCGTCGGAGAGGCTGTCCGGTGTGGGGGCGGTGAGGCGCTCGAGCAGGGTCGTGTACTCCTGGAACGCGCCTTCGCGCAGCGGATCCCGGCCGCGGTCGGTGCCGGTCGCGAGCCCGAAGACGCGCTGACCCACGCGGAAGCGCGTGACGCCGGACCCGATCGCGACGACCTCGCCCGCGACGTCGGAGCCGAGCACGGCGGGGGTGTGCAGCCATCGGTAGGTGATGCGGCTGGTGCCCTGGATCACCCAGTCGACCGGGTTGACCGCCACCGTGCGAACGCGCACGAGCACCTCGTCGGCGGCGGGTGCCGGGGTGTCGACCGTGCCGCGGGTGAGAGCGGCTCGAGGCGCGGAGAGCAGGGCGGCGGCGTGCGAGGACATGGGGGACCTTTCGCGTGATGACACGGAGTGCCTTCACTATAGACGTGATGACACACAGTGTCGTCACATAGGATCTCCGCATGGCCAGATGGGCACCCGACACCAGAGAGCGCTTGCGCGAAGCCGCGATGCAGCTTTTCGCGGAGCGCGGATTCGACGCGACGACGGTGCCCGACATCGTCGAGCGGGCCGGGGTGACGCGGCGCACCTTCTTCCGTCATTTCGGCGACAAGCGCGAGGTGTTCTTCGGCGACGACGAGATCCCGAGGCTGGCCGCCGAGATGCTCGCCGCCGCCCCGGCGGACAGCTCGCCCTTCGAGATCGCGTGGGCGGGGTTTCAGTCCCTCGCCACCGACCGCTTCGAGCCCCGCCGCGACGAGATCGCGGCGGCGCGGCGCCTCATCGAGGCCGAGCCCGCCCTGCGCGAGCGCGACCTGCAGAAACAGGCCGGCCTGCGGGCGGTGTTGGTCGAGGGGTATCGCGCACGCGGTGTCGAGCCCCTGCACGCGCGCGTCGTGGCCGGTGTCGCGGTGGAGCTGCTGCAGACGGCCCTCGAGCAGTGGGCGGCCGACGCGATGCGCGCGCCCCTGCGTGATCACCTCGAGCGGGTCCGCCGCGAGATGGCGGCCGTCCTGGGCTGACGCGCCACCCGCTGCTCGCCGACACCGGGGCGCGTCTCGTGCACCGGGGCGGTCGGCGGACGCCCCGCTGCACGGAAGGCACCCCGCTGCGCATGCCCGGCTCGCACACCGCCACCCCGCCGCCGATGTCGGTGGCCGGGGCTAGCCTGGAAGACGTGACCAGCACCCTCCGCCTCGACCGGCCGGGGTGGCGTACCTGGACGCTGTGGATCGTCGGCGTCCTCGCATACGTCGTGTCGATCATCAACCGCACCTCGCTCTCGGCGGTGGGGGTGGATGCCGCTGTGCGCTTCGGAGCCGACGCCTCGGCCCTGTCGATGTTCGCCGTCATCCAGCTCTTCGTCTACGGCGCGATGCAGATCCCGGTCGGACTCCTGCTCGACAAGTACGGCGCGCGACCGATGATCGCGATCGGCATGGTGCTGATGGCCGCGGGTCAGCTCGTCATGGCCTCCGCGGATGCCGTGGGGATCGGCATCCTGGCCCGTGTCCTCATCGGTGCGGGCGATGCGGCGATCTTCCCGAGCGTGCTGCGCGTGATCGCGACGTGGTTCCCCGCGCAGCGGGCGCCGGTGCTCGTGCAGCTGACCGGGATCATCGGTCAGCTCGGCCAGATCGTCGCCGTGGTCCCGCTCGCCGCCCTCCTGCACGCCACGAGCTGGAGCGTCGCCTTCGGCAGCGTCGCGGGTCTCGGCCTGCTGTTCGCGGTCCTGACGTTCCTGATCATCCGCAACCGCCCGCCCGAACGCCGGTCCGACCCGGTCGACACCTCGGTCGACACGCAGACCGGCGCGATCCGCGTGGTGCGGTCATCGCCCGACCTGCGGCAGGGTTTCCGCGAGTCGTGGGCGCACCCCGGCACGCGTCTCGGCTTCTGGTCGCACTTCGCCACTCCCTTCGCGGGCACGGCGTTCATGCTGCTGTGGGGCTTCCCCTTCCTCACCGCGGGCGAGGGCCTCGCCCCCGCCACCGCGTCTCTCGTGATGACCTCGCTCGTGCTCTTCAGCATCCTCAGCGGTCCCGTGATCGGGGCGCTGTCGAGTCGGCATCCCACCCGCCGTTCGCGCTGGCTCGTGCTGCCGACCGTGGTGTTCCAGGCCGTCATGTGGATCGTCGTGATCGTCTGGCCCGGGCCCGCGCCCGTGTGGCTGCTCGTGGTGCTCATGTTCGCGCTGTCGACCGGGGGGCCGGCGTCGATGATCGCATTCGATCACGCGCGCACGTTCACCCCGAGTCACCGCCTCAGCACGGCGACAGGCATCGTCAACGGCGGCGGATTCCTCGCTGCCCTCCTGGCCATCCTGTTCATCGGCATCGCGATGGACGTGCAGGGAGCGGGAAGCCCCGAGACGTACTCGCTCGACGCATTCCGTCTCGCCTTCCTGACGCAGGTGCCGCTGTGGCTCGTGGGCGGGATCGCGATCGTCATCGAGCGCGGGCGGACCATCCGCCACGTCGGCGGGGTTCTGCCGCGCTGACGCGCCCGCGCCGCGGTGCGAGACTCGAGAGCATGAGCGAGATCGACATCCGGACCCTCGACACCGTCGAAGCCATCCACGAGGCCGCGGGTGTGCTCGACCGGGTCTGGGGTGAGCACGGGACCATGCCGGCGAACATCCTGCGGGCTCTCGAGCACGCCGGAAACTACGTCGTCGGCCTCTACGACGGCGACCGGATGATCGGCGCCTCGGCGGCGTTCTT
Source organism: Microbacterium sp. 16-032 (assembly GCF_041079455.1). NCBI lineage: Bacteria > Bacillati > Actinomycetota > Actinomycetes > Micrococcales > Microbacteriaceae > Microbacterium > Microbacterium sp. 16-032. The sequence goes on along the minus strand of NZ_JBFYGQ010000001.1, from coordinate 294,670 downwards.
CGGCCCGCCCGCCGAGAGGTCGATGCACTCGCACATCACCGGCATCGTCCCCGGATATCAGGGGCGCGGACTGGGCCGACAGCTGAAGAACCACCAACGCGAGTGGGCGCTCGAGCGCGGCGTCGGCCGCATCACCTGGACGTTCGACCCGCTCGTCGGTCGCAACGCCCACTTCAACCTCGCGGTGCTGGGCGCGCGCGTCACCGACTACCTCGTGAACCAGTACGGCGAGATGGCCGACGCGGTGAACCGCGGCGACGAGTCCGACCGCCTGATGGTGTCGTGGGCTCTCGCCGAACCTCCCGCGCCCACCCCGACGGATGCCGGGATCTCGGCCGTCGTGTCCGTGTCCGACGACATCGAGGCCCTGCGCTCGAGCGACCCGGCGGTAGCCGCCGAGTGGCGTCGGCGCGTGCGCGACGAGCTGCAGGGGCACCTGGCATCCGGTCGACGGATCGGCGGTTTCGATCGCCGCGGGTACCTCATCGTCGGCTGAGACGGCCCCGCATCCTCGCGCCGGGACGCGGGGGCGTCACTGCTCGGTGATCGGGGTGTCCTTCTCGGCCGCCGGGTCGCCCTGGCCCGGACCCGGTCGCACGGCCGCATCGTCGCGGACGTCGATCCGCGTGATCCCGTCGTGCTCGCTGACGTCGAAGCGGGGAGCTGCGTCTTCCTCCGTCGCCTTCGGCGCGCTCGTCAGCTGGTCGTGACGGTTCTCTTCGAAGCTCTTCTCGTCGCTCACGGTGGTCACTCCTTCTCGCCGGCCGAGCGCCAGGCGTCCGACTCCATGTGCGAGCCCGCCTGCGGGCCCATGTGCAGCATTCCGCCGTCGACGACCCAGCTGGCTCCGGTGACGTAGGCGCTCTCGCGCGAGGCGAGGAAGCGGATGACGTCGGCGACCTCGTCGGGCTTTCCGGGGCGACCCAGGGGGATGCCGGGGCGGTGGGTGCGCTCGGCGTCTTCGGCCGACATGTCGTTGATGGGGGTGGCGATCTCGCCGGGCGCGACCGCGTTGGCGGTGATGCCGTACGGGCCGAGCTCGAGGGCCATCGTCTTGATGAGTCCGCCGACGCCGTGCTTGGCGGCGACGTAGGGGGCCGAGCCGACGCGCGGCTGGTGCTCGTGCACGCTCGACACGACGATCAAGCGTCCGCCGTTGTCCGCCTTCACCATGCGGCGGGCGGCGGTGTGCAGGGCGAGGAACGCCCCGTCGAGGTTGAGCGAGATGTCGGTGCGCCAGGTGTCGAAGTCGAGGTCGAGGAAGGTGCCGCCGATGCCGCCTCCGGCGTTGTTGACGAACACGTCGAGGCCGCCGAGCTCGTCGGCCATGGCGTTCACGGCATCCGGAACCGCGTCGAAGTCGGTCGCGTCGAACTGCGCGACGATCGCCTTCACACCGCGCTCGCGCACGGCTGCGGCGGTCTCTTCGGCGCCGTCCTTGTCGGAGTGGTAGGTGACGGCGACGTCCATCCCGGCGGAGGCGAGGGCGAGGGCCGTGGCCGCGCCGATGCCCGAGTCGGAGCCGGTGACGATCGCGTGGCGGGGGGTGAAGTCAGCGCTCATGCGGCCGACGCTACGCGCGGGGGCTCGGCGTTCCCGGTCCCTTGCCACCGCGCGCGGCGCGCGTTACGGTCGCCCGGCCGCGCACAACTCCTGCAGATCGGGAGGTTCAGCTCGGCTTGGACCCGCAAACGTGCCGATCTGCAGGAGTTGTGCAGCCCCCGCCCGGCTGTCGTCCCGCCCGGCCGCCGCCCCCGCTAGCCTGCCGTCATGCCGCTGATCCGCCCCGCCGCGCCCGTGACCCTCGATGCCGTCGACCTGCGCGTGCTGCACATGCCGCTCGTGTCGCCCTTCACCACCTCGTTCGGCACCGAGACGGTGCGCGAGGTGATCATCGTGACCGCCGAGACGCCCGATGGCCGCGGCTGGGGAGAAGTGGTGACGCAGTCCGAACCGTCGTACTCGAGCGAGTACACGCAGGGCGCGTGGGACGTGCTGACCCGCTTCCTCGCCCCGGCCCTGCTCGCGCGTCGGACCGTGGCACCCGACGAGGTCGCCGGAGCGCTGCACCACGTCGTCGGTCACCGCATGGCGAAGGCCGGTCTCGAGCTCGCGGTGATCGACGCGGCCCTGCGCGCCGAGAACCGCAGCGTCGGTGAGTACCTCGGAGCCGAGAAAGACAGGGTGCCCTCGGGCGTCTCGGTCGGCATCCAGAGCGACCCGCGGGCTCTCGTCGCGGCCGTCGGCGGCTACCTCGACGAGGGGTACGTGCGCATCAAGATCAAGATCAAGCCCGGTCGCGACATCGACGACACGGCCGCCGTCCGCGCGGCCTTCGGCGGTATTCCGCTGCAGGTCGACGCCAACTCCGCGTACACGCTCCAGGATGCCGACACCCTCGCCGAACTGGACCGCTTCGACCTGCTGCTCATCGAGCAACCCCTGCAGGAGGACGATCTGGTCGATCACGCGACCCTGGCGAAGCGCCTGTCGACGCCCGTCTGCCTCGACGAGTCGATCGTGAGCGACAAGGCCGCCGCCGACGCCCTCGCCCTCGGCTCCGCCGCGATCATCAACGTCAAGGCGGGGCGCGTGGGCGGTTACCTCGAGGCCGTCGCGATCCACGACCGCGCGCTCGCCGCGGGCGTTCCCGTGTGGTGCGGGGGCATGCTCGAGACCGGCATCGGCCGCGCGGCCAACGCCGCCCTCGCGGCCCTGCCCGGCTTCACGCTGCCGGGCGACATCTCGGCATCCGCTCGCTTCTACACGCGCGACATCGTGACCGAGCCGGCCGTGATCGAGGACGGGCACGTGCGCCTACCGACCGGCGCCGGGCTCGGTGTCGAGATCGACGAAGCCGCGCTCGAGGAGTTCACCGTGCGTCGCGAGCGCCTCACGCGGTGACGCCCGGAGGGCGACCAGGCGGGCACGGGCCTCTTCGATAAACTGGATGCCGCGCACTCGCGCTGGAACCCCACAGCTTTCCCGACCATTGGAGCCACCGTGGCCGAACAGTCCCGCCTCGACAAGGTCATCGCCCTCGCCCGCCATCGCGGGTTCGTCTTCCAGGCCGGTGAGATCTACGGCGGTTCGCGCTCCGCATGGGACTACGGCCCCCTCGGCACCGAGCTCAAAGAGAACATCCGCCGGCAGTGGTGGCAGACCTTCGTCCGCGGTCGCGGCGACATGGTGGGGCTCGACTCGAGCATCATCCTGCCCAAGCGCGTGTGGGAGGCCTCGGGTCACGTCGCGACCTTCACCGACCCGCTCGTGGAGTGCCTGAGCTGCCACAAGCGCTTCCGCGCCGACACCCTCATCGAGGACTTCGAGGCGCGCAAGAACCGCAAGGCCGAGAACGGCCTGGCCGACGTGCCCTGCCCCAACTGCGGCACCAAGGGGCAGTACACCGAGCCCAAGTCGTTCTCGGGCCTGGTCAAGACCTACCTCGGCGTCGTCGACGACGAGTCGGGCCTGTACTTCCTGCGCCCCGAGACGGCCCAGGGCATCTTCGTGAACTTCTCGAACGTGCTCACGGCATCGCGCCGCAAGCCCCCGTTCGGCGTCGGCCAGGTCGGTAAGGCCTTCCGCAACGAGATCACCCCCGGGAACTTCATCTTCCGCACGCGCGAGTTCGAGCAGATGGAGATCGAGTACTTCACCCCGCCGGCCGAGGCGAACGAGTGGTTCGAGCACTGGGTCGAGGCGTGCTGGAACTGGTTCATCGAGCTCGGCATCGACCCCGAGAACATGAAGCGCTTCGACGTGCCCGAAGACGACCGCGCGCACTACTCCGCCGGCACGATCGACGTCGAGTACCGCTTCGGCTTCCCGGGCAAGGAGTGGGGCGAGCTCATGGGCGTCGCCAACCGCACCGACTACGACCTGAAGAGCCACTCCGAGGCGTCGGGCCAGTCGCTCACGTTCTTCGACCAGGCCTCGGGCGAGAAGTACACGCCCTACGTGATCGAGCCGTCGTTCGGCCTGACGCGCGCGATGATGGCCTTCCTCGTCGACGCGTACCGCGAAGAAGAGGTCCCCAACGCCAAGGGCGGCACCGACACACGCACGGTGCTCAAGCTCGACCCGCGCCTCGCGCCCGTCAAGGTCGCCGTGCTCCCGCTCTCGCGCAACGAGCGCCTGTCGCCGCTGGCCCGCGAGGTCGCCGACACGCTCCGTGCGGCCGGCTGGAACATCGACTTCGACGACGCCGGCGCCATCGGCCGCCGCTACCGTCGCCAGGACGAGATCGGCACCCCGTTCTGCGTCACGGTCGACTTCGACTCCCTCGACGACAACGCCGTGACCGTGCGCGACCGCGACACCATGGGCCAGGAGCGCATCGGCCTCGACGCGTTGCATGGCTACCTGGCGGAGCGCCTGCGGGGAGCCTGACCCGATTCAGCGAAGACCGGATGCCGTGGCCCCAGGCCGTGGCATCCGGTCTTCCGTCGTTTCGGGGCGCCGTCGCCGGCTCACGAACGGGGGAGTGGCCCCGCGGTGCTCGCGCGGACGACGAGTCGCGGTGCGGCGAGGCGCACGGTCTCGAGGGTCTCGTCGGCGTCCCACACCTCGACGAGCAGTTCCAGACAGGCCGACCCGAGCTCGCGCGCGGCGAGGTCGATCGAGGTGACGGGCGGCGACAGCAGGGCGTGCGCGGGTTCGTCGACGCACGCCGCGACGAGGAGGTCGTCGCCGACGCGGCGGCCGGCGCGAACGGCGGCCTCGAGGGTCGCCGCGGCGGAACCACTCGGGGCGATCACCAGGGCGTCCACCTCGGGGAGCGTCAGGAGCTCGGCCACGGCCCGGCCGATCTCGTCGGCGGTCGGCACGAACGAGACCCGGCGCGACAGGTCTTCGCGATCGTGCGCGCGGGTCCATTCGGCGTAGGTCTCGGCCAGCTCGCGGCTCCAGGACGTACCGTCGGGCGGCAGGATGGCGGCGATGCGCGCGGCACCCCGATCGGCAAGATGGGCGAGCAGTCGGGTGAGCGCCGCGCGGTGGTCGGTCGCGACGCTGCCCTCGGTGCGCTCCGCGCCGCCCAGGACGTGCTCGCCGCTGACGACGGGGCGGTCCGAGTCGAGCAGGGCCCGGATGCCGGGGTCCTCGACGGACGCGTCGACGATCACGTAGCCGTCGACGAACGCCGACGGTGCGGAGGTGTCCGCGGCGTCGCGGTGGGGGAGGAGGATCACCGACAGCCCCCGGCGGTCGGCGGCGTCGACGACGCCGAAGGCGAAGTCCGTGTAGTAGGGCAGGTGCGTCGTGCCCGCCGGCAGGGACAGGCCGACGGCACCCGACCGCGCCGTCCGCAGGCTGCGCGCGGGGATGTTGACCGAGTAGCCGAGTTCGCGCGCGACGGCCAGGACGCGGTCGCGGGTGTCGGGGGAGACCCCGGTCTTGCCGCGCAGGGCGAACGAGGCGGCGGCGACCGACACGCCCGCGCCGGCGGCCACGTCGTGGAGCGTCGGTTTGCGCGGGGTCACGAGCAGTGACGTTACCCGACGCGCGGTGACGGTCGATCCGCGGAGGGGTCTTGCGGCGCGGTCAACTTAAACGTTTAATGTCAGGGAAACAGAACGGGCACGGAGACCGAAACACACGGTCCCTAGCCTCGGGTCCACCGGACGCTCTCGACGAGGAGGCGTCCCGGCCCGTCCCGTGTCCGCCGCACGCCGGCTCCCCGAGAGGTACCCGTGTCCGCTTCCGTCCAGACCGCCCCGACGTCCGTCGGCGCCGCCCGACTCCCCATCCGCTTCTCCACCGCCTCGTCGACGTTCCTCGTCGGCATCGCGGGGTACCTCGGCGTCAACCTGTCGCCGTACATGATCGCCGCCGTCCAGACGGGCGTCGGCGCCGACGTGCTGACGGCGAGCTGGATCGTCACGGCGACCCTGCTGCTCACCGCCCTCGTCGGCCTCGCCGTCGCCCCCGCGTGCGCGGGACCGCGTCGTCGCCTGGTCGCGCGCGTCGGTCTGATCCTCGCGGTCGTCGGCTTCGGCGCCGCGGCGCTCGTTCCCGCGCTCGTCGTGACGGGCCTGCTCCTCGGCGGGGTCGGAGCCGGTGGGGCGGTCGCGGCCGCGGGCGCCGCCCTCGCCGCGTTCCGCAACCCCGACCGCGTCGCCGGACTCAACGGTCTGGCCAACCGCGGGCTCATCACGGTCATCCTCGCCGTCGTCCCGCTGATCGGCCTCGCCCCGATCGACGTGTTCGGCTCGATGGCGGTGTTCAGTGTCCTCTCCCTACTCACGGTGTCGTGGATGCCCACGGCCCCGGCCGCGACGGTGCACGCGGCGGCGGCGATCGGCGAGGCCGTCCCCATCGAGGTCCCTCCCACCGGCACGCTCCGCACCGCCGCACCGCCCTCGCGCGTGGTCACGGTCGCGGGCTTCGTGCTCCTCGTCGTGTTCGCCCTGTGGGCCGCGAGCGAGGATTCGCTGTGGGCCATGGCCGGGGTCATGGGCGCCGACAACGCCGGTCTGACGCCCGAGGGGCTCAGCCTCGCCCTCAGCGGCGCCACCGCGGGAGGCCTGCTCGGCACCATCGCGCTCGTGGCCGTCGGAGATCGCCTGGGTCGCGGCATCCCCCTGATCGTCCTGCTGGTGGCCGGCGGCATCCTGAAGATCGTCGAAGGCTCCGTGACCGATCCGACGCTCTTCGTCGTGGTCTTCATCGCGTGGAACACGATCTACGCCGTCGCCTTCATGTACTTCGTCGCCACGGCCGCGGCTCTCGACGCCGACGGACGCTGGTCCGGGCCCCTGCTCGCGACCTACCTCGTCGGTTCGGCGCTCACGCCCGTGATCGGCGCATCTCTGGTGGGGCTCCTGGGATACCAGGGCTTCGCCCTCACGCTCGCCCTCGCGAGCTTCGTCCTGGCCGTTCCGGCCGGCATCATCGGCGTGCTCTCGCGACGGCTCGAGCGCGCCGCGAAGGAGGCAGCATGACGCGCACGCTCTACCGCGGGGGACGGATCTTCACCGCCCACACCGATCCGCGACGGCAGTGGACGGATGCCATCGCCGTCGACGGCGAGACGATCGCGGCCGTCGGGGCCGAGGCGCTGGCGTCCACGGCCGACGAGGTGGTCGACCTGGGGGGAGCCGTCGTGCTCCCGGGCTTCACCGACGCGCACACGCACCTGCTGATGATGGGCGCGTCCCTCGCGCAGGTGCCGTTGACCGAGGCGCGGTCGCTCGAGGCGATCCAGGTCCTCCTGCGCGAGGCGCGCGAGGCGGCTCCCGAGGCGCCCGCGATCTGGGGGCGCGGGTGGCTGTTCGACTCGATTCCGGGCGGGGCGCCGACCGCGAGCATGATCGACGCGGTCGTCTCCGACGTCCCCGTCTACCTGGATGCCAACGACTACCACTCCTGCTGGGTGAACTCGGCGGCGCTGGCCGAGCTCGGCATCACCCGCGACACCCCCGATCCGCTCGGTGGCGAGATCGGCCGCGACGCCGACGGCGAGCCGAACGGGATGCTCTTCGAGACGGCCGCGATCCGCTACGCGTGGGCCCGTCGCGACTCCTCCACGACCGACGACGAGCGCGACGCCGCCGTCGATCGCGTGATCGACGCGTACGTGCGCGCCGGAGTCGTCGGAGTCGTCGACATGGCTTTCAACGAGCACGGCCTCGCCGCCTTCGAGAGAGCCGTGACGCGCCACGGCGGGCGACTCCCGATCCGCGTCGCCGCACACTGGCTCGTCGAGAACACCGGTGACCGTGAGAAGAACCTCGCCCAGTTGGACCGCGTGATCGACCTCGTCGAGCGGACCCGCTCGTCGTGGGTGCGGGTGATCGGCATCAAGCTGATCCTCGACGGCACGATCGACGCGTGCACGGCGGCGATGGGCGCCCCGTACGCCGACGGTTCGAACGCCGCTCCCATCTGGCCGCTCGCCGATCTCGCTCCGGTGGTGGGCGCTGCGGATGCCGCGGGGCTTCAGATCGCGATGCACGCGATCGGCGACGCCGCGAGCGACGCGGCGCTCGTCGCCCTCGAGCGCGCCTACCGCGCCAACGGCGATCTGCCTCGTCGCCACCGCATCGAGCACCTCGAGTACGCCGCCCCGGGGACGGCGGAGCGCATGGCGCGGCTCGGAGTCACGGCATCCATGCAGCCGGTCCACGCCGACCCGGCGATCTACCCCAACTGGGCCGCGATGCTCGGTGACGAGCGCGCCGATCGTGCGTTCGCGTGGCCCGAGTACGAGCGCGCGGGTACCCTTCTGGCGTTCTCGACCGACGCGCCGACCGCCCCCTACGACGCCCTCGCCAACATGTACGTCGCGGCGACCCGCGCCTCGGCTCTCGACACGGGCGTCGCGGCGGTGCACCCGCAGTTCGCTCTGCCCCTGACCGACAGCATCGCCCACGCCACGCGCGATGCGGCCGCGTCGACGGGGGACGGCGACTGGCGCGGGCGTCTCGCTCCCGGGTTCGCGGCCGACTTCGCGGTCCTCGACACCGACCCCTTCGCCGACGGGGCCTCGACGCTCTTGACTGCCCGCGTCGTGCGGACCGTACGGGCCGGGGAGACGGTCTTCGCCGAGGAGGCGGTCGCCGCGCTGCCGCGCGACTGACGGCTGTGCCCCCGGGCTGGGGAGGAACCGCCGCTGTGCAGGACCCCGGTGGGGCGGCCGGACTTCGCTAGCCTGGGGCGACGACCGACGCCGAGGGGGCACGATGACGGAAGTCGATCACGGGGGAGCACTGTCGGGCATCGCCTGGCCCGAGCAGCCGGGGGCGCTCGTCGACACATCGCGCTGCCCGTCGTGCTTCGCATCCATCACCGTGTCGCCGTGCGCCTCGTGCGGACTCGACCTGACCGATGCGCGCACGGCGCGGGTGCTCGACCTGTCGCAGCGGATCATCGCCCTCGTCGACGAGCGCGCCGACGTCCTCATGCGGGTGCACAGCGATGCGGAGACCGCGGCTGCCCGGGCAGAAGAGGAACGGATGCCGGCTCCCCCGTCGTCCGAGCTTCACCCGGTGCTGCCGTCCCCGGTGTTTCCGTCCTCCGCGCCTCCGTCCCCGGTGGCGATGCCCCCGGGTGACTCCGCGACGGCCGAGCCCGCATCGCTCTCGACGACGGTGTCGGCGCCCGCCGCAGCCGCCGACGTGGCGTTCGCACCGCCGTCGGGGCCGGCGATCCCCCCGGGGCCGCTGGCCGAGCCGAGCGCAGGCTTCCCGGCTGTGCCGCCGTTCGACGGTGGTCCTCCGGTGGAGCCGGCCGCACCCGTCCCCGCGGGGCCGGCCGCGCCCCGCCGTTCGAGCGTCCAGGTCTTCCTCCTGTCGGTCGGCGTGGTGCTTCTCGCCGTGGCTGCGGCCTTCTTCCTCACCGTCGCGTGGATCAGTGGCGGGCTCGTCCTGCGCTCCGTCATCATCGGACTCGTCACGGCGGCGATTATCGCCACCGCCTCGCTCCTGCGCCGTCGGGGCCTCGGTGCCACCTCCGAGGGCATCGCGCTGCTCGGGATCGCTTTCGTGGCCCTCGACGTCTGGGCCGTCCGAGCCAACGACCTGGGCGGGGCGGCGAGCCTCGAACCGAGCGTGTACTGGGGCGCGACGACGGTGGCCGCGGGTGCCGCGTTCGTGGGCTGGTCGCGTCTGTCGCGCCTGCGCGCCCCGCTCTCGGTCGCTGTCGCGGCCCTCGCGGTCGGGCCCGCGATGCTGGTCGCCGGTCTCTTCACGCGGGATGCGGCCCTCGGGTGGTACGCGTGGGGGCTCGTCCTGCTGCTCCTGGCCCTCGCGGCACCCTTCGCACCGCTCCTCGCCCGGGCTCCGCGCCCGGCGTTGACGATCGAGATCGCGGTCGTCCGGGCTCTCGCCGCCGTCGGTGCGGTCGTCGCGATGACCTCCGCCCTGATCGTCGACCCGCGCAGCACGGCGACGCCCGCGGTCCTCGGCGCGGCGCTTTCCCTCGGTCTCGCTCTCCACGCCCGGTCGCTCGCGCGCCGAGGTGCCGCGCGCCTGGCGCCGACGGCCGCGGTGGCAGCGGTCGTCGTCCTCGGGCTGGGGATCGCGGGCACGGTCATCCGTGCGGCCGACGCGACCCTGTCCGTCACCGTCCCGGTGCTCGTCGCCTCGGCCGTCGCGTTGGGGCTCGACGTCGCCGCGCGTCGCGCGACTCCGGGCCTCGGGCGGACGACCGTCGTCGTCGCTTCGCTGGCTGCGGCGATCGCCGCCGCTGTCGCCGCGATCCTGCCCCTGGTCGGCGCGATGGATGCCGTCGGCACCGTCCTGGGTCGGTCGATCGTCGTCTTCGGGCGCTCCGCCCTCGATCTTGATGCCCCGGATGCCGTCAGCACGGCGGCCGTGATCGCCCTCGCGGCCATCGTCGTGCTCGCCGCCGTGGTCTGGCGTCTGTCGGGATCGTGGGCGCAGCGCCGGACCCCCGCGCTGATCGCCGGGGCGGCCGTCGCCCTGCTCGCGGGACCCCAGCTGCGCGTCCTGATCCTCGTGGTCGCCTGGTACCTGGCGCTCGCCGTGGTCGCCGTCGTCGTCCTCCGCCGCCGTCGCGGTGACATCGCCCTCGCCGCGGTCGGGGGTTGCCTCGCCCTCGGCGCAGGGTGGGTGTCGTCGTTCTCCTCTCCGCTCGCCTGGGGGCTGTGCAGCGTCGTGGTCGCGGCCGTGCTCGCCGCGGTGGCCGGAGCGCATCCGAGTATCCGGGTGCCGTCCGCGATTGCGGTCGTCCTGTTCCTGACGGGGAGCGCCGTCCTCGTTCCCGGGGCGTTGCGCGCCGGAGCCGACCTCGTCGTCGACGGGGCCACCCCGACGACGGTTCCTTTGGCGATGGCATCCCTCTGTCTCGTCGCTCTCGTCGCCCCGCTCTTCCACCGGTGGGGTCTCGACGTCGCGCAACGAAGCGCCGGCGTGGTCACCGCTCTGGCGGCGATCGTGGTGGTCGCCGCCCCCGCGCTGTGGTTCCGCGCGGGCACCGCGACCGACGTGTGGATGCTCGCGTCGGTGCTGGTCGCCGCGGTCGCGTCGGCGGCCGTCCTCACGACGCCCTACCTGCCATGGCGCGTCGCGCGGCCCTTCGCGGCGGTCATGACGCCCCTGCTCGTCGCGGGCGCGGCCGGTTCCGCGCTCCGGCTGATCGACCCGCTGCCGCTGGTGCCGGCGATCGTCTACGCGGCGATCGCCGTCGTCAGTGCCGCGGCGGGCCTGCGCCTGCTCCGCACCGACCCGTCCACCCGCGCCTGCCTTGACGTGGGGGCCGCGCTCGTGGCCGCTCTGTCGATCGTCGTCGTTCCCTCGCAGGGAGTCCGGTGGCTTCCGCTGCTGCTCGCGGCGGTGGCCGCTGTGCTGTGGGCGACCGATGGCGACGGTCTCTTCCGCTCTCGCGGGCCCCGCCGACACCTCATCTGGCTCGCGCTCGTCCTGGGCACCCTCGCGCTGTGGACGCGGCTGCTCTGGCAGCAGACCGAGACGGTCGAGCTCTTCACCGTGCCGGTCGGTATCGCGGTGCTCGGCATCGCGGCCGGCCACGAGCGGGCGCGGCGGGTGGGAGAGAACCGTTCCGCGGCCGTCCCAGCGGTGATCGCCGCCGCGGGGACCACCGTCGCGCTCGCTCCCAGCGCCCTCTCGGCCTCGGGAAACCTCGTCCACGTGCTGGCGGTCGCGCTCCTCTCGGCCGCGGTTCTGGTGGTCGGGGCCTGGGTGCGTCCTCCACGGACCCCCGACGAACTTCCCGTCGCGGTCGGAGCCGCGGGAGCGCTCTCGCTCGTGCTGGTCACGGTCGCGCAGCTCCTCCCCTCCGTCGAGCGGGGTGGCATCGGCATCGCGGATCTCGTCGTCGTGGTGTCGGTCGTGGCGATCTGCGCTGCCGCCGTGGGCGTCGCGCGACGCCCGGCCCCGTGGGCGGCGTCGTCCGCGCGCAACGCTCTGGTCGGCGCCGCCGTACTGCTCGCGCTCGGGTCGGCCGTGCTGGTCGCCGTCGACGGCGGGCCGATCGGGCGCATGGTGATCGCCGTCGCGGTGCTCGGTGCCGTCGGCGTCGCCGCCCTGCGCGTGCGTCACCGGCTCGGGGGGATGCCGCTCGCGATCACCGCGCACTCCGGAGCGGGGCTCGTCGCCCTCATCGGCGTGGGGGCGGATATCCGCCCGATCGAGTGGGCCACCGTGCCTCTCGCGCTCGTGTGGATCGCTGCCGCCCTCCTCGATCGCCGCCGCCCGGTCGCCCCGGCCTCGGTGCTGTTCGCCGTCGGCGGTGCGGCGGTCGGGCTCCTGCCCTCCGCGGCGCTCGCCGACGCGTCGCCGGTGCGCGCGATCGGCGTGACGCTCGCGGCGGTCGCCGTGCTGGTGATCGCAGCCGTTCTTTTCCGCGGCGCGCTCGCCCCGCTGGCGACCCCGGTGATCGGCGTCGCCTCGCTCGGGCTGATCGTGGCCCCGTCGCTGCGCGCCCTGCACGAGCTCGCGACCGCGCTGTTCGACGTCTGGCTCGTCGCCGCGACCGTTCCCCTGGTGGCCGTCGCCGTCCTCCTCCGCCGTCGGCGCGCGGACGTCCTGCCCGGGGTGTCGCAGGCTCTCGCGGTCGCCGCTCCCGCTGTCGCGGTGGTTCTCACCGCCATGCGGCTCTCGGCCACGGGCGAGGGCCCGCTGCGTCTGATCGTGACGCTCGTCGCCGTCCTCGCCCTCGGGCTGTGGTGGCAGGGTGCGGCGGTGCGGTGGACCGCGATCGGTCTGTCGGCCGTCCTCGGCCTCGTGGCGATCGTTCTCGGCAGTGCCGATCCCGTCGAGGCGGCCACGACTCCCCTCGCCGTGGCGCTCTTGATCCACGGCATCCGGACCCTTCGTCAGCGTCCCGCGGTGCGGACGTGGCCGGCGCTCGGGATCGGCCTGGCGCTCCTGCTCATCCCCTCGCTGCTGTTCGACTTCTCGAGCGGCAACGCGCTGTGGCGCGTCCTCGCGCTCGGCGTCGTCGCTCTGGTGACGCTGCTGGTCGGCGCGCGGTTCCGTTGGCAGGCCCCGGTTCTGCTCGGCGGGATCGTGCTGATCGTCCACGCCGTCGCCCAGCTCTGGCCGTGGATCGCGTCGCTCTACGAGAGCGCGTCCGGTCTCTGGTGGCTGTGGCTCGGCATCGCCGGCGTGCTCCTCATCGTGATCGCGGCGACGTACGAGCGCCGCATCCGCGAGGTGCGGGCGGTGGCCCTCGCGATCAGATCTCTGCGGTGAGGGAGCGAGTTCCTACTTCGCCTTCGCTTCTTTCGCCGCGGCCTTCGCGGCGCGCTTGTGCTCGCGCACCTTGGTGAGCGACTCCGGGCTCACGATGTCGGCGACGGAGCGGAACGAGCCCTCTTCGCCGTAGGGGGCCGAGGCCTCCCGCCAGCCGGCGCCGTCGAAGCCGCGTTGCTTGCCCAGCAGGGCGAGGAAGATCTTCGCCTTCTGTTCGCCGAAGCCCGGCAGGGCCTTGAGGCGCTTCAGCACCGTCTTGCCGTCGGGGTCGTCGCGCGTCCAGAGGTTCTCGGCCTTGCCGTCCCAGTCCTCCTCGATCGCCGCGCAGAGCGCCTGCACGCGCCCCGCCATCGATCCCGGGTAGCGGTGGACGGCGGGCGACTGCGAGAACGCGGCGGCGAACTCATCAGGGTCCTGGTGCGCGATCGCGCCGGCATCCATCGATCCGGTGCGCTCCTGGATCTTCAGCGGGCCGGCGAACGCCGTCTCCATGGCGACCTGCTGGTCGAGCAGCATGCCGATCAGCAGGGCGAGCGGGTTGCTCGACAGCAGCTCGTCCGCGGCGGGGTCGTCGGTGATGCGCAGGCTCATACCCTCATTCTCGCGCGAACATCCGCAGGCGCAGCCCTCAAGCCGGGTCCGCGATCCACTTCCGAGCGAACGGCACGGCATCCATCTCGAGCAGATCCTCCGTCGCCTCGCTGATCTGCACCTCGAAGTGGGCGACGCTTCCGGGCTTCAGCCGCTTCACGAGCGATCCGTCGACGCGACGGATGACGGTCTCGCTCACCGAGGGAGCGTCGTCCTCGATGTGCAGCAGGCCCAGGGCGAACGTCGCCACCCAGCGCAGTGCGTTGCCGCGGCGGGGTTCTCCCGCGACGACATAGACCTCGGATGCCGGTGTGCTCACGGCATCCATCCTGCCCGAGGACCCGGGATCAGGCGGGGAGTCAGCCCGCGTCGGCGATGTCGCGACGCGCGGGGGCGGAGGCCGCGGGATCGGCGACCTCGATGCCGAAGAGAGCCGACAGGGCGTCGATGTACTCGTCGGCGCGGCCGGTCTCGGCGAGCTCGTGGGCGCGGGTGGTCGGGGTGTGCAGCAGCACGCCGACGAGGTGGCGGAGTGCCTGCTCGGTCTGACCGCCCTCGTCGCCGCGGGCGCGCACGCGGGCGACCTCTGCGTCGAGCACGCCGAAGACGTGCGCGCGCAGGGCCACGACGGCGGGGGTGATGTTCTTGCGCTCGCCGACCGAGGCGAAGCGGCGGGCGGCGTCGCGCACGAGGTCGCGCGCGGCGTCGGTGGCCTGCAGCTCTTCGAGCGGGGCGTGCAGGCGGATGGTCTCGAGGTCGAGCAGGTCGACGCCGGGAACCGTGGCGACGTCGGGGTCGACGTTGCGGGGAAGACCCAGGTCGATCACGAGGCGACGCGCGGTGTGGTCGACGGGGCAGACGCCCGCGGCCCCGTCGACGGCGGCTTCGAACGCCCCGCGGCCCGCGGCGAAGGTCGCCGCGCTGAGGACGTGGTTCTCGCTGGTGGTGCAGGTGATCACGAGGTCGGAGTGGGCGACGACGCTCGGGAAGGTCTCGGTCGAGATCGCGCGCAGACCGTGCTTGGCCGAGAACTTCGCGGCCCGGCCCGAGGGCGAGTACACCGAGATGTCTTCGGCGCCCTGATCGCGGAGGGCCGCGACCGTGGCCGCGGCGTAGGCGCCCGTGCCGACCAGCAGCACCCGCTGGGTCGACCAGTCGGCGATGCGGCTGTCGGCGAGCTCGAGGCCGAGGCGCACGAGGGAGCGTCCGGCGCGGCCGATCGCGGTGGAGTTCTTCACGCCGCGCTGCGCTTCGGAGGCCCGCTGGAACAGGCGCTCGAGTTCGGCGGAGGTGGTGCCGAGCTGGCGCGACTCGTTGAGCGCGCGGCGCACCTGACCGGCGATCTCGCCCTCGCCGACGACGACGGATTCGAGACCGGATGCCACCGAGAAGAGGTGCTCGGCCACGTCGCTGCCGCCGAGGACGGTGTACGAGCCCTCGAGCTCGCTGGCCGGGACGCCGGTCGCGGACTCGATGGCCGCGAGGGTGGCCTCGATGCCGAGGGCGACGGCCGCGGTGACGGGCTCGTCCATGTCGACGTAGGCCTCGAAGCGGTTGCAGGTCGCCACCACGACGGCGCCCTGGACGCACTCGTCGTGCTCGGCGATCAGAGGGGCGACGGGTGTCGCGGGTACGCTGAGCCGCTCGAGGAGATCGAAGGACGCGGTCTTGTGACTCGCGCTGACGCACAGCAGCACGTCCATATTCTACGCCCGGCTTCCTCGGGGTATTCCGGGTGGCCTCTCGACGTCAAGGCATCCCACGTGCTCCCGCGGGGCGGGTGGGAGGATGGATGCCATGGCCTCCCTCGACGCGCCCCTGCTCCGTGCCCTCCGTGGCGATCGTCCCGAGCGGCAGCCGGTGTGGTTCATGCGGCAGGCCGGACGCTCCCTGCCCGAGTACCGGGAGTTGCGCGTGGGCACGCGCATGCTCGACGCGTGCCTGACCCCCGACCTCGCGGCGGAGATCACTCTCCAGCCGATCCGCCGTCACAAGGTGGACGCCGCGATCTTCTTCAGCGACATCGTCGTGCCGCTGCGTCTGGCCGGCGTCGACGTCGTGATCGAGCCCGGCCGTGGCCCGGTCTTCGCCGACCCCGTCCGCACCGCCGACGACGTGGCGCGGATCACCGCGATCGACCCCGACGACGTCGCCGCGGCGGCCGAGCCCGTGCGCGAGGCCGCCCGCCGCGTGACCGCTGAGCTCGACGAGGCCGTTCCCCTCATCGGCTTCGCCGGGGCACCCTTCACTCTCGCCGCCTACCTGGTCGAGGGCGGGCCGAGCAAGGAGCACCTGCGCGCGCGCGGCATGATGCACGCCGACCCGGAGTCCTGGCACCGTCTGGCCGGGTGGCTGTCGAAGGTCTCGCGCGCGTTCCTCGACGCGCAGATCGACGGCGGTGCCCAGGCCGTGCAGCTCTTCGACTCGTGGGCGGGGTCGCTCTCGCCCGCCACGTTCCGCGAGTTCATCGCCCCGCATTCTCACGCCGCACTCGAGGGGATCGAGGTCCCCCGCATCCACTTCGGCGTGGGCACGGGGGCCTTCCTCGACGACATGCGCCTGGGCGGTCTCGCCGACGCGGTGGGGGTCGACTGGCGCATGCCGCTCGACGAGGCCGCGGCGATCGTGGGCCCCGACGTGACGCTGCAGGGAAACCTCGACCCGGCGCTGCTGGGCGCTCCGTGGCCGGTCCTGGCCGCGCACGTCGACGACGTCCTCGCCCGCGGTCGCGCGGCCCGCGCACACATCCTCAACCTCGGGCACGGCGTGCCGCCCGACACCGATCCCGATGTGCTGACCCGCATCGTCGCCCGCGCTCACGGGGAGGGCGCGTGAGCGAGCCCCTCGATCGTCTCGTGCGTCACGCGCACGAGACGCGGGTGATCGTCGTCGGCGGCGGGATCTCGGGTCTGGTCGCGGCGCGCGAATGCGCCAAGGTCGGCCTGAAGGTCACGGTCCTCGAGGCCTCCGAGGTGTTCGGCGGGGTCCTGCGGACCGCCGAGGTCGGCGGGATGACCCTCGACGTCGGTGCTGAGAGCTTCGCGACGCGCGGCGGAATCGTGCGCAGACTCCTCGACGAGCTCGGTCTCGCCGACGACATCGTCTCCCCGAATCCCGCCGGGGCGTGGGTCGCGGGTGTGCCGGGAGTCGGGGCGGCGCCGCTGCCGAAGGGCGGGGTGCTCGGCATCCCGGACAATCCCTTCGCCCCCGACGTGCGACGCGTCATCGGCTGGTCGGGCGCGTGGCGTGCCTATGTGGACCGCCTTCGGCCGCCGCTCACGATCGGTCACGCGCACAGCCTGGGAAAGCTCGTACGGTCGCGGCTGGGCGCGCGTGTGCTCGACCGGCTGGTCGCACCGGTCACGAGCGGGGTCTACTCGGCCCGCCCCGACGACATCGACATCGACCTCGCGGCTCCCGGTCTGAACGCGGCTCTGACGCGGGCGGGCTCTCTCACGGGCGCCGTCGCCGATCTGCGTGCGAGCCGGGCGGCTGCGCGCCCCGCAGACGCTCCCGCGTCGGACGTTCCCGTCGTGTCCGGCGGGGCCTCGAAGACTCCCGCCCCCGGGGGCGCGGTCGAGGGCATCGCCGGCGGGATGTCCCGCCTCGTCGACGCTCTCGTCGCCGCCCTGGTCGAGAGCGGCGTGGAGTTGCGCACGGGCGTCGCCGCCCGGGCTCTCGAGAAGACCGACGACGGCTGGACGGTGACCACCTCGGCCGACGACGAACCGCTCCCGGCTCGCGCCGTCATCGTCGCCCTGCCCGAGGGGCCCGCCCGCGAACTGCTCGCGCCCGTGGTCCCCGGCCTCGAGGTGGGCGATCCGGTCGCCCCGGTCGTCGAGGTCGTGACCCTCGTGGTGCACGCCCCCGCTCTCGACCGGGCTCCGCGCGGCACCGGCGTCCTCACCGTCCCCGGCAGCCACGTCGCGAAGGCCCTCACGCACTCCACCGCGAAATGGGACTGGGTTCGGGATACCGCCGAGCCCGGCGTCCACGTGGTGCGCGTCTCGTTCGGTGCCCAGGGCGAAGAGCCCGCGACCGCCGCCCTCGACGACGACGCGGCGGCAGCCCTGGCCCTCTCGGAGGCCTCCGCGATGCTCGGCGTCGAGCTATCGGCATCCGCCCTCCGGGACGCGCATCGCGTGCGATACGTGCAGTCGCAGCCCGCGGCGACCATCGGGCGGGCGGCCGAGACCGCCGCCGCGCGCGGTGCCGTACGCGCGGTTCCGGGCCTCGGGGCGACCGGCGCGTGGATCTCGGGCACGGGCCTCGCCCAGGTCATCCCCGACGCCCGCGATGAGGCCGATCGCGTGCGCAGCGACGCCCTCTGGACGAGCTGACCTCGCACTCTCTCGACCAAGTCCGCCCGGCTGTCAAGGGTGGATGCCGAGCGCGGCATACATGACTACTGTGAGACTCGACCAGCACTCGTTCGAGCGTGAGGAGACCCCATGAGGGGCAAAGCAGCACTCGTCGTCGGACTCGTGGCGGGCTACGTGCTCGGCGCACGGGCAGGCCGCGACCGGTACGAGCAGATCAAGACTCAGGCCGCGAAGGTCTGGGACCAGCCCGTCGTCCAGGGACAGGTCGAGAAGGTCAAGGCCTTCGGCGTCTCGGCCCTGAAGTCCGTTCCCGGCGTGGTGTGGAAGGGCGCGAAGTCGGTCACCGGTGCCGCGAGCGGCTCGGGCACCGTGCAGGAGCGCGCCGAGCGCGCCGGACGTGCCGCCAAGCAGTCGGCCCACGAGGTCGCCGACGTCGTCGAGGACTCCGTCGACGACGCCAAGCAGGCGGAGAAGTCGGCCACCACGCGGGCGCGTGCGGCCAAGAGCGGCTCCACCTCGTCCGGGAGCTGACGCATGACCACTCCGCGCGGATTCCGCGATCGTTCCGACGACAGCCTGTTCACCCTGATCGGCGACATCCCCGAGCTGGTGCGCAACCTCGTCGTCGCCGAGATCAACGGCGCGAAGGCGTGGGCGCAGCGCACCGCCAAGGACGCCGGGATCGGCGCCGGGTGGTTCGTCGGTGCCTTGATCGTCGTTTTCTGGGCCATCCCCGTCTTCTTCGCTTTCGTCATCGCGGGGCTCTCGTCGTGGTGGCCGGTGTGGCTGTCCGCGCTCGTCGTGTTCGGCGTGATGATCGTCATCACCGCGATCCTGGCCCTGCTGGGGTACTTGCGTTTCAAGAAGCTCTCGAACCGCGAGAACCCGGGCACGGCCATCTCCGAAGACGTCCGCATCGTGAAGGAGGCCCGCGATGAGTATTGATCGCCCCGTCCCCGTCCCCCGCACCGCGGTTCCCCTGGGGATCACCGACCCGGTGCAGTCGGCGCGCGCCGAGCTCAAGGCGGCGCTGGCCGCCATCGAGGTGAAGGCCAACGCCCCGCGTCGCGTGAGCGAGGCCATCGACCGGACCGTCGGCGAGGTGCGCGAGAAGGCGCAGCAGAACCCCGGCGCTGCCGCGGCTGCGGTCGCCGGCGTCGCCGCGCTCGTCGGCCTCGCCGTCTGGGGCATCGTCCGCGCCTACACGCGCTGAGACTCCGCGAAGCGGCCCGCCTCCTTCGGGAGTCGGGCCGCTTCGTCGTCCGCGGGCCGGCCCCGGCGACCTCGGATCCGCTCGGGACCGGTCGGCGCGCGGCCTAGGGTTCGTTCGCGAACAGCCCGCGCAGCAGGTCCTCGAAGTACTCCGGCGTGACGGCGATCGGCCCGGCGTACGCATGGTCGAAGCCGGCGATGGCGTACAGCAGCAGAGCGACGAACAACGCGAGCAGGCTCGACATCAGCAGGTGAACGCGGAGGTTCCGCACCTCGATCAGTCCGATGAGGATGGCATTGAGCACGGCACCCACGCCCAGCACGATCCAGAGCACGCTCGGCAGGGCGAGGTGGGTCAGGGCGATGCGGTCGCGGCGGTTCTCCACCAGCAGCTGGAACTGGTCGAGCGATTGCTGCACGGAGAGCGTCTCGGCGGCCGTCGTCGGCTGGACGGCGCCGATCGCGCGTTGCATGGCGGAGATATTGGCATCCGTCTCCGCGGGGATCTCGAGACGACGCTGCTCGGGCCAGTCCAGGTCGATGACGTTGCGGGCGTACTGCGTGATCTGCGCCTGCAGTTCGTCCCCCTGCGGGTCCGGAAGGAGTGCCGCCGTTCGGTACAGCGAGGCGAGCGACGACGACTCCTCGAGCACGACGCCGTCGACTTCGGTGAAGTTGCCGTAGGCCGCTGCCGCGATGAGGGCAAGGGTCACGCCGTAGAAGACCCCGTACACACCGACCGCGTAGCTGAGGACGCGGTCCCACTCCTCACCGCGCGGCGCCGCTCTGCGCACCCATTTCCGCAGCGCCAGGAGGATCGCGCACGAGCCCCCCACGACCAGGACGATGAACAGCGGCAGCCCCAGGTACATGGGGAGGTCGTACAGCCACATCGGTGCGCCTTTCGGGCGGCGTGCCCCGACGCCGTCGACGCACAGTACCAATGGGTGCGCCGCCGGCGCACCTGTCGGTGGTTCGGCGGCGAGTCAACCGGTTTGGACCGCCGCCCCGACCGGACGAGACTGGAAGCATGTCCGACGACAGCTCCTCCTCCGTGTACACGCTGTGGGCGGTTTTCCGCCGCGATCCCGAGAACCCGGTCACCGCCGCCGACGCGACCGAACTCGCCGACCTCGTCTCGCTCGTCGAGGCCGACGGTGTCACCGTCCGCGGCTTCTACGACGTCAGTGGTCTGCGCGCCGACGCCGACCTCATGGTCTGGCTCCACGGCGAAGACCCCCAGGCCCTTCAGCGCGACCTGCGACGCCTGCGTCGCACCGACCTGCTGAAGAACCTCCTGCCCACGTGGAACGCCATGGGCGTGCACCGCGACGCGGAGTTCAACCGCTCGCACGTGCCCGGCTTCCTCCGCGGCATCGAGGCCCAGCAGTGGTTGTGCCTGTACCCCTTCGTCCGCAGCTACGAGTGGTACCTCCTGCCCGAGGCCGAGCGTCGCGAGATGCTCATCGAGCACGGCAAGAAGGGCTCGGCCTACAAGGGCGTCATCGCCAACACGGTCGCGTCGTTCGCCCTCGGCGACTACGAGTGGCTCCTGCCCATGGAGGCCGACGTCCTGACCGACCTCGTCGACATGATGCGCGACCTCCGCTACACCGAGGCCCGCCGCCACGTGCGCGAAGAGGTGCCGTTCTACACCGGCCGTCTGGTCACGCTCGACGAGATCCCCGAGATCCTTCAGTGAGTGCGCCTCTGCGCCTCGGCACTCGCCGCAGCACCCTGGCGATGACGCAGTCGCAGATGGTCGCCGACGCCGTGTCCGCGGCATCCGGTCGTTCCGTCGAGCTGGTGCCGATCGTCTCGGAGGGCGACGTCAACCGCGCCTCGCTGTCGCAGCTGGGCGGGCGCGGAGTCTTCGCGAACGGGCTGCGCGAGGCCCTCGTGGCGGACCGCTGCGACTTCCTCGTGCACTCGCTCAAAGACCTGCCGACGCAGCAGCCCGATGGGTTGGTGATCGCTGCGACGCCCTCTCGTGAAGATGCGCGCGACGTCGTCGTGACGCGCGAGGGTGTCGCCCTGGGGTCCCTCGCCCCGGGGTCGCGGGTCGGCACCGGTTCCCCGCGTCGCATCGCTCAGGCCCTGCGGCACAACCCGCGCCTCGACATCCGCGACATCCGCGGCAACGTCGACTCGCGTCTCGCCCGGGTGCGCGAGGGAGAATTGGATGCCGTGATCCTCGCGGCCGCGGGAATCTCGCGGCTCGGAGGAGATCTGGGCGGACTCCTCGCCGAAGAGCTCGGTCTCGCGGAGTGGCCGACCGCTCCGGGGCAGGGGGCGCTGGCGGTGGAGACGCGCGACGACATCGACCCGGACATCTACGCGGCCCTCGCCGAGCTCGACGACGAACGCACCCGGGTGGCCATCACCGCGGAGCGCACCGTGCTCTCCGCCCTCGACGCCGGGTGCAGCGCGCCCGTCGGCACGCACGCCTCGCTCGCGGAGGGCGACCTGCGCCTGCGGGCGGTGGTCTACGCGCTCGATGGAACGCAACGGATCGGCATCGACCGGACGGTGCGTCTCGACCCGGGGTATGGTGGGGACACTACGGGCAGTGGCAATGGAGCAGATGCTGCCGACGACGGGGGACCGATCGCGCGAGCGACGCGAGCGGGCCAAGAAGCCGCGCGTCGGTTGCTCGAACGCGGGGCGGCCGACCTGGTACCACGAGAGTCGACCACATGAACGAAGGCCACCAGCACACGCCGAACCCCTCCACGGGCAGCGTGCCGAAACCGCTTGCCGGTCGACGCGTCCTCGTTCCCCGAGGGGGCCCCTGGGGCGACGGCGTCGCGGCGAGCCTTCGACAGCTCGGAGCGGTGCCCGTCATCGCGCCGTTGATCAACTTCGCGCCGACGAACGACCAGGCGACGCTCGACCAGGCTCTCGCCGACCTGGCCGCGGGCGCCTTCGATTGGCTGACGCTCACGAGCGCCACGACGGTCGACGTGCTGTACGCCTATAAGGCGGTCATCCCCGCCGAGACGAAGGTCGCCGTCGTCGGCGAGACGACCGCGGCCGCGATGCAGGCCGTCGGTTATCACGTCGACCTCGTGCCCGAGCGGGACAACTCCGCTCAGGGTATGGCCGAGCAGATGATCGCGATCGAGACCGAGCCGCGCAAGGTGCTGACCCTGCGCAGCGAGATCGCCAAGCCGGTGCTGACGCGACTGCTCATCGAGGCCGGCCACGACGTGCGCAGCGTCGTCGCGTACCGCACGGTGGGCGTGCCGGTGACCGAGAAGATCGCCGCCGACGTGACCTCGGGCCGCATCAACGCCATCCTCGTCACCAGTGGCTCGGTCGCGGAGCAGGTCGTCGATCAGTTCCCCGAGATCCCGGCATCCACCGTCATCGCCGCCATCGGCCCCCGCACCGCCAAAGACGCGAAGCGCGCCGGTCTGAGCGTCGACGTGGTGGCCGAGACCCAGACCGTCGACTCCCTCATCGAAGCCGTCGCCCGCTTCCCCCTGCACTCCGACGAATCGACCTCATGAGCTTCCCCGAGCACCGCCCGCGGCGCCTGCGCCGCACCCCCGCCGTCCGTCGTCTCGCCCGCGAGACGCACCTCGTGCCCTCGCAGCTCGTGCTGCCGATGTTCGTGCGCGAGGGGATCACCGAGCCGAGCCCGATCGGTTCGATGCCGGGCATCGTGCAGCACTCGATGGACTCCCTCCGCCGTGCGGTGGCCGAGGCCGCCGAGCAGCGCATCGGCGGAGTCATGCTCTTCGGCGTGCCCGAGGTGCGCGACGCCGTGGGCTCCGGGGCCGACGACCCGAACGGCATCCTGAACCGCGCCACCGAGGCCGTGGTGGCCGAGGTCGGCGATGCGGTGGTCGTGCAGACCGACCTGTGCCTCGACGAGTTCACCGACCACGGGCACTGCGGCGTGCTGCGCGACGACGGGGCCGTCGACAACGACGCGACCCTCGAGCGCTACACCGCCATGGGGCTCGCGCAGGCGCGTGCGGGCTCGGCGATGCTGGGGTTGTCGGGCATGATGGACGGCCAGGTCGGCGCTGTACGCGAGGCGCTGGATGCCGAGGGCTTCACCGACACGCTGATCCTCGCCTACTCGGCGAAGTACGCCGGGGCCTTCTACGGTCCGTTCCGCGAGGCCGTCGACTCGCAGCTCAAGGGCGATCGCCGTTCGTACCAGCTCGACCCCGGCAACGGCCGCGAGGGCGTGCGCGAAGCGCTGCTCGACGTCGAAGAGGGCGCCGACGTCGTCATGGTCAAGCCGGCGCTGCCCTACCTCGACGTGCTCGCCGACGTGAAGGCTTCGGTCGACGTGCCCGTGTGGGCTTATCAGGTGTCGGGCGAGTACGCGATGGTCGAGGCCGCTGCGGCCCACGGCTGGATCGACCGCCGCGGCGCGATCATGGAGAGCCTGCTCGGCATCCGTCGCGCCGGTGCCGACGCGATCCTGACCTACTGGGCGGTCGAGGCCGCCCGCTGGCTCCGCGCCGAGCTCTGAGCCGTCTCCTCTCACGCGTGAGGGGTCACTTTTCGTCGCCTGGACGGCGCCGAAGCGACACTTTTCGACCCCTCGTACAGGGGGCCTCTAGGAGGATGGATTCATGACCGATCTCAACGACCAGTGGTTCGCTCGCGCCAAGGACGTCATCCCGGGTGGCGTGAACTCGCCCGTGCGCGCGTACGGCTCCGTGGGTGGCACGCCGCGGTTCGTGCAGTCGGCCTCCGGCCCGCGGATCACGGATGCCGCGGGTCGCGAATACGTCGACCTCGTCGCCTCGTGGGGTCCGGCTCTGCTCGGCCATGCGCACCCCGAGGTGGTCGAGGCGGTGCAGTCCGCGGCATCCCGTGGTCTGTCCTTCGGTGCTCCGACGGGGGCCGAGGTCGAGCTCGCCGATCTCGTCGCGCAGCGCGTGCAGGTGGGCGATCTGAAGCCGATCGAGAAGGTGCGGCTGGTCTCGACCGGTACCGAGGCGACCATGACGGCGATCCGTCTCGCGCGCGGCGTGACCGGTCGCGACCTGCTGATCAAGTTCGCCGGGCACTACCACGGTCACTCCGACGGCCTGCTGGCCGCCGCGGGTTCGGGGGTCGCGACCCTCGCCCTGCCTGGGTCGGCCGGTGTTCCCGCGCCGATCGCCGCGCAGACGCTCGTGCTGCCCTACAACGACCTCGACGCGGTGCGCGAGGTGTTCGAGGTGCACGGCGAGAACATCGCCGCGATCATCGTCGAGGCGGCCTCGGCCAATATGGGCGTCGTTCCACCGCTCCCCGGCTTCAACGCGGCGCTGGCCGACATCGCGCACAGCCACGGCGCCCTGCTGATCATGGACGAGGTGCTCACCGGATTCCGCGTGCACCCCGCCGGCTTCTGGGGCCTGCAGGCGTCGCAGGGCGAGCGCTACCTGCCCGACATCCTCACTTACGGCAAGGTCATCGGCGGCGGCATGCCGCTGGCGGCCCTCGCCGGTCGCGCCGAGATCATGGACCACCTCGCGCCCCTTGGTCCGGTGTACCAGGCGGGGACGCTGTCGGGGAACCCGCTGTCGGTGGCCGCGGGTCTCGCCACGCTGCGGCTCGCGACTCCCGAGGTCTATGCGGCGGTCGACGCCGCGGCCGCGCAGGTGTCGGAGGCGCTGGACGCTGCGCTGACGGCCGAGGGCGTCGTGCACGCCGTGCCGCGCGCGGGCTCGCTGTTCGGCGTCGCGTTCCTGTCCGAGGTGCCCCTCGACTACGCGACGGCGCTCACGCAGCAGTCCTACCGGTACGCCCCGTTCTTCCACGCGATGCTGGATGCCGGTGTCTCACTGCCCCCGAGTGTGTTCGAGGCCTGGTTCCTCACCGCCGCGCACGACGACGTCGCCCTCGACCGCGTGCTCGAGGCGCTGCCGGTCGCGGCGAAGGCGGCCGCGGAGGCGCTGGATCCAACGCTGCTGGCTCAGTAGCGGGGATCATCCTCGCGGAGGATACGTTTCGTCCTTTGCGATGATGCGCGGGGCAGGTGCGGCCGGAAGGCTGGAGTCATGCTCCCCGCACGCCCCGCGCCGTCCACCATCTTGCAGCTGTTCTCGCGACTCGTGGCGTGGTGGCCGACGTCGATGGCACCTCGGCGCCGTCGCGCGACCTGGCAACCGTGCCCGCGTGGTCAGGCCTGAGGTCAGCGCCACGTCCAGCTGAGGAGAGCGGAAAGGGCCCGGATGCCGGCTTCGCCCACGTCACCGCGCTCTACAACGAGCGCGCGGACAGTGCGGTCAGCCCACGCGGCCAGATCTGTCGCGTCGTCGCCGGGGGCGATGGCATCCATTCGTTCGATCAGGCCCTCGACGCGCCTGCGCAGGGCTCGATCGGGGACGGATTCGGGATGCCGGCCGGGGACGGCGGAGTCGTCAGCCCAGATGTAGGCGGTGAGGGCGGTGTCGAGGGTCATGGTGCGTCCTTCGCTGAGCTCACCGGGGTACCCCGCGGCTCCCTTGGCATTGTGCTGGGCGGTGGCGCCTCGTCCACCTCACTCATGTGTTACCCGAGTTCTCTGCGGCGCGAACGTCGAGGAAGAAGAGTGGTTCGACGAATTTGCCCGGGGTGGTGATTGGTGCCGGCTCGAGGGCTTGCGCCGACCTCAGTGCGTCGTTCACCAGAGTGACCAGGTCGTTGAGAGTCGGCGGGAGGTCACTGGTCGGATCGTGCTCCGCGAGCTGCTCGACGATCACCACGGGACGGCCGTCGGGGAGATTGATGCGCGCGACCTCGAGAAGGACGACTTCGGGAGGCAGGACGACCTCCTGCTCCGCGGGGTGGGCGGAGAAGGCCGCGATCTCGCGTCCTGTGCGGCTGACGATGGCGGCGATCGCGGGGCTCGAGAAGTTCTCGGTCGCGATGCGCGGGTCCTTGCTCGTGGCGGTGACGCCTCGGGTCCACCGGGCAGGTGCGAGCGGGGGGATGTACGGGAGGCCGTGGAAGACGATCCCGGTGTGAGCGGGCAACTTCTCGAGAGCGCTCAAAAACCTTCGCGCGGCTTCGGCAGCATCGGCCATCGGCGGCTCCTCCCTTTCCGTTGTGTGCTGGCGGACGTGCTTATAAACCGAGTGAACGCCGCAGGGCTTCATCCGTTTCGCGGGTGATCCGTTCGGATGCGGCTCTTTCCGCTGCGCCGAGAGGCGCACCCGGTCGGCGGCTTTTCCGAATCGAATCCAGAGCGAAGGCGCACGCGTCCGATTCCGAATCGAACCGAGCGAGTTCGGCCCACTGTCCGCGCTCCTGCGTCCCGACGGCAAACCCGGTCGATCTTTCGTTCAGCAGGACGAGAGTGCCCAGGACGGGGTCCCCGTCGCCGACGTGCGGGTGATCCGGGCTGGACACGGGAGCCGAACCGAATTCGTCTCGGAGAATGTCGCAGAGTTTTTCGAAGCCGAGGTCCTTCATGCTCGAGTCTCAACTTTCGTGCGGTTCGCTCTGGGCCAGCCCTATGTCCGACTCCCAGCGAGGGCAGTGCGTTCTAGAACGGCGAGGTCTGCGGGACCACGGTCGGCCAACGCCACGCTAGAGCGTCTACGGCGTCTGTCGAGAGACGCGGCATGATGGCCGCTAGTTTGGTGCGAACACGCCCGAGAAGCCCGTCGTCCGCGGGCGCGACCTCGTGGAACGCGATGGAGGCCGAACCACGAATGAATGCGGTCAGCACAGGGGTGAGGTCGGAGGCATCATCACCGAATCGGGCAACCACGGCTCCCAGATCATCGCTTGGTTCCGGGGAGACACCCCACCCGGTGTAGAGCACGATCGCTTCGCTCAGCTCCGCGTCGTCGACGGCGGGTGAGCGTGTAACACCGTGTCCGGGAAAGCGCGCTTCGGCGTCACGAACGGTGACGGGGTTGCGGAACCGACTGTTCCCGGTCCACCACGTCTGGCAGTAGTCGCAGCGGTACAGGAAGTCGTCGGGCGATGTCGTGAGCACCAATTTCGGTTGCTGCTCGCGCATGGCGAGGTCGAGGCACGCCGGACATCCGAGGTCTCTCGACGGCATCAGAGCCGTCACGCCAGTTCGGTTCGGAACTTCGCAATCCCCGCCGGCTCGATGTCGAACCCGAGGTTCGAACCGGGGTTGACGACGAGGCCCTGCGTTGCCGGGGATTGCAGCAGCAGCTGGCTCCCCGACATGGCGACGACGAACGGCGCAAGGTGGGAAACGCGCTCGGCCTCCCGAGGAGACGTGAAGACGGCCATCATCGAGTGGTCGTCTTTCGGGAACAGCACGGGTTGGAAGTCCGTGAACGTCTCTCCCGGGTCCGCTCCGCTCGGAACGTAGAGCGTGCTCGCCGCGAACGTCCAGAGCACTGACTGCATGGTGAGCTGGCCCGATCGCGCTCGGGCGATCGCTGTCTCGAGCACTGAAGCCATCAGAGATCTCCTTGTGTGGCTGGCGATGAAACGGACGACCGAGACGGCGTGGGGGCGAGCCCGGTGTCACTCAATACTTCCTCACGACCTGCCATGATCCGTCCACGAGCTTGGTGAGGACGGATCCCGGAGGAACGGGCGCGCCGCCGGGATAGATCGTCTCCCGCGTCTGGTTCACGAGATACCCGGAGTCCATCACGACCGCGGTGTGTCCGTAAGTCGGATCGGCGCTCGTGGGGTCGTGGTAGAAGTTCGGGTTGCCCTGCGCGTCTTCAAGCACCGGGCGGCGGAGGTCACGCGGGTCGACCGGGAAGTGAACCGCGTAGACATCGCCGCCGTTCATGTAGGCGTCGGCCGCCTGAGGCGCCATACCTGTTTCTTTCGCGGCTGCGCTCACGCTGTCGATGCGGGCAGCATCAGAGACGGGCATGGCCCAGACATCTCCGTTCGGGGCACCGAGATTGGCGTTGTCGACGTCGTAGTAATGAACGGCGCCATCGCCGAAAAGTGACGAGTGGTAGCCGGCTGCATCCATCTCGGCGAGGTGTGAAGGAGTGAGCGCTTCGCCCGGCTGGACGTCGAGGGGAGCGCGCGGAGCTTCTTCGGAATAGCGCGGAACCCGCGGGGGTGCTTCCCCGTGGGGTGCGCGCCGCGGCACGCTTCCGAGCAGTCCAGCGCCCTTGCTCATCAGGGCCCGAAGCTCGTTGAGAAGATCCCCGAGCTTGCCGCACGAGCGCAGCAGGCCCGTGAGCTTGCCGCTGATCTTCGCTGTCCAGCTGGCGACGCGGGAGGAGACTTGCGAGATGATCCAGGGGGTGGCGAGTCCGACGGTCACGACGGCTTCGGTGGCCCACGAGATGGCGGATCCGACGAGCTGGGAGAGGATGTCGCGGACGAGGTCGTGGACGACCTGGACGATGGTCGAGGCGATCTGCAGGCCGGTGGCCATGGCGCCGGCCCATTGGCCTGAGGCGCGGATGTGGGCGGCGGCGTCGGTTTGGAAGCGGCGGTAGGCGTCGATGGCTTCGCCGGCCATATCGTCGAGGTCGCTGACGACGCGGTCGAGGTAGTCGGCGGAGCTGTTGAGCTGGTTTTGGACGTTGGTCCAGGTCTGGGAGAACCCGGCGACGGCGCCGGCGTCTCCGGTCAGGTCGTTGAACCAGCCTTTGATGGGCTCGAAGTGATCGATCAGCCAGCCGAGACCGGCGGCGATGAGCGACCCGAGGGGGTCGATGGCGGTGGCGACGGTGTCGACGACCGTGCTGAAGGCCGCGAGGCCACCTTCGACCCAGTTGCCGGACTCGATCGCGGATGCCAACTGCGTCCCCGAATCCAGAAGCCCCGCCCCACTGAACGGGGTCGCCGTGTCAACGGGACCGGCGACGAGCGCGTTGCTCACAGACCCGTCTCCAACGCACGGATCGATGCGAGGACCTTCTGCTCGTACGCGTCCATATCGCTTCCGACACCCACGATCTCGGTGGCGGAGCGGCGCACCATGTCTTCGGCGGCACCGATCAACGACCGAGCGGCGTCGGCCACCATCGTCGCGGGCGGCACGAGGAACGAACACAACACCCCGAACGCCTCGGCATGCAATCCGCCCGATGACCCGGCATCACGGGCGACGGAGATGTCGGATGCCACGGCGCTCAGCCGCGAGGCGTGCGAGCCGATCAGTTCGGAGTCGACGGCGATACGGTCGGCCATTCGCGTCAGACCCGGAAACCCATGGGCTGCGACGGCGGCTCACGATCGAGCTCACCCGCGAGGTGACCGACGATCGGTGAATCAGCGCCGAACGCGACCCGCGTGATCTCCAACGCCTGCTCACCCGCCAGCACCTGAGCGCGCCCCGCGGTCTCGACGATCAGCTGCTCCAACGCGTCAGGACGCAGTTCGTACGCGGCGTCGGCGAGGCGGATACCGGCCAGCCGTCCCGCCGCATCGACGGTCACCGTGACCTCGCGGCGCGGAGAAGTCGCCGACGCGCGAACCGCGTCGATGTCCGCCTGCACCTGCTGCGCTTGAGCTGCCCGAACCTGCGCTTCGGCCACCTGCTGCTCGATCCGAGCGATGGCCGCCTCGGCTTCACGAGAGGAGAAGAGGTCTGTCACTCGGGTGATGGTAGTCCCCGAGCCCATGACCTGGGTCAAAGATGTGAGAACTTTCATTTTCGCGCCGTTCGTGCTGGCGCCGTCGGGGTGAGGCGTCTCACCGACGGCGCACACTCCACGTCGGATGGAAGACTGAACCAATGCTTCTCTCGCAGCCCCGTGTCGTCGTGCTCGCCGGTGGAGTCGGGGGGTCGAGATTCTCCCTCGGCGTCCGTGCCGCCCTTCGCCGGCTGAACGCTCCCGAGGCCACCGTCGTCGTCAACACGGGCGACGACCTGTGGCTCTCGGGCGTGCGGCTGCAGCCCGACGTCGACTCGATCACGTACGCCCTCGCGGCGGTGAACGACACCGAGCGCGGCTGGGGGCGGGCCGGCGACACCGAGCGCGTCAACGAAGAACTCCAGGCGTGGGGCGCGGGCTGGCCGTGGTTCACCCTCGGCGACCTCGACCTCGGCACGCACCTCGCCCGCACGGGGTGGCTGCGCGACGGCCTCACGCCGACCCAGGTGCTCGCACGCATGGCGCAGCGGTGGCCGCTCGGCATCCGGATGCTCCCCATGACCGACAGCGAGGTCGACACCCACGTGCTGCTCGAGGACGGCGGACGCCTGCACTTCCAGGAGTGGTGGACGCGCCACCGCGCGAAGCTCACGCCCCGCGCCTTCGAGAACCCCGGGATCACGGATGCCGTGCCCGCCCCGGGCGTCGCCGAGGCGATCGCGGGGGCCGATGTCGTGCTGATCGCACCGTCGAACCCCATCGTGTCGATCGGTCCGATTCTGGCGGTTCCCGGTATCCGGGATGCCGTGCGGCAGACGTCGGCGAAGGTCGTCGGCGTCTCGCCGATCATCGGCGGGCGGGTCGTGCGGGGCATGGCCGACGTGTGCCTGACCGCGGTCGGGGTCGAGACCTCCGCCGCGGCCGTGGCCCGGCACTACGGCGCGCGGTCGGCGGACGGCGTGCTCGACGCATGGTTGCTCGCCGAAGAGGATTCGGCGTCGGCATCCGAGGTCGAGGCCGCGGGTCTGCGCGCCGTCGTCGCTCCGCTCTGGATGCGCGACGAGGCGACGTCCGCCGCAATCGCGAAGGCGGCGCTCGAGGCCTGAAGCGCCGGACCTGTCAGGCCGCAGCCGCCGCCAGCACCGCGGACGTCCGCGGGCCCACGCCCAGCGCCACGGCCTCGGACAGCTGAGCCGCGGTGTCGACGTCGCGGTGCAGCGTCGAGTCGCGCTCGACGGCGAGGTCGGTACAGCCGAGCAAACGGTGGCGTGCGGCGGAGTCGGGGCCGAAGGCCGAGACCCACACCGCCCCGGCGCGGGCAGTGATCAGCGTGGAGCCGGTGCCCTCGGCATCCGGGACCAGACCTCGTTCGACGGATGCCGCGAGCTCGAGCGCGGCGTCGAGATCGGCGGGGCGCAGGGCCGGGACGTCGCCCAGCAGCGCGGCGCGCGGGGCGCCCACACCGGCCGCCTCGGCGCCGAGGGCGATGGCGGCGTCGAGGCCGCGGGCGTCGCCCTCGGTGACGACGTCGACGGTGCGCGAGCGACGGAACTCGGAGCGGACACCCTCGTCGTCGGTCACGACGATGACGCGCGACACCAGATCGGCTGCGGAGGCCGCAGCGATGGTGTCGAGCGCGATCGCGCGCGCGAGGGCCTCGCGGTCGGTGCCCACGTCGGTGAGTCGGCTCTTGCCGACCGCGGCGGGCTTGACCGGCACGACGATCGTCCAGCCGGAGGCGTCAGGAATGCTCATCGCCTCCATTGTGTGCCGGGCATCCGACATTCCCGTGCGGGGGTGGCGGGGTGCCGCGAAACGTGCAGACCCTGCCACCCCCACCGCCTCAGGCGAACCGCTTGCGCAGGCGCGGGAGGATCTCGTCGCCGTACATGCGCAGGAACTCCTCCTGGTCGTGCCCGGGGTCGTGGAAGACGAGGTGGCGGAAGCCGAGGTCGACGTACCGCGCGATGCGCTCCACGTGCTCGTCGGGGTCGGTCGAGACGATGAAGCGCGAGGCCGCGCGCTCGATTGGCAGCTCGTTCGCGAGGCGCTGCATCTCGATCGGGTCGTGCACGCTCATCTTCTCTTCGGCGGTGAGCGCCAGGGGAGCCCAGAAGCGGGTCTTCTCCATCGCGGTGTCGTGGTCGGGGTGGTACGACACCTTCACCTCCATGAGCGTGTCGACGTCGTCGCGCGAACGCCCGGCCTTCGACAGACCGTCGTCGAGGGCGGGCAGCAGCTTCTCGGTGTAGAGCTCGGGATCCTTGCCGCTCGTCGTGATGTAGCCCTCGGCGATGCGGCCGGCCAGGCGCGTGGCCGCGGGACCCGAGGCGCCGATGTAGATCGGCACCTTCTGCTCGGGGCGGTCGTAGATCGTGGCGTCCTTGACCGAGTAGTAGGTGCCCTCGTAGGTGACGCGCTCACCGGCCCACAGTTCGTTGATGATCGTGATGGCCTCTTTGAGGCGCTGGAAGCGCTCGGGCGGCTCGGGCCACTCGAGGCCCAGGGTCACCTCGTTGAGCGCCTCGCCGGTACCGACGCCCAGCACGACGCGGCCCGGGTACATCACGCCGAGGGTCGCGAACACCTGCGCGATGACGCCCGGGTGGTAGCGGAACGTCGGGGTGAGCACGCTCGTGCCGATGATGACGCGCTCGGTGCGCGCACCCAGCGCGCCGAGCCAGGGGAGGGCATTGGGGGCGTGGCCGCCGTCGTGCATCCACGGCTGCAGGTGGTCGGAGAGGAAGACGGAGTCGAAGCCGACCTCCTCGGCCAGCACGCCGAAATCGAGCAGCTCGTTGGGCCCGAACTGCTCGCTCGAGGCCTTGTAGCCGAATCTCAGGGGAACGCTCATCTGTGACTCCTCCAGTGTCAGCTGCGCACGGGGCTGTGCGCGGGTTCGAACTCCGACCCGTCGGCGCCGGTGAGGCGCTCGCGGAACGCTTGCACGGTGCCCGGCCACAGCAGGGTGAGCCGGCCCGAGCGGGAATCGACGTACCAGTTGCGGCATCCGCCGGTCATCCAGGGGGTGGATGCCGCGGCGGCGTCGATCTCGTCGGTATAGGCGGCCTCGGCCTCGGGGCGCACGCGCAGCACCCGCTCGGGGCGGCGGTCGCGTTCGGCGAGGGCGCGCACCACGTAGGCGGACTGCTCTTCGGCCATGAGCACGGCGGAGTTGTGACCGAGGCTCGCGTTGGGGCCGTTGAGCACGAAGAGGTTGGGGAAGCCGGCGACGACCGTCGACCCGAACGAGGTCATGCCCTCGAACCAGTGCTCGGCGAGGGTCTCGTCGTCACCGCGCACGAGGTCGGCGTATGGCTGCTCGGCCGCGGCGAAGCCGGTCGCGAGCACGAGCACGTCGGCCTCGTATAGCTCGCCGCTCGCGGCGGTCAGGGTCGATCCGTCGACCGCGGCGAGCTCCGTGGGTTCGAGGGTCACGGCATCCGACGCCACCGCCGGGTAGAACGCGTCGGAGAGCAGCACGCGCTTGCAGCCGAAGGCGTAGTCGGGGGTGAGCGCGGCGCGCAGAGCGGGATCCGTGACCTGCGCGTGCAGGTGGGCGAGGGCGGCATCGCGGGCGGCGGCGGATGCCACGGTGTCACCCGAACGCGAGGCGAAACGCCGCTCGCCCTCGGCGTAGAGCTCCGCCCGCAGGCGCGCGAGGGCGCCGGGGCTGTCGGCGAGACGTTCGCGCTCGGAGACGGGGATGTCACCGCCGCCGCGGGGCACGATCCACGCCGGGGTGCGCTGGAAGAGCGTCACGTGGGCGGCGAGACGCGCGAGTTCGGGCACGAGCTGCACAGCGCTCGCCCCGGTGCCGACGACGGCCACCCTTTTGCCGGTGAGGTCGACGTCGTGGTTCCACCGCGCGGAGTGGAACAGCGGCCCCGCGAACGACTCCAGCCCGGGGATCGAGGGGACGAACGGCTCGGTCAGGCGACCGCACGCGAGCACGAGCGAGCGGGCGAGGAGTTCTTCGGCGCCGGTGTCGATGCGCCACACCGACGTCTCGGCGTCCCACGCGGCGCCCAGCATCGGGGTGCGCAACCTCAGCTTGTCGCCGAGCTCTTCGCGGGCGGCGACGTTGCGCAGGTAGTCCTGGATCTCGCCGCCCGGGGCGAAGGTGCGCGACCAGCCCGCGTGGGGGTGCGCGGCGAGGCTGTAAAGGTGCGCGGGCACGTCGCACGCGACTCCGGGGTAGGTGTTGTCGCGCCACGTTCCGCCGACGTCGGCCGCGCGCTCGAGCACGATCACGTCGTCGCGGCCGGCTCGCCGCAAGGCTCCGACCATCGCGAGGCCCGCGAAGCCCGCCCCGACCACGACGGTGTCGATGATCCTCATGCCGGGTGCCCGTCGCCGGGTCGGGGTGCGACCCGGTAGTCGGTGGTCCGCAGTCGGAACGGCCGCATGAGGCTCCGCGCGATGCGCTCGGCGGCCGCGACCGGCAGTTCGAGGCCCTGCTCGATGCCGGTGTCGGGCAGCACCCGACCGTCGTAGAGCGTGCCGCCGAGGTCGTCGCCGCCCGAGCGCAGCAGCACAGCCGCGGCCTCGCGTCCGACGCGGGTCCACGGGATCTGCACGTGCGAGATGCTCCCCGACAGCGCGAGGCGCGACACGGCGACCATCGCGCGATGCTCGTCGATCGGGCTGCGACCCTCGACCAGGGCCACGTCTGCGCCCGGAAGGGGGATCGGCACGAACTCCGCGAAGCCGCGGGTCTCGGCCTGGATCTCGCGCAGGCGTCGCAGGTGCGCGATGCGCTCCGCGGCGGTCTCGACGTGCCCGTAGAACAGCACCGAGGTCGAGCGGAAGCCCGCGCGATGCGCCGCGGTGATGCCCTCGACCCAGCGATCGATCTCGAGATCGCCGGGGGCGACGAGGGCGCGCACGCGCTCGCTGAGGAGCTTCACGCCCGTGCCGGGCACGGTGTCGACACCCGCGTCGCGCATCGCCGCGAGTGCGCCGTCGAGTCCGAATCCGCCGCGGTCGGCGAGGTCGCGCACGTCGAGCGGTCGGTACGCGTGCACGTGGATGCCGGGAGCCCCGCGCTTCACCGCCCGCACGAGGTCGAGGTAGCCCGAGGGGTCTTCGTCGGGCCGCAGCGCCCCCTGGATGCAGATCTCGGTCGCGCCGAGCGCAGCGGCATCCGCGGCGATCTCGGTGGCGTCGTCGAGGTCGAACTCTCCCGCGCCCGCCCGACCCGTCCGACGGAACCCGGTCGAGGTGAGGTTGCGGTTCTGCACGAGGGTGACGGGCTCGCCGACCGTGTAGCGGCGTGCGTCGTCGGCGGCGGCGGTGAGCTCGTCGAGCTCGGCACCGGTGGCGCGAAGCAGCCGGACCCAGTCGTCGTCGCCGAGGTCGAGAGGGGCGGATGCCGCCCGCTCGGCCAGACGCTTCACGCCGGGGTCGACGGCACGTGCGCCGGGCGTCATCACCGAGGCCGGTGCCGCCGCGGGCTTCACGTCGGCCGCGAGTCCCGTGGCATCCGCCAATGCCCGAACAGGACCGTGCAGAGCGGGGGCGATCCAGTGCTCGGCGTCGCCCACGTACTCGGGGTGCGCGGTGAGGCGCTCGCGGAGGACGTAGCCCTGCGCCGCGGTCTGCGCGGCCAGGTCGTCGATCTGCGGCCACGGGCGCTCGGGGTTGACGTGGTCGGCTGTCAGGGGCGAGACGCCGCCCCAGTCGTCGATACCCGCGTCAATCAGCAGGCTCAGCTCGCGCGGGTCGGAGAGGTTCGGCGGCACCTGGATGCGCATGTCGGCGCCGAACACGAGTCGCGCGACGGCGACCGCGGCGAGGTAGTCGTGCATGTCGGCATCCGGAGCGCCCTGCATCGCCGTGCGGGGCTTCGCGCGGAAGTTCTGCACGATGACCTCCTGCACGTGGCCGTGGCGATCGTCGATCTCGCGCAGGGCCACCAGTGATTCGGCGCGGTCGCGCACGGTCTCGCCGATACCGACGAGGATGCCGGTCGTGAACGGGATGCCGGCAGCCCCGGCGTCGTCGATGACCTTCAGTCGCAGTGCGGGGTCTTTGTCGGGCGAGCCGAAGTGCACCTGGCCGGGCTCCTCGTAGAGGCGACGCGAGGTGGTCTCGAGCATCATGCCCATCGACGGGGAGACGGGGCGCAGGGCGGCGAGCTCGTCGGGGTGCATGACGCC
Organism: Microbacterium sp. 16-032; assembly: GCF_041079455.1. Lineage (NCBI taxonomy): Bacteria > Bacillati > Actinomycetota > Actinomycetes > Micrococcales > Microbacteriaceae > Microbacterium > Microbacterium sp. 16-032. The sequence continues at coordinate 258,704 of NZ_JBFYGQ010000001.1, read as the reverse complement.
GGGGTTGGCGTGCACGAGCATGCCGGTCTCGGCGGTGATGAGCCCGGCGATGTGCGCGACGTAGTCGATGGTCGAGGCGAAGCCGTGCTCGTCGAGCCACGCGCGGGCCTCGGGCCAGCGCTCTTCGGGGCGGTCGCCGAGGGTCAGCAGCGCCTCTTTGCAGCCCATCGCCTGCCCCTGGCGCACGACGGTGAGCACCTGCTCCGGGCTCATGTACGCGGGCTTCCGCAGCAGGGCGAGCTGGCCGGGGGTGTCGACGAACACGCAGTAATGGCAGCGATCGCGGCAGAGGGTCGTGAGCGGCACGAAGACCTTGCGCGAGTACGTGATGACACGGGGCCGGCCGGCGTGCTCGAGCCCTTCGTCGCGCAGCGCCGACGCCACGCGGAAGAGCGCGGGGAGCGGAGCGTGCAGGAGCGCCTCGGTCTCGTCGACGTCGGGGCGGTGCCCCGCCGCGATCGCGGTCAGGAGATCGTCGATCGACGCGCCTCGGGCCGGTGCGACTCGCGGCGCAACGCTGCCCGTGCTCATTGGTCAAGGCTATCCCGCGGCTCCGACATCCGGGCCGTGACGGTGGACGGCTACTGATCGTTGCGGTCCTGTGAGGTGAGAGGCCCGTTCGCCCCGCCCGACGCTGGCAGGATGGAACACATGGTGACCCTGCTGCTCGATTCGACGCAGCTCGAGGTCGTGCTCTCGCCGACCGAGCGTGCGCTGTCCTTCCGCACGAGCAACATCGTCGTTCCCCGTGAGCACATCGAACGGGTGCAGCTCACCGACGACGCGTGGACGTGGATCCGAGGCGTGCCGAATCCCGGTATCAATCTCCCCGTCGCTGTCGGAGCGGGCACCTGGAAGTCCGCCGGAGGCAACGACTTCGTCATCATCCGCGGTCGCAAGCCGAGCGTCGTGATCGACCTCTCCGGTCACGAGGAGTTCGAGCGCCTGGTGCTGACGACGAAGCACGGGGTCGCCCTGCTCAAGGCGCTGCGCCTCGACGTGGCATCCGAGCCCGAGAACGTCGCCGACATCGTGAGCTGACCAGCGCCGTCTACGACGTGAACTGCACCACGGTGTCCCACGCGAGCTTCACGATCAGGATCGACAGCGTCACGAGGAACACGATCCGCACGAACCCGCTGCCGCGTCGCGTCGCCATGTGAGCGCCGATGAAGCCGCCGGTGATGTTCATGACGGCCATCGCGAGCCCCAGCACGAGAAGGATCTCGCCGTGCACCCCGTACACCGCAAGAGCGGCGAGGTTGGTGGTGAGGTTGGCGATCTTGGCGTTGACGCTCGCCTGCAAGAAGCCGTACCCCAGCACGCTCACGATGAGGATGACGAAGAACGAGCCGGTACCCGGACCCAGGATGCCGTCGTAGAACCCGACCGCGAGACCGATCGCCGCCGCACGCCAGGCGATGGCCGTCGCCTTGTCGTGCCGGGGCTCGTGGTGAAGGCCCATCTGCGGCTTGAACAGCGTGTAGAGCGCGACGGCGATCACCGCGACGAGGACGATCGGGGTCAGCACCTCACGAGGGACGAATCGCGAGAGCGCCGCGCCGACCGTGGAGCCCGCGTACGCCCCCGCCACCAGGGGGATCAGCAGAACGAGCTGCACGCGGATCTTGCGCAGGTACACCCAGCTGGCCGACAGCGTCCCGAAGAACGACGACAACTTGTTGGTGCCGAGGATGAACGGGGTCGCGACGTCCTTCGGGACGGCGATGACCAGCGCGGGGAGCTGGATGAGACCGCCCCCGCCGACGACCGCGTCGACCCAGCCGGCGACCCCCGCGGCGATCAGCAGCAGCAGGAGGGCCGCCACCGAGACGGGGAGCCACTCGGCGATCACCGGTCCATCGAGCACGGTTGATTCTCACCGACCCGGGCGGGGCGACCAAATGCACGGACGCCGCGCGCAGCGGACGCGCTCAGTCGATGTCGCGACGCCAGGTGGTGAAGAGGCCGATGACGAGGAAGACGACGGCGTAGCCGAGCAGCACGAGTCCGCCCGCCCACCACTCGAGCGCACTGTTGTTCCCGGTGCCCATGGTGCCGAAGATCGTCTGCCCCACCAGCGCGTCGCTCGCGGTGCTCGGGAACCACTTGACCACGTCGCCGAACCCCTCGACGAGGCCGCCGATGGTGCGGACGATCGGTTCGATGAACAGCGTGACGGCGAGCACGATGACGATCGCAGCGACCTGGTTGCGGACGACCGTTCCGACGCCGATGCCGACGAGGGCCCACAGGGCGAAGGCGAGCAGCATGCGTCCGATGAGGACCCAGGTGTCGGATTGCCCGAGCTCAGAGTCGATGCCGAAGATGCTCAGCACGCCCGCCCCGGCGGCGACCGCGGCGATCGAGCCCAGGATGCCGTAGAGCAGGCCGACCACGATGCCGACGATGAACTTGCCCACGAGGACGACACCGCGACGGGGGGTCGAGAGGAAGGTCGGCGTCAGCGTCTTGTGACGGAACTCGGTGGTGACCATGAGGGTACCGATGAGCAACGGGAAGACGTAGCCGACCGCCGTGGCGGAGCTGTAGACGAGGGCCGGAACACCCTCGCTCGACATCGCGGGGCCGTTCGCTCCGGTCAGCTCGCCGGAGGCGACGCCGCCGAACACGAACGCGAGGGCGGCGGCGGTGAAGCCGACGTAGGCGACCAGGACGATCGCGAGCACCCACCAGCCGACGGTGGTGAACTGCTTGGTGTACTCCGAGCGCGTGGCGGCGACGAGACTCATCGCGGCACCTCCTGGTCGAGGGGCTGATCGGCGGGTCGGTCCGCGGCCCGGTCGTCACGGCCGGCGGGCGAGACGATGTCGATCACCCCGGTCGACGCGACGGCGTACGACTGCCGCGGACCCGCCTCGGGGGCCTCGGGCGCGGTGCGCACCGTGCGCGGCGGAGTCATGACCGCGACGAGGGCGGTCGAGGGCCGCGCTTCGTCGGGACCGGGTGCGTCGGAGGAGAGCGCATCGTGGCTCACCGCGGGGGCCGGTGCGCCGGTGGGAGCGGGGAAGGCGTCGAGGTTCGTGGTGGACGGCGGGGTCTCGGCATCCGGGGCGGGCTCGGACGGGGCGGCCGCACCCGCGCTCTCGTGCACGCGCACCCCGCTGACCAGTTCGAGGAAGATGTCCTCGAGGCTCGCGCCCTTGCTCTGCAGGTTCGACAGGGCGATCCCCGCACCCGCGGCGAGGCCGCCGATCTCGACGGGATCGTGGTGACGGATCGTGAAGCCGTTACGGAGCAGCTGGTACTCGATGCCGCGCTCGTCGAGCACGCGCGACAGACCCGCGCGATCGGGCGAGTCGACCACGGTGGCGTATTCGTCGGGGTCGGCGAGGTCTTCGATGCCGCCTTGGAACACCAGGCGGCCGCGCGAGATGATCAGCAGCGCGTCGACCGTCTGCTGCACCTCGGCGAGGAGGTGCGACGAGATGAGGACCGTGCGACCCTCTTCGGCGAGGTGCCGCAGGAGCGAGCGCATCCACCGGATGCCCTCGGGATCGAGGCCGTTCGAGGGCTCGTCGAGCACGACGACACCCGGGTCGCCGAGGAGCGCCGTGGCGAGTCCGAGACGCTGGCGCATGCCGAGCGAGAAGCCGCCGACCCGTCGACCGGCGACATCGGCGAGCCCGACCAGGCCGAGGACCTCGTCGACGCGGGAGGTCTGCAGGCCCGCCGCGCGCGCGTAGACCTTGAGGTGGTTCGCCGCCGAGCGCCCGGGGTGGAAGCTCGAGGCCTCGAGGGCTGCGCCCACCGTCTGCAGCGGCGAGGTGAGCTCGCTGAAGTGCTTGCCGCCGATCGTCGCTGTGCCCGACGTGGGGCGGACGAGGCCCAGCAGCATGCGCAGCGAGGTGGTCTTGCCGGCGCCGTTGGGACCGAGGAAGCCGGTGACCTGTCCGGGTTCGATCCGGGCCGAGAGATCGTCGACGGCGGAGATCGAGCCGAAGCGTTTGGTGAGCCCGGCGAGCTCCAGCACCTGTCCGTCGGGCATACGGCACCTTTCGTTCTGCGTGCGTTCTTCCCATCTTCCCCGATCCGAGGGCGAAAACACAGTTATCCACAGCCGAGGGCGCGGCGAACCGCCTGTGTAACGTGGCACCGTGCACGCACAGCGAACCGAAGACGTCAGCGCCGGCGACACCGCCGCAGACAGCGTCCTGGTCGGAGGCCGTGGCGGCCTCGGTCATCTGACGCTGAATCGCCCGCGGGCCATCAACGCCCTCGACCTCGAGATGATCCGCGCCCTCCACGTGACGCTCGATCGCTGGGAGCGCGACACCGACGTCGACGTGGTGCTCCTCGACGGGGCGGGGGAGCGCGGTTTCTGCGCCGGTGGCGACGTGCGGGCGCTGCACGAGATGGTCACGGCGGGTCGGGTCGACGAGGTGCACGCCTTCTTCCGCGAGGAGTACGCGCTCGATCACCGCATCGCGATCTCGCGCAAGCCCGTCATCGCGATCGCCGACGGCGTCTGCATGGGCGGAGGGATCGGCTTGGCCGGTCACGCGGCCATCCGCATCGTGACGGAGCGGTCGAAGCTCGCCATGCCCGAGACCCGCATCGGCTTCACCCCCGACGTGGGCGGATCGTGGCTGTTGGGGCGGGCCCCCGGCCGTCTCGGCGAATACCTCGCCCTCACGGGAGGGACGATGGATGCCGCGGACGCGGTGTACGCCGGCTTCGCCGACCACATGGTGCCGACCGCGCACCTCGAGGCGCTGTACGAGGCGCTCGAGAACCGCGCCGACCCGTCGAGTCCCACCGAGCTGGTGCTGCTGTTCGACGAGACCCCGGAGCGGTCGCGACTCGAGGACGCGCGGGAGTGGGTCGATGACGCTTTCGCGGCCGAGGACGTGTCCGGCATCGTGGACCGTCTGCGTGCGAGACCCGAGCTCGAAGCGCGCGAGACCGCCGAGCTGCTGGCGTCGTCGGCGCCGACCGCGCTCGCCGTGACGCTCGAGGCGGTGCGTCGCGCTCGCGAGCTGCCCTCGCTGCGCGCCGCTCTCGCCCAGGAATACGGCCTGGTCATGTGGTTCGCGTTCACGCAACCCGACCTGGTCGAGGGGATCCGCGCCCAGGTGGTCGACAAGGACCGGTCGCCGTCGTGGTCGCCTGCGCGCCTCGAGGACCTCCCTGCCGAGCGCGTCGCCGAAGCCTTCGCGTATGCGCCGGAGCCCGCGCTCTGGTGACAGCGCCGTCGCGTCCGCGAGATGTGATCGCGCTCCCACGTCTGCGACCCGACCGTCCGGGCCGCACTCAGCCGCAGCGGGTTAGCCTGAGAGGCGCCGCGTCCTCGCGGCAGAACGGATGAACGCACGTGTTCGACAGTCCCATGTCGTCCTCGGCATACGAGGTGCTCCGGGTCGCGGCCGACATCGATGACGAGGGTCTGCGCCGCGCCTATCGCGTGCGTCTGCGCGAGACCCATCCCGACACCGGAGGCGACGCCGCCCTGTTCGTCCAGGTCCAGCGTGCTTGGGAACTCGTGGGCACACCCGAGGCGCGCAGCGCCTACGACCGGGGTCGCGGGACGGCTCCCGGCGAATGGGGCGGTGGGGTGCCGGCATCCGCTCCCTCCCGTCCGGCCGACACGCGGCCGCGCGCACGATCGCACGGACAGCCCGGCGGGTGGCGTCGCGAGCGGTATCTCGGCCTCATCCGCGAGTGGGTGGGGCGCGGCGTCGACATCGCCGACCCCTACGACCCCGCTCTCGTGCGGTCGGCCCCGCCCGAGATCCGCCACATCCTCGCCGACGCGCTCGCCGAGGAAGAGACCGCCCGGCTCGTCGCGGAGTTGGGCATGGGCTACACCGTCTGGCACGACGTGTTCGCCGATCGCGACGGACGCGACCCGGAGCAGAAGCTCGACCACCTCGTCCTCGGTCCGAGCGGCCTCTACGCCCTGCTGAGCGAGGACTTCGGCGGTCCCGTGGGGGTGCGCCGTGGCGAGATCACCGGCCCCAACGTGATCGGATCCCCCGTGACCGAGCTCGTGTCGCGCGCTCGCGTGATCGCGCGCGCGGCCGGTGTCCGCTTCAGCGGGGCGATGGTCGTGCTGCCCGACGACGCGGTGCTCGACGCGATCACCGAGCTCGGCAAAGTGCGGGGGACGCCCGTGGCGCTGGTCACGCGCAGTGCGCTCACGACCCTGTTGCGCAGAGGGATCACCGGGGGGCGCGAGGTCGGCGGCACCGAGCTGTTCGACATCCGCACGCGTCTGCAGCAGCGCGTGCGGCACGTCTGACCCGCGACACCCGCCGCGGACATGCCTAGGGTGGAGGCATGAGTACCGACGAGACCGCGGGTGCCTCGGCATCCGACGACATGAAGCGCAAGTTCAAGGAAGCGCTCGAGAAGAAGAACGGTCAGCACCGTTCGGGTCAGGCGCACCTCGACGGCCACTCCGCCGTGCAGGGAACGCACGGAGCGGTCACCAAGCGGGAGTTCCGTCGCAAGAGCGGCTGAGCCTCTCGGCCGACGTCACCTGAGGTGCCGGGGATCACGTCTCGTGCGCGAGACCCCCGGCACCTCACCCGCGATTCAGGGGCGCGTCGAAGAACGCCAGCTCCAGCGCCATGGATCGGTCGTACGCCGTCGCCATCTCACGGCGGGTGGCGGGGGATGCCGTTCGCGCGGCGGCATCCGCGATCCTCTCGGCCGCGGCAGACGATGCGGCGAACGTCTCGTCGCCGTAGGCCGTGAGCCAGTCGGCGTAGGGGTGGGTGGGGCCGAAGGTGCCTCTCCAGCGGGCCCCGATGTCGGTGTAGAGCACGTAGCACGGCAGGATCGCCGCGACCAGGACCGCGTACGACCCGCCGGCTGCGGCGGCGTGCAGGTGGTCGGCGTACGCCCAGGTCGTCGGGGCGGATTCGAGGGCCGTCGGGTCGACGTGCGACTGATGCAACGTCGCCTCCTCGGCGAGGCAGGCCACCGAGCCCGCGGCCCAGAACCGCTGTTCCTCGGCCGTGGGGGCCAGGGCGGCGGCGCGTGCGAGCACGCGGGCGTACTCGCGCAGGTAGAGCAGATCCTGGCCGAGGTACCAGGCGAAGGCGTCACGGTCGAGATCTCCGGATGCCAGCCCCCGCACGAACCCGCACGCGTCGACCTCTGCGCGGATGGAGGCGGTGGCATCCCACCGCTCGCTGCTCCACGATCGGCCGAGGTCGATGTGCGGGCGCAGCTCGTGCAGGTGGTCGATCGGGCCGTTGCCGCGGCCGACGCGCAGGGCGTCGGCGTGCTCCAGGGCTCCGGTGAGCCAGCGCTTCGCGCGGGTGAGGGCATCGGGCCAGGGCAGGCCGTGCGCGGCGAGGGTCGCCATGGCCGACGACAGCGAGCAGCCGGTGCCGTGGGTGTGCGGGGTGTCGACGCGGCGGCCCGGAACCTCGTGCACACCGGTGGCGTCGACGATGGCATCCGGGCACTGTCGGCCGTCCAGGTGTCCGCCCTTGAGGAGGACCGCGGTGTCGGCCGTTGCGGCGAGCTGTTCGGCCTGGGCGACCGCGGCATCCCATGTCGTGGCGACGGGTTCGCGCACCAGTACCGCGAGTTCGGGGAGGTTGGGGGTGACGAGGTCGGCGCGGCGGCAGAGTGCGCGCACGGCGTCTTCGGCGTCCGCCTCGAGAAGGCGGTCACCGCTGGTGGCGACCATGACGGGGTCGAGGACGACGATCGGCGGTCGCGTGGCGGTGAGCCACTGGTCGACGGTGGCGATGACGTCGGTCGAGCCGAGCATGCCGATCTTCACCGCGTCGATGTCGACGTCGTCACTGACCGCGCGCAGCTGCTCCTCGAGGAAGGCCGTCGGCGGTACGTGTACGCTGCGGACCCCGCGGGTGTTCTGGGCGACCAGGGCCGTGACGGCGGCCATTCCGTAGCCGCCGAACGCGGCGATCGACTTCAGGTCGGCCTGGATGCCCGCCCCGCCGGTCGGATCGGTGCCGGCGATGCTGAGGACGCGGGGGATCACGCTCCGTCCTTCCACTCCGCGCGCAGGTGTCGGACGACCTGGCCCGGGTCGTCGGCCCCGCTCACGAGAGAGACGACGGCGACTCCCGCGGCACCGGCGCGGCGGAGGGCGGTGACGTCGTCGAGGCCGATCCCCCCGATCGCGACGCACGGGAGGGGAGCGGATGCCGCGAGCTCGCCGAACCCGTCGATGCCGAGCGGTCGCGGGTGGTCGGGTTTCGTCGAGGTCGCGCGGATGACGCCGACGCCGAGGTAGTCGACCGTGCCCGCGGGCAGCGACTCCGCCGCGGTGAGGTGCGCCGGGGTGTTCGCCGTCCATCCGATGAGGGCGTCGGGTCCGAGCAGTGCGCGCGCCGCGTCGACGGGCAGGTCGCTCTGGCCGAGATGGACGCCGTCGACGCGAGCGCGGTCTCCGGTGGGACCGACCGTTGTGCCCAGGCGTTCGCGCGCGGCGAGGACGATGTCGAGGCGATCGTCGACGACGAACGTGCAGCGTCCCGCGATGACGTCGGCGAGGTCGAGGGTGCGGGCGAACAGTTCTGCGCCGCTCGCGACCTTGTCGCGCAGTTGCACCACGCTCACGCCCGCGGTGACGGCCTCGTCGACGAGGTCGCGCAGGCGCGCGAACGGCACGCGGTGATCGGTGACGAGGTGCAGGGACAGGTCGGCGGTCATCGTGCGACCTCGGTGTCGACGCGGACGCGTCCGTCGAGGTCGGCGGGCTGGATCGCGGCCAGTTCGTCGAGGAACGCCACCGCGAACGACCCCGGCCCTCCTGTTCGGGATGCCGCCCGCTCCGACGCCACGGCCCAGATCGCGCTGGCGGCGCTCGCCGCATCGAACGCGGGGGCGACGGCGAGAAGGCTCGCCATCGCGGCCCCGAGCGCGCAGCCGCCGCCGGTGACCTTGGTCAGCAGGGCGCTGCCGCCGGTCACGCGCGCCGTGCGGGTGGCATCCACGATGAGGTCGGTCTCTCCCGAGACGGCGACGGTGCCGCCGGTGCGGATCGCGAGGGAGCGTGCGGCGTCGAGGGCGTCTTCGGCGGAGTCGGTGGCGTCGACCCCGCGGCCGCCGGCGCCGGCTCCCCCGAGGGCGAGGATCTCGGACGCGTTCCCGCGGATGATCGCCGGTCGGTGTTCGAGGAGCTCGTGTGCGAGGGCGGTGCGCACGGGCAGGGCGCCGACGGCGACGGGGTCGAGGACCCAGGGGGTTCCCGCGGTGACGGCCTCGCGGGCGGCATCCCTCTGCTCGCTCGTGGGGGTGCCGAGGTTGACGAGCACCCCGCTCGAGATGCCGGCGAACATCCCGGCCTCTCCGGGGATGTCGCACATTGCGGGTGCCGCGCCGAGGGCGAGCAGTGCGTTGGCGGTGAAGTTCGTCACCACCGCGTTCGTGATGCACTGCGTCAGCGGGGCGGCCTCGCGCAGAGCGTCGAGGGCTGCTGCGGCGGTGCTGGGTGTAAGGGTGGACGGAGACGACGACGTGCGAACGACCATTCGCGACATCCCTTCGCTAGTACGAACTAGATCAGGTTCGACGGGTGTGTTCTCAGCCCTTGCGGGCACCCCGTGTCACTGTCTGGCACGCTAGCAGGTCGTCGGCTTCCGGATGCCGCGCTCCGGATGCCGCGACTCAGTCGTCGCGCGAGCCCGCGGCGGCGTTCTCGGAACGGGGACCGGTCTCTTCGTCGTCTTCGAGGCGAGGGGCGATGGGGCCGCCGAGGCCACGTCGCTCGTCGCGGCGATCGGAGCGTGAGCCCGAGCCCATACCTCCGGCGCCCCGGCTGCCGGCGGCGCCCCCGCCCGCCGTGCTGCCCCCGGCTCCACCGGTGGTGGCCGACGTCCCGGCTCCACGGCTTCCGGCCGCGGCGGCGTTCGCGCCGGTTCCGGATGCGCCCGTGCCGCCTGCGCCGCCGCCCAGGGAGCCGGTGCCCGAGCGTCCGCCGAGCCCGGTGCCGGTGGCCGAGGCTCCGCTCTTGCCGAGGAGTCCTCCGCTCCCGCTAATGGGGCGTCCGCCGGCCGTGGTGCTCGAACCCGCCCCCGAGCTCAATCGGCTGAGGGCCGCTGCGCCACCGCCCCCCGCGATCAGTCCGGCCGAGAGGCCCGAGCCGAGGCCCGCCCCGCCCCCGGAGATCCCGCCGGGGAAGGGGCCCCCGATCAAGCCGGGGCCGGAGACATGTCCGGGGAGGATGCCGATACCCGAGATCGAGCCGTCCGGCGTCGGCGGGGTGTAGTGCGGGGGAACCTGTCCGAGGTCGATGCCGGGGCCACGCGGGGTGTCGGGACGGGGAATCAGGTGTTCCGGCGTCGGCGTGGTCTGGACGGGGTCCGCCGGGTCGTATCCGCGGGGAACAAAGGTGGGGGAATCGTTCGTCGATCCCGTCGGCCTAGTGCCGGGACGAGGCCCGCCCCCGGAGGGGTATCCCCCGGTAGTGGTGGGAGTCTCCTCTTCAACGAAGCGTTTCGGCTTGGTCACCTGGAACTCGGCCGGCGGGGGTGAGGGCGGGTTCAAACCCTGCAGCGTGCCGCTGACGGATTCAAAATCCCGCTTCGCCTGAGCCTCGCGCTGCTGACTAAGTTGTCCGTTGAACGCCTGCACAGCCCCTTCACCTGCCAGCAAAGCCAGCGGCCCGAAAATGAGCGTCGTACCCACAGCAGCGGTTCGAACTAAAGACTCCTGTCCCGAGGTCAGCTGGCCTGCGGGAAGATTGGCAAGCCGTTCACGCGCATCATCTCGAACGCCGTTGGCGGTTTCGAGGGCGGTCTGCAGCGTCTTCTCGAGATAAACGATCTGCTCTCCGATCGTGTTTCTCGCGGCGAGGAACTTCGCGGAGGCTGCGTCAGCAGAATCGCCCTCGATACCCGGCTGCTGCGCGGCCGCGCCGACGACATCACGAAGTTCGACCAGCTTGGCAACCAGGTTTCGCACAATAGGGACGTCGAAGGGGGCACCGCCGTCGGCGATGTTGATGAGACCCTGCTCATAAGGACCGGTCATCGCGCTGCTCCTGTTCGGTTTCTTCTCGTTCTCGTAACCACAACCAGGGTGATGACCGCCCCGGCGAGAACGGCGACAGCGAGAGCGGCGACGGCGATCGGCAGGAGCCAGCTCATGGCGGTCGACGCGTTCTGCGGCGAGTCATCCCCGGATCGGGGGGCGGCCGGGCCCTGAGGGGAGTCGGCTTGAACGGCCGGCGGATAGGTGAACCCACGTTGAGCAGCGGCCTCGATATCGGCGTCTGTCGGTTGCGGGTCCCCCCGTGAAAGTAACGGATTCTCGTTCGGGTACTGCGAGGGGCTCTCGCGGAGGAGGTGTGCTGGCCAGGCAAGGCCGTACCCGAATCCGCTCGCAGAATCGTAGATCAGCTCGTGGTCGTCCTTGCCGGTGTTGTGGATCGCACTCTGCAAGAGTTGATTGCCCGTGGCGTCTGCGTACTTCTGTTTAGTCAGCGCCATCATGCCCGCGACAAGTGGCGCTGCGAATGACGAGCCGGAAGCTGCAACCGATTGAGTCCAGGAACCGCCCACTCTCCCAATCGTGGGGAGATCCACGCCCGGGGCGACGAGTGTCGTCCATGCCAGCGCAAACGGACTTCCATCGGCGGTCTTCTGAAGTGCCCCAGCCTGATCAACCGCGGATATATTCAGCACACCACGGAAGCCGTCAAGACCCTTCCCTTTGGGGGTGGTCGGGTTAGAAGTCGCCGAGATGAGGATGACCCCCTTCGCGATGGCGTTCGCGACGACGTCCGCATCGCCTGAGCGCGGGGAATCGAGCACAGAGGTGGTGACAATCTGAGCGCCCCCATCGACCGCACGTTGGATTGCCAGAGCGCCGGAGCTGAGAGTGTCGGCGAACTCCGATGCAGTACAGGCTTCGCCCTCTCTCGTGCCATAGCTGTAGAACGTAACGTCCGCGTCAGGCGCTATCCCCTTAATGGCCCCGGGACCGTCCCCTGTACCGATGATGTGCGCCACGAGAGTCGTTCCATGCACGGAGTCACCTGTCACCTCTGTGGTGGTGGGCAGTGGATACTCGGCACACAGTGACCGCGCATCGACCGTGAGGTTCCGTCCTGAGAATGAGGGAAGATCCGGATTGATGTTTCCGTCGATCACGGCGATCTTCACGCCTTTTCCGGTCCACCCCTCAGCATGGATGGCGCCGATGCCATAGGCGTCGTACCACCACGAACTGGGCTCATCGGCCGCGGAAGCTGAGGCGCTGCCGCTGGCAACGAGAAGCACCGCCAGGGCCGAGGCGGCGAGCCGGTTCCGAAGCCGCCGAAATCTCATTGGCCGAACCCGGATCGCGACGCTGCAGTATCGGACTCGGTCGGAGTGGTGGCGGCCGGGGTCGAGGGCGAAACCGCCGAGGTTGATGTCGGGGTGCCGACCTCGTCGATCAGAGTCGTCATGCGACGGGCCTCGTCGGCGCTCATCTGATTTCTTTCCAGCAGCAGCCGCACGGCGTCGGCAAGCGCGTCGGCATTGCGAGCGGTGAAGTTGCGCACCTCCTGGATACGCCCGGCGATCTCGGCGGCGACACCTTCGAGCTTCTTCATGTACGCCTCGGGAGCGTCCTCTTCGCGATTGCCGTGGACGACGGTGATCACGGCGTCGTCGGGCAGTTCGTCGCTCGCTCGGCGGATGCGCGAGACGTGGTAGTCGCCCACTCCGTCTTCGACGCGGATCATTCCGACCATGTCCAGGTTCCCTTCGCGCGGCACGAACGGGGATCCTGACCGTCGCTGTGAGCGTTGCCCCCCGGTTTCGCTTGCGAGTCAATGATGGCGCATCTGCCGAGTTGAGCAAACCAGTTATCCACAGCAGTCGGCCCTCCTCCCGGGCGCGATCAGTACCGCGCGGAGAACCCACCGTCGGCGTGCAGCAGCTGACCGCTGATCCAGCGGCCCTCGTCGGACAGCAGGAAAGCGGTGATGGCCGCGATGTCGCGGGGTGTCCCGAGCCGAGCCAGGGGATGGTGTGGGGCTAACCCGTCACGGGTGGTGTCATCCATCCAGCCGGTGTCTATCGGACCCGGATTCGCGACGTTGGCGGAGATGCGGCGCGAACCGAGCTCGCGTGCGGCCGAGATGACGATGCGGTCGAGAGCTCCCTTCGAGGCGCCGTACGGAAAATTACCAGTGGTGTGATCGCATGTGAAGGCGACGATCGCGCCACCCGTGTCAGCGACCTGCCGGGCGAACGCGGCGATCAGCAGGAGGGACGCGCGGGCGTTCACGGCGATATGGCGATCGAAGCTTTCCGCGGTGGTGTCGATGATGCCGGACTCGATGTCGTGAGCGTGGCTCAGGACGAGAGCCTGGATCGGCCCGCGATCGGTCGAGACGCGTTCGACGAGCTTCGTGGGGCCCGAGACGTCTGCGAGGTCGCAGGGATAGTCACCATCGGAGAGGTCGCTCGTCACGACCTCCCAGCCGTCACTTCTGAGCCGGGGCACGATGCCCGCCGCGATGCTGTTCGGTCGAGCTGCTCAGGTTACCAAGGCGAGAGGCACGGAGCTGAGCGTAGAGGGCACGGCCGACGCTCTCGTAGACGCCGGTCGGCCGCCCTGTACGCGATCGGATGTTCCCCCTGCTCCGTGCGGGTCGACAAGCGGAGCGGCTCGTGCGCGTGGACACCTAGTGACGAGCCTCGCCACACCTGCGGTCCTGCCACGAGACCCCGCCGAACGAGCCCAGCGTGAAGCGCCCAGGCCCACGCAGAAAGCATCCCGGGTAACAAGTCACGCGGGTTAGAACGGTGGGGGTGTGCCGTCGTCGTCGGGGTCGGGTGGGGGTGGATCGTCGGGAAGGAAGCGGACGGCGGGGGAGTAGGGGAGGGGTTCGTCGGTGTAGGTGCGGCCGGTGGGGCTGGTCCATTGGAGGATTCCGCCGGGGAGTTGTTTCACGCTCCAGCGGGTGAACTGCTTCTGGGTGTGGTGGCGTTGGCAGAGGTGGGCGAGGTTCGCGACGTGGGTGGGGCCGCCGAGGGCGTGGTCGCGGGTGTGGTCGACTTCGCAGCGGATGGCGGGGACGGTGCACCCGGGCCAACGGCAACGGCGGTCGCGAGCGCGGAGGTGGCGGTCGATGGCGGTGGTGCGGTGGTAGGTGTCGGTGTGGAGGACGGCACCGGTGACGGGGTGGGTGATGACGCGGTCCCAGGGGAGGGTGGTGGCTTCGGCGAGGCTGCGGGCGGTGGCGGCGTCGAGGGGGCCGTGCCCGATGAGGTCGGCGGGGTCGTGATGCTCGGCGGTGGGGTCGAGGATCGTGAGGGCCGGGACGACGACCTGGACGCGGGCGCGGATGGCTCCGAGGGTGCCGGGGCCGTCGTCGGTGCGGGTGGGGTCGGCTTCGGGGGCTGCGGTGAGGAGCAGGTCGGTGAGGATGTCGGCGCGGAGCTGCGACGTGGTGCGTTCGTCGCTGGCCGCCTGGGGGTCGTCGAGGCGGGCGTCGATGAGGGCTCTGGCTTGAAGGGTGAGGCGGTCGTGGATTCCGACGGCGAGGACGGTGGGGAGTGTGGCGACGAGGTCCGACATTCCGTCGGGGCCGGTCACGATTCTCACGCATCGGGTGTCGCGGCCGCGGTGGTGGCGCTCGGTGAGGGTGGTGGGGTGCAGGCGTTCGGCGAGGGCCGCGAGGCGTGAGCGGAGGCGCCCGGGGCTGAGGCCTTCTGCGGTGCTCACCGCGAGGGCGTCGAACTGTTCCCGCACCTCGACGGGGAGGGGTGAGCCGACATCGAGGATGGTGTTCACGTGGGTGCGGGTCAGAGCACCGGCCTCCCACGCCGACAACGTGTCGGGGTAGTCGTCGACGAGGGTCATCGCCCGGGTGATCTGGGTCTGCACGGTGCGGTCGGAGAGGTTCTCGGCCGCGGCGATCTCGGATGCCACCTCGCGCAGGGCGAGCTCGGCGGCGCGGGAGGACGCGCACTGTCCCGCCATGACGTCGAGGGCGAGGTGGCCGGCCTCGGCGAGGGCGCGGGTGCGGGCAGCGTCGGCTGCAGCGAGAGCCGTGCTGGCGCGGTGGACCTCGTCGACGAGCGCCGACAGGACGCGGGGTCCGTCGGTGGGGTTCGTCGGGGAGGAGCCATCGTGCATGTGTGCATGCTAGCGGCGACCTTCGACATTGCGGAGCGGATAAAAACCCAGGTGGTGATAACTAATCGCGGAGTAGGCCTGAGGAGGAAGGAGGGTCCCACGGGGACCGTTTGGGCGTGAAGAACGACGGGGCAGGAGCAGTCGTGACCGGTGGCTTCGAACGTCTCAGCCATGTTGCGCGCAGAGGGGAGTGACGTCCCGCCTGACCGGTGGCTTCGACGGGCTGAGCCACCGCGCGGCGGGAGCTGCCCGCGGCATCGACGGGCTCAGCCACCTCGCACGGAAGCCGCCGGCGACTCTGCCCCCCCACCCACCTGCGGAACACGGGCGAGCCGCAGCGCTCACCGATCGCGCAGCGCCGCCCGCACGAACTCGACCGCATCGTCGGCTGAGACACCAAGGCGGCGCACAGCCTCGACGTACGTGCGCGCCGCACCCGCGGCGCGAGCGGAGGCCGCGTCGGCCCCCTTCACGAACGTGCCGGCACGGCCGCGCGTCTCGACGTAGCCCGCCTCCTCGAGTTCCTTGTAGGCGCGCGCGACGGTGTTCGCGGCGAGACCGAGCTCCGCCGCCAGAGCCCGAACGGGCGGCAGCCGCGTCCCCGCGACGAGCTCGCCGGCGTCGATCTGCGCGATGACCTGCGTCCGCACCTGCTCGAACGGCGGCACCGACGAAGTGGCATCCACGGAGAGATCCATCGCTCAGTCGTTCAGGCCGAAGAGGTCGAGAGGGTGGGTGAGGCGCCACCACGGGCTCGGCGGGTCGATCTCGCCGGTGAGCTTCACATCCACCGTGTCGGCGTCGACGGGACCGGTCGCGGTCAGCGTCCCGACGGTCGAGCCCGCCGCGGTGGTGTCGCCGAGGCTGAAGGACGTCGAGGTCTGCGCCGCGCCGCCGTTCCACAGCACGACCGTGGCATCGGACGCGGTCACGAGATCGATGTCGGGACCCCACAGCGTCTCTGCCTTGCCGACCAGCGTCCCGGCGGGCACCGAGGGCTTGGGCTGCAGTTCCTGCTCGATGCGGGCGAAGAGGTCGCGCGCGGCCTGGTTGCGGCTGTCGGGCCCGGGCTGACCGAGCACGGCGGCGTAGGCGCGCACGGTGGCGGTGCCGACGGTGATGTCTTTCGCGGTGAGCAGGTTCCAGGCGTCGAGCGTGCCCGTCTTCACCCCGACCACTCCGGGGTCGGCCAGCAGAGCGTTGCCGTTCTTGAACGTGCCGGCCCCGGGCAGGGTCAGCTCGGGGGTACGCACGATCTCGGCGATCACGGGATTGGCGAGCGCCCGCTCGGCGAGGGCGATGAGGGCGGAGGGAGTCGCGGTGTTGCCGGCTTCGATCCCGGTGGGGTTGACGATCGTGATGCCCTCGATGCCCCGCTCGGCGAGGTACTGGGTCGCGGCGGCCGAGAATTCGGCATCCGTTCCGAAGAGATCCGTCGACAGACGCTGCGCGTAGTTGTTGGCGGAGGCGATGAGCATGCCCTGCAGCATCTGCAGTTGGGTGAGGCTGCCGCCGGCGGGAACGTCGAGCGAGGATTCGCCCCGGGCCCGGTACTGCCAGTAATCGGCGCTGTCGGCCTGCGTGAAGCTGTAGCTCTCGCCCTGTTCTCCCGGGGCGAGGGGCAGCCGGTCGAGAACGACGAGCGCCGTGACGATCTTGGTGATGCTCGCGATCGACTCGGGAGCGCTGGCCGACGACGACAGGGTGTCGGGGACGCCGTCGATCGCGATCGCCGCTTCGCCCTCGGCGGGCCACGCCGGAACGGCCGCCGCGGCGGCGATCGGCTGCACGGCCACGGGGCGGGTCGTCGGCATGACGGCGTTCAACGGCCACAGCAGCGTCGTCGCGGCGTACGCGGCGATGATCAGCACGAAGAGAAGCGTGGGAATGACCGTGCCGGGGCGAAGGATCGGCCGGCGGGCGCCGGCGAGCAGGTCCGCGGAGCGGGACGTGGCACCCGAGACGACGAAAGCGGGGGCCGGGCGCAGAGCGCTCGCATCGTCGGGATCGACCCACAGCAGCGCGCCGAGCGCGACCGGAAGAGGAGTGGCGGGAACAGATGGCTCGCCCGTCACGGCGGGGGCGTCTCGGGAGGGGGAGTCGGATGCCGCGGGCTCGGTCGCCGCGGCGGATGCGCGGCCGGAGCCCGATGCCGAAGCCGTTACCGCGGGCGCATCCCCGGAGGGGGAGTCGGATGCCGCGGGCTCGGTCGCCGCGGCAGGTGCCCCGCCCGTGAGAGAGCCGTTCGCCGCGAGGTCATTCGCCGCGGGAGTGGATGCGTCATGGGCCGCCGGCTCGGAGCGGACAGCCGGGGACGTGGCATCCGGAACCGAGAGGGCCGGGCCCAGGGCGTCCGTCGTCGACAGGGCGGGTCCGAAGTCGCCGGAGGCCGCCGCGCGCGGGGAGGAATCCTGTGCACGCAGCGCACGCCGTGAGGCTGGGGTCTGCTCGTGCACCCGCCCACGCTACCCCGCCCTATACTCTTCACGACAACCACGGGAGTCCGGTGAGCCGGGCTGAGAGGGAGCGAATCCACGCTTCGACCGTCGAACCTGATCCGGATCATGCCGGCGCAGGGAGGAGAGAAATGCACACGTCCACGTCTGCCCTCGCGAACCGCTCTTCGGTCGCCACCACGGACCGTTTCCGGTGGCGCGTCGTCGACATCGTCGTCGCCGCCGTCCTCGGCGTCGCGATCGGCCTGCTCTTCTGGGGCTGGAATACCGTCGGCGGCCTCTGGTTCACCGCGATGGACGGCCTCACCCCGGGCCTCGGTGGGATCGCCGTCGGCATCTGGCTGATCGGCGGCGTCATCGGCGGCCTCGTCATCCGCAAGCCCGGCGCAGCACTGCTCGTCGAGCTGATCGCGGCGATCGTGTCGGCGCTGATCGGCAACGTGTGGGGCGTCACCACGATCTTCTCGGGGCTGGCCCAGGGCCTCGGCGCCGAGCTGATCTTCCTCGCCTTCCTCTATCTGCGGTTCACCCTGCCCGTCGCGATGCTCGCGGGTGTGGGTGCGGGCGTCGGCGCGTGGGTGCTCGAGCTCTTCCTCACCCCCAACCTCGCCAAGTCCGTCGAGTTCAACCTCATCTACCTCGGCACCCTCGCCGTCTCGGGTGCTCTGCTGGCCGGTCTCGTCGGCTGGCTGCTCGTGCGCGCCCTCGCCGCCACCGGAGCGCTCAGCCGCTTCGCCGCGGGCCGGGAAGCGCGTCGCGACGTCTGATGACGGGCCCCGCACGCGTCGACGTCGAGGGCTGGGGCTGGCGATACGCCGGTCGTAAGCTGCCCGCCACGCGCGAGGTCGACCTCGTCATCGAGCCCGGGGAGCGCGTCCTGCTGCTCGGCGCGTCGGGGGCCGGCAAGTCGACCCTGCTCGCAGGCCTGGCGGGACTGCTCGGCGGGAGCGACGAGGGGGAGACCACCGGCCGCATCCTCGTCGACGGCGCCCCGCCCGAGACGCAGCGGGGCCGCATCGGTCTAGTGCTGCAGGATCCCGAGGCGGGCATCGTGCTGTCGAAGGTCGGCGACGACATCGCCTTCGGGTGCGAGAACCTCGGCGTCCCCGCGGCGCAGATCCCCGCGCGGGTGGCCGAGGCCGTGGCATCCGTCGGTCTCGCCGTTCCCCTCGACCGCCCCACCAAGGCACTGTCGGGCGGGCAGAAGCAACGGCTCGCCCTCGCCGGGGTGCTGGCGATGCGACCGGGACTCCTGCTGCTCGACGAACCCACGGCCAACCTCGACCCCGAGGGAGTGGCCGAGGTGCGCGTCGCCGTGGAGGGGGTCGTGGCGCGCGAGGGCACGACCCTCGTGCTCATCGAGCACCGCACGGCGGTGTGGGCCGACCTCATGACCCGGGTCGTCGTACTCGCCCCCGGTGGTGGAGTGCTGGCCGACGGACCGCCCGAGCGCGTGTTCGCCGAGTACGGGGAGGCCCTGGCCGCCGCGGGCGTGTGGGTGCCGGGTCGCCCGGTCGACCTTCCCGTGCTCGCTCCGGTCTCGGCGCCCGATGCCGTGCTGCGCGCGTCCGCCCTGTCGATCGGGCGAGAGAAGGGCGCCGTCGTGGCCTCGGGGCTCGACGTCTCCCTGCCGCGCGCGGCAGGAACGGTGATCACGGGACCGAACGGCGCGGGGAAGTCGACCCTCGCGCTCACGCTCGCGGGACTGCTCCCCGAACTCGCCGGCGAGGTCGTCGCCGCGGAAGAACTCGCCGCGCGCGGGGTCCGTCGCCCGGTGCGCTGGCGATCGACCGAGCTGCTCACCCGCATCGGGACGGTCTTCCAAGAGCCCGAGCACCAGTTCCTCGCCGCGACCCTGCGCGACGAACTCGCGGTCGGCCCCCGTGCTCTGCGCATGGCGCCGGCCGAGGTCGACCGCATCGTCGACGAGCTGCTGGAGCGCCTCGATCTGGCATCCCTCGCTCTCGCCAATCCCTTCACGCTGTCGGGGGGACAGAAGAGGCGCCTGTCGGTCGCGACGGTGCTCGCGGCCTCTCCCGCGGTGATCGTGCTCGACGAGCCGACCTTCGGTCAGGACCGCCGCGGGTGGAGGGAGCTCGTCGCCCTGCTCCAGCGCGAGATCGCGCGCGGGCGCACGGTGGTCGCCGTCACGCACGACGCCGACGTGGTGCGTCACCTCGGTCAGCACCGCATCCGAATGGGGGATGCCGCGTGAGCGCCGCCACCACCGAGCGTTCGCGCACCGCCTGGCTCGACGGGGTGAACCCCGTCACGAAGGTCGCGATGGTGATCGTGCTGGCGGCCCCCCTGCTCGTCTCGATCGACGCCGTGAGCGCCGCGACGGCGCTGCTGCTCGAACTGCTGTGCGTGCCGCTCACGGGACTGACCTTCGCCGCGGTCCTCACGCGCCTCGTGCCCGTGATCGTCTTCGCCCCCGTCGCCGCGGTGAGCATGCTGCTCTATGCCCGGCCGGGGGGAACCGTGTACGGCACGTTCTTGTTCGCGACGGTGAGCGACGACTCGATCGCCCTCTCGCTCGCCGTGCTGGTGCGCGTGGTCGCCCTGGCCCTGCCGATCATCCTGATCTTCGCCCGCACCGACCCCACCGAGCTCGCCGACGCCCTCGCACAGGTGGCGAAGCTGCCCAGCCGCTTCGTACTGGGCGTTCTGGCCGGAGCCCGGACGGTCGGCCTGTTCGTCGACGACTGGCGCACGATGAGCCTGGCCCGGCGCGCCCGTGGACTGGGCGACCGCGGGGCCCTCCGCCGCTTCTTCTCGATGGCGTTCGTGCTGCTCGTGTTCGCCGTTCGGCGCGGCACGAAGCTCGCCACGGCGATGGAGGCGCGGGGGTTCGGCTCCGACATCGAGCGCACGTGGGCGCGCCCCTCGACTCTCTCGGGTCGGGATGCCGTGGCCCTGGCCGCCGCGCTCGCGCTCATCGCCGTCGCCCTCGGGGCCGCGGTGGTGTCGGGGGCGTTCCGGGTGGTGGGGACGTAGACCTCCGTGGAGGGTCCGCAACGCTCGGCGCGGGTGGGCCCCCGGGCGGGGTGGACCGGAGGTGAGAGCTCGCGCTCGCCTCAGAACACGTACTCGAAGCAGAGCGATCGCGGCATCGTCTCGACGTAGGGCTCGTAGACGGGGATCGTCGTGAACCCCGCGGCGGCGTAGACCCGCAGCGACTCGGGCTGCATGCGACCGCTCTGCAGGATGACCCGGTGCGCACCTCCGCGCCGGGCGAGGTCGACCACGGTCGCGGTGAGCGCCGTGCCGATCCCGCGTCGACGGCCCGCGGGGACGACGATCAACCGCTTCAGCTCCCACTCCTCGCCGAGGCGGCGCAGGATCACGTGTCCGAGCGGCGTGTCGTCCGCATCGAGAGCCAGCAGCGTCGCGACGACCTGCTCGGGGTGCACGGCGAGGGCCTCTCCGCGTTTCGCCGCGACCTCGGGGGTGTCGTCGGCGTCGGCGTCGCGGTACCGCTCGTCGAGATCGGCATCCAGCGCGGCGCGCAGGGCGACCGCGCGGGGATCGTCGACGTCGACCTTCTCGATGCGGAAGTCCGGGAGATGCACCCATCGAGCCTAGGTGCACCGCGCGGCAACCACGGTGCGGGGCGAGGCCGGAGCGTGCGGGACGCGTCCGTAGGGAATGATCGCGGGGGTCGATCGGTTCGGACAGCGGCAGAATGAGCTCGGGGGATGCCATGGGATTGTCGTTCGGAATACTCGCGGTGAGTGTGGCCGTCGCGGGCGCCGTGATGTTCGTCGCCATGCCGCGGATCGGCACTCCCGGACCCATGACCCTGTTCCTGCGCTTCGCCGCCGTGGCCGGGGTGACGGCCGCGGGCTCCAGCGCGATGTACTTCATCCACGGCGCGGGCGGCGGCATCCTGACCCTCGTTCTGGGCGACGTGGCCATGGTGCTCGCACCGGCCCTGCTCATCGTCGCGTTGAGCGCCCTCGAAGGGCGGCCCGCGCGGAGGACGTCGATCGGGATCCTCGTCCTCGCGCTGGCGGTCGCCGTCGTGACCGCCACGGTTCCGCTCCCGGGATCCCTCGCCGTGAAGGCCGTCGCCGTCGCCGCGACCTGCGGCGCGTGCGCGTGGGTCGCGAGCCATTCGCGCGTCGAACCGTTCGGTCCGTTGCGCGTGATCGCGCTGACGAACGCCGTCTTCGCCGTCTATTCGCTGTCGCGGGCGATCGTGGGCGTCGTCGTCGGCTGGGATTCGACGCTGTTCCGCTTCGTCTTCTCGTTCGCCCCGGCGACAGTGCTCGGTGCGGCCGCGGTCCTCGCGATCGGAGCGGCGGTCGTCCGCGTGCGCTTCGGGCCGCGCGTCGCGGCGGAGGTCGCGCAGTGTCCCGCGGGAGCGGCGGTCGTCGTGGGGGACTGGGACCTGGCATCCGCGGCCTACGGCCCCGATCGCATGCGAGGCCTCGTCGCCGACCTGCGCTCCGCGGCACGCGACCTCGACCCCGGCGCCGCTGACGTGCCGCGCGGAACCGAGACCGCGGTCCCCGACGCGGTCTCAGCCCTCGGCGCCCACCTGCAGGCCGCGTACGGGTGGGAGCCCGAGCAGACGATCCTGCTCGTGGACGGCGCGACGACCGCCGCCGTCCGCACGCAGCCGGGGCGGCGGGCGACGAAGAGGTGGGGCTCGGCGCGGTCCTGAGTCTCGACTACTGTGGTACTCGGTTTCAGCTTCGAAGGAGAACGCATGGATATCGCAGGAGCATCCGCCCTCGTCACCGGCGGTGCCTCGGGCCTCGGACTCGCCACCGCGCGCCGTCTGACCGAGGCGGGAGCGCGCGTCACGATCGTCGACCTGCCGACATCGAACGGGGCCGCGATCGCCGAAGAACTCGGCGGATCGTTCGCCGCCGCCGACGTGACGGATGCCGAGCAGATCGCCGCGGCCGCCGCCCTCGCCGCCGCCGCCGGACCGCTTCGCGTCGTCGTCAACTGCGCGGGGATCGCGCCGCCCGCCAAGGTGCTCGACCGCGACGGGAACCCCTCGGCGCTCGCCGACTTCGAACGCGTCGTCCGCGTCAACCTCATCGGCACCTACAACGTCATCGCGCAGACCTCCGCCGTCATCGCGAAGACCGACCCCACCGACGGCGGTGACCGCGGCGTCATCGTGAACACCGCGAGCGTCGCGGCCTTCGACGGACAGATCGGCCAACCCGCGTACTCCGCGAGCAAGGGTGGCGTGCACGCCATGACGCTCCCCATCGCCCGGGAGCTCGCCCGCCACGGCATCCGCGTCGTCACCATCGCCCCCGGGATCATGGAGACGCCGATGCTCAAAGGACTCCCGCAGGCGGCACAGGACTCGCTCGGCCAGCAGGTGCCCTACCCCTCGCGCCTCGGAGCCCCCGACGAATACGCGCGCCTCGTGCTCGCGATCGCCGACAACGGCTACCTCAACGGCGAGACCATCCGCCTCGACGGCGCGATCAGAATGGCACCGAAATGACCGACGGCATCCTGCTCCGCATCGAGAACGGGCTCGCGCGCGTCACCTTCGACCGGCCCGCCTCGCTGAACGCGATGGACTTCCCGATGGCCCGCCGCTGGCGCGAGGTCGCCCACGAGGTCACCTCCGACTCCGCGGTGGGAGCGGTGATCCTGGATGCCAACGGCCCGGCGTTCTGCGCGGGCGGCGATGTTGTGGCGATGTCGACCACGGGTGCCGCGGGAAGCGACGTGACCGAAACGGCGCACGCGATCCACGACGGCATCCGCACCTTCGCCGAGGCCCCCCTGCCGATGGTCGCCGCCGTGCAGGGCGCCGTCGCCGGCGGAGGGCTCGGGCTCATGCTCACGGCCGACTACATCGTCGCGAGCGAGAACGCGCGCTTCGTCAGCCGCTACGCCAACATCGGACTCACCCCCGACCTGGGCGTCTCGACACTGCTGCCCGCCGCGATCGGCCAGCGCCGCGCGCTGCAGCTGCTTCTGCAGGACCGCATGCTCACCGCCGCGGAGGCCCTGGACTGGGGTCTGGTGGCCGAGGTCGTGGCATCCGCAGATCTGGTGACGCGCGTCGACGAGATCGCGCGCTTCTGGCTCGAGGGGGCGACCGCCGCGTTCGGGCAGGCCACGCGCCTCGTCCGCGTGGGCGCCGCGCGCACGCTCGCCGAGAACCTCGACGACGAGGCCGCCACGATCGGCGCGGCCTTCGAGACCCCCGAGGCTCGAGCGCGGGTCGCCGCGTTCGCCGCCGCCTCCGCGAAAGGACAACGCTCGTGACGCTTGCCGGGAAGACCATCCTCATGTCGGGCGGAAGTCGCGGCATCGGCCTCGCGATCGCGTTGCGCGCGGCCCGCGACGGCGCGAACATCGCGATGCTCGCGAAGACCGACACCCCGCACCCGAAGCTCCCCGGCACGGTGCACACGGCGGCGGACGAGATCCGCGCGGCCGGCGGGCAGGCGCTGCCGATCGTGGGCGACGTGCGCGACGAGGCCTCGATCACCGAGGCCGTGATGCGCACGGTCGGCGAGTTCGGCGGTATCGACATCGTCGTCAACAACGCCAGCGTCATCGACCTCTCGGGCTCGCTCGAGCTCGCGACCAAGAAGTACGACCTCATGCAGGACGTCAACGTGCGCGGGACGTTCCTGCTCTCGCGCGCTGCGGTGCCCCCGCTGAAGGACGCCGAGAACCCGCACATCCTGTCGCTCTCGCCGCCGCTGAACGTCACGCCGAAGTGGCTCGGGGCGCACACGGGGTACAGCCTCGCGAAGTTTGGCATGACGATGGCCACCCTCGGGCTCGCGGCCGAGTTCGCCGAGGCCGGCATCGCGGCCAATACGCTCTGGCCGCGCACGACGATCGCGACCGCTGCTGTGCAGAACGTCATCGGCGGCGACCGGCTCATGGCCGTCTCACGCACGCCCGAGATCTACGCCGACGCGGCCTACGAGGTGCTGATCGCGCCCGCGCGCGAGCGCACCGGGCAGACGCTCATCGTCGAAGACGTGCTGGAAGCTTCGGGCGTGACGGACTTCTCGGGGTACGCCGCCGTGCCGGGCACCCCCGACGAGGCGATGTACCCGGATATCTTCCTGGACTGACGGGGGGCGCGGGGGCCGCGGCGACGCCCCTCGCGCCTCGATAAACGCCGATCCTCCCGAGACACGCCGTGCCGCCGCGTGTCTCGGGAGGATCAGCGTTTGTCGGACTGGGGCGGGGCTGAGGGGCGGAGCCCGACCTCAGATCAGCCCCAGCTCCGCGAACGCGTTGTGCACGCCGTCGTCGAGAACCGCGGTGGTCACCCGGCCGGCGAGACGCTGCAGCTCCGGCGCGGCGTTGCCCATCGCGACGGGCGTGCCGACGACCTCGAACATCTCGACGTCGTTCCAGCTGTCGCCGATGCCGATGGCATCCGTCGCCGACAGGCCCAACTGATCGAGCACCGCCGTGATCGCGGAGCCCTTGGTGACGCCGGCCTGACCGATCTCGCCGTTCGACCCGCCGGGCAGCGGGATCGAGCCCGGGATGACGTGGAAGCCCTCGCCGAGAGCGGCCGCCGCGTGCGCGACGGTGTCGGTCGACGGGCTGACGAACACGGCCTTCGCGACGGCGTCGCGGTCGACCTCCGAGACCGGCCGCGGCTCGCGCCAGAGCGGTTGCTCGGGCGGCAGGCCCTCGGCTTCGAGCTCGGCGGCGCGCTTCTCGTGCCGTTCGCGGCGGTACTCGGTCATCACGGGACCCATGCCGGCGCTCGCGTACACGCCCCCGTGGGTCTGGAGGAAGTAGTGGATGCCGTGAGCCTCGAAGTAGCGCTCGAGGGCTTCGACGTCGGCGCGGGGCATCGGCTGCTCGACGATGAGGGCGTCCTCGTCGGGATCGCCGCCGCGGGTCGCGTACGCGCCCCCGTTGGTGATCGCCCCGTCGAAGCCGATCGCCAACACCTCGGGGTGGATGTCGCCCGCCGATCGCCCGGTGGAGAGCCACACGAGGTGGCCGTTCTCGCGCGCCTTCCGCACGGCGGTCACCGTCGAGGGGGCGATCACCGAACCGTGCTCGAGGATCGTGCCGTCGACGTCGAGGAAGGCGATGCGGGTCATGTGCACTCCACAGCGATCGGCGCCGAGGCGCGGATCAGGTCGGGGGATCGACGGCGGATGCCGCGTCGAGGGCCATCGATCCCGGTCTCGGGAGAACCGACGACACCGCCACGCTACTCGACCGGCCCGCGCGTTCGACGTCGCGATTCGGCATCCGGGAATCGTCGTGTAGAGTCGCCGACGGACATGTGACTGGTCATGCAGGCAGGATCCGAACGCAGTGCGAGAGCACCGCCTTCGGGTCCTTTTTTGTTGCCCGGGCGACTTCGGAGTCGACGTCGCGACGCGTGTCCTTCGATCCAAGGAAGGACTTCGATGACCACTCAGGACAGCGCCCGCGCGATCCTCGAGCACGTCGGCGGAGCGGCCAATGTGGCCTCGCTCCACCACTGCTCGACCCGCCTCCGCTTCACGCTCGCCGACGACTCGCAGGCCGATGAGGCCGCCCTCAAGGCCACGCCCGGCGTCATCGGCGTAGTGCTGGGCACCCAGACCCAGGTGATCGTGGGCTCGGGCGTCAACGACTACTTCCGCGAGATCGAGAAGATCCGCACCGGGAGCGGCACGCGCGCCGCGGCGCGCGTCGACTCCGCCACGCCGAAGCTGACCCTCAAGCGCGCCGGGTCGGTGTTCATGGACTTCGTCGTCGGCGTCTTCACCCCGATCATCCCCGCCGTCGCCGGCGCGGGAATCTTCAAGTCGTTCCTCATCCTCGCCGTCGCGCTCGGCTGGCTGCAGACGACCGATCAGACCTATCAGGTGCTCACCGCGATCCCCGACGCGGTCTTCTTCTTCCTCCCGCTGCTGGTGACCTACACCGCCGCGAAGAAGCTCGACGTGAACATCCCGCTCGCGCTCGGCATCGTCGGCCTGCTGGTGTTCCCGACCTTCGCGGGTCTTCTCACCCAGGAGGGCGGCGTCGCGCTGTTCGGCCTGACGGTGCCCGCGATCGCGTACAACGCACAGGTGTTCCCCCCGATCCTCGCCGTGCTGCTGCTCGCCGTCGTCGAGCGCTTCGCCCGCCGCATCAGCCCCAGCGTCATCAGCACGTTCCTTGTGCCGTTGATCTGCTTCGTCATCGTGGCGCCCGCCACGATCTTCCTGCTCGGTCCGCTCGGCTTCTTCCTGGGCACCCTGCTGACCGGGGCGATGCTGTGGCTGTACGGCACCCTTGGTTGGATCGCCGTCGCGCTGATGGCCGCCGCCCTGCCGTTCATCGTCTCGGTCGGCATGCACAAGGCGTTCATCCCGCCCACGGTGGCCACGATGGCCTCCGCGGGCAAGGAGAGCTTCTACCTCGTCGCCTCGCTCGCCCACAACCTCGCCGAGGCGGGCTCGAGCCTCGCGATCGCCGTGCGCACGAAGAACAAGACGCTGCGCGGCACCGCGATCTCGTCGGGCATCTCCGCGTTCTTCGGCATCACCGAGCCGGCGCTCTACGGTGTGACGCTGCAGAACCGCCGCGCGATCATCTCGGTCGTCATCGGAGCGTTCGTGGGTGGTTCGTACCTCGGCATCGCGGCGATCTCGGCCTTCGCTCTCGTCAGCCCGGGAGCGGCGTCCATCTCGATGTTCATCGACATGGCCAACCCGTGGAACCTGCTGCACGCGGTCATCGGCGCCCTCGTCGCCATGATCACCTCGTTCATCGTGTCGCTGGTGATCTGGAAGGACTCCGACTCGGCCACCGTGCGTCTGCTCGAGAAGCAGGCGGGCACGTCGACCCCGGTTGCGGCACGCGCCGCAGGCGAGATCGTCGCCCCCATGACGGGTGAGGTCATCGCCCTCGAGAAGGTCGACGACCCGGTGTTCTCGGGAGGCATCCTCGGACCCGGCGTCGCCATCCGCCCCACCGACGGCGAGGTGCGGGCCCCCATCACCGGCACCGTGTCGAGCCTGCTGCCCTCGCGCCACGCGCTCGGCATCCTGGGCGACGACGGCCTCGAGGTGCTCGTGCACGTGGGCCTCGACACCGTGCGCCTCGAGGGCGCGCCCTTCACCGCCCACGTCGCCCAGGGCGACCGCGTCGAGGCGGGTCAGCACGTGCTGACCGCAGACCTCGCGGCGATCGAGGCCGCCGGACTCGACATCACGACGCCCGTCGTCGTGCTCAACGGCGACGCCTACGACGTCGCCCCCCTCGTCACCGGACGCGTCGCCGGGGGCGCCGCTCTGCTGTCGACCGATGCGAAGGAGACCGCGAATGGGATTGCCTGACGGATTCCTCTGGGGCGGCGCACTCGCCGCCAATCAGGCCGAGGGTGCCTGGAACGAAGGGGGCCGCGGTCCCGCGGTCTCGGACGTGTCGAAGTACCGGCCGAACGTCGACCCGCGCGAGTACGCGGTGCACCACCAGCACACGCTGGAGTCCATCACCGCCGCGATGGCCGATGACGACATCGCCTTCTTCCCCAAGCGCCGCGGCATCGACTTCTACCACCGCTACCGCGAAGACCTGGCATTGTTCGCCGAGATGGGCTTCTCGGTGCTGCGCGTGTCGATCGCCTGGTCGCGGCTGTACCCGACCGGCGAAGAGTTCGAGCCGAACGAGGAAGGCATCGCGTTCTACCTCGACCTCTTCACCGAGATGCGCCGTCTCGGCATCCGCCCCCTGGTGACCCTGTCGCACTACGACCCGCCGCTCGCGCTCGCCCTGAAGAACAACGCGTGGGTCGACCGCAGCACGATCGCCCTCTTCGAGCGGTTCTCGCGCACGTGCTTCGAGCGCTTCGGCCACCTCGTCGACCTCTGGCTGTCGTTCAACGAGATCGACGGCATCATCCGTCACCCGTTCACCTCGGGCGGCATCATCGACGAGACCGTCGAGGGGTCGCTGGAACAGGCCTGTTACACGGCGCTGCACCACCAGTTCGTGGCATCCGCGTCGGTGACGAAGATGCTGCACGAGATGTGGCCGGAGTCGGAGATGGGGTGCATGCTCACGATGCTCACCACCTACCCGAACACCTGCCACCCCGACGACGTCGCGGCGACCCAGGCCAAGGAACGACTGCTCTATCTGTGCACCGACGTCCAGGCCGGAGGGGCGTACCCGCGGCTGGCGCTGAAGGCGCTCGAGGCCAAGGGCATCACGATCCCCTTCGCCGAGGGCGACGTCGAGCTGCTGCGCGAGCACCCGGTCGACTACATCTCGTTCTCGTACTACATGACCCTCACCGAATCGGTGCGCCCGGATGCCGAGCGGACCCCCGGCAACACGGTGCTCGGCGTGAAGAACCCGTTCCTGCCGTCCAGCGAGTGGGGGTGGCAGATCGACCCGGTGGGCCTGCGCATCTCTCTCATCGACCTCTACGACCGCTACGGCAAGCCGCTGTTCATCGTGGAGAACGGCCTGGGCATGCGCGACGAGCTCACGGACGACGGCCGTATCCACGACCCGTACCGCATCGACTACTTCCGTTCTCACTTCGCGGAGATGATCCGCGCGGTCGACGAGGGCGTGGAACTGCGCGGCTACACGAGCTGGGCGCCGATCGACATCATCAGCGCCTCGTCGTCGCAGATCTCGAAGAGGTACGGTTTCATCCACGTCGATCAGGACGACCTCGGAAACGGCACCGGCGAACGGCGTCGCAAGGACTCGTTCTTCTGGTACCAGAAGGTCATCGCCTCGAACGGGGCCGACCTGGCGTGACGACCGCACTCGCTGCGCGTCCGCCGGGGTCGACGGAGACACCCATGCAGATCATCAAGAAGGTGCTGAACTCCAGCGTCGTGCTCGTCGAGGACGAGCGCGGCGTGGAGCGCGTGCTGTTGGGCAAGGGCATCGGCTTTGCCGCGCGCCCGGGCGACACCGTCGCCCCCGGATCGACGGACCGGGTGTTCGTCGCGCTCGACGATGCCGATCAACGGAACCTCGTCGAGTTGCTCGCACAGATCCCCGGAGGCTTCGTCGAGCTCACGAGGGCGATCGTGATGGATGCCGAGAAGGCGGGCATCGAACTCGACGCGCACATCTACCTCACGCTCACCGATCACCTGCACTTCGCGGTGGAGCGTCAACGGCGGGGCCTGCAGGTCACCAATCGCCTGGCGTGGGAGGTGCGAACCGTCTACCCGCGCGAATACGAGGTGGGCCTTCGCGCCCTCGGACTGCTCCGCGACCGCACAGGGGTGTCACTTCCCGACGAGGAGGCCGCCAACATCGCCTTCCACCTCGTCAACTCCGAGGTGGGACGACCGGCCGTCGACTCGATGCGGGTGGTCGGGCTCGTGTCGGACATCACGACGATCGTCACGCACTCCGGGGGAGTGACCCTGGATGCCGACGACCTCCACACCCGTCGGTTCCTCACCCACCTGCAGTTCTTCGCGGAGCGGTTGTTCAGCGACCGCCTCGCCGGTCAGGACGAAGACCTGCTCTTCGCGACCATGACGGCCAAGCACCCGCGCGCCGTCGCGACGGCCGAACGCATCCGCGCGTTCGTCCTCAAGGAGCACGAGGTGGCCATCTCCGACGAAGAGGTGGGCTACCTCGCCCTGCACATCGCTCGCGCCCAGTCGAGCTGAACACCCCGAAAGGTCCCCATGGCACAGCGCACCGCCGTCTTCGGCTCGTCCTCCGGCCTGCACTCCCGCCCCGCGGCGACTCTCGCCCGCGCGGCCGCGGCGTCGAAGCACACCGTCACCCTCGCCGCCGGTGACACCTCCGTCGACGCCCGCAGCATCCTCGCTCTGCTGCAGCTCGGCGTGAAGACGGGCGACGAGGTGGCCCTCGAGGTCGACGGTCCCGAGGCCGACCGCGTCGCCGACGAACTTCAGGCGCTGCTCGAGCAGGATCTCGACGCCGCCTGACCCGATCGCGTGAGGGGCCGCGCCGGGTGTATTCCCCCGACGCCCGGCATCCCGGCCCCTCACGTGCCCTCTGGGGTCCGGCCCTTCTCCGTGGCTCGCGTGAGGGGTCGGAATCTGTCGCCTGCCGCCTCACGAGGCGACACTTCGTGACCCCTCACGCGAGCCGGTACCGCGCCCAGCCGCGGTGCAGATGCGCCCGGTACCCTGGAAACCATGACCGAACAGCCCCCCGTGCGCACGACGACGCCCCGCTCGGTGCGCCCCGAGGGGGCCCCGGCCGACACCGGCATCCGCCAGGTGCGCCCCAAGACCGAAGGTTGGCAGCAGGCGAAGGACGAGACCGGTCGTCCGCTGCTGCAGTTCGCCAGCCCCAAGCGCGGCAAGCCGCCCGTGCACCTCGCCGACCTCACGCATGACGAGCGCATCGCCAAGCTCAAGGAGCTCGGCCTCCCGGGCTTCCGCGCGAAACAGCTCGAGAAGCACTACTTCACGCACTACACGTCGGATGCCGCCGACATGACCGACCTCCCGGCATCCGGTCGCGAAGAGCTCGTCGCGGGAATGCTGCCGCTGTTGCTCACCGAGGTGCGCCGGCTCGAGACCGACCGCGGCGACACGATCAAGTTCCTCTGGAAGCTGCACGACGGCGCCCTCGTCGAGTCGGTGCTCATGCGCTACCCCGGCCGCATCACGCTGTGCGTGTCTTCGCAAGCGGGGTGCGGCATGAACTGCCCGTTCTGCGCCACCGGGCAGGCGGGGCTGACCCGCAACATGTCGGCCGCCGAGATCATCGAGCAGATCGTGCGCGCCAACGCCCTCATCGCCGCCGGCGGTCTGGGCGGCAAGAAGCGTGACGACCACTCGCTCGACCGCGTGTCGAACATCGTGTTCATGGGCATGGGCGAGCCGCTCGCCAACTACGCGCGCGTCATGCAGGCGGTGCGCGTGATGGTCGACAAGGAGCACGGCCTGGGCATGAGCGCCCGCGGCATCACGGTGTCGACCGTCGGACTCGTCCCCGCGATCAAGAAGCTCGCCGACGAGGACATCCCGGTGACCTTCGCCCTCTCGCTCCACGCCCCCGACGACCACCTGCGCGACGAGCTCATCCCGGTGAACTCCCGCTGGAAGGTCGACGAGGCCCTCGATGCCGCGCGCGCCTACTTCGACAAGACCGGGCGCCGCGTCTCGATCGAATACGCCCTGATCAAGGACATGAACGACCACGCTTGGCGCGCCGACCTGCTGGCCGAGAAGCTCAACGCCCGCGGTCGCGGCTGGGTGCACGTGAACCCGATCCCGCTGAACCCGACGCCCGGCTCGATCTGGACGGCATCCGAGGTGCCCGTGCAGAGCGAGTTCGTACGCCGCCTCAACGACGCCGGCATCCCCACGACCCTCCGCGACACCCGCGGCAAAGA
The DNA here is from genome assembly GCF_041079455.1 of Microbacterium sp. 16-032. Lineage (NCBI taxonomy): Bacteria > Bacillati > Actinomycetota > Actinomycetes > Micrococcales > Microbacteriaceae > Microbacterium > Microbacterium sp. 16-032. The sequence continues at coordinate 226,853 of NZ_JBFYGQ010000001.1, read as the reverse complement.
GATCGACGGGGCGTGCGGCCAGCTCGTCGCGACCGAAGAAGACGAGGCGGCCGCGGCGGTCACGCCGGTCGGCTGAGGAGTTTTTGCGCGTCCCCCGATCGGTGGATGCCGCGTCCACCGGCCCGTCGTTCCCGTCGCCGCCCCGCCCCGTCAGACTGAGGTCATGAGCGAGAACGTCGTCGAGGTCGAGAACCTCCGAAAGACCTACAAGGGCGGTCTCGAAGCGTTGCGCGGGGTGTCGTTCGACATCCGTCGGGGTGAGACGTTCGCGCTCCTCGGGCCCAACGGCGCGGGCAAGAGCACGGTCATCGAGATCCTCGAGGGCTATCGCGATCGCACGAGCGGAGACGTACGCGTCCTCGGCGTCGACCCGCACCGCGGCGGCCTCGACTGGAAGGCGCGACTCGGCATCGTGCTGCAGAACACCGGCGAAGCGCCCACGGCGAGCGTGCGCGAACTGCTCGCGCACTTCGCCTCGTTCTACCCGCGCCCGCGCGACGTCGACGAGGTCATCGCCTCGGTCGGACTGAGCGAGAAGGCCAAGGTCTCGGTGCGCAAGCTGTCGGGCGGGCAGCGGCGTCGCGTCGACGTCGCTCTCGGCATCGTCGGCCGACCCGAACTGCTGTTCCTCGATGAGCCGACGACCGGCTTCGACCCCGAGGTCAGACGGCAGTTCTGGGACCTCATCCGCGACCTGCAACGCGAGGGCACGACGATCCTGCTGACCACCCACTACCTCGACGAGGCAGCCGAACTCGCGGAACGCGCGGCGATCATCGTCGGCGGAGAAATGGCATCCGTCGGTCGTATCGACGAACTCGGCGGACCGGATGCCCGTGTGCCTCTCGTGCGGTGGCGCGAGGGCGGTGAGACCCGCGAGCAGCGCACGCAGGATCCCGGAGCGGTGGTCGCGCAGCTCTACGCCCGTCTCGGCGAACCCGAGCGGCTCGAGGTCGTGCGCCCGAGCCTCGAAGACGTGTACCTCTCGTTCCTCGGCGACGAAGCGCGCCGCACGACCGCGGCGGGAGGCCCCGCGTGAGCCGCGTGCTGCGGCTGGGTGCCGCCCGTGTCGCGTTCGAGGTGCGCTCGTACTTCCGCCAAGGCGACTCGGTGTTCTTCACGTTCCTGTTCCCCGTGATGATCCTGCTGATCTTCGCCGTCGCCTTCGACGCGCAGACCTTCGGCCCGCCCGGAGACGAGGTGGATGCCGCGCAGTTCTACCTCCCCGCGATGCTCGCCGCGGGCGTGCTGCTGTCGGGTCTGCAGAACATGTCGATCGACATCGCGATGGAGCGCAGCGACGGCACGCTCAAACGCCTCGGCGGAACCCCGCTGAGTCCGGTGTCGTACTTCATCGGCAAGCTCGGGCAGGTGCTGGTGACCGGATTCCTGCAGTCGGCGCTGCTCATCGTGGTGGCCGCGGTCTTCTTCGGCGTGCCGCTGCCGACCGACCCGGAGCGCTGGCTGACCTTCGCGTGGGTGTTCCTCCTGGGCGTCACCACCTGCGCGATCCTCGGGATCGGCCTGTCGGCGCTGCCCCGCACCGGCCGGAGCGCCACGGGCGTCGTCATTCCGATCGTGCTGCTGCTGCAGTTCATCTCGGGCGTCTACATCAACTTCGCCGCCCTCCCCGAGTGGCTGCAGAACGTCGCGAGCGTCTTTCCGCTGAAGTGGCTCGCGCAGGGCTTCCGCTCGGTGTTCCTGCCCGAGAGCTTCGCGGCCGGCGAGCCGTCGGGCTCGTGGGACCACCCGCTGATCCTGCTGGTGACGGGGCTGTGGCTGGTGCTGGGACTCGCGCTCGTGCGGCTGACGTTCCGGTGGATCCGGAAGGACGCGTGACGCGCGAGGGGTCAAGATGTGTCGCTTCCGACGATTCGTGGCGACACCTTCCGACCCCTCACGCGGATATCCGGATGCCGCGGCCCCGGTGTCGGTGGCCGGGTCTAGCGTGGAGGAATGGTCGCTTATCGCTATCTCGGTAACAGTGGATTCAAGATCTCGGAGATCACCCTCGGCAACTGGGTGACCCACGGCTCGCAGGTCGGTGACGACGCGGCGATCGCCACGGTGCACGCCGCCCTCGACGCCGGCATCACGACATTCGACACCGCCGACGCCTACGCCAACACGGCCGCCGAGACGGTTCTCGGCAAGGCCCTCGAGGGGCAGCGGCGCGAGTCGCTCGAGATCTTCACCAAGGTCTACTTCCCCACCGGCCCCGCGGGCCCCAACGACACCGGCCTCAGCCGCAAGCACATCATGGACTCCATCAACGGGTCGCTCAAGCGCCTGGGCACCGACTACGTCGACCTCTACCAGGCGCACCGCTTCGACTACGAGACGCCGCTCGAAGAGACGTTCCAGGCCTTCGCCGACATCGTGCGCCAGGGCAAGGCGCTCTATATCGGTGTCTCGGAGTGGACGGCAGAGCAGCTGCGCGACGGGCACGCGCTCGCGAAGCAGCTCGGCATCCAGCTCATCTCGAACCAGCCGCAGTACTCCATGCTGTGGCGCGTGATCGAGGGCAAGGTCGTGCCCACCAGCGAAGAGCTCGGCATCTCGCAGATCGTCTGGTCGCCGATGGCCCAGGGCGTGCTGAGCGGCAAGTACCTGCCGGGTCAGCCCGTGCCCGAGGGCTCGCGCGCGACCGACGAGAAGAGCGGTGCCACGTTCATCAAGCGCTTCTTGAACGACGACACCCTCGAAGCCGTTCAGCGCCTCAAGCCCATCGCCGACGAAGCCGGACTCTCGATGCCGCAGCTCGCGATCGCGTGGGTGCTGCAGAACCCGAACATCGCGGCAGCCCTGGTGGGTGCATCGCGACCCGAACAGCTCGCGGACACCGTGAAGGCGTCGGGAGTCACCCTGGATGCCGACACCCTCGCCGCGATCGACTCGGCCCTCGGCGACGCGGTGTACTCCGACCCCGAGAACACCTACGAGGTATCGCCGAAGCAGCGCGTGGCCTGACCCGCGGACGACGGTGGGGCGGGGCTTCGGCTCCGCTCCGCCGCGCTGCGGGGCGCGCTCCGCCGCGTTGCGACGCGAAGAGGGGCGCTCGGCTGCGCCTCAGGCGCCGCTCAGGAGAGGGCAGGGTGGGCGTCGTACTCTGTGCGAATGTCCTTTTCCGCTCACCGGCCGGGCCGCTTCGGCTCCGATGGCCGCATCGAGTTCACGACGGACGAGGAACGCGAGCAGTACCTCGACGACATCCTCGCCGCGCAGAACGCGGCCCACCGCCCCGCCGAGGCCCAGGACCACACGTCCGAGCCGTGGGGCGCGCCGCCCGCAGACGACGAGCCCGTCGACCCGTTCGTCGTCGACGCGCGCGACGCGGAGCCGGTCGAGACGCCCCGCGACGACGAGCCGGTCGAGACCCCCCGCGACGACGCCCCCGCCGACCACCACGACACCGTGGTGATCGACCGCTCCGAGCGCTCCCGCGCCGACGACGAGACCGCGGTGATCCCCGACGAGGTGCCCGAGCCCGCGGCATCCGTGGCGGCGGCATCCGAGCCGCGCCAGCCCCGCCTGCGCCGTCACGATCCTCGACGACCGCGTCTGTCGCTGATCCGCCGGATGGCGGTGCTCGGCGGCGCCGACAACGACGTCCTCGACGAGGTGCCCGAAGAGGTGCCGCGCTTCGTGCAGATGTTCCTCGTGCTCGCGGGAACCGCTCTGGTCTCGTCGCTGTCGATGATGTTCGCGCTGCTGACGGGAGTGCGCGTGAGCCTGTGGCTCGCCGTGCCGCTCGCGATCGTGTGGGGCCTCATCATCTTCAACCTCGACCGCTTCCTCACCTCGACGATGCGTTCGACGAAGAACATCTTCCGCCTGCTCGGCCTGGCCATGCCCCGCGTGATCATGGCGGCACTGATCGGCATCGTCGTCGCCGAGCCGCTCGTGCTGCAGGTGTTCCAGAACGACATCGTGCGCGAAGTGAACTCCACCAACGTCACACAGGCCCTCACCGACCAGGATGCCGTGACCAGCGGCCCCGAGAAGCAGGCGCTCGACGCCGCGAGCGCGCAGGTGTCGGCGCTTGAGAACCAGGCGGCGACCGGCATCGTGACCGGAACCTCGTCGACCTCGGCCGAATCCGCCGCGGCTCAGCAGAGCGTCGATCAGCTGACGCAGCAGCTCGCCGCGCAGCAGACCGTCATCGACCAGGCGCGCGCGGTGTACCAGTGCGAGCTCACGGGCCAGGGCGCCGGGACGGTTCCGGGCTGTACGGGCGTTGCCGGCAACGGCGCGAGTTCCGACGCGGCGCAGGCGCAGCTCGCTCAGGCGCAGTCGGCCTACGACTCGCTGTCGACCCAGCTCGCGCAGGCGCAGTCGACCCTCGCCGCCGCGAACTCCGCCGGGGCCGAGGCCGCCGCCTCGTCGGCCGACCAGAACAAGCAGCAGGCCGAGGACCAGCTGCCTGCCGCGCGGGCGCAGTACGAGTCGGCGCTCGCCGCGTACAACGCGCGGGCTTCGTCCGTCGCCGACGGCAACGCAGGAGCGGTGGGTCTGCTCAGTCAGATCACGGCCCTCGAACGCCTGTCGGACCGCGAACCGACGCTGCGCTGGGCGCACTACCTGATCGCCGCGCTCTTCTTCATGATCGAGCTGCTGCCCGTGCTCGTGAAGGTGCTCACCGGGTTCGGTGGTCCCTCCCTGTACGAGAAGGCCGAGAAGATGCGCGGTCAGATCGCTCTCGACCGCGTCTCGGCGCGGACGTTCCGCAAGCGCGCCGACATCATCGCCGGCGAGGCGAACCGCGTGCCGGCCACCGTCACCTGATGGTCGTGTGGAGCGCGGGACTGCTGCTGTACCGGCTGACGCCGGAGCCGCAGGTGTTCATCGCGCACATGGGCGGACCGTTCTGGGCGAAGAAGGACGCCGGCGCCTGGTCGATCCCGAAGGGCGAGTTCGACCCCGAATCCGAAGGGGCTCTGGATGCCGCGCGCCGCGAGTTCCGCGAAGAGCTCGGCGTCGAGCCGCCCCAGGTCGAGTGGGCTGAGCTCGGCACCTTCGCGTCCTCGAGCGGCAAGAAGGTGGTCGTCTTCGTGGGCGACGGCGCCGGGTTCACGGCATCCGGAGACGATTTCACCTTCGGGGAGTTCGAGATGGCCTGGCCGCCTCGGTCGGAACGCACGGCCTCGTTCCCCGAGGTCGACCGCGCCGAGTGGATGACTCCCGATGCCGCCCGCGAAGCGCTCGTGAAGGGCCAACTCCCCGCGATCGACGCGCTCGAAGCCGCGCTGGCGGAGCTGCCCGGGGCGTGACCCGCGGTCGCCCGCGCTCTGGTCCGGGCCTGCGGCGAGGGGCGACGGCAGGTCGCGTGCAGGACTCCGGAGAAACGTCGGCGGCCCCGGCACCTACCCGCGGAATGGCGGGGGCGTCGGGGCCGTTCGCGTGCGGATCTCAGGAGTTCTGCACGCGAACTCTGGTCCGGGCCTGCGGCGAGGGGCGACGGCAGGTCGCGTGCAGGACTCCGGACAAACGTCGGCGGCCCCGGCGCCCGCCCGCGGGATGGCGGGGGCATCGGGGCCGTCGGCGTGCGGATCTCAGGAGTTCTGCACGCGAAGCGGGGCGGATACCGGCCCGCGGCGCCGCGAGCCCGAGACGTCACGGACGCAGCAGGATCTTGCCGACGCGGGGCGCGTCGCTCGCGGTGACGGCCTCGACGATGTCGTCGAGACCGAAGGTGGCCGCGACCGGGAGCGTCAGGGTGCCGTCGGCGAGGTAGCGCGACAGCTCGCCGAATAGGGCGCCGCGGGTCTCGGCATCCATCGTCTTGCTGACGACGCTGCCCCAGAAGCCCTTCACGGTGGCCTGGCGGAAGATGAGGTCTCCGGCGCCGAGTTCGAGCTTGCCGGCGCCCATCGATCCGAAGATCACGAGCGTGCCGTTCTCGCTCAGCAGCGACAGCACCTGGCCGGCCGCGGGGCCGCCGACCGAGTCGACGCCCGCGACGACCGTGCCGTCGCCGACGAGGGCGAGAGCCTGCTCGCGCCAGTCGTCGGCGTCGGTCGACACGACGTTGTCGATGCCCTGGGCGGCGAGCTCCTCGACGGCGCTCTGGCGGCGCACGAGACCGACGACGTTGACGCCGCGGGCCTTGGCGATCTGCGCGACCATGCGGCCGACGGCACCGTTGGCGGTGTTCTGCACGATCCAGTCGCCGGCCTTCAGGTCGAGCGAGTGCAGGAGGCTGATGGCGCTGAAGGGCATCGAGACGAGCTGCGAGGCGACCTCGTCGCTCAGGCCCTCGGCGACGGGGATGAGGCCCGCGGCCTTGGCAACGACCTGCTCGGCCCACACTCCGAAGGTGCCGCCGGTGGCGACGCGCTGGCCGACGGCCAGGTTCTCGACGCCCTCGCCGAGCTCTTCGATGACGCCGACGGCTTCCGTGCCGGCGCGGGCGGGCAGCTCGGGCTTGAAGCCGTAGGTGCCCCGGATGGTCCACAGGTCGTGGTTGTGGATGGGCGACAGCAGCACGCGCAGGCGCACCTCGCCGGGGCCGGGGGCCGGGGTCTCGACCTCTTCGACGCCGAGGACGTCGGCCGGCTCGCCGAACTCGTGGTGGATGACTGCGCGCATGGAATGCCTCCTGTGGTTATTTTGTAACGACCGGTCTAATATAGACCTCGGGCCTGCGAATGCAACCCGGACGACGCTGGACAGCCGAAAGGCGGAGGAAGAACATGGGCCGGATGCCGAGCTTCGATCGCTCCGCCGTCGTCGACGCCGCGCGCGACGTGTTCTGGCGGCGCGGGTACGCCGAGACGGGCATCGCCGAGCTCGAGGACGCCACGGGGCTGACCCGCTCGAGCCTGTACAACGCCTTCGGTAGCAAGCGCGGACTCTTCGACGCTGTCCTCTCGGCCTACCTCGACGATGTGGTCCGCACACGCCTGCGCCCACTGGGCGGGGGAGACCCCGGTGCCCTCGAGGCCTATGTCGACGACATGCGTTCGGCCATCGAGACCGACGCCCCGCGCGCTCGCCTGGGGTGCCTGCTGCTCAACGCCGGCTCCTCGCCCCTCGCGAGCGACGACGCCGAGGTGCGCACGCTCGTCTCGGACTACGCGGCCGAGATGCGCGCCGCGATCCGCTCGGCGGTCGCCGACCGTCGCCCCGACCTGACCCCGGATGCCGTGGACGCGCTCGCCGCGGTCTGCGCCTCGCTCGTGGTGGCCGGCCTCACCCTCGCCCGCGCCGATCGTGACGCGGCGCTGGGGACGCTGGCATCCATCCCCTCGACCCTGGAGTCGTGGGGGCGGAGCTGATTCCGCCGCGGCGCCCACTCGGGGATCGGGTCAGCCCAGCTTGACGGCCGTGCCGTAGGCGACGACCTCTTGGAAGTTCTGCGCCACCTCGCTCGTGTCGAAGCGCATCGCGATCACCGCGTCGGCGCCGACGGCCTGGGCCGCCTCGACGAGACGCTGCTTCGCCTCGTCGCGGCTCTCCTGCAGCTGCTGGGTGAGACCCTGCAGCTCGCCCCCGAAGATCGATTTGAGGCCGGCGCCGAACTGCACCCCGATGTTGCGGGCGCGCACGGTGAGGCCGGTCACTTCGCCGTACACTTCGACGATCTGACGGCCGGGGACATCGTTCATGGTCGTGACGAGCATGCGCTCAGTGTGTCAGGTGATCTAGCGGTGCGCGAGGGGGTGCGCGGAACCACTTTGTGTATACCTAAGACGCGTCCATGGGAGCGTTTTCGCCTTTCGGGGCGCGGAATGCATACACTGGAGGAGTGACGGCGAGGGGGCAGCATGCGAGCGAGTGAACGCGCGTACGCGACGCTCCTCGACGAGATCCAGACGGGGGTGCTTTCGCCGGGCACCGTGTTGGGCGAAGTCGACCAGTCCACCCGGCTCGGGGTGAGTCGAACTCCGCTCCGCGAGGCGCTGCGCCGGTTGGCATCCGATGGTCTCGTCGCTCAAGCATCGGCCCGCGTGACCGTCGTCGCCGGCATCGACGTCGACGACATCCGCTCCCTCTTCGATCTGCGGCGCGCGCTCGAGACCGAGGCGGCACGCCTGGCGGCCCGGCGCGGTGACCGCGCCGCCTTCCGCGAACTCGCGACCGAGTTCGCCGGCGTCGACACCGCGGACGCCGACGCGTACTACGCCCTCATCGCCCGCTTCGACTCCGCGATCGACGACGCCGTCGACAACGCCTACCTCTCCGCCGCGCTGCGGAGCGTCCGTACTCATCTCGTACGGGTGCGACGCATGGCGCGAGACAACCCCCTTCGCCTCTCGGCATCGACCGGGGAGCATGAACTGATCGCGAGAGCGATCGGCGCCGGCGACCCCGAACTCGCCGCCCACGCCACCCACGTGCACCTGCACAATGCCCTCACCACCATCCTCGAAGCCCTCACGGAGGACCCCTCATGACGATCACCCACCACGTGCGCGTGCACCGCAGCGACGAGAACCTCGCCCGCGAGGGCCAGCTCGCCTGGGCGCTCGCGCGCGTCGCGGTCGACCCAGTGGCCGTCGACGACGACGTGACCGAGATGATCGTCAACCGCCTCATCGACAACGCCGCGGTCGCCGCAGCCTCGCTCACGCGTCAGCCCGTGAGCGCGGCGCGCCAGCAGGCGCTGGATCACGCCGTGTCGATCGGCGGAGCGGGCGCGACGGTGTTCGGCTGCGCGCTCGAGCGGCACTCCAGCCCCGAGTGGGCGGCCTGGGCCAACGGCGTGGCCGTGCGCGAGCTCGACTATCACGACACCTTCCTCGCCGCGGACTACTCGCACCCCGGCGACAACATCCCGCCCGTGCTGGCCGTCGCCCAGCACACCGGTCGCGACGGCGCCGCCCTCGTGCGCGCCCTCGCCACGGCCTACGAGATCCAGATCGACCTCGTGCGCGCGATCTCGTTGCACAGGCACAAGATCGACCACGTCGCCCACCTCGGACCCGCCGCCGCAGCCGGCATCGGCACCCTGCTCGACCTGGACCAGGAGACGATCTACCAGGCGATCGGCCAGGCCCTTCACGTCACCACCGCCACGCGCCAGTCGCGCAAGGGCGAGATCTCGACGTGGAAGGCGCATGCCCCCGCCTTCGCCGGCAAGATGGCGATCGAGGCCGTCGACCGCGCGATGCGCGGCGAGACGAGCCCCTCGCCCATCTACGAAGGCGAAGACGGCGTGATCGCCTGGATGCTCGACGGCCCCGACGCCTCGTACGACGTGCCCCTGCCCGCCGAGGGCGAGAGCAAGCGCGGCATCCTCGACTCGTACACGAAGGAGCACTCCGCCGAGTACCAGGCGCAGGCGTGGATCGACCTCGCCCGACGCCTCGGCACCGAGCGCCCGGAACTGCGGGACCCCGCCAACGTGGCATCCGTTGTCCTGCACACGAGCCACCACACGCACTACGTGATCGGTTCGGGGGCGAACGACCCGCAGAAGTACGATCCGACCGCCTCGCGCGAGACGCTCGACCATTCGATCCCGTACATCTTCGCCGTCGCCCTGCAGGACGGCGCGTGGCACCACGTCGACTCGTACACCCCTGAGCGCGCGGGCCGTGCCGACACCGTCGAGCTGTGGCACAAGGTCACCACGGCCGAAGACGCCGAGTGGACGCGCCGCTACCACTCCGAAGACCCCAACGAGAAGGCCTTCGGCGGCCGCGTCGTCATCACGCTGACCGACGGGTCGATCGTGGAGGACGAGATCGCCGTCGCCGACGCCCACCCGCTCGGCGCGCGGCCGTTCGCCCGCGAGGACTACGTGCGCAAGTTCCGCCTGCTCGCCGAGCCCGTGCTGCTGCCCGACGAGATCGAGCGCTTCCTCGAGCTCGTTCAGCGCCTGCCCGAGCTCACCCCCGCGGAGGTTATGCAGCTCACGATCGTCGCCAAGCCCGGCGTGCTGGCCCTGGCGCCCGCGCCGAAGGGGCTGTTCTGATGCGCGTCGGCGGGTGCGCGCCAGAGAAGCCTGAGCCGCCGGTGGAGGCGCGTTCCGCGTCGTGCGAAACTCCTGATTCTCGTGTAGTCAACGGGCCCCGACGCGCACGGTTCCGCGGAAGCCCGCCCGTTGCGGCACGGTTTTTCAGGAGTTTCGCACGGAGTACGGGAGAGAACTGATGCTGTACGCCCAGACCACCGCTCAGCAGAAGCGTCGCGCGCTGCGCGAGAAGCTGGCATCCGGAGAACTCGTCCGGATGCCGGGAGCCTTCAACCCGCTGTCGGCTCGACTCATCGAGCGCAAGGGCTTCGAGGGCGTCTACATCTCGGGCGCTGTCATCTCGGCCGACCTGGGCCTGCCCGACATCGGACTGACCACGCTCACCGAGGTCGCCGGTCGCGGACAGCAGATCGCCCGCATGACGGAACTGCCCGCGATCATCGACGCCGACACCGGGTTCGGCGAGCCGATGAACGTCGCCCGCACGATCCAGACGCTCGAAGACGCGGGGCTCGCGGGCACCCACATCGAAGACCAGGTCAACCCGAAGCGCTGCGGTCACCTCGACGGCAAGAGCGTGGTCGACGCCGACACGGCGATCAAGCGCATCCGCGCGGCGGTCGACGCCCGGCGCGACCCCGACTTCCTCATCATGGCCCGCACCGACGTGCGCGCCGTCGAGGGGCTCGATGCCGCGATCGACCGCGCGAAGGCCCTGGTCGACGCCGGCGCCGACGCGATCTTCCCCGAGGCGATGCGCGACCTCGGCGAGTTCGAGGCGATGCGCTCGGCGCTCGAGGTGCCGATCCTCGCGAACATGACGGAGTTCGGCAAGAGCGAGCTGTTCTCGACGCAGCAGCTGCGCGACGCCGGCGTGAACCTCGTCATCTGGCCGGTCTCGCTGCTGCGCCTCGCGATGGGCGAAGCGGGTCGGGGCCTCGACGCCCTGGCATCCGAGGGTCATCTGCGAGAGCAGCTCGGACAGATGCAGCACCGCGCCGACCTCTACGACCTCATGGACTACGAGGGCTACACCCGCTTCGACGCCGACGTGTTCGACTTCACCGTCGAACGCTGAGGCCCTGCAGGGCCAGTGAGGTGACCATGTCCCGAAATGCGCAAACCATGTCCCAAAAGTGGTCGTCTGGACACGGCTCAGACAACCGAAATCGGGACATGAGCCCCCGGACGAACACCGCACACGACTCAAGGGAGAGACGATGACCGACATCAAGAAGGGCCTCGCCGGGGTCACGGTCGACGAGACCGCCGTCAGCAAGGTGAACCCCGAAACGAACAGCCTGCTGTACCGGGGCTACCCCGTGCAGGAGCTCGCCGCCACGCAGTCGTTCGAGGCGGTGGCGTTTCTACTGTGGAACGGAGAGCTTCCGGATGCCGCGCAGCTCGCCGACCTGCGAAAGACCGAGCGAGCGCACCGGGCGTTGACCGACGACGTCCGCGCCGCGATCGACCTGCTGCCCACGAGCGCCCACCCGATGGACGAGGTGCGCACCGCCGTCAGCGTCATCGGTGCTCGCGAGACGGCCGGGATCTCGAACGTGATGGATGCCGTGGGCACCCCCGAAGAGAACCTCGAGCGCAGCATCCGCCTGTGGGCGCAGCTGCCGGCCGTGGTCGCGTACGGCCAGCGCCGCCGCCGCGGCGAAGAGCTCATCGAACCGCGGGACGACCTGGACTACGCGGCGAACTTCCTCTGGATGACGTTCGGCGAGGAGGCGGACGAGGTCGTCGTCGACGCGTTCAACCGCTCGATGATCCTGTACGCCGAGCACTCCTTCAACGCCTCGACCTTCACGGCGCGCGTGATCGCGTCGACCCTCAGCGACCTCTACTCCGCCGTCGTCGGCGCGATCGGCGCCCTCAAGGGCCCGCTGCACGGCGGTGCGAACGAGGCCGTGCTGCACGTGTTCACCGAGATCGGCTCGGCCGAGAACGTCGGACCCTGGCTCGACACCGCCCTCGCCGAGAAGCGCAAGATCATGGGCTTCGGCCACCGCGTCTACAAGCGCGGCGACTCGCGCGTTCCCACGATGAAGGCCGCGCTCGACACCCTGGTGGAGCACTACGACCGCCCCGACGTCGCCGCCCTCTACGACGCCCTCGAGTCGCAGTTCGTCGAGCGCAAGGGCATCTACCCGAACCTCGACTACCCCTCGGGGCCCGCGTACGACCTGATGGGCTTCGACACCCTGACCTTCACCCCGCTGTTCGTCGCGGCGCGCGTGACGGGCTGGACCGCGCACATCCGCGAGCAGCAGGCCTCGAACGCGCTGATCCGGCCGCTGTCGGAGTACGTCGGTGCCGACGAACGGCACATCGAGGGCTACGTTCCGGATGCCGATGACCTCGAGGCCCAGGCACGCCCCGAGGAAGCAGCGGGCTGATGTCGGCGCCGAAGATCGTCCTCGTCTCGGGAGCGCGCACGCCCATCGGGTCGTTCGGCGGCGCCCTGTCGGGCGTCGACGCGTACGAGCTCGGTGCGGTCGCGGTCTCGGAGGCCCTGCGTCGCGCTGGCGTCGCGAAAGACGACGTCGACGAGGTCGTCATGGGTTGCATCGCCCAGAACGGCCCCGACGCCTACAACGCGCGTCGCGTCGCGCTCGCCGCGGGACTGTCGACGCGCGTGCCCGCTTTCACCGTGAACCGCCTCTGCGGCTCGGGCCTGCAAGCCATCTGGTCGGCGGCTCAAGAACTGCGGTGGGGCGGCATCGACGTCGCCGTGGCCGGGGGCGACGAGAGCATGTCGCGCACGCCCTTCCTCGAGTACGGCGCGCGGGGCAACTCCCGCCTCGGCGACCGGACGCTGCTCGACGGCACGCTCGCGATCCTCACCGACCCGTTCAGCGGCCGGCACATGGGAACGACGGCCGAGGTCGTGGCATCCCGATTCTCCGTCTCCCGAGAAGAACAGGACGCTTTCGCCGTCGAGAGTCAGCGGAGAGCTGCGACGGATGCCGCGCGCGCGGCCTTCTCGGAAGAGATCGTGCCCGTGACCGCCGGTGGTCGGAAATCGGTCGAGGTCTCGGTCGACGAGCACCCGCGGCCGGGGACGACTCTCGAGGCGCTGGCCGGGCTGCGACCGGCGTTCGAGAAGGACGGCTCGGTCACCGCCGGCAACTCCTCGGGCATCAACGACGGTGCGGCAGCGACGGTGCTGATGCGCGAGGACGACGTGCGCGAGCGCGGATTGACCGGACTGGCGACCCTCGAGGCCGTGACCACCGCGGGCGTCGACCCCGAGATCATGGGCTACGCCCCGGTCATCGCCCTGCAGCGGCTGTGGGAGCAGACGGGGCTCACCCCCGCCGACGTCGACGTGATCGAACTGAACGAGGCCTTCGCAGCTCAAGCGGTCGCGGTCATCCGCGACGGCGGCCTCGACCCCGAGAAGGTGAACCCCTACGGCGGGGCGATCGCCCTCGGCCACCCGGTCGGAGCGACGGGCGCGATCCTCACCGTGCGCGCGGCCCTCGACCTGCAGCGCCGCGACCTCGAGTACGCGGTCGTGACGATGTGCATCGGCGGCGGTCAGGCCCTCGCCGCGTTGTTGCGGCGGTACTGACCCGGGGCGGGCGCTCGCGCGCTCGCGCGAGGGGTCAGAAAGTGTCGCCTGGCCGCGCTCCAGGCGACAGGAAACGACCCCTCACGCGGGGTGCGGGTTCGGTCCGTCCCCTCACGCGGGAGGCGTGAGGGACAGGAACACGTCGACCTCGTCTTCGGAGTCGAGAGAGAAGCCGGCGCGCTCGTAGAGGCGGCGGGCGGGGCTGCCCTGCAGCACGTTCAGGCGTGTCGGGCCGTCGTGCGGTTCGGCCAGCACCTGTGCCAGCACGGCGCCGCCGACGCCGCGACCCTGCAGCGCGGATGCCAGGTAGAAGTGCTCGATCCAGCGGCTCGCTCCGTCGGGCCGGACCGTGAGGGAGCCGGCATCCGCCCCGTCGACGACGATGATGCGCGTCCACTCCGGGTGGAAGCCGTCGCGCAGGCGCTGGCGCACACGATGTTCGTCGAAGCGGCCGAGGCGTTCGAGGTCGGCGCGCAGCACCTTGGCGCGCAGCTCGACGAGCCACTCGATGTCACCGGCGACGGCCGGGCGCAGGCGAAACTCCACCCTTGAAGCCTAGAACCGCGTGAGTCGACAGATTCTGTCGCCGGCGGGCCGGTCGAAGCGACACAATCTGGCGACTCACGCGCGGCGCGGCCCCGGGATACTTGTCGTATGAGCGTGTTCCTTCTGGGCGGCGGGCGCGATGTCGCGCGCTGCGGCGACCTGCTGCGTCCCTTCGTCGCCGAGGCGCGACAGCGAGCCGCGGATCGCGCGCCCGAGATCGCGCTGCTGCTCGTGCTCGAAGCCGACGACGATTCGTCGGTCGCGCGCTTCACGGCGATGCTCGAGAGCGCGGGCGCGGCAGCGGCGGAGATCCGCGTCGAGTCGATCGTCGAGGGTGAGGTCTTCGCGGCCGCGGCGCTCGAGGCCGATGCTCTGATCGTGGGCGGCGGCCTAACTCCGGCGTACCTGGACGCATTCAAAAAGATCCGGGATGCCGTGACCGACCGCGTCCGCGAGGGAGTCCCGTACGCGGGGTTCTCGGCCGGATCGGCGATCGCCGCCGGGCCCGCGCTCGTCGGCGGATACCGCGTGCGCGGAGTCGAGGTTGTGTCGGAAGACGCGGCCGAAGAGCTCGAGGAGGTCGAGGTGCGCCCGGGCCTGGGGCTTCTGGACTTCGCCGTCGACGTGCACGCCGCCCAGTGGGGGACCGTGTCGCGCCTCGTGGCCGCGGTCGACGCGGGGCTCGTCGCCGAGGGTGTGGCGATCGACGAGAACACGGCCCTGGTGATGTCGGCGCAGGCGGCCCCGGTCGTCCGGGGCAGTGGGCAGGTCTGGCGCGTCGAGTCCGCGGCATCCGGAGTCCATGTCCAGGTGCTCCGCACAGACGCCTCACCCGCGTGAGGGGTCGATAAGCGTCGCCTCCCGCGCGTCCGGGCGACACTATCTGACCCCTCACGCGAAGGGGAACGGCCCCCACCCCATCGGGTGAGGGCCGTTCCGCTGTCCAGCGTCAGACCGTGCGACGGCGGCGCAGTGCGAAGGCGAGACCGCCCGCGACCACGAGCATGCCGCCCGCGAGGGCGATGCCCCAGGGGCCCTGTGCCCCGGTCGCGGCGAGAGTGCCCGCGCGGGCGACCTGGATCGCGAGCGCGGGGAGCACGGTGCCGTCGGCGCGCGCGATGACGACCGTGTGCGCGCCGGGCTCGAGAGCCGCGGGCACGCTCACCCGGAAGGTCACCGTGCCCGAGGCATCGGCGGCCGGGATGCCGGTGATGACGATCGGCGTGCTGTTCAGCGTGGCCGTCAGCTGCTCGCCCGCGTTCAGCCCCGAGACGGTGACCGTGAACGAGACGCCCTGCTCGACGCGGGTCGCGCTCGCGCTCACCGTGACCGAGGTCGACGGCGACGACGTCGGGGTGCCGCCGGGCTGACCCGTGGGGCTCGTCGTCGGGGTCGGGGTCGGGGTCGGGGTCGGCGTCGGCGTGGCAGTTCCCTCGTCGACGGGCTTCGTGCCGGTCAGGTAGGCCCGACCCAGCGGCGACGGGGCGATGGTCTTCTTCGCGGTGAAGAAGTCGACGGTGGCCTGCAGGTCGATCTGACCGGAGTCGGCCTTGCTCGTGCCCTGTGCGAAGGCGGTGAAGTTGTCGCCGCCGGCCGCCAGGAACGAGTTGGTCACGACGCGGTAGGACGCCTTTTCGTCGATCGCCTTTCCATTCAGCTGGACCGATGTGATGTGCGAGCCGGCGGCGGCGTTCGGGTCGTATTCGAAGGTGAAGCCCTTCGAGACGCCGAGCGCGAGCACCGGTCGCGCGGCACCCGAGGGCTGCCACTGCTGCTCGAGCACCTGCTTCAGCTGGGCCCCCGTGAGCGAGAGCGTCACCAGGGTGTTGCCGAAGGGCTGCACGTTCGCCGCCTCGCGGTACGAGACCGAACCGTTGTCGGAACCGTACAGCAGGTCGGCGCGCAGGCCGCCGGGGTTCATGAACGCGATCTGTGCGTCCTGTCCATTGAACGAGGGGTTCTCGCTCGCGGCCCAGAGGTAGACGTCGGCCACGGTGTTGCCGAGGGTGGAGTACGCGCCGCGGTCTTCACCTCCGGAGCCGTTCTTCGCGCGGGTGATATCGGCGGTGATCGTGCCGACCTCGACCTTGCCCTTCGTGTCGGCGGTGGCCTTGGCCTCGGCCACGACCTTCGCCGTCGCCGCCTGCGGATAGGCGATGTACTGCGTCACCGCGGGGTCGAGCAGCGCGCGCACACCCGGCGTGATCGAGGCGAGCGTGCCGTTCGCGTTCAGGTCGATGTCGAGCGTGCCGAGGTTCGTGCCGTACGAGCCGGTCTGGATGACCGAGCGACCGCCGATGGTGCACGAGTACTTCTGGTGCGTGTGCGCCGAGACGATCGCGTTCACATCGGCCGAGGCGCCGCGGACGACGGCGCCGAAGTCGGTCGTCTCGGTCGCGATCGTGGTGCAGTTGGTGCTCTCGGAGCCGTCGTGGACCAGGACGATGACGATGTCGGCACCCGCCGCTCGGGCGTTCTTCGCCTCGCGGTTGATGGCCTCGGTCTCGTCGCCGAACTCGATCGTGGTGATCTTCGACGGGTCGACCATGCCCGCGGTCTGGGGCGTCACGGTGCCGACGAACGCGACCTTTGTGTTGCCGACCTGCTTGATCGTGTACGGCTTCAGAGCGGGGGTCTTCGTGCCCTTGTTGTAGACGTTGGCCCCAAGGGCGAAGTCGCTGAGGGCTCCCGAGTTGTTGCCGTAAGCCGGGATGACTCGTCCGGTGAGGTCGGCGAAGCCGCGGTCGAACTCGTGGTTGCCCACCGCGCTGACATCGAGCGTCGCGGCCCGGAGGGCTTCGATCGTCGGGGTGTCCTGGTCGATGAACGACTCGAAGGCGCTCGCGCCGATGTTGTCACCCGCCGACACGAACAGGGTGTTCGGGTTCTGCTGGCGGTACTTCTCGACCGCCCCCGCGAGCACGCCTGCGCCCGCGACGCCCCCGGTCTCCTGGAGCAGGCGACCGTGGAAGTCATTGATCGTGAGGATCTGCAGGTCGGGCGTCTTCGGCTGCGTCGGGCGGACCTCGAACACGGTGGTGGTGCCCGAGACCTCGTTGCCGGTGACCAGCAGCGGCACGCCGGTCGGCGAACGCAGGGCCGACACGAAGGCGATGCCCTCGGGGCCGAGGTCTCCGGCGGCGGCCGTCTTGACGTCGGCTGCGGCGTTGCGGTTGTTGACGTAGGTGACGTACGTCGCCGTGGTCGGGTCGGTGATGTCGTAGACCATCACGCCGCCCGCGCGCTCGAGGCCGATGAAGGCGTAGGTGCGACCGTCGACCACGCCGATCGTGACGTTCTCGGGCTCGGGGCCCTTGTCGTCGCTGCGGTCGTCGACGGTGTTGTTGTCGTTCGAGACGTTGAACAGCTGCGGGGCGACCTCTTTGAGCTTCTGCTCGAACTGGTCGCCCGAGTCGAAGACGAGCGCACCCTTGGTGTCCCAGATCGAGAACGAGCGGCCGCCGTAGGCGTAGAGCTCGCTGTAGCAGCCGTCGGCGGTCTTGCCGAGGTCGGCCACGACCTTCAGCCGACCGAGGTCGGTGTCGGCCGAGCGGCCGGCCAGCGGTGAGGTGGCGCAGACCGCGCCGAGGCCGTTCTTGCCGAGGTCCTTGATGCGGGCCTCGTCGGTGAACGTGCCCCACTCGCGGCCGTCGCCCTCGTTCGCGGTGACGAGGTACGTCGCCGCCTTGCCGTTGGTGGTCGCCGAGTACGACGCGATCCCGTCCGGCATGTACAGGCCCTTCAGGCCCGCGACGGTGCGGATGTTCGCGCCGTCCTTGTCGCTCGGGTCGAGTCCGACGGTGCCCCAGTCCTTGTAGCCGAGGGGCAGGATGCCGGTCACCTCGGCCTTCGTGAGATCCACCGTCGCGACGGCGTTGTTCTCCTGCAGGGTGACGTAGGCCACGGTGCCGTCGGTCGTGATGTACTCCGGCTCGAGGTTGCGCGAGACGCGGTTGGTCGACAGGGGCTCGGCACCCTGGTTCGGGGCGGCGACGTCGGGGCCGAACACGCGAACCTTGGAGTCGAGCGTCTTGCTCCCGCCGGGCTCGAAGGCGCGGAAGCCCGCCGTCTTGACGGCGCTCTGCGCGGGGGCAGAGAGCGCGGACGACAGCGCGATGACGCTGACCGAGCCCTCGGGGTCGACCGAGAAGTCCGCCGCCGGCTCGCCCTCGTTGGCGACGACGGCGTAGGAGCCGTCCTTCGAGAAGGTCACCATGTCGGGAAGAGCGCCGACGGTGACCTCGCCGAGCTTCGCGCTCGCAGCATCCGTCTTGTTGGCGTCGAAGAAGACGAGGTGACCGGGATCGGTCTTCGTGGTCGCTTCGAAGGCGATGACGCCGAGGCCGTCGTCGCGGACGGCGACCGAGTTGGCGACACCGTTCGAGGAGATGTCGAACAGCTTGACCGGCTTCTTGGGGTCGCTGTTGTCGAGCACCGTCACGGTACCGGCTTGCGCGTTGACGACGAAGAGGCGGTCGCGGTAGGCCTGGACGATCTCGGCCGCGGATTCCTTGTAGACGCCGGTGTCGTAGGAGCCGACCGGAGTGACCGACAGGGCGGCACCGGCGGCGCTGTTCGAGACGGGCTGGGGGACGATCGCGGCGGAGGCCGCGGTGGCGCTCGACAGGGCGAGCGCGCACACCGCCGCGGTCGTCGCGGTGAACGCGGCGGCGCGGCGGAGGAAGGTCGAAGGCATGGCTGTGTCCTCGGGTTCGGGTGGGGGAGCGACCCGCGCGGGCGGCGCGATCTTGTGGATTTTGCCTGCAGTTCGTGACGACCCGGTGAACGGGGAGGGAACGCGCCGGCGTGGGTCCCCGATGCCTCCGGGCGGTCTTACGCTCGTCCCATGAGTGAGAACGTCTCGGCGGCCGCCCCCGGCGCGCACCCCGATGAGCCCCACCGCCAGGGACTCTCCCAACGACTCAACTGGCTGCGCGCCGGCGTGCTCGGCGCCAACGACGGCATCGTCTCGACCGCCGCGGTCGTTGTCGGTGTCGCGGGCGCCACGAGCGACACCGGTCCGGTGCTCGTCGCGGGTCTCGCCGCCCTCGTCGGTGGCGCCATCTCGATGGCGCTCGGTGAGTACGTCTCCGTGTCGAGCCAGCGCGACAGCGAGCACGCCCTCATTCAGAAAGAGAAGCGCGAGCTCGCCGAAGATCCCGAGGCCGAGCTCGCCGAGCTCGTGGGCATGTACGAGGCGCAGGGTCTGTCTCGCGACACCGCGACGCGCGTGGCGAACGAGCTCACGGCATCCGACGCCCTCAAGGCCCACCTCTCGGTCGAGCTGAACATCGACGCCGAAGACGTCGTGAGCCCGTGGGCCGCGGCCTTCGCGTCGGCGGTCGCCTTCACCATCGGCGCCCTCTTGCCGCTCGCGACGATCCTGCTCGCGCCGGTCGAGATCCGCGTTCCGCTCACCTTCGTCGCCGTGCTCATCGCGCTCGCGATCACGGGCTACGTCGCCGCCGTGCTCGGTGGGGCGCGGCGCGGGCGGGCGGTGCTGCGCACGGTGATCGGCGGGGCGCTCGCGCTCGCCGCGACCTACGCGGTCGGTGCGTTGTTCGGGGTCTCCGCCTCGTAGTCGGTACCTCTATCAATTAGTAGGACGTCCAGCTAATCTGAGGGGAGCGACGACGCCGTCGCCTTCCGAAGGAGAGCCGCATGGACACCACCCCTGCTCCCGCGCTCGACGCCCCGTCGACCGGCACCCTGAGTTCCGACGAGCGCGACGCCATCCTCGACGCCGTGCGCGACTTCGCCGCGACCGAGTTCGCCCCGCACACCCTCGAATGGGATGCCGAGAAGCACTTTCCCCGCGACGTGCTGCGCCGCGCGGGGGAGCTGGGTCTCGGCGGCGTCTACGTCAACGACGACGTGGGCGGCGCCGGGCTGTCGCGTGCCGACGCGGTGGCGATCTTCGAGGAGCTCGCCTACGGCGACCCGACGGTCACGGCCTACATCACGATCCACAACATGGTGGCGTGGATGATCGACACGTACGGCACCGCCGAGCAGCGCGAGCGGTGGCTGCCGTCGCTGGTGGCCATGGAAGACCTCGGCGCCTACTGCCTCACCGAACCGGGTGCCGGGTCGGATGCCGCGGCCATCGCCACCTCGGCCATCCGGCACGGCGAGACCTACGTGCTGACGGGGGTCAAGCAGTTCATCTCGGGCGCCGGCGAGGCGTCGGTCTACGTCGTCATGGCGCGGACCGGGGAGCCCGGAGCACGCGGGATCAGCGCCTTCATCGTTCCCGCCGACGCCGAGGGGCTGTCGTTCGGACCGAACGAGAAGAAGATGGGGTGGAACGCTCAGCCCACCCGCCCCGTGATCCTCGACGAGGTGCGCGTTCCCGCCGAGAATCTGCTCGGCGGTGAGGGGCGCGGCTTCTCGATCGCGATGAACGCCCTCAACGGCGGCCGCCTCAACATCGCCACGTGCTCGATCGGCGGGGCGCGCTGGGCGCTCGACCGTGCGATCTCCTACGTGCACGAGCGCTTCACGTTCGGCGAAGCCCTCGCCGAGAAGCAATCGGTCGTGTTCGCGGTGGCCGACATGGCGACCGAGCTCGAAGCCGCGCGACTGCTCGTGCGCGATGCGGCGACCGCGCTCGATGCGAAGGCTCCGGATGCCGCGACCCGGTGCGCCATGGCGAAGAGGTTCGCGACCGACGTCGGCTTCCGCGTCGCCAACGAATCGCTGCAGCTGCACGGCGGCTACGGCTACCTGCAGGACTACGGCATCGAGAAGGTCGTGCGCGATCTGCGCGTGCACCAGATCCTCGAGGGGACCAACGAGATCATGCGGCTCATCGTCGGCCGCAGCGTCCTCTCCGCGTGAGGTGCGCCGTGTTCGGTTCGGGGCGGATTCCGTCACTCGGGGCGTGAATTCCCTGCCCCGAACGGCAGGATCCGCCCCGAACCCGGCCGACGCCACCGCGGACAGCGCCGACGCCGACGCGCCGCGGCAAGACCCTCGATCGATGTCGGTGGGGCGTGCGAGCATTCGAGGGCGGGCGAAACCGCTGCGACCATCACTCGAGACGACGGGAGTCACCATGACCGAGCCGGATGCCGGATACGAGACGATCCGCGTCGAGCAGCGGGGGCGCGTGGGGTGGATCTTTCTCGATCGGCCCGAGGCGCTGAACGCCCTCAACACGCAGTCGATGCGCGACGTGGTCGCCGCCGCCGAAGCCTTCGACGCCGATGACGGTGTCGGGGCGATCGTGGTGACCGGCAGCGAGAAGGCCTTCGCCGCGGGCGCCGACATCAAGGAGATGGAGCAGAAGTCGGGTCTCGACATGATGCTCACCGACCACTTCGGCGCGTGGTCACGGTTCGCCGCCGTGCGCACTCCGGTGATCGCCGCGGTGTCGGGGTATGCCCTCGGCGGCGGATGCGAGCTCGCCCTCATGTGCGACGTGATCCTGGCCTCGGATCGGGCGAGGTTCGGCCAGCCCGAGGTGCAGTTGGGCGTGATCCCGGGCATGGGCGGCACGCAACGACTCGTGCGCGCCCTGGGGTACTACAAGGCCGCCGAGCTCGTGCTGACCGGCCGCATGATCGACGCCGCCGAGGCCGAACGGGCGGGTCTCGTCTCGCGCATCGTGCCGTCGGCCGACCTGCTCGATGAGGCCGAGAAGGTCGCGCAGACGATCGCCGAGAAGCCGCTGCCCGCGCTGTACGCGGCGAAGGCGGCGCTCGACGTCGCCCTGGAGTCGACCCTCGCCGAGGGCGTGCGGTTCGAGCGCCAGGCCTTCGCGGCCCTGTTCGACACCGCCGATCAGAAGGAGGGGATGGCGGCGTTCCGCGAGAAGCGCGCGCCGTCGTTCACGCACCGATGAGCGGGCGCGGGTGGCGGGAGCGAGTCGCGGGTGAGAACGCCCGCGGCGGTGCGCTGTCGTCCGCCCGCCCGCGCGCATCGCGGAGCGCGGCGCCAGGGATCGCGCCGGCTCAGAGCGGATCGGGCACGGGAGCCGGGTCGGCGAAGTCGCCCGCACCCTTGCGGAAGCGCGCGATGATCCGCACGAGCGCCGTCGCGTCGTCGTCGTCGAGGCCGAGGTCGGCGAACACGATGTTGAGCGCGTCCGTGGCCTCATCGACTCGCTTCCGCCCCTCCTCGGTCAGCGCGAGCAACGCCGCGCGGCCATCGGTCGGATGCGGCTCGCGCGTCACGTACCCGTCGCGAGCGAGCCGCTCGACCGTGTTCGTGACGCTCGTCGGATGCACCTGCAGGCGCGCGATGGCGCTGGCCATCGGCATCCGCCCCTCTCGCGTGAAGGCGAGCAGCCGCAGCATCTCGAAGCGCGAGAACGACAGGTCGAAGGGCTTGAGCGCGCGGTCGATCGCCGCCATCAACAGCTGGTGCGCGCGGATCACCGAGGTCACCACGGTCATGCCGTCGGCGGCGTCGTGCCAGCCGTGCGCGAGCCACTGGCGCTTCGCCTCGGCGATCGGGTCGACAGGCAGTCGTCGCGTCATCGGTCCTCCTCGCGATTCACGGTACCGCTCGCGCGGCTCGGGTACGCGGCATCCGGTCGCTTCGACGGGCTCGGGGACCTGGCGTTCGCGGCTGGAGCCACCGACCACCACGCGCCCTGAACTCTCCCGTTGCCGCGGGGTCGCGGCATCCGCCCCCTCACCGAAGGAGCCCCGTCGATGAAGATCGTGGTCCTGATCAAAGAAGTGCCCGACACCTGGGGTGAGCGCCGGCTCGACCTCGAGACCGGGCTGACCGACCGCGCGGGCGCTGCCGCCGTGCTTGACGAGATCGACGAGCGGGCCGTCGAGGCCGCCCTGGCCTACGCCGACGGACACACGGGCACCGAGGTCGTGGTGGTCACCATGGCGCCGGCCACCGCGACCGCGACCGTACGCAAGGCCCTCGCGATGGGGGCGACCTCGGCCGAGCACGTGGTCGACGACACTCTGCGCGGGGCGGACCTCATGCTCACCGCCGAGGTGCTCGCCGCGGCCATCCGGCGCACCGGCTTCGATCTGGTCATCGCGGGGAACCTGTCGACCGACGGCGGAGGGGGCGTGCTGCCGGCGATGGTCGCCGAGCTGCTGGGCGTTCCGCAGCTCACGGCCCTGTCGAGCCTCGACGTGTCCGACGACGCCGTCTCGGGCGACCGTGTCAGTGACGCGGGGACCATGCGGGTGTCCGCCGAGCTTCCGGCCGTCGTGTCGATCACCGAGGCGATGCCCGAGGGGCGGTTCACGACGTTCAAGGGAATCATGGCGGCCAAGAAGAAGCCGTACGAGACCCTGGATGCCGCCGAACTCGGCGTCGAGGTCGAGGATCCCGCGGTCGCGCGGTACATCATGCTCTCCGTCGCCGAGAGGCCGCCGCGCGCGTCCGGCACGAAGATCGTGGACGAGGGAGATGCGGGCGAGAGACTCGCGGCCTTCCTCGTGGCCGAGGGGGTGGCGTGATGGCCACCGCTCTCGTGCTGCTCGAGGTGCTGCCCGGCGGGGCGCTGGCCGCCTCCGCTCCGGGCCTGCTCGCCGCCGCCGCGACCGTCGGAGACCCCGTCGCTCTGGTCGCCTCGACCGCCGATTCCCTCGAGAAGGCGTCGTCCGAGGCGGCCGCGCTCGGCGCGACGCGCGTGCTCACCGCCGTCACGGACGCCGACGCCCTGACCGGTCCGGTCGTCGACGCGCTCGCCGCGGCGGTGGCGAGAGAGAATCCCGATCTGGTGCTCGCCTCGCACGCCGTCGAGTCGCGCGACGCGCTCGCGCGCCTGGTCGCGCGCCTGCGCATGCCCCTCGCCACCGACGTCGTCGGCGTCGGCCGCGATGACCTCGGTGTCGTCGCCCATCACGCGGCCTTCGGTGGGGCCTTCACCGTGGACGGGGCTCCCACCTTCGGCCCCCTCGCCGCCACGCTCCGCCCCGGCTCCGTCGAGGCACGTCTCGACGCGCGACCGCTCGTGGTCGAGAGCCTCGAGGTCGCGGCATCCGGAACTCCCCACGCCCGCATCGAAGGGTTCGCCGAGACCGCCGTCGCCTCGTCGCGTCCCGAACTGCGCGGGGCCGCGGCGGTCGTCGCCGGCGGTCGAGGCGTGGGTTCGCGCGAGGACTTCGCGCTCGTCGAGCAGCTCGCCGATGTTCTCGGTGCTGCGGTCGGCGCCTCGCGGGCCGCGGTCGACGCGGGCTACGTGCCCGCCGCCGCCCAGGTCGGGCAGACCGGGGTCACGGTGTCGCCGCGGCTGTACGTCGCGCTCGGCATCTCGGGGGCCATCCAGCACCGCGCGGGCATGCAGACCGCGCGCACGATCGTCGCGATCGACAAGAACCCGGAAGCCCCCATCTTCGAGATCGCCGACTTCGGTATCGTCGGAGATCTGTTCACCGTCGTCCCGCAGCTCATCAGCGCGCTCGACGCCCAGAAGAAGTCCTCCCGAGAGTAGATGGCGTCCACACCCCGCACCCCGCGACGCGGGCTGCCGCGCACCCCCGGCGGGGAGCCCTGGCCGCCCGCGGCCTCGGACGCGCCCGCAGTCGGCGACGGGGCGGAGGGCACGGATGCGGTCGCGAGCGCGACGGATGCGGGTCCGCGCGACGGATCCGCCCCCGAGGCGCCCGTGGGTGCGCATCCGGTGCAGCCGTCCGAAGCCCCTGCCTCTGCGTCGGCCGCTCCTGCCTCGCCCGAGGCCGAGGCGTCGCCCGCTCCCGGGTCGCCGGCGGCCGAGGCGCCAACCGCGCCTGCGCCGGCCGCGGCGGATTCTCCGGCGGGGAGTGTGCGGCGCGGGCTGCCGCGCGAGCCCGGCGGGGAGCCGTGGCCCCCGGCATCCACCGTTCCGCCCATCGCGGAGCGTCCCGGTGCCGCATCAGCATCGGGGAATCGCGCCGGGACAGGATCGACCGACCCCGCGCGCCCGATCCCGGTGCGTGGATCGGATTCGAGAGCGGATGCCGGCACCCCGGCGCCCGTGAGGGCGAGCGGATCCGGCCCCGAGGCCCGGAATGCCCACGCGTCCGCTCCTGGATCGGATTCCGCGACCCCGGTGGGCGAGGAGTCGACCGGCGTGCGTCGGGGACTCCCGCGCGAGCCCGGCGGAGCGCCCTGGCCGCCGGCATCCGCCATTCCGCCCTCTGCCGCGCAGCCCGCCGCTGCCGAAGAGGAGAATCGCGCCGGAATCGGAGACGTCGAGCCCGCTCGTGCGATGTCGGTGAGCGCACCCGAGTCTGGAGCGGATGCCGAGACGCTGGCGCCCGCGACGGTGAGCGGAACCGACTCCGGCGCGGAAGCGGGGACGGCGGCGCGTTCCGGCGAGACGGTGGCGGCGTCCACCGCTTCGATCGACGACCACGAGGTGAGCCCCGCCGCGTCGGCGAACGACGCCGTGGCATCCCCGCGCCCGCCCCTCACCGTTCCGCGAACGGTCTGGCCGGGAGCCGCGGCCCGCAACCGCGTGACGCCGCCCGCCCTCGCGCAGAAGCGTCCGACCGCCCCGCCGCGTGCCGGGGCGAAGACACGGCTCGCCGACTTCTCACCCGCGCAGCTGCTCGGCTCGACCGCGGTGCTCGGTGTCTTCGCGCTGGCTCTCGTCGGCATCGCCGTGCTGATCGCGCGCTTCGTTCTCGCGATCGGGCCCGGGCGGGAGTTCCTCGCGGCGTTCCCCGGCGAGTACCACCTGCCCGCGTCGGCGCCCGTGGGTCTTCCGGCCTGGCTGAACTGGTCGCACTTCCTCAACAGCTTCTTCCTGCTGCTGATCATCCGCACCGGGTGGCAGGTGCGGCGCGAGAAGCGACCGGCGGCGTTCTGGTCGCCGCGGAACAACAAGAAGCGGCGGATCAGCCTGGCGCTATGGTTCCACCAGGCGCTCGACATCCTATGGATCGCCAATGGCGTGGTCTTCGTCGTGCTGCTGTTCGTGACGGGGCAGTGGATGCGGATCGTGCCGACGTCGTGGGAGGTCTTCCCCCATGCGCTGTCGGCCGCCCTGCAGTACGCCTCTCTCGACTGGCCGACCGAGAACGGGTGGGTGAACTACAACAGCCTGCAGCAGTTGTCGTACTTCGTGATCACCTTCGTCGCCGCGCCCCTCGCGATCATCAGCGGCGTGCGCCTGTCGGGGGTGTGGCCCAAGGACGCCGAGCGGCTCAACAAGCTGTACCCAGCCGAGTGGGCGCGCAAGGTGCACTTCCCCACGATGCTTTTCTTCGTCGCGTTCATCGTCGTGCACGTCGCGCTCGTGCTGGCCACCGGGGCGCTGCGCAACCTCAACCACATGTACGCCGCGCGCGGATCGGAAGACCCCGCCGCCTACACGAGCGACCCGACCGGATTGCTGATCTTCGCCGCCTCGCTCGTCGTGATGGCCGCGGCCTGGGTGGCGGCGCGGCCGGCGGTGCTCGTGCCGATCGCGCGCCTGTTCGGCGAGGTCAAGCAGCGCTGAGGCCGTCGCGGGTCGAGACCGCCCCGCCGGCGCGTCAGACGCGTCCGCGCGCCCGCAACCCCGCGGCGATGAGGTCCACCCCCGAGGCGAAATCGTCGTCGGCGAGTCCGCCCGCCGCGCCCGCGCGAGCCCCCGCGCTGTCGTACTGCAGGCGCTGCTGCTCGTGCCACACGAAGCCGAGCACGTAGTGCAGCACCGTGGTCGCGACGCGGCGGGCGGTCTCGTCGTCGAATCCCTCAGCGGTCACGGTCGCCGCGAGTCGGTCGTGCGGCAGCGATGACCCCAGTCCCATGGCCAACGTGCTCGAGACCACTTCGGCGCCGTCGCGGTAGGCCAAGAGGGCCTCGCGCAGGGCGCGGGCCTCTGCCGCGAGGTCGACGGAGGGGCCGGATGCCATGCGCCCGACGATCCGGTCGGACAGTTCCGCGAGCAGGGACTGCTTGTTCGGAAAGTGCCAGTAGAGGGCGCTCGCCTGCACGTCGAGGGCGGTCGCGAGACGTCTCATCGTGAGGTCGGGCAGGCCGTGGTCGTCGAGGATCTGCAGAGCGGTGCGCGCGACGTCGTCAGCCGTATGCCCTCGGGGTGCCATGCGGATGAGTATAGTGAACGCCGTTCAGTGAACATCGTTCAGGAAGGCCCCCTCATGACTCGCACCCTCGACGCCACCGACCTCGCCCGCGTCGCCGTCTTCGCCGCGCTCATCGCCGTGCTGGGGCTCCCGGGCAGCTTCCCGGTGTTCGGCGGCGTGCCGATCACGGCTCAGACGCTGGGCGTGATGCTCGCGGGGGCCGTGCTCGGGCCGTGGCTCGGCGCGCTCTCGGTCACCGTGCTGCTCGCGCTCGTCGCGGTCGGGCTCCCGCTGCTCGCCGGCGGTCGTGGCGGCATCGCGGTGTTCCTCGGGCCGAGCGCGGGGTACGCACTCGGGTGGATCCTGGGCGCGGCGGTCATCGGCATGCTGGTGCACGCGGGCGGTCGGCGGCCCGTGCTGTGGCGGACGGCTCTCGCGATGGTCGCGGGCGGCGTTGTGGCGATCTACGCGGTCGGAATCCCGGTGCAGAGCCTCGTGACGCGGCTTCCCCTCGGCGAGACCGCCCTGACGAGCCTCGTATTCCTGCCCGGCGACCTGCTGAAGGCTGCGGTGGCGACCGCGATCGTCGTCGCGCTGGTCCGGGCCTATCCGCGGGGCTTCCGCCGCACGTGGAGGCTCGGCGCGCACGCACCGGAGGCCGTCTCCGCGTGATCACCGTCGTCGACGGTGACGCACCCGGGCTTCTCGATCGCATCGCCGAGGTCCGTGCGGCCGGGCGGGCCGTGCTGGTCGCCGATCCCCGATGGAGTGCCGCGCAGCGCCACGACGTCGAGGCGCTGATCCGAGAGGACGAGGTGCCCGCCGACGCGGCCTGGGCGACGCTCACCTCGGGAAGCCGCGGCGCCCCGCGCGTGGTGCTGCGCACGGCCGCATCGTGGAGCTCGTCGTTCGCGACCGTTGCGGCGCTTCTCGACGCGGGGTCGGACGATTCGATCGCGCTGCCCGCTCCGCCGGCGGCATCCCTGACGCTCTTCTCCCTCGCGCACGCGCTCGCCGGCGGTCCCCGCCCCGTTCTGGGGGCCGACGTCGACGCGACGTGCGTTCACGCGACCCCTCAGGGCCTGCGCGCGCTCCTGGATGCCGGTGGGGCTCCGCGACGCGCGCTGGTAGGCGGGTCGCGCCTCGACCCGGCTCTGCGCGCGCGAGCCGCGGTCGCGGGTGTGGAGGTCGTGTCGTACTACGGTGCCGCGGAGCTGTCCTTCGTCGCGATCGACTCGGGCGAGGGGCTCCGGGCCTTTCCCGGCGTCGAGCTCGATGTGCGAGGCGGCGAGGTGTGGGTGCGTTCGCCGTTCGTGGCCCTCGGGTATCTGGGCGCGGGCGGACCTCTCGAGCGCGCGGGCGGGTGGGCCACCGTGGGCGACCGCGCCGAGGTGAGGGACGGCGGCCTGCACCTGCGCGGGAGGCGAGACGGGGCGATCCTCAGCGCGTCGGCGACGGTCGTCCCCGACGAGGTCGAGGCGACGCTGCGCGGCATCCCCGGAGTACGGGATGCCGTCGTGTTCGGAATGCCGCGCCCCGGCGTCGGTGCGCTCATCGCCGCGTTCGTCGAGGTGGAGGGGACCGGCCCCGACGATCTGCGGCGGGAGGCGGCCGCCCGGCTCGTCCCCGCCCACCGGCCGCGGCGGTGGTTCTTCGGCACGATCCCCCGCACGCTCTCGGGCAAGCCCGCGCGCGCCGACGTGGAGCGGATCGCGGCCGGGACGGGACGGGATCGTGGGTGACCCGGTGATCGTCGCTGCACGCCGCACGCCTCTCGCCCTGCGGGGACGTGGGCTCCGCCACCAAGACGTCACCGCACTGAGTGCCGCAGTGGTGTCGGCGGTCGCGGGCGATGCTCGGGACTTTCCGATCGCCGACGTGGTGATGGGCAATTGCGCCGGGCCAGGCGGGAACGTCGGGCGTCTCGCCGCTCTGGCGGCCGGGTTGGGTCCGCACGTGCCCGGCGGCACCGTCGACCGGCAGTGCGGTAGCGGGCTGGCGGCGATCGTGGATGCCGCGAACGCGGTGCGGGTGGACGGGATCGCGCGCCTCGCGGGTGGGGTGGAGAGCGCGTCGACCGCGCCGTTGCGCGCGCTCGCAGGCGTGCCGTACACGCGTGCTCCCTTCGCTCCGGCGGGCTTCGCCGACCCCGACATGGTGCGGGCCGCCGACGACCTGGCGCGGCACGACGGGCTCACTCGCGAGCGTCAGGACGTCTTCGCGGGCCGCAGCCACGCGCGCGCCGCGAACGCCGACAGGGAGGGGAGGTTCCGGGCCGAGATCGTCCCGGTGGGCGGACTGACCCGCGATGAGGGGGCCGGGGTGTCCCCTCGGGTGTTGCGAAGACTCGTCCCTCTCGTGGACGGAGGCACGGTGACGGCCGGATCCTCGACCCGGATCGGAGATGGGGCGGCGGCTGTGATGGTCGCCCCGGCGGGTGCCGGCCCCGGCCTCGCCCTTCGCGCTGCCGTGATGACGGGGAGCGATCCGGCTCTGCCGGGTCTCGGGGCGGCTCCCGCCATCGCCGCCGTGCTCACACGGACGGGCCACGCCGCGGGGGACCTCGCCGCGATCGAGCTCGTCGAGGCGTTCGCCGCGCAGAGCATCGCCGTGCTGTCGCGCGTCGGGCTCCGTGACGACGACCCGCGCGTCTGCGCTGACGGCGGAGCGCTTGCTCTCGGGCACCCGTGGGGCGCGAGCGGGGCCGTCGCGGTGGTGCGACTGTTCGCCCGGCTGGTGCGTGCGGGGGCCGCGGACGGGACGATCGGACTGGCCGCGGCGTCGGTCGGCGGGGGGCTCGGTGTCGCGGCGGTCTTCGAGGTCGTGCGATGACCCTTCGTTGCTCGAACCTGACCGTCAGCCTCGACGGCCGGGCCGTCCTGAACGATGTCACCCTCGATCTCGATGCGCGCACCATCGCCGTGGTGGGCGACAACGGCTCGGGAAAGTCGACCTTCGCCCGGGTCGTCGCGGGTCTCGTGCCGCGTGCCCGGGGCTCGCTCGAGGTGCTCGGCCAGGATCCGATTCGGGATGCCGCGGCCCACCGTCGTCGTGTGGCCCTCGTGCTGAGCAATCCCGACGCCCAGATCGTCATGCCGGTCGTCGCCGACGACGTCGCCTTCTCGCTCCGCCCCGAACGACTCGCGCGGGGCGAGCGAGCGGCGCGCGTGAGCGCCGCTCTGGAACGGTTCGGTCTGGCCGAGCTCGCCGACCGTCCGGCATTCGACCTGTCGGGCGGGCAGAAGCAGCTCCTCGCTCTCTGCGGTGCCTTCGTGCGAAACCCCGCACTGGTCGTCGCCGACGAGCCCACCGCCTTCCTCGACGACCGGAACGCCCGCCGGATCGCCGACCATCTGCTCGGTGACGGTTCGCACCGCGCCCTCGTGGTCACGCACGATCTCGTCCTCGCTCGACGGTGCGACGCGGCCGTGCTGTTCGCCGACGGTCGCGTGGTCGCCGCGGGCGCGGCATCCGGGGTCGTCGACCGGTACGAGGAGTCGCTGGCATGCTGAGCGGCTCCCGACCCGCGACGGGAATCGTGCATCGCCTGCCCGCGGGTCCGAAGATGCTCGCGGTGGCCGCGATCGCTCTCGCCATCGCGATGCTGCCGACCACCCTGTGGGCCGCGGGGGTCGCGGTGACGGTCGCGCTGGCGTGCGTCGTGGCCTCGGGCGTCGGGGCGCGGGAGTTCTGGCGGCAGGCGTGGGCCCTGCGCTGGGTCGTCGTCGTCACGGCCGCGGGGCAGCTGATCTTCCTCGGCGTCGAACCCGCCGTCGCGAACACGGCGCGTGTGGCGGCGGCTCTCCTCGTTGCGGCATTGCTGCCGCTGACAACGCGGGCGGAGGCGATGCTCGACGCCCTCGAGCGCGGACTCGCTCCGCTGGGGAGGATCGGAGTGGATGCCGAGCGCACGGCGCTGCTGCTCGCGGTGACGATGACGACGATCCCCGTGCTGGCGCGACTGGCCGCAGAGGTGCGCGAGGCGCAGCGGGCGCGGGGTGTGCGACCGTCGCTCCGTGTCGCGGTCCTGCCGTTCCTCGTGCTCGCACTGCGGCATGCCGATCAGCTCGGTGAAGCCCTCGCGGCCCGCGGGGTACGCTGACGGCCCGCTCCGTCTCGCCGGGGCCGCAGGCGCCGCTCGACCGGTCGGTGCGGTGCACCCGAACCGGGGTGATCTCGCCGACGCGACCGCCCCGCGACCGCTGCCCGGCCCGCGCTCAGCCCGCGGCGGCCCGCCCCGCGGCGAAGCCCTCGGCGTACGCCTCGTCGGCGCCCTGGCGGAACATGTCGCGCGCGGGATCGCGCACGATCGAGCGGGCGCCGGGCAGGTCGAGGTCGCCCACGAGGTCGGCGCGTCCGCGCACGATCGCGACCGGTCGGCGCGCGGCCTTGCCTTTGACGAGGTCGGTGGCGGCGGCGATCTCGTCGGCGACGCAGGGCAGGGTCACCACGAGGGGGCGGCCCTCGGCATCCGTCGTCCCGCGGAGGTCTTCGAACACGTGGATGCCGCCGGCTCCGATCGCGTGATCGGTCTGGCCTTCGCGCCACGCGCGCCCGAGGGTGTCGGTGACGATCACGCCCACGTGCGCTCCGGTCGCGGCCCGTAGCCCCGTCGCGAGGGCGCGGGCCGAGGCGTCGGGGTCGACCGGCAGCAGCAGCACGGTGCCCTCGGGGGTGTTGCTCGCGTCGACCCCGGCGGCGGCCGAGACGATGCCGAGCGGGTTTTCGACGATCCGCGTGACGTGCCCGGTGGGGGAGGTGCGGGATGCCACGAGACGCACGGTCTCGCGCGTGATGGCGTCTTCGCGGTCGTCGGCGCGGATGACGCGTCCCTCGGCCTTCGAGACGACCTTGCTGGTGACCACGACGATGTCGCCGTCGCGCAGGGCGCCGTCGTCGTCCGCGCGCGCAGAGACGGCATCCACGATCACCTGGACGAGGTCATCGCCCGGAGTGATCTCGCGGATGCCGTCGAGGGCCCAGATCTGCAGCACGTCAGCGGACGAAGCGCACCTCGGTGAGCTCCTCACCGAGGAAGGGCTCGGTGTGCGAGGCACCATCGAGGGCGAACCCGTTGCGCTGGTAGAACCGGTGGGCGCGCGGGTTGTCGTCGGCGACCCACAGGTACGCGCCCTCGCCTCCGTCGATCGCGGCATCGAACAGCTGCTGGCCGATGCCGGTGCCGTGGTACGCGTCGAGCAGGTAGATGAAGTACAGCTCGCGCTCGCGGGGAGCGTCGTCGTCGCGGGCCGGACCCGAGCCGACGAAGCCGACGATCTCGCCGTCGACGAGGGCCGCGTGCATGCGGTAGTCCTCGCCCTGGGCGGCCCAGTGGGTCCAGAGCTCGGCCATGCGACGAGGCGAGACGGCCTCGAGGGCGGCCTTGCTGATCAGGTGGTCGTAGGTCTCGTGCCAGCAGGTGGCGTGCACGCGACCGAGGGCCTCGGCATCCACATCTCTTACCGGACGGACGACGATGTCGGTTCGGGCTTCCGCAGTCATGGCGCGACTCTACGCGGGGCGTCGGCGCGGGTGAAATCGGGGCGGATCGGCCATCGGATGCGCTATGCGCCGCCGCGCCGGAGTTGTCGATGACGCACAACGACATCGCCGTTCCGTGGTCGAATCGCTACGCTCGCCCCTCGTGAACGTCCTCTGGCGCACCCTGCTGGTGCTCGCTCGTGCCCGCCGTCGCCTTCGTCGTGAAGGCCCCCTCGACCCCAACACCGTCGCGCGGATGTCCATCCGGGTGCTGCCCACCGACATCGACCTGCTGCGGCACATGAATAATGGCCGCTACCTGTCGCTCTTCGACCTCGGGCGTTGGGACCTGCTGACCCGCACGGGACTCCTCGCGGCGATGACGAAGCAGGGCTGGTACGCGGTGGTCGCCGCCGAGACGATCACGTTCCGCCGCTCCCTCGAGCTGGGGCAGCGCTTCGAGCTCGAGACGCGACTGATCGGCCACGACGATCGGGCGGTGTACCTCGAGCACCGCGCGCTGGTGAAGGGCGAGATCTACGCACGCGCGATGATCCGCGCGCGCATCCTCCGTCGCACGGGCGGCACGGTCCCGCACGACGAGCTGTTCGCCGCGGTCGGGCGTCCCGAGGGCCTGCCCGACATCGAGCCGTGGGTGCACGACTGGGCGGCGGGCTCGGCCCTCCCGTCGACGAAGCGCCCGGCGCCCAGCGTCTGGGAGTGACGCGGGCTCGCCATCACATGCCGAAGCGGGCGTCGAGCCAGGCCACCTGCCTCATCCAGTGGCGGTGCCCGCCGCCCTCGTGGCCGTTGTAGGGATACTCCTCGATGGCCGCATCGTCCGACGCGAGGGCGTGGAACGCGGCGAAGACGCCCGACGGCAGCACGACGTCGTCCATGAACGCCACCGAGAAGAACGCGGGCTGGGTGATGCGTCGGGCGAGGATCGCGCCGTCGACGTACGACAGGGTGCGGAGCACGCTCGCCGTGTCGTCACGATGCACCGCGAGATAGCGCGTGATCTCGGTGAACGGTGCCGAGGGCGTGCGCGTGATGGCGTTGGGGAAGTCGCACAGGAAGGGCACGTCGGGCAGGACCGCCGCGACCGCCTCGCCCGCGAGGGCCGCCGCGGCGATCGAGAGCCCGCCGCCCTGGCTGCCGCCGGTGACGGCGACCCGCGAGGGATCGACCCCGGGGAGCTCGCGCACCACGTCCACCAGGCGCACGGCGTCGGTGAACAGGCGGCGGTAGTAGTAGTCGTGCGGATCCCGGATGCCGCGCGTCATGACGCCGGGGAAAGCGGCCGCGGAGCCGTGGGGGTCGGGGGTGTCGCCGACGCTCCACGTCGACCCCTGGCCGCGGGTGTCCATGATGACGTGCACGTAGCCGGCGGTCGCCCAGTTCAGACGCTCTCCCGGCAGGCCGCGGCCGCCGCCGTAACCGATGTACTCGATGACGGCGGGCAGGAGCGCGTCGCCATGCGGGCGCACGACCCAGCCGCGGATCTCGTCGCCGTCGAAGCCGGTGAAGGTGAGGTCCGAGACGCTCAGGGCGCGCACGGGGGCGTCGATCGGGGTCAGGGTGGCGGGCCGAGCCGCAGCGCGCGCCTCGGCGATCGTGGTCTCCCAGAACGCCTCGAGATCGGCCGGTGCCTCGAGGGTGGGGCGATAGGCCCGCAGAAGCTCGATCGGCATGTCGGTGAAGGTGACGGCCATGGTTCCTCCTGGTGTCCGGGGCGAACCGACAGTAGCAACGGGTGGCGTCACCGGGGGCGGCGGCCCCCGCTCAGCGCGCGTGGATTCCGCGTCGTTGGCAACGAATGTGAGGCTTCACATTCTTCTCGCTTCTGCGGTCTAACGTTGCAAATCATCCTTGACAGCATTCCCAGCCGCCTCCAATATTGCGGATAGTGAGCGCTCACATTGAGATGCTCACGTCGCGCCGGCCCCCGCCGGACACCCATCGTCGAGGAGGACGAGCATGGTGCTGTCACGACCTGTTTCCGAGGACCGGAGCCGGAGGGGCATCGTGCGACGCGCGGGCTCGCTCGTCGCGGCTGCCGCCGTCGTCCTGAGCGGCCTGGTCCCCGCCGTCGCCGCCTCGGCAGCGCCGCTGCCCACGCCGCTGGCGTCGTACGACTTCGCCGCGACGACCGGAACCACGGTCCCCGACTCCTCGGGGCACGGACGCGACGCGGTCATCCGCGGCACCGGCTCGAGCGTCGACGGAGACGCCCTCTCGCTGCCGGGCGGAGCCTCGGGCTCCTCGGCCGCCTACGTCGAACTGCCCACGGGACTCTTCGACGGCAAGAGCACCGTCACCGTCTCGGCCTGGCTGCAGGACCGCACCGGAGCGGGCAACCAGGCGGCGATGTTCTTCGGCACCACCGAGAACCTCCCCCAGCAGTACTGGTTGCTGAACCCCGCCAACCCGGCCGGCCAGGTCAAGTCGGTGCTGACGGACGGACCACGGATCGCGCAGCCCTGGACCCTCGAGCGGGGGATCGCGCCAACGGACGGAGCCCGCGGCATCCCGGGTCCCTCCGCCACCTCCGAGTGGGCGCTGTACACCACCGTGATCACCCCCACCTCGATCACCGCCTACCTCGGCGGCACCAAGATCGGCACGGTCGCCACCTCGCGCTCGGTCGCCGAGTTCGGCTCGGGCCTGGTCGCCTACATCGGGCGCTCCTCGTACCCCGACCGCGTGTGGAAGGGCGGCGTCCGCGACGTCGCCGTCTTCGACAGCGCGCTCAGCGACGACGACGTCAAGGCGCTCGTCGCACAGGGCACCCCCACGAACCAGCAGGACGTGGACACCGCCGCGCAGGCCCTCTCGGTCCCGGATGCCGATGACGTGCGCGGCAACGTGACGCTGCCCGCGACCGGGACGAACGGGACGACGGTGTCCTGGTCGTCGTCGAACGCGCAGGTCGTGACCGCCACGGGCGAGGTCACCCGGCCCGCCACGGGATCCGCCGCCGTGACCGTGAAACTGACCGCCACGATCGCGAAGGGCTCCAGCCAGACCACTCGCGAGATCGAGCTCATCGTGCAGCCGAAGCCGGCGGCGCAGAAGCTCGAGGGCTACTTCTTCCCCTTCTTCACGGGGGAGAGCACCACCACCGACGAGGAGATCTCGTTCGCCACGAGCCGCGGGGACGACCCGAAGAACTGGCTCACCCTCAACGACGGCACGCCCGTCCTCACCTCGGACCAGGGGGAGAAGGGCATCCGCGACCCGTTCGTCATGCGCTCGCCCGACGGGGACCGCTTCTACATGCTCTCCACCGACCTGAACATGTTCGACCTCTACAACGGCGACTTCGGCCGCGCGCAAGAGGTCGGCAGCCGCAAGCTCAACGTCTGGCAGTCCGACGACCTCACGACGTGGAGCCCCCTGCGCCAGATCACCGTCTCGAGCGAGTTCGCGGGCAACACCTGGGCGCCGGAGGCCACGTGGGACGCCGACCGCGGGGAGTACGTCGTCTACTGGGCCTCGAACCTCTACCCGAGCGCGTCCACCACGGGTCGCAAGGCGGCCGACACGTATAACCGCATGATGATGGTCACCACTCGCGACTTCGTGACCTTCAGCGAGCCGCAGCCCTGGGTCGACGTCAAGCGCGGCGCGGGCAAGGGCACCATCGACGCCACCGTCGTGCGCGACGGCGACACCTACTACCGCTTCATCAAGGACGAGGCGTCGATGACCGTGCGCCAGGAGCGCTCGACCTCGCTCACCGCCACGGTCACCGGATCGCTTCCGACCACGACGTCGAGCCCCGGCTGGCAGCTCGTGAAGGAGCAGATCGGCGTCGGACAGCCCAACCCCTGGGGCGGCACGTTCACCAATGGCGAGGGTCCCACGGTGTTCGCCGACAACGCCGAGCCCGGTCACTGGTACATGCTGATCGACCAGCCGAGCTACCACGGCGGTCAGGGCTACATGATGTTCGAGACCCGCGACATCGCGTCGGGGACCTGGACCTCGGTTCTGGATGCCACCCTCCCGGCGCGCCCGCGCCACGGAACCGTCCTGCCGATCAGCGCGGCCGAGCAGCAGCGACTGCTCGCGGCGTACCCGACCGATGAGACGTCGGACTTCTCGATCACGGCTGACCCGAGCGCGAAGGGCGCCGAGATCGACGACGCGATGTACGGCGTCTTCTTCGAGGACATCAACAACGCGGCCGACGGCGGTCTGTACGCCGAGCTCGTCCGCAACCGTTCGTTCGAGTTCCTGCCCGTCGACAACCGGGGCTTCACGGGGATGACCGCGTGGACGCCGATGGCCCTCGGCGGCGGCGCGGGCTCGGCGCAGCCGGTCAACGACGACAAGCGCATGAACGAGCGCAACCGCACGTACCTGCAGCTCGACCTCCGCAACGGGGCCGGGACCTACGGCGTCGAGAACGCCGGCTTCGACACGGGTGTGGCCCTCACGAAAGACGAGACCTACGACGTGTCGTTCTGGGCGCGGACCACGGCGACCGGCGGAACCCCCGTCTCGCTCGTGCTGCGTTCGGCCGACGGCACCGCGCTGTCGAACCCGTTCACGGCGACCGTGGGCGGCGACGGCTGGGTGAAGTACCGCGGCTCCGTGACGGCGACGGCCACGACCGACGCCGCCCGCGTACTCGTCCAGGCCGCCGGCACCGGGACCCTGCGCCTCGACGAGGTCTCGGTCTTCCCGCGCGACACGTTCATGGGGCGGACCAACGGTCTGCGCAAGGACGTCGCTCAGAAGATCGCCGACCTGCACCCGAAGTTCGTCCGCTTCCCGGGCGGGTGCATCGTCAACGTCAACAGCCACGCCGACTACTCGGCCGGCTCCAACTACGAGCGTGCGCGCTCGTACCAGTGGAAGGACAGCGTCGGCCCGGTCGAGACCCGTGCCACCAACGCCAACTTCTGGGGGTACAACCAGTCCCTCGGCCTCGGGTACTACGAGTACTTCCAGTTCGCCGAGGACATCGGCGCCAAACCCGTCCCGGACGTCCCCGCGCTCCTGAACGGGTGCGGGCAGGCGCTGCAGGCGACCGATCCGGCGCAGCTGCAGCGACACATCCAGGACACGCTCGACCTCATCGAGTTCGCCAAGGGCGACGTGAACACGACCTGGGGGAAGCTTCGTGCCGACATGGGGCACCCCGCTCCCTTCGCCCTCGATCGCATCGAGATCGGCAACGAAGAGAACTACCCCGAGGCCTTCATGGCGAACTTCGTGAAGTTCCGGGATGCCATCGCCGCCACGTACCCGGACATGATCCTGATCAGCAACTCGGGCCCGGACGACACCGGGGCGGTGTTCGATCAGCACTGGGCGCAGAACCGGGCCCAGAAGGTCGACATGGTCGACGAGCACTACTACAACGACCCGTCGTGGTTCCTCTCGAACAACCACCGCTACGACTCCTACGACCGTCAGGGTCCGAAGGTCTGGATCGGTGAGTACGCCTCGCTCGACAACCGCTTCGCCAACGCGCTGTCGGAGGCGGCGTACATGACCGGCCTGGAGCGCAACGCCGACGTCGTCAAGATGGCCTCGTACGCGCCGCTGCTCGCCGACACCAGCAGCACGCAGTGGCGGCCCGACCTGATCTGGTTCGATCGCGACCAGGTGTGGGGCTCGGCGAACTACGAGGTGCAGAAGCTCTTCATGAGCAACGTCGGCGACCGGGTCGTTCCGACCACGGCGGGCGGGGATCTGGCATCCACCGATCTCGCCGGCGCCGTCGGCCTGTCGACGTGGAGCACTTCGGCCCGGTACGACGACGTGAAGGTGACGACGCCCGACGGGAAGACGCTCTTCTCCGACGACTTCGCCGACAAGAACGACGACGGGTGGTCGAAGCTCGCGGGCGCCGGATCGTGGTCGGCCGCCGACGGCAGCTACGTGCAGTCCTCGACGACGGCGAACAACACGCTCGTCGCCGGTCCCGCACTGACCGCCACCGACTACGACGTCTCGCTCAAGGCCACGAAGCTCGCCGGTGCCGAGGGCTTCCTCGTCGGCTTCGGCGTGAAGGGGTCGGCCGACTACCTGTGGTGGAACCTCGGCGGGTGGGGCAACACCCGTAGCGTCGTCGAGAAGGCCGTGGGTGGGGCGAAGTCGATCGTGGCGGACACGGGCACCCCCCGCGTCGAGACCGGTCGGACCTACGACCTGCGCATCCAGGTGCGCGGCGCCCGGGTGACCCTCTTCGCCGACGGCGTGCAGCAGGGGCAGTTCACCAACACGGCGGTCGAACCGTTCGCGCAGGTCATGACGACGGACGACACGAACGGAGACGTGATCCTCAAGGTCGTCAACGCCCAGGCCAAGGCCGCGGTGACCAAGGTGGATCTCGGTGGGCTCACCGTGCTCCCGACCGCGGACGTGACGACCCTGCAGGCGGCCCCGACGGCGCTGAACACGGCGACCTCGACGCCCGTGGCTCCGAAGACCTCGCAGATGCCGGTCTCGAGCACCTTCACGCACTCGTTCGAGCCGTACTCGGTGACGTTCGTGCGGATGCACACCCGTCCGGCCGACAAGACGGCGCCGACGGTGGCTGTGAAAACCGATCCGGTCTCGCCCGATGGCGCCGAGGGGTGGTACGTGTCGCAGCCGTCGATCACGGCCACGGCGACCGACGACATCGACCAGGCACCGCGCCTCGAGGTCAGCGCCGACGGGGGGAACACCTGGTCGACGTACACCGGCGCGGTGACCCCGGCGGAGGGGACGTCGAACGTGACCTTCAAGGCCACCGACGCCGCGGGGAACGTCTCGCCCTTCGTCACGGCGACGGTGAAGGTCGACCGCACGGCCCCGACGACGACCACGACGGTGGATGCCGCAGCCCGCACGGTCACGCTCGCCGCGGGCGACAGCGGGTCGGGAGTGGCGCGCCTGGAGTACCGCGTCGGCGACGCGGCGACCTGGACGACCGCGTCCGGAGCGCAGACGGTCGTGAGCGTCGGTGCGGGGGCGACCACCGTGTCGTACCGAGCGGTCGACGTGGCCGGCAACATCAGCGGGACGGGATCGACCGCGGTCGGCGCGAACGCCGGAGACCCGACCCTGTCGGTCTCGGGCGACCTCGTCGCCGGGGGCGTCGTGACGGTGTCGGGAAGGGGCTGGCCCGCGAACGCCGACGGGGAGCTCGAACTGCGCTCCACTCCGGTGCAGCTGGGCGCGGTCCGCACCGATGCCGGTGGGGCGTTCCTCGTGAACGTCACCCTCCCCGCGGACACCCCCGCGGGCGCGCACCGGGTGATCGCGCGTATCGGCGGGGTCGAGGCAGCGGTGGGAATCGAGGTCCGGGCCGCCGCGGGTGGCGCCGTCCCCGTCGTTCCCGCGGCTCCGAGTGCGCCGGCCGGTTCGACCCCGTCTCCGCTGGCGGTGACCGGCGGGGTGGTCTCGGGTGCGGCCCTCGCCCTCGGACTGCTCGCGGTGCTGGTCGGTGCGGCCCTGAAGCGCCGCCGCCGGGCGATCGGCTGAGGCCGGGCCGCCCGCAAGAAGGAACGAACGACGCCCCGGTCGCCGAGAGGTGGCCGGGGCGTCGGCGTTCCTCCGACGAGAAGAACGTTGCCCGGCCGCCGTAAGGCGACCGGGCAACCCTGCTCGGAAACAAAAAGAATGTTGCCCGGCCGCCGTGAGGCGACCGGGCAACGGGGTACACCCGGAGGGGGATCAGCTCGTGAGCAGGCGCAGGCCGTAGGTCTGCAGGATCTCGTTCACGGGCTGGAAGTACGTCGTTCCGCCGGTCGAGCAGTTGCCCGAGCCTCCGGAGGTGACGCCCTGGGCCTGGTTGCCCGCGAGGAGCGAGCCGCCCGAGTCGCCCGGCTCCGCGCAGACGTTCGTGCGGATCAGGCCCGAGACCGACCCCTCGGCGTAGCGCACCGTGGAGTTGAAGCCCTGGATCTGGCCGCAGTGCCAGCCGGTCGTGGAGCCCGAGCGGCAGACGGTCGCGCCGACCGCGGCCGCGGTCGAGCCCTTCACGGCGACGCTGCCGCCGGCGTAGTTGGTTACCGATCCGACCGGGGTGTGGGTCGGCGTGCTCACCCAGGCGTAGTCGTTGCCGGGGAACGACGAGCCCTGGAAGGTGCCGTAGGTGGTGCTGTCGCCCGCGACGCCGCAGTGGCCCGCGGTGACGAACCCGCCCTGGACCGCGAAGCCCACGGAGCAGCGGCTCTGGTTGTTGATGTTGTAGGCGACACCGCCCTGGATCGTCGCGAACGTTTCGGGGGCCTCGGCCCCGGTCTCGAGTCGCACGGCACCGGCGGGGGCGTCGAGGGTGGCGACGAAGTCGGTCGCGGCCTGGTCGCCGCCGGCCACCACGTCGACGACGAGGTCGTTCTGTTCGACGTCGATCCACCACGACGGGATGACATCGGGCACGGTGCTCGATTCGATCTTCGCGGCGATCGCTTCGAGATCGTCGAGCGAATGCTCGGCGGCGACGGGCACGGCGCCCGCGTCGGCTGCGGCTTCGCGGGCCGCGTCGGTGGTGGCGGCGGCGTACACGGTGCGGGTCGACTCGTCGAGCCAGGTGCCCGCGAACGCCTCGCCCGCGACGGCGGCGACGTCGTCGGCGGTGTCGGCCGCATCGGCCTGGAAACGCAGGACGTCCTGCGCGCCGGCGACGTCGGTGCCGAGGTCGGCGGCCATCGCCTCGAGCAGCTGCGCGTCGACTCCGTCGACGGCCGCGTCGGGCGACGACGTGGGGGTCTGCGCCAGCGCGGGGGCAGTGGCGGCGGTGGTCAGGAACAGGCCGAGGGCGGCTGCGCCCACGACGGTTTTCGATATGCGGTTCACGTTGGAGTGACCTTCCATCCAGGGGGATAAATGGCGGGGTACCCACCGCCATACAAACACGAGCCGGACGAAAAGCGAAGGATTTCCTGTGAATATCTGATCGGAGTCCAACAAGATCGCTGGCCGTCGCGGGAGGCCGATCCTCGGGTTGCGCGGCGGGCCGCCGAGGTGCCACGCGCGCGGTGTTTAGGCTGACGGGCATGAGCACGAACGACTCCGGCACCCCCGTTTCCGCGCTCTCCTCGGACCTCCCCGGCCGTGCCGCTCGTATCGCCGGGACTCTCTCGCGCCGGACGCCACCGACCGCCTCGCCCCGTCGTGGCGCGCTGCCCACGGACCCCGCCGCGGCGGACTTCCTGGCCGCCGCGATCGACGGGATCTCGCGCCCGGAGTCCCTCACCTCGGCGGCCTCCGCCCTGCACCGCCTCGTCGACGATCTGCCGACGTCGCTCAACTGGTTCGTCCGCGGCGCTCTGCAGGTGGGCGGTGCCGTCGCCCCCGTCCTGCCCAGTCCCGCCGTGCCGATCGCGCGTCGGGCTCTGCGCGACCTCGTCGCCGCCCTCGTCCTCGACGCGCGGCCCGAGCGCCTCGGGCCGTCGCTCGAGGCTCTCGAGTCCCCGGTCGAGGTGCGCCTGGTCGGCCCCGCGGTGGTCGGCGATGCCGGGGCGCGACGCCGGCTCGACGGCATCCGATCGCTGCTCGTTCGAGAGGACGTGGAGCGGATTTCGCTCGCGATCTCCGACGTCGTGGTCGCGCCGTCGCCGTGGGCCTTCGACGCCGAGGTCGAGCACGCGGCCGAGCGCCTGCTGCCGGTGTTCCTCGACGCGGTCGCCGCGCGCACGCACGTGACGCTCGTCGCCGAGGGGCGCGATGACCTCGATCTCACCGTCGCCGTGCTCACCCGCGTGCTCGAGGAGCCCCGTCTGACCGGGCTGCGGGCCGGCATCCAGGTGCCGATCGCCGTCGCCGAGACGGCCGCCGCGGTCCGCGAACTGTCGGCGTGGGCGCGCGTTCGCACCTCGGCGGGCGGTGCCCGCCTGACGGTGCGGCTGAGCGACGCCGTCATCGAGACCCCGGATGCCGTTTCGGCGGCGCGCCACGGGTGGCCCGCCCCCTCGGTCACGGCGCGCGACGACGTGGACGCCGCGCTCGTGCGCGGCCTGCGCGAGGCGCTGAGCGCGCGCGGGCAGGAGGGGTTCGCGGTCGAGGTCGCCACCGCCGACCCCGAGCGCGCCGCCCTGGCGCTCGCCCTCGCGGCGGAGGCCGAGACGGAGATCGTGCTGGCGCTGCCGCACACCACCGCCTGGCTGCCGGGGGACGGGTACGTGCAGACGGCCCCCGCCGCGCATCCCGATGACCTCGACGCCGTCGTCGCCCGCCTCGCCGCCGGATACGCGCGAGCCGTGGCCGGAGCGCCCGACCTTCCCCTCGCTGTGCCCGATCCGCCCGCCGGCGCAGACGAAGCGGACGCCGACCCCCCGGGTGCCGTCGAGGCACCCGAAACCGCGTCGATCGCGGCCCGGGCGCGTCGCGCTCTCGCCGCCGCCGAGCTCCCCGGGCCCGCCGCGCGCGTCGCACGGCGCGGAGTCGAGGGCGATCCGGCGATCCTGCGGGAACGCGTGGGCGACGACGCCGCCGAGCCCGGGCTCACGCAGGCGGTGCTGGGC
This sequence comes from Microbacterium sp. 16-032, assembly GCF_041079455.1. Classification (NCBI taxonomy): domain Bacteria; kingdom Bacillati; phylum Actinomycetota; class Actinomycetes; order Micrococcales; family Microbacteriaceae; genus Microbacterium; species Microbacterium sp. 16-032. The sequence goes on along the minus strand of NZ_JBFYGQ010000001.1, from coordinate 183,878 downwards.
ATCGCGCGAGAGGCCGCGGCATCCGGAGACACCTCCGCCCTGGGACCGGACGTGCAGCAGATGCTCTTCGGCGGCCAGTCGTTCGTCGACACGGCCGTGTTCTCGGCCCGCGAGAGCGCCGAGCTCGCCGGAGGAGCTCCCGGGTTCCGCAACGTCGCCGACACCGATCCGACCGTGCCCGCCGACCGTGCCTGGGCGGTCGCCGTCCTGGGCCGCGTGTCCGACTCGACCGGCGGCGACGCCACCGCCGCCGCCGGGCGCGTCGACGACGAGGCGGGACTCGACGCGGTGATCGACCGGGTGCGCACCGCCGCCGAGCCGTGGGGTGCGCTCGCCGCCGCGGACCGCGCCGCCGTCCTGCAGTCGGCCGCGCGCAGCCTCGAGCAGCGCCGCGCCGAGGTGATCGAAGTGCTCGCCTCGGAGGGAGGGGCGCTGCTCTCCGAAGCCGACGCCGAAGTGAGCCAGGCGGTGGATGCCGCCGCCTACTACGCGGCGACGGCGAAAGAACTCGACCGCGTCCCCGGGGCCGTGTTCGTGCCCGATCGGGTGAGCGTGGTCGCCCCCCGATGGAACGCCCCCGTCGGCCTCTGCGCCGCCGAGACGCTGGCCGCTCTCGTCGCGGGGTCCGGAGTGGTGCTCACACCCTCGCCGCGCGCTCGTCGTGCCGGAGCCGTCGTGGCCGAGGCGCTGTGGGCCGCGGGAGTGCCGCGCGACCTGCTCGCCTACGTCGACCTCAACGAAGACGCGTCCGGGCGGGCCCTGATCGCGCACCCCGGCGTCGACCGCGTGCTGCTCGCCGGCGCGCGCACCACCGCCGAACGCTTCGCCGCGTGGCGCCCCGCGCTGCCCGTGCAGGCGTTCACGGCCGGACGGAACGTCGCGATCGTCGCCCCCTCGGCCGACCTCGACGCCGCCGTGACCGACATCGTGAGCGGCGCCTTCGCGCGCGCCGGTCAGGCCGCCACGGCCGTGTCGCTCGTGATCCTCGTGGGCGCCGTCGGGCGGTCCTCGCGCTTCACCGAACAGCTGAAGGATGCCGTCTCATCGCTGCGCGTGGGGCCGTCCGACGACCCGCTGTCCGACGTCGGCCCGCTCGTCGAAGAACCCGCGGGAGAGGTGCGGCGCGCCCTGACCGTCCTCGGTGACGGCGAGCGGTGGCTGGTGGAGCCGCGAGAGCTCGACCTCGGGCCCGAGACGGCCGGCCGGTTCTGGTCGCCCGGCGTCCGCACGGGCGTCACCGCCGGCTCCCACCTGACCCGGGCCGCGGTCGCGGCGCCGGTGCTCGGCATCCTGCACGCTCCCACCGTCACCCGCGCGATCGAGTTGCAGAACGCGATCGGATCGGGGTTCGTGGCGGGCCTCCACACGCGCGATGAGGCCGACCTCGACCTCTGGCTCGACAGCGTCGAGGCGGCCGTCCTGCGGGTGAACCGCCCCTCGACCGGAGCGGTGATCCAACGCGAGCCGCTCGGCGGCTGGGGTGAGGCGTCCGCCGGCGACGGCGCCATGTCGGGCGGGCCGAACCGCCTCGTGACCCTCGGCTCGTGGCGCCCCTCGACGGGCGGGGCGTCGTCGTCGACCCTGCACCTGCGCGGCCTCGACTCGCGGATCACGGCGCTCATCGAGGCGGCTCAGCCCACGCTGTCGTACGAGGCGTTCGACTGGCTCCGTCGCGGAGCGCTCGCCGACGCCGTCGCGTGGGACCGCGAGTTCGGTCGCGTGCGAGACGTCTCGCGCCTGGGCGTCGAGCGCAACCTCCGTCGCTACCGGCCGGTCGACGTGGCCGTGCGTGCGACCGCCGACGCCGCGTGGCAGGCGGTCCTGCGCGTCCTCGTCGCCGCCGTCCGGTCGGGTTCGACCTTCAGCCTCAGCACGCCGGTGGGGCTGCCCGCGGCGGTCCGGCACCTGCTGGGCGAGAGCGGTGTCGCCGTGTCGGTCGAGAGCGATGCCGAGTGGCTGCAGCGCCTGGCGGGTGGCATCCCGGATGCCGCCGCCGACGACGCCGAAACTTTCGTCACGGCCCCGCGACCGGGTCGCCTGCGCCTGGTCGGACCGGCCGACACCGTCGCCGCCCTGCGCGCGGCCGTCGCCGAGACGGTCGGCGGGGACGTCTCGCTCACCGTGTACGCGAACGAGGTCACCACCGCGGGTCGCCTCGAGCTGCTGCCGTTCCTGCGGGAGCAGGCGGTGTCGATCGGGGCGTTCCGCTTCGGTGCGGTCGACGCGTGGAGTGCCGCGGTCATCTGAGCCCGGCCCGGGCGCCGAGGACGCCCTCGTTTGCCGAGGACGCACGTGATCGGCGCCCGTTTCGTGCGGCTTCGCCGAAGGGATGCGTCCTCGGCCGCCCGCACGGGGTTTCGAAAACGTTTAGCGTGACGCCCGCGCCGGGGTAGCGTCGTCGAGACCCCGAGGAGCACCGATGACCGCTGCCCGCCTGACCGTCGACCCCCGCTTCGCGATCGGCCCCGTGCGCCGACGCCTGTTCGGCGGATTCGTCGAGCACCTCGGTCGCCACGTCTACGACGGCATCTACGAGCCGGGCCACCCGGCGGCGGACGAGCAGGGGTTCCGCACCGATGTGCTCGAGCTCGTGCGCGAGCTGGGCGTGTCGATGATTCGCTACCCCGGGGGCAACTTCGTGTCGGGGTTCCGCTGGGAGGACAGCGTCGGCCCGCGTGAGCAGCGCCCCCGCCGTCTCGACCTCGCGTGGCACTCGACCGAGACGAACGAGGTGGGCCTGCACGAGTTCGCCGACTGGCTCGACAAGGCCGGCAGTGAGCTCATGCTGGCCGTCAACCTCGGCACGCGCGGTGTTCTCGAGGCGCTCGACCTGCTCGAGTACAGCAACGTGCCCGGCGGCACCGCCCTGTCGCAGCGGAGGATCGACAACGGCCGCGCCGAGCCGTTCGACGTGCGCGTGTGGTGCCTCGGCAACGAGATGGACGGATCGTGGCAGCTCGGTCACCGCTCCGCCGACGACTACGGCACGCTCGCGGCGCAGACCGCCCGGGGCATGCGGCAGATGGACCCCTCGATCGAACTGGTCGTGTGCGGGTCGTCGGGGGCCGCGATGCCCACGTTCGGGGAGTGGGAGCGCGAGGTGCTCACCCACACTTACGACGACGTCGATATGGTCTCGTGCCACGCGTATTACCAGGAGCACGACGGCGACGCGGCCTCGTTCCTCGCCTCGGCCGTCGACATGGACCGCTTCATCGAGGCGGTCGTCGCCACCGCCGACCACGTCGGCGCCGCCCGCGGCAGCAGCAAGAAGATCGACATTTCGTTCGACGAGTGGAATGTCTGGTACATCGACCGCGTCGACGCCGTGAAGCCCACCGCGATCGACGACTGGCCCATCGCGCCGCGCCTGCTCGAAGACGTGTATTCGGTCCTGGATGCCGTCGTCTTCGGCAGTCTCCTGATCTCGCTGGTGAAACACGCCGATCGCGTCGCCTCGGCCTCGCTCGCACAGCTCGTGAACGTGATCGCCCCGATCATGACCGAGCCCGGCGGCCCCGCGTGGCGCCAGACGACGTTCTTCCCCTTCGCCCTCACCTCGCGCCTCGCGCGGGGCGAGGCGGTGCGTCTGCGGGTCGAGGCACCCACGATCGACACGGCGCGGTACGGCACGGTTTCCGCGGTGGATGCCGTGGCCACCGTCGACGACGCAGCGGAAGCCGTCGCGGTGTTCCTCGTCCACCGCGGCCTCGAGCGACCGGTGGACCTCGAGATCGACGTGAGCGCCTTCGGCGAGGTCGAGGTGGTCGAGACGCACCTGCTGCACGACGACGACCCCGGGGCGTCCAACACTCTCGACGACCCCGAACGCGTACGGCCGCGAACGGTGCAGACGCGCCTGGGGAACGGCATCCTGTCCCTGACTCTGCCGCCGGTCGCGTGGGCTGCGGTGTCGCTGCGCCGGGTCGGCTGAGTCGCGCGTCAGCGGTCGTTGCCCTTCGCGGGCGTCTCCGTGAAGGGCGACCCCCTTCGCGGCGGAGCGCCGCGCCGCGCCACTCGCTCTCGCGTGCGGGCGCGTGCGAGAATGACACCGGCGTGCTCGGACCGACCTTTCCCCGCACGGCGCCACATCGATCCGATGAGCGCCGCACGGGTTCGAAGGGCCACCGGGCCCCAGGACAGCGTCCGCCGCACCTTTCCTCCGAGGAGCAGAGATGTCCGCTACCCCCACCGCCACCGCCACCGCCACCGCCGCCGAGTCCGCGACCGGCGCGCGCGTGCAGCAGCACCGCCGGTACCTCATGTGCCGCCCCGAGCACTTCACGGTGAGCTACAGCATCAACCCGTGGATGGAGCCCTCGCGGCCCACCGACACGAACCTCGCCGTGCAGCAGTGGCAGGCGCTCTACGACACCTACGTCTCGCTCGGGCATGAGATCGAGCTCATCGACCCGCTCGAGGGTCTGCCCGACATGGTCTACACGGCCAACGGCGGCTTCGTGATCGACGGCATCGCGTACGGCCCGAAGTTCCGCTTCCGCGAGCGTGCCGCCGAGGCCCCCGCGTTCATCGACTGGTTCGCGGCGAACGGCTTCGAGGTCGCCGAGCCCGTCGAGGTCAACGAGGGCGAGGGTGACTTCCTCCTCGTGGGAGACACGATCCTCGCCGGCACCGGCTTCCGCTCGACCGGTGACAGCCACCGCGAGGTCGGCGAGGTCTTCTCGCGCGAGGTCGTGTCGCTGACGCTCACCGACCCGCGCTTCTACCACCTCGACACCGCGATCTCGGTGCTCGACCCCGTCGAGGGCCCGGGCGGCGTCGAGAAGGCGAACATCGCCTACCTGCCCACCGCGTTCGACGAGAAGAGCCAGGCGATCCTGCGCGAACGCTACCCCGACGCCATTCGGGTGGCGGATGCCGATGGCGCGGTCTTCGGCCTCAACTCGGCCAGCGACGGCGAGAACGTGATCATCTCGCCGCGCGCCGTCGGCTTCGAGGCGCAGCTGCGCGAGCGCGGCTACACCCCCGTCATGGTCGACCTCTCCGAGCTGCTGCTCGGCGGCGGCGGCATCAAGTGCTGCACCCTCGAACTGCGAGGCGGATCCCGATGAGCACCACCGTCGACGACCTCGGCGCCCGTCTCATCGCCGAAGAGGGCGCCCACCTCGCCCACAACTACCACCCGCTGCCGGTCGTCGTCTCGCGCGCCGAGGGCGTGTGGGTCACCGACGTCGAGGGCAAGCGCTACCTCGACCTGCTCTCGGCCTACTCCGCGCTGAACTTCGGCCACGGCCACCCGGCGATCCTCGCGGCCGCGCGCGAGCAGCTCGACCGCTTGACGCTCACCAGCCGCGCGTACCACAACGACCGTCTCGGGCCCTTCGCCACGGCGCTCGCGCAGCTCTGCGGCAAAGACACCGTGCTGCCGATGAACACCGGCGCCGAGGCCGTCGAGACCGGCATCAAGGTCGCGCGCGCCTGGGGTTACCGCACCAAGGGCATCGCCCCTGATGCCGCGACCATCATCGTCGCGAACGGCAACTTCCACGGCCGCACGACCACGATCGTCGGCTTCAGCGACGACCCCACGGCGCACGACGACTTCGGTCCGTACGCTCCGGGCTTCGTGCACGTGCCGTACGGAGACGCGGATGCCATCGCCGCGGCGATCGACGAGAACACCGCCGCGGTGCTGCTCGAGCCCATCCAGGGCGAGGCCGGCGTCGTGATCCCGCCCGAGGGGTTCCTGCAGCGCGTGCGCGAGATCTGCACGGCGAACAACGTGCTGTTCATCGCCGACGAGATCCAGTCGGGCCTCGGACGCGTCGGTGAGACCTTCGCGTGCGACCGCGAGGGCGTCGTGCCCGACGTGTACCTGCTCGGCAAGGCGCTGGGCGGCGGCATCCTGCCCGTGTCGGCCGTCGTCGCGGACGACGACGTGCTCGGCGTCATCCACGCCGGTGAGCACGGGTCGACCTTCGGGGGAAACCCGCTGGCTGCGGCCGTGGGTCTGCGGGTCGTCGAGATGCTGGCATCCGGAGAATTCCAGACCCGCGCCAAGGCGCTGGGGGCGCACCTCGAGGCGTCTCTGCAGACCCTCGTCGGCGACGGCGTCACCGCCGTGCGCATCGCGGGTCTGTGGGCCGGCGTCGACATCGACCCGTCGTACGGCACCGGCCGCGAGGTCGCCGAGAAGCTCCTCACCCGCGGCGTGCTCGTGAAGGACACGCACGGCCAGACGATCCGCATCGCCCCGCCGCTGACGATCCGCGCGACCGAGCTCGACTGGGCCGTCGAGCAGATCCGGCACGTGCTCGCGGGCTGAGCGCTACCCGCGCGACTTCCTCGTGCGATGAACGCGCGCTGCACCGGTAAACGCTCGCTGCGGGCGTTTCTGAGTGCAGCGCGCGTTTATCGTCGGGGTGGATGTTTCCCGTGACCCTGAGCGGCTCAGGCCACCGACACCGTGCGCTGATCCCAGCCCGTCGCGCCGTCGGGCGCGGGAGCGGCCGTGTCGGAGGTCTGGGTCTCGCCGGTGGCCGACACCGCGCGGCAGCGGATGACGTGCGAGCCGCTCTCGGCGTTCCACGGCAGGCTCCACTGCACCCACGTGTCGGCCGAGATCGCCGTCGCGAGCGTCGCCTTCTGCCAGGGCCCGTCGTCGACCTGCACCTCGACACCCGAGACGCCGACGTGGGTCTGCCACGCGACCCCGGCGATGACCGTGTCGCCCGCGGCGACCTGCGCGCCCGAGCGGGGCACGTCGATGCGCGACTGCAGCTTCACGGGTCCGCGCTCCGACCAGCCGCGCGAGGTCCAGTAGCCCTCGGCGCGGTCGAAACGGGTGACCTCGAGCTCGCTGACCCACTTGGTCGCCGAGACGTAGCCGTACAGACCGGGCACCACCATGCGCACGGGGAAGCCGTGCTCGATCGGCAGCGGTTCGCCGTTCATTCCGATCGCGAAGAGCGCGTCGCGGTCGTCGGTGAGGGCCTCGAGGGGGCTGGATGCCGTGAACCCGTCGACCGAGCGCGAGAGCACCATGTCGGCCTCGGCGGTCGGCTTCGCGCGGGCGAGGATGTCGCGGATGGGCACGCCGAGCCAGCGCGCGGTGCCGATGAGGGAGCCGCCCACCTCGTTCGAGACGCACACGAGGGTCGCGACGGTCTCCTGCTGGGGGAGGGCGACCAGGTCGTCCCACCGCAGCACGACCTCCTGCTCGACGAGACCGTGCACGCGCAGGGTCCAGGTCGAGGGGTCCACCTGGGGCACGACGAGCGCGGTGTCGATGCGGTAGAAGTCCGAGGCGGGCGTGATCACCGACGCGAGCCCGTCGATGCCGAGGTCGGCGGCGGCGGGAACCGTCGTCGTGGTGGCAGGGGTGGGCAGCCGCAGCGCCGCTCGGATCGCGCTCACCGCTCGCGCCCCCCCGCTCAGCGCGAAGGACCCGGCGGTGGCCATCACCCCGGCCAGCACGGCCACGCCCGAAAGGGCGAGCACGCTGCGGCGCGAGACGCCGTCGTCGGCGGGGGTCTGCACGGAACGCCGGCGGAGCCGGGCGACCAACAGTCCGGTCACCAGAGCGGCAGCCGCCCCCGCCACGAGCGAGGGCAGGGGCGACAACGTCCCGGCATCCGCCCGCGTCATCGAGACGATCGCGCCGATCACGCCCAATGCGACGAGGACGACGCGTCCCCACGGGGCTTTCCGGCGCTCGAGCACGCCGGCGACCCCGGCGACCATCAGCAGCAGCACCGCGATGCCGACGAGCAGGGCGGCCTTGTCACCCGTGCCGAACAGGTCGATCGCCAGGTTCTTCGCCCAGGCCGGAGCGAGGTCGATCATGCCGCCGCCGATGACCGCGAAGGGGCTCGCGGTGGGCGACACGATCGCCGCGGCGAGCTCGCCGAGGCCGGCGCCGAACACGGTGGCGGCGATGGACGCGACGATCGCCGCGAGGTCGCGGCGGCGGGAAGAGGCGGGGGTCACGAAGGGAGCCTAGAGAGCGCCGGGCGCTCGGGCGCCGGGCGCGCGGTATTCACAGCCAACCGGCATCCGTCGCTCCGGCCTGTGCGTGACGGACCCCCGTGTCAAGGTTCTGTCGGTTTCTTCCCGTCGTCCGCATGCTGTCGCGGTGAAGAACCGCGGCCACTCGGCATTCCCCCTGCTCCTCCCCGACGACACCCCCGATCTCGATGAGGTCCGTGCGGCTGTGGGGCGGATGGATGCCGACGGTGCCTCCGCCACCGACGTCGCTGCCACACTCGCCTGGGCGACGAGCCTCGTCCCGCCGCGTTCGCTCGGTGCGACCTGGGAGCTGCTCGCGTCGGTCGCCGCGCGCGATGTCGCGGTCGCCCGCATGCTGGAGCCGCACCTCGACGCCCTGTCGATCCTCGCCGAAGCCACCCGCGAGGGGATCGACGTCGACCTCGAACCGGGCGGGTCGTGGGGTGTCTTCGCCGCGGAGGGATCGGGCATGCGCCTCGAGGCACGGCACCACGACGGCGTCTGGACGCTGCACGGCTCCAAGCCCTGGTGCTCCCTCGCCGCCGACCTGGACCGCGCTCTCGTGACGGCGTGGGTCGATGACGAACGCCGGCAGCTCTTCGCCCTCGATCTGCGAGACCCGGCCGTGAGGGTGCGGACCGGTCCCTGGCACGCGCGCGGGCTCGAGCGGGTGGTCAGTGCCCCGATCGACGTCGATGGAGCGGTCGCCGTCCCCGTGGGCGAGCCCGGCTGGTATCTCCGTCGACCCGGCTTCGCGCACGGTGGGGTCGGGGTGGCCGCGTGCTGGTGGGGCGGAGCCCTGCCGCTCCGCGACGCGCTGCGCGAGGCCGCCGCGTCCGACCGAGCAGACCAGCTTTCGCGCGTGCACCTCGCTCGCGCCGACACCGCGCTCTGGGTCGCCCGCACCGTGCTGCGCGAGACGGCGGCGGTCTTCGGTGCGGGCGGTTCGGCATCCGAGGGTCTGCGCGCCACCCGCGCCCGCACGGTCGTCGCGGAGGCCGTCGAGACGACCCTCGCCGAAGCCGCGCACGCCCTGGGGCCGCTGCCCCTCGTCGCGGATGAGGCGCACGCGCGTCGCGTCGCCGATCTGCAGATCTACCTGCGCCAGCACCACGGCGAGCGCGATCTCGCGAGAATCGGCGCCGACATCGCGACGGGAGCGGGCACGTGGTGAGCTTCGACCATCGCGAACCCGGGACCGACGAGCGCGTCTGGGCGGACGCCCTCCGCCGCGACTCGCCATCTCTCGATCTGGACGTCGACCACCTGATCGTTGTCGCCGCGCACCCCGACGACGAGAGCCTGGGAGCGGCGGGGCTGCTCGCGACCGCGGCCGCACGTGGCATCCGGATCGATCTCCTCGTCGTCACCGACGGCGAAGGCTCTCACCCCGAGTCGCCGACGCACAGCCCCGCGACTCTCGCCCTGCTTCGCCGCCGAGAACTCGTCGACGCCGCACGCATCGTGGGGCTGGTCGCCGACCCGGTCTTCCTCGGTCTGCCCGACGGCGGGACGGACGAGCATCGGGATGCCATCACCGAGGCGCTGCGCGAAGCGATCGACGCCGCGGCGGGCCGGCGCGTGCTGGTGGTGTCGCCCTGGCGAGGGGACGGGCACCGCGACCACCGGGTCGTCGGAGAGATCGTCGAGCAGGTCTGCGCCGCGCGCGGCGTGCGATCGCGCGCCTTCCCGATCTGGCTGTGGCACTGGGGCGGCCCCGACGACGTGCCGTGGGATCGCGTCGAGCACCTCGCCCTCGAGCCTCGTGCGCGCGACCTCAAGACCCGCGCTCTCGACGCGCACCGCACTCAGCTCGAGCCGCTGTCGGCCGCTCCGGGGGACGAGCCGATGATCCACGCGCGCATGCACGCACACTTCGTCCGCGATGCAGAGGTCTTCCTCGTTCCGGAGGCGCCCTCGACCCCGGCGGGCAGCGTCGGCCGCGAGTACTTCGACGACATGTACGCCCGGCACGAGGACCCCTGGGGTTTCGACTCGCGCTGGTACGAGGAGCGCAAGCGCGCCGTCCTCCTCGCCGCTCTCCCGAGGCGCACGTATCGCTCGACGCTCGAGGCCGGGTGCTCCACGGGTGCTCTGACCGCGCAGCTGGCCGACCGCAGCGACCGGGTGCTCGCCGTCGACCTCGCGCCCGCCGCCCTCGATCGCGCGCGGGCTCGGCTCGCGGGGCGCGAGAACGTCGAGTTCCGCCTCGCGACGCTCCCCGCGGCGTGGCCCGAGGGCGAGTTCGAGCTGGTGGTGGTGTCGGAGGTGGCGTACTACTGGGCCGGGGCAGACCTGGATCGCGGGCTCACGGCGGCCGTCGCCTCGCTGAGCATCGACGGTCACCTGGTCGCGTGCCATTGGCGGCATCCCGTCGCCGAGTACCCGCGTACCGGCGACGAGGTGCACGACGCGCTCGCCGCGCGACCCGACCTGGTGCGCCTCGCGCGGCACGAGGAGCAGGACTTCGTGCTCGAGGTGTACGCGCATCCGGGCGCTCTTTCGGTGGCGGCCGAGTCGGGGCTCGTCCCATGAGGGCCCTGGCCGTGGTCATCCCGGCGCACGACGAGGAGGCCCTGATCGGTCGATGCCTGGCATCGGTCACCCGGGCGGTGTCGCTCGCGCGCGAGAGCCAGCCCGACCTCGACATCGCGGTCGTCGTCGTGCTCGACGCGTGCAACGACACCACCGCCACCCAGGTGCGGCGCTGGCCCGTCGAGGCGGTCGAGATCGCGGCACGTCGCGTGGGCACCGCCCGTCGGATCGGCGTCGCGCACGCTGTGACGCGGCTCACCGCCGGCGCCGACGACACGTGGATCGCGATGACGGATGCCGACACCGTCGTGCCCCCGAACTGGATCACGCACCAACTCGACCTCGCCGACGCCGGGGTCGACCTCGTGCTGGGAACGGTCCGCCCCGACTTCGCCGACCTCAGCGCCCGACACGTCGCGTACTGGCGTGCCACCCATCACCGGGGCAGACCTCCCGGAAACGTCCACGGAGCCAATCTGGGCGTGCGGGCGAGCACGTACGCCCGGGCGGGTGGCATCCCGGATCTCGTCGAGCACGAGGACGTGGCCCTCGTCCGCGCGGCACGCACCCTCGGTGCACGGGAGCGGGCGAGCGACGTGCACGAGGTCGAGACCTCGGGCCGTTTCACCGGCCGCACGCCCGCGGGATACGCCGCGTTCCTCGCGCGCGTGCACGCCTGGGTCGACGCTCCACCGCTGGCGGCTCCCGGCGCCTGACCCACCGGGTGGGGGTTCGTCAACCACCTCCGCCGCTCCGCACCTTCGCCGCAGACTGGCCATCCCCCGGAACGAGAGGCATCACCATGAAGGCACTGACCTGGCAGGGCAAGCGCAACGTGAGCGTCGAGGAGGTTCCCGACCCCGAGATCCTCGAACCCACCGACGCGATCGTGAAGATCACCTCGACGGCGATCTGCGGCTCCGACCTGCACCTCTACGAACTGTTCGGACCGTTCATCGACAAGGGCGACGTGCTCGGCCACGAGCCGATGGGCGTGGTCGTCGAGGTCGGCTCGGCCGTGACGAACCTCGCCGTCGGCGACCGGATCGTCGTGCCCTTCAACATCTCGTGCGGCCACTGCTTCATGTGCCGCCGCGGACTGCAGTCGCAGTGCGAGACGACGCAGGTGCGCGAGTACGGCAGCGGTGCCGCGCTGTTCGGTTACACCAAGCTCTACGGCCAGGTGCCGGGCGGCCAGGCGGAGTATCTGCGCGTGCCGCTCGCCGACTACAACCACATCCGCGTCGGCGACGACCTGCCCGACGACCGTTACCTCTTCCTCAGCGACATCGTGCCGACCGCCTGGCAGGGCGTGCAGTATGCGAACGTGCCCGAGGGCGGGACGCTCGCCGTCATGGGCCTCGGCCCGGTCGGCCAGTTCGCGGCCCGCATCGGCGTGCACCTCGGCTACCGGGTCCTCGCGATCGAGCCCGAGCCCGAGCGCCGCGCGATGGCCGAGCGCCACGGCGTGCTCACCTACGACCTGACCGACACGGTGGTCGACGAACTCGTCGATCTCACCGAGGGGCGCGGGGCGGATGGAGTGGTGGATGCCGTGGGCATGGAGGCCCACGGGAACGGCGGCATCAAGCTGGCCCAGAACGCCGTCGGGCTGCTCCCCGACGCCCTCGCGCAGAAGCTCATGGACAAGGCCGGACTCGACCGCCTCGCCGCGGTCTACGCCTCGATCGACCTCGTGCGCCGAGGCGGAACCGTCTCACTGAGCGGTGTCTACGCGGGTGAGGCCGACGTGCTGCCCATGAAGACGATGTTCGACAAGCAGCTGAACCTGCGCATGGGCCAGTGCAACGTCAAGCGCTGGATCGACGACCTGCTGCCGCTCGTCGAAGACTCCGCCGACCCGCTCGGCGTGATGGACCTGGTCACGCACCACGCCCCCCTCGAAGACGCCCCCGGCCTGTACGAGACCTTCCAGAAGAAAGAAGACGGCTGCATCAAGGTCGTGCTGCGCCCCGGCGCCTGAGCCGCGCCGCACCCGCGTGAGGGGTCGATTCCTGTCGCCTGGAGCAGCGCCAGGCGACAGTTTTCGACCCCTCACGCGCGCTCGCGGCGCAAGAGCGCGGGTGGGAAACGTGTCTGCAACACGGTGCTGGGTAAAGTCGTCGCATGGGTGACCTGTTCGACGGTTACGGCTCCACGCTGGCGCCGCGCAAGACCGCATCCGGCATCCCGGCGTTCGACGAGATGTTCGGCGTTCCGGCGAGTCCCGGAGAAGCCGCCCCCTCGCGCGAGGCGTACCGGGAGCTGTACCAAACGCTCGCGCAGATGACGCAGGAAGAACTGCGCGGGCGCACCGAGTCGCTCGCGAGTTCGTACCTCGCGCAGGGCGTGACCTTCGACTTCGCGGGGGAGGAACGTCCCTTCCCCCTGGATGCCGTGCCCCGGGTCATCGCGTACGACGAGTGGTCGCGCATCGAGGCCGGCGTGAAGCAGCGGGTCAAGGCGCTCGAGGCGTTCCTCGACGACGCCTACGGCAATCAGCACTGCGTGCGCGACGGCATCCTGCCCGCGGGGCTCATCTCGTCGTCGCAGTACTTCTACCGCCAGGCGGCCGGCATCCGCAGTGCGAACGGCGTGCGCATCCAGGTGTCGGGCATCGACCTGATCCGCGACGAGCACGGCGAGATGCGCGTGCTCGAAGACAACGTGCGCGTGCCCTCGGGCGTCTCGTACGTCATCTCGAACCGCCGCGTCATGGCGCAGACGCTGCCCGAACTGTTCGTGTCGATGCGCGTGCGCCCCGTCGGGGACTACCCGAACAAGCTGCTCGCCGCGCTCAAGGCGTCGGCCCCGCCCGGGATCGACGAGCCCAACATCGTCGTGCTCACCCCCGGCGTCTACAACTCCGCGTACTTCGAGCACACGCTGCTCGCGCGTCTGATGGGCGTCGAGCTCGTCGAGGGGCGCGACCTGTTGTGCATCGGCGGCAAGGTGTTCATGCGCACGACCCGCGGCCCGCAGCGCGTCGATGTGATCTACCGCCGCGTCGACGACGACTTCCTCGACCCGCTGCAGTTCCGCGCCGACTCGATGCTCGGGGCGCCCGGGCTCATGCTCGCCGCACGCCTGGGCAACGTGACCATCGCCAACGCGGTGGGCAACGGCGTCGCCGACGACAAGCTGCTGTACACGTACGTGCCGGACCTCATCCGGTACTACCTCGCCGAAGAGCCGATCCTCAAGAACGTCGACACCTGGCGTCTCGAGGATCCCGGCGCCCTCGAAGAAGTGCTCGACCGCCTGCCCGAGCTCGTGGTGAAGCCGGTCGACGGCTCGGGCGGCAAGGGGCTCGTCGTGGGTCCCGATGCTTCGCCCGCCGAGCTCGACGCGCTGCGCAAGCGGCTCACGGCCGACCCGCGCGGCTGGATCGCCCAGCCCGTGGTCATGCTCTCGACCATCCCGACGCTCGTCGAAGACGGCATGCGTCCCCGTCACGCCGACCTCCGCCCCTTCGCGGTCAACGACGGCGACGACATCTGGGTGCTGCCCGGTGGCCTGACCCGCGTGGCGCTGCCGGAGGGGCAGCTCGTGGTCAACTCCAGTCAGGGCGGCGGCTCGAAGGACACGTGGATCGTCGGCGGCTCGGCCCCCTCGCACGTCGAGTACGGCCAGGGCAACGGCGTCTCGGGACTCGTCGCCGACCAGGCCGCGGTCACCGAGTCGATCCCGATCATCTACGACGGACAGCCCGCTCCCTCGACCTCGCCGCGCGATCCGCGCCCGGGCGGAGGGCCCTCGGGCAAGGAGCAGCAGGAGCAACAGCAGCAGGATGCCGCCGTGCAGCACGGTCCGCAGGCCGAGCAGCAGCAGCAGGCGCGGGAGGCGGGGTCATGCTGAGCCGCATCGCAGAATCGCTGTTCTGGATCGGCCGCTACATCGAGCGCAGCGACGGCACCGCCCGCATCCTCGACGTGCACCTCCAGCTGCTGCTGGAGGACCCGTGGATCGACGAGGACACCGCGTGCCGCTCCCTGCTCAGCGTCATGGGGTCGGCGTGGCCCGAGAACGTCGACACCGTCCGCCGCGACGACGTGCTCGCTCGCCTCGCGGTCGATCGGATGAACCCGTCGAGCATCGCGTACTCGATCACCGCGGCTCGCGAGAACGCCCGACGTGCTCGCGAGATCGTGTCGACGGAACTGTGGGAGATCCTCAACACCACGAACGCGCGGATGCCGCGGCGCCTGCAGACCGACAAGGTCCACGAGTTCTTCCAGTGGACGCGCGAGCGGGCGGCGCTGGCCATCGGCATCGTCGATTCGTCGACCAACCGCGACGAGGCCTGGCAGTTCTTCACCCTCGGCCGGAGCATCGAGCGCACGGACATGACCGCGCGACTGCTGGCCACCCGCTCGCTCACCGAGGTGTCGGGCCCGTCGTGGACGACGATCCTGCGTTCGTGCGGCGCGTACGAGGCCTACCTGCGCACCTATCGCGGCATGCCGAGCGCCCGTAACGCGGCGGAGTTCCTGTTGCTCGACCGCCTCTTTCCGCGCTCGATCATCTACTCGATCCAGCGCGCCGAGGACTGCATGAGCGCGATCGACCCCCGCGCCGATCGCGTCGGGCACTCGAACACGGTGCTGCGTGCTCTCGGTCAGATCCGCAACGATCTGGAGTACCGCCCGGTCAGCGACATCCTGGCCGAGCTGCCCGAGCACATGCAGCGGGTGCAGACGGTCACGCGCGAGGCGTCGGAAGCGATCCGCTCGCGCTTCTTCCCCACTCAGGCCGAACCGTCGTGGATCGGAGAGATCTCATGACGGATGCCGCGACCGCCGTCCGTGCGAAGACCTCGGGAGGTCGGCGATGAAACGCCTGCGCATCGAGCACCAGACCGGGTTCGTCTACCCCGGCGACGTCGTCGCCTCGTACAACGAAGCCCGCATGCTGCCGCATTCGACCGACAGCCAGTTCGTGCTGAGCTCGTCGCTCGACATCGAGCCGTCGACCTCGGTCAATCAGTACGTCGACTACTTCGGCACGCGCGTGGCGGCCTTCGACGTGTTGTCGCCGCACGGCGCGCTGACCATCACCGCGCGTTCGCTGGTCGAGGTGCGCCCGCGGCCCATCGAGCACGCCGACATCACCTGGGAGCAGCTCGCGGCGGAGGCGGCGCGGTCGATCTCGACGGTCGAGCAGCTGACTCAGACGCGGCGCACGACCCCGCACGCCGAGGTCGCCGAGCTCGCGCGCTCGATCGCCGCCCAGCACGACCGGCCCGGGCCCGCGGCGCACGCGATCGCCGAGGCCATCGGGAACGCGATCGACTACATGCAAGGGGTGACCGGCGTGCACTCCACGGCGGTCGACGCCTGGGAAGCGCGAAAGGGCGTGTGTCAGGACATCGCGCACATCGCGATCGGGGCCCTGCGCGAGGTCGGCATCCCGGCCCGCTACGTGTCGGGGTACCTGCACCCGAAGCCTTCCGCCGAGGTCGGCGAAGCGGTGACCGGGGAGTCGCACGCCTGGGTGGAGTGGTTCGCCGGTGACTGGCAGGGCTTCGACCCGACGAACAACATCGAGATCGGCGACCGTCACGTGCTGGTCGGTCGCGGCCGCGACTACAACGACGTCCCGCCGCTGCGCGGCGTGTACGCCGGTCCCGGCAAGAGCAACCTCAAGGTGAAGGTCACGATCACGCGCGAGACCTGACCCCGGTCAGCCGGATGCCGCGGCGCCCAGGAGCTTCTGGACGTCGCGGTGCAGGCGCGGAAGGTGAGCGTCTTCGCCGCGGTCGGCGCGGCGTGCCCACTCGTCGAGGGCGGTGCGCATCTCGAGGGCGGCGAGGCCGATCGCGGAGCGCACGTCGAGTTCGCTGAGGCCGATGCGCGTCGCGATCTCAGGGACGAACAGGTCGGATGAGGTCGTCTCACGTCGGATGGCGGCGCCGAGCAGCGTGGGCTCGTGACCGATCAGCCGTCGGACACGGAGGAATCTCGCTCTCGCCTGCGCGTCGGCGTGCAGTCGATCGAGTTCGCGGGCGAACACCGTGCGCAGGGCTCGGGTGAGAGCGGCGATGTCGTCGCCCGCCTCGCCGACCTCGGCCAACGCCGCGACGAAGCGCTCGTCGTCGATGAACACGGCGTCTTCTTTGGTGCCCGCGAGGCGGAAGAACGTCCGGGCCGAGACGCCCGCTCGCGCGGCGATCTCGTCGACCGTGGTCCGGGCGACGCCCTTCTCTTCGAACAGGTCGAGGGCGGCCGCGCAGATCTCGAGGGTCGTCTCGCGGCGTCGCCGATCGCGCAATCCCTCCCCGGAGGGGGCCGGTGCGATCTCCATGTCGGCTACAGTAGTCCATGTCTTATTGGCAGTAACTGCCAGAATGTCATTCACTGCTCGTTAACCGTCCAGAGAGGTCGACCATGGTCGCCACCGGAACCGTTCCCACCGCCGCGCCGCCCGGAAAGGCCGCCGCCCGCCCCGGCGCCGTCATCGCGCTCCTCGTCGTCGCCGCGTTCGTCGTCATCCTGAACGAGACGATCATGGGCGTCGCCCTGCCCGAACTCATGCGCGAGCTCGACATCACCGCCGCGACCGCGCAGTGGTTGACCACCGCGTTCCTGCTCACGATGGCGGTCGTCATCCCGACCACCGGCTTCCTCATACAGCGCTTCCCGCTGCGGGCCCTCTTCTTCACCGCGATGGGTCTGTTCACCCTGGGTACCGTCGTCGCCGCGGCCGCCCCCGGGTTCGGCGTGCTGCTCCTCGGCCGCATCGTGCAGGCCTCGGGTACCGCGATCATGATCCCGTTGCTGTTCACCACGGTGCTGAACGTCGTGCCCGCCAACCGCCGCGGACGCATGATGGGGCTCATCTCGATCGTCATCTCGGTGGCGCCCGCGGTCGGCCCCACCGTCTCGGGGCTGATCCTGTCGACGTTCCCGTGGCGCGCCATGTTCATCGTGATGATCCCGATCGCCCTCATCGCGGTCGCCCTCGGCGCGCGCTGGGTGCAGAACCTCACCGAGACCCGTCGCGTGAGCCTCGACGTCGTGTCGGTGGTGCTCTCGGCCCTCGCGTTCGGGGGCATCATCTTCGGCCTGTCCAGCATCGGCGAGGCGGCGGGCGGCCACGCGATCGTGCCGGTGTGGATCCCGCTCGTCGTGGGCGCCCTCGCCCTCGCGGCCTTCATCGTGCGTCAGATGCGCCTCGGTTCGACCGACCGCGTGCTGCTCAACCTGGCGGTGTTCCGTCATTCGACCTTCACGCTCGCGGTGATCCTCGTGGTCGTCGCCATGACCACTCTGTTCGGCGTGCTCATCCTGCTGCCGCTGTACCTGCAGAACGTCCTCGGTCTCGGAACCCTCCCGACCGGTCTCATGCTGCTGCCCGGCGGTCTGCTCATGGGCCTCATGGCGCCCCTCGTCGGCAACCTCTTCGACCGTTTCGGCGCGCGCCCTCTCGTGCTGCCGGGGGCGATCGTCGCGAGCATCGCGTTGTGGGGCTTCGCGACCCTGTCGGCGAGCACTCCCATCGGTCTCGTCATCGCGGTGCACTGCGTGCTGAGCCTCGGTCTGGCCTTCATGTTCACCCCGCTGATGACCGCAGCCCTCGGGTCGCTGCCGCGCGAGCTCTACCCGCACGGCTCCGCGATCGTCTCGACGGTGCAGCAGCTCGCGGGTGCCGCCGGGACGGCCGTCTTCGTGACGCTCATGACGGTCGGCGCGGCCGCCGCGATGACGAACGGGGGAGCGTCGATGGTGGATGCCACGGCATCCGGCATCCACACGGCGTTCTTCGTGGCGGCGTGCCTGTCGTTGGCGGTCATCGTGCTCGCTGCGTTCGTCCGCACGCCGAAGCAGGTCGACGGGGTCGAGGGGATGCCGGCGCACTGACGCTGGTCGTGGGGCCCTCTCGCGCGTACGATGTGGTCTGACCACATTGACGAGAGGGTCCCCATGGTTCAGCGTCAGCTGCCGAAGGTCGGCGAGCTCCTCGAGCTCATGCAGTTCAAGAAGCCCGAGCTCGACGCGCGCAAGCGCCGCCTCGACGCCGCGCTCACGATCGCGGACCTGCGCACGATCGCCAAGCGCCGCACGCCCAAGGCCGCGTTCGACTACACCGACGGCGCCGCCGATGGCGAACTGTCGCTCGACCGCGCCCGCCGCGCGTTCGAAGACGTCGAGTTCCACCCCGACATCCTGCGCCCCGCCGCCGACGTCGACACCTCGTGCCAGATCCTCGGCGGTCCCTCGGCCCTGCCCTTCGGCATCGCGCCCACGGGCTTCACGCGTCTCATGCAGACCGAGGGTGAAACGGCCGGTGCCTCCGCGGCCGCGGCCGCCGGCATCCCGTTCACGCTCTCGACCCTCGGCACCACCTCGATCGAGGGCGTGAAGGCCGCGAACCCGGTCGGTCGCAATTGGTTCCAGCTCTACGTCATGAAGGACCGCTCGATCTCGTACGGTCTCGTCGAGCGCGCGGCGAAGGCGGGCTTCGACACCCTGCAGTTCACCGTGGACACCCCCATCGCCGGCGCGCGCCTGCGCGACAAGCGCAACGGCTTCTCGATCCCGCCGCAGCTGACGGTCGGCACGATCGTCAACGCGATCCCGCGCCCCTGGTGGTGGATCGACTTCCTCACCACCCCCAAGCTCGAGTTCGCCTCGCTCAGCACCACCGGCGGCACCGTCGGCGAGCTGCTGAACGCCGCGATGGACCCCACGATCAGCTACGACGACCTCGACGTGATCCGCGGCATGTGGCCCGGCAAGATCGTCGTCAAGGGCGTGCAGAACGTGACGGATGCCGCACGCTTGGTCGACCAGGGTGTCGACGGCATCGTGCTCTCCAACCACGGCGGGCGCCAGCTCGACCGCGCGCCCATCCCCTTCCACCTGCTGCCGAAGGTCGTGCGCGAGGTCGGCAAGGACGCCACGGTCATGGTCGACACCGGCATCATGAACGGCGCCGACATCGTGGCATCCATCGCCCTCGGCGCGAAGTTCACCCTCATCGGCCGTGCCTACCTCTACGGCCTCATGGCCGGCGGGCGGCAGGGCGTCGACCGCACGATCGCGATCCTGCGCAGCGAGATCGAGCGCACGATGACCCTGCTGGGCGTCTCGTCGCTCGACGAGCTCGAGCCCCGCCACGTCACACAGCTCACGCGGCTCGTGCCGGTGGCCGATCAGGCGGTCGACGCGCGGGTGTGACGCCCGCTGCGCACCCTCGGTGATTCGCGCATCCTCAGCCGAAGAGGGCGGGATGCCGCTGAGGTCGTGCGGATCGCTGAAGATCTGCGAGGGCGAGGCCCCCCGTCACCGACAGAACGGCCGTCCGAATCCGAACAGCACGCCGCCGACGGCGACGCCCTCGTCCGACTCCGTCGACCACTGTTCGCCCACGTTCGTGCGTACGGTCACCCGATCTGTGCGGAACAGCGAGTACGACCCGTCGGCGGGCACCCTCGCGGCCCGGAACCACGGGGGGATGTCGGCGATCACGACGCGTCCGTCGACCAGCAGGTCGAAGCTGCGGGGCTCCCACCCCTCGTACGCCCAGGTCACCACCGCTCCGCCGTCGTTGTCGCAGCCGAGCGCCGACGGGCCGGTGACACGGCCGGCGGTGACGGTTCCGGATGCCGCGGACTCCTCGCTGAACGAGGCCGCGGCCGGGGTGCTCACGGCCACCGCCGCCGTCGCGAGGGCGACCGCGAAACCGAGGCCGCGGGGGAACAGGCGTGCCCTCGTCGGTCGCGCGCGCACAGCCCGACGGGTCGGCGGGGCGCCCTCCGAGGGTGGCGACGGCTCGTCGGGGCCGTCGTCGACCCCGCGGCGGAGGGCGAGCGCGAGGCAGAGGGCGAATCCGGCCGCGATGACCGCGAGCGGAGCGACCTGGCCGGTGCGTACCCAGACGATCGGCAGCCCGATCACGGGCACCCGCAGCACCCCGACACCGAGGACGGCATCGGGGTGCAGCGGGGTCGAGTCGGCGGCGGGGTTGGCATCGCCCTTCGTGACGAGTTCGCCCTCGGCGCTGATCTGGGCGACGCGGTGCAGGCGCAGGCGGTCGCCCCGGTCGGGATCGGTCGCGAGCACGACCCGTCCGGGGAGGAGGGCCTCCCGCGGAACGGGTCGCGACACCACGATGTCGCCCGCCTCGATGGCCGGCGACATCGACGCCGTCATCACGGTGGTGGGCATCCACCCCAGGGCGGCCGGGGCCGCTGCCCAGAACGCCAACGTCAGAACCAGCGTCACGACCGCCCGCGCCGTCGCCACCCCCGCGACGAGGATGATGCGACGGGAACGCACGGACTCAGCTGTTCTGTGCTTCCCAGACGAACGAGGTCGAGGCGGTTCCGCCCTGGACCGCGTTCGGCGCGTCGTCGGCGAGCGTCCACGTGATGCGGAACGTCCGCGTCTCGCTCGCGCCTCCGGCCGGATTCCAGGTGGCGGCGCCCGAACCGTACGACGAGTGCGCGCCGGTGAAGCCCGAAAGGCGGCCGTCGAACACCGTGCTCTGCGGGGTGAAGCCATCGCAGGTGCCGAAGCCCGCGCCGGACCCCTGCTCGACGCGGAGGATCAGGTGGTCGGCCAGGCCCGCGGTGCCCGACACGTCGTCGGCGTACAGGCGCACCTGCGAGGCCAGGCTTCCGGTCGAGGTGACGGCGATGCAGTTCGTCTCGCCGTCACCGGGCTTGGCGTTGCCCGCGGTGAACAAGGCACGGCCGGCATCGTCGTCGTCGAGTTGGACCGTGCCCGCCCGCCAACTGTTCTGCTGGTTCGACGCGGTGTCGGAGAAGGCGGCGTACGAACTCGTCGACACCAGGACCCCGGCCGCGATGAAGGCGGCGGGTACGGCGATCGCGGTGGCGATGCGAGAGGAACGGCGTGTGAATTTCGACATGATGAATCTCCCCACGAGATCAGTAAGCGAATCAGACACCCGCACGATAGGGGAGCGGCTGGGTCCTTTCGCGCAGCGGCTTTCGGCTTGACAGGCCCCCCGGGGATATGGCATCCATTCGAGTGAATGGACTAGTCGGTTCGCACCTCGCTGTCCTCGCGCCGACGCGCGGCCGCCCCGAGCGTCAGCGTCGAGGCGAGTCCCAGGGTGAGGAAGGCGGCGGCGGTGAAGGCAGCGGCTTTCGTGCCGTCGCTGAACGCCGCGCGGGCGTTGATCGCGAGATCCCGGGTCTCAGACGACGCATCGAGGCCCGCGATCGCCGCTCCGGCGCTGTCGACCACCTGCGAGACCACCTGATCGCGCTCGGCCGCGTCGATGCCGCGATCGTCGAGAGTGGATGCCAACACCCCCGCCGTGGTCGAGAACAGCACGGTGCCGAGGATGGCGACGCCGAGCGCTGCTCCGAGCTGTCGCGACGTCGACTGGGTGCCGGAGGCCTGGCCGCTCGCGGACGGCGGGACGTCGGCCAGGACCACGCCCGTGAGCTGCGCCGTCGCCAGGCCCACGCCGAGCCCGTACACGAAGAGGAAGGGGACGAGCGGGCCCCAGGCGGCATCCGGCCCGATGGTGAAGGCGACGCCGGCGACGCCGATGATCTCGGCGAGAAGCCCGCCGCGCACGATCCAGACCGGAGCGACCTTGCCGCTGAGGGCGCCCGCGACCCCGCTGGCCACGAACGACCCGATCGCCAGCGCGAGCAGCAGCAGGCCCGTCTGCAGGGCGTCGAAGCCCACGACGAACTGCAGCCAGAGGGGGAGGGCGAGGATGATGCCGAACTCACCCAGAGACACGACGGCCGCGGCGATGTTGCCGTTGCGGAACGAGGTGATCCGGAACAGATCGAAGGCCAGGAGCGTCGAGCGACCGTGACGCTGGCGGCGAAGGCCCCACGCGATGAACGCGACCAGGGCGACCACGGCCACCGCGAAGGCGATCGGCACGGGCGAGATCGGAAGCGGCCAGCTCCCGTCGCCGATCGAGGGGGCGGTCGCGACCGTCCACCATCCGTAGGTGCGCCCCTCGATGAGTCCGAACACGAGCGGGGCCATGGTGAGCACCGAGAGCAGGGCTCCGACTCCGTCGATGCGCTCGGCCCGATCGCTGCGCGATTCGGCGACCGTGAGGGCGACGCCGATCACGATGATGACGCCGAGCGGGATGTTGATCCCGAAGGCCCATCGCCACGAGAAGGCTGTGGTCAGCCAGCCGCCGAGCAGGGGGCCGACGGCCGCCATGCCGCCGATCGTCGAGCCCCAGACGGCGAAGGCGATGCCGCGCTCGCGGCCACGGAAGGTGGCGTTGATGATCGACAGGGTCGTCGGCAGGATCATCGCACCGCCGACTCCCTGGACCAGGCGCGACAGGATCAGCAGCCCTCCGGTGGGGGCCGTGGCCGCGGCGATCGAGGCGCCCGCGAAGATGATCACGCCGAGCAGCATGAGCCGGCGTCGCCCGAACCGGTCGGCGAGGCTGCCGAAGACGAGCAGGAAGGATGCGAAGACGAGGGTGTAGGCCTCTTGGACCCACTGCACCTCGGTCGACGAGATCTCGAGCTCTTTGACGATCGAGGGCACGGCGACGTTGACGATCGTCGAGTCGACGATGATCAGCGACACGGCGATGCTGATGAAGACGAGCCCCGCCCAGCGGCGCCCTGCCGGTGTTCCGTTCATGTCGCTAGCTTATCTAGCTAAATGCGTCGACGCGAGGGGTTGCGCGCGCGACCATGACCGCCTCCGGCGAACGCGGGGCGCGGGCTCTCGAATCGGGTGTTCGCCCTCAGTCCCCGTGACGCGGGCGAGGCGTCGCTCGCGGCGCGCGCTCGCCCGGGGGCAACGGGATCGGCGTGGTTCCGGCGATCTCGTCGCTGAAGTCCTCGGGTTCGGGTGCGATCGTGGTGATCGGACGCGTCTCATCGAGCGTGAGGCGGAATCGCTTCGTCTCGTGTCGGTGCAGGCGGCCCGACAGTGCCGTCCAGGTCGCACCGACGCCGCACGCGATGACCGCCACGACGGCGGCGAGGGCGATCGCCACGCGCGGGCCGAACTCCGCCGCCACCGCGCCCACGATCGGCGCGCCCACGGGCGTCCCTCCGAGGAGGATCGCCATGTACAACGCCAGGACCCGACCGCGCAGGACGGGATCGGTCGTCGTCTGCACGTACCCGTTCGCCGTCGTGAGCGTCGTGACCACGCAGAACCCCGTCAAGACCAGGGTGGCCGCGTACGCCCCGTAACTGGGGGCGAACACGGAGAGAGCGGATGCCACGGCGAAGCCGCCGGACCCGACGATTACGACCCGCATCCGGGCGCGTTCCCGCCGCGCGGCGAGGAGCGCGCCCGCGAGCGACCCGATGGCGACGAACGAGCTGAGGAGTCCGAAGCCATCCGCACCGCGGCCGAATTCGAGCGCCATCGTCGAGGCGAAGATCGGGAAGTTCATGCCGAAGGCCCCGAGCAGGAACACCATCACGAAGATGACGACGAGGTCGGGTCGCCGGGCGACGTAGCGGAAGCCGTCGGCCAGTCGCGCCGGGCCGCCGCGGCGGTGGCGCGCCACCAGTTCGTGCGGCCGCATCACGAAGAGCGCCGCCAGCATGGCGACGAAGGTGATCGCGTTGACGAGGAACACCCATCCGGTGCCCACGATCACGATCATCACGCCCGCGGCGGCCGGGCCGATCAGGCGGGCCATGTTGAAGGACGCGGCGTTGAGCGCGACGGCATTGGACGCGTTCTCTTGGGACACGAGGTCGGACACGAAGGCCTGGCGCGCGGGGTTGTCGAAGGCCGTGACCACGCCGAGGGCCAGTGCGAACCCGAACATCAGCGGCAGGGTCATCGCTCCGCTGAGCAGCAGGACGCCGAGTGTCACGGCCAACAGCAGTAGAGCACTCTGCGTGCACATGATCAGCTTGCGGCGGTCGAAGCGGTCGGCGACCCACCCGGTGACGCTCACCAGCAGGAGCGGGGGAGCGAACTGCAGGGCCATCGTGACGCCCATGGCCGCGGCGTCGTTGTCGGTCAGTTGGGTGAGGACGACCCAGTTCTGGGCCGTGGACTGCATCCAGGCGCCGACGTTGGAGACGAGGGCTCCGATGAACCAGACGCGGTAGTTGAAGATCGACAGCGACCGGAACATCGACGTGCTCATCTGTCGGCCACCTTCCTCATGATCGTCGTCGCTCGAGCGAGAACCTGTCTTTCTTCGGGGGAGAGCTCGGCGAGAGCCTCTTCGACGAAGGCGTCTCGTCGGCGCACCGTTTCGTCGACGATGCGGCGCCCGAGGTCGGTGAGGTCGATCGTCACGCGCCGGCGATCGATCTCGTCGGGGATGCGCGAGACGTATCCCGCCTCCTCGAGGAGCGACACCGTGCGGTTCATCGAGGGTGCCGTGACGCGCTCCCGGTCGGCCAACTGCCCGAGTGTGTGAGCGCCGTGAACGGTGAGGGCGGCGAGGACGGCGAACTGCCCGTCGCTCATGGTGTCGACGGCGCGCTGGGCCCGGAGGCGGCGCGCGAGCCGGAATGTCGCCATCCGCAGCTCGGACGCCGCCGCACTGTGGTCAGAACTCAGGTCGGTGAGGGGGGATTCGTCGACGCGATCATTCATGTTCCTCTGGACAGGGTAGCTCATTAGCCTTGCTAAGGGAATGGTCGGGCGCGGTCGCCGACGGGGCCGCCGCCCTAGACTCCCCCCATGCCCGAGTTCGACGACGCCTACGGCATCCGCATCGTCTACGACGTGTACGAGGCGGTCGAGCCCCGCGCCGTCGTGCAGCTGCTGCACGGGGTGGGCGAGCACGCCGGCCGCTACGGCGCCCTCATCGAGGCCCTCGTCGGCGCGGGCTACACCGTCTACGCCGACGACCATCGCGGCCACGGCCGCACGGGGCTCGGGCAATGGGGAGGCGATCACGCCAAGCTCGGGCGTCTCGGCCCCGGCGGTCTCGGCGCCGCCCGCGACGCGGTGTGGACCCTCTCGCAGCGCATCCGCGAGGAGCACCCCGACCTGCCGCTCGTGCTGCTCGGACACTCGTGGGGCTCGTTCCTGGCGCAGATGCTGCTCGATCGGCATCCGGATGCCTATGACGCGGTCGTGCTGAGCGGCTCGGCCCTGCGCTGGCCCGGGTCGTTGAACGCGGGTGACCTGAACGCGCCGTGGAAGCACCTCGGCGGTTCCGGAATGCAGTGGCTCTCGAGCGATGAACAGGTGGGTCGCGACTTCGTCGCTGATCCCCTGACGACGTTGACGCCCCTCGCGCGGCTGTTCGGCCCCCTCGAGACGCTCAAGCTCCTGGGGCGACCTGGTCGCAACCTCGGCCACGACGTCCCGATGCTGCTGATGGTGGGGCGCGACGACACCGTGGGCGGTCCGCGCAGCGTGCACCGCCTCGCCGACGCGTACCGGCGGCGGTCGGGCCTGACCGACGTGACGACCCTGGTGTATCCCGGGGCGCGGCACGAGATCTTCGCCGAGCGCGAGCAGGCCGCGGTGCGCGCCGATCTGCTGGCCTGGCTCGGCGAGCGGCTGCCGTCTCGCGTCTGACCGCGTGGGGCTGTTCGTCGTCGTGCGCACTCGTTCGAACATGTGAAATAACAAGAACACTCACTAACTCACACGTCGTGATCTAAGCGTTACTCGCGCGAATTGACCTCGTCGCGCTGACCGGCGAAGCTGAAGTCGCCGAAAGCGGGATAAACCGCCTCGATCGGGCCACCTGGTCCCTCATTGCCGAGGAAAGCGCACATCGACGTGACGACTCTAGACACACCAAAAATCACACAAACAAACAAAAGCTCACGTCGGGCCAGTCGGCCCGAGCGGCTCGGAAACGGGATGTTCGCCGTGCTGCTGGTGGTGCCGGGTATGGCGCTCATGGCGGTCGTCGTCGCATACCCCCTTGTCTCGGCGCTGGTCACCGCGTTCTTCACGCAGAGCCTCGTGCTGCCCGGGCGCGAGTTCGTCGGCTTCCAGAACATCGTCGACGTGCTGGAGGACGACTTCCTGCGTCTGCTCGGACAGACGCTCGTCTTCACCCTGGGCACGACCATCGCCCCCTTCGTGATCGGCTTCGCCCTCGCGCTCGCGCTGAACACGCAGATCCGTGGATCGAAGGTGTTCCGCGGCCTGATGCTCATCCCCTGGCTCGTGCCCGGCGTCGTGGTGTCGTTCCTGTGGATGTGGATCTTCAACGCCAACTACGGCGTCATGAACGCGATCCTCGAACCGCTCGGGGTCTCACCGCAGGCCTGGCTCGCGCAGCCCGGAACCGCGATGTTCGCCGTGATCGTCGCGAAGACCTGGCAGTCCTTCCCCTGGATGATGGTCATGCTCCTCGCGGGCCTGCAGACCGTGCCGCGAGAGCTGCACGAAGCCGCCGAGATGGACGGCGCGGGAACGGTCCGCCGCTTCTTCTCGATCACCGTCCCGCAGATCGGCGGGATCATCGGCCTGGTGCTGCTGCTGGAGTTCATCTGGAACTTCCAGCACTTCGACATCATCTACGTGCTCACCGGCGGCGGCCCCGCCGGCTCCACCGAGACCTTCGCCACCTCGGTGTACGAGACCGCCTTCCACGGCTTCGACCTCGGCCGCGCCGGCGCGCTCGGCCTGCTGTGGCTCGTCCTGCTGATGGCGCTCGTCGTCGTCTACGTCCGATTCTCCGAGAGGAGTGAGAAGCGATGACCAGCACCGCCCTCCCCACCGTCGCCCCTGCCCCCGAGGCCCCGCCCGTCGTCGTCGACGCTCCCGCGCGTCGCCGCCGACGCCAGAGCTCAGGCCTGCGCTCCGATCGTCCGGGAGTGCGCCTCGCGTCATGGGCCGCGCTGATCGTGTGCGGCGGGTTCGCCCTGCTGCCGGTCTACTGGCTGCTCGCGACCTCGCTCACCCCTCGCGATCAGGTGTTCTCGTACCCGCCGAAGCTGTTCCCCACCGAGATCACCTTCGACGCCTACATCTCGCTGACCTCCAACCCGCAGCTGTTCACCTACCTGCAGAACAGCGTGATCGTCTCCGTCATCACGGCCCTGCTCTCGGTGATCGTGTCGGCCTACATGGGCTACTCGTTCTCGAAGTTCCGCTACCGCGGTCGCCGGCAGCTGATGTACTTCGTGCTGGCTTCGCAGATGTTCCCGCAGGCCCTGTTGCTGGTCACCCTCTACAGCGTGTTCAGCGCCTACGGCCTGCTCAACACCTACACCGCTCTCGTGCTGTCGTTCACGACCTTCACGCTGCCGCTGTGCGTCTGGATGCTGAAGGGCTTCTTCGACACCATCCCCGATGAGCTCATCGAGGCCGCCCGCGTCGACGGCGCCTCGCGGCTGCGCACCATCCACTCGATCGTGCTGCCGCTGGCGGCCCCGGGGCTCGTCGCCGCCGGACTCTTCGCCTTCGTCCGCGGCTGGAACGACTTCATCTTCGCCCTGAAGCTCGCCGGTCCCGACAAGCAGACGCTCCCGCCCGGACTCGTCAACACCTACGTCGGCGAGGCGGCCACCGCCTGGCCTGAACTCATGGCGGCATCGCTCGTGGTGTCGCTCCCCGTGGCCGTGGCGTTCATGCTGCTGCAGCGGTACCTGGTCAGCGGTATGACGGCCGGCGCCGTCAAGGGCTGACCCCGACTTCTCTCTCTGCTCGCCCTGTCAAGGAGGACACCTATGTCTACGTCTCTGCCCAACCCGCTCATCACGCGCCGTCGCGCGCTGCAGTTCCTCGGCATCGGTGCCGCGGCCGCAGCGCTCGCCGGATGCGTCCCCACCGGAAGCAGCGGCCCCGCCGCCGGCGCGGCGGGACTGAACGGCGCCGACCCCACCGATTTCGCGTTCGCTTCCTGGTCCCTCACCGAGGAGTCCGCCAAGCCGGCGCTCGAAGGCACGCTCTCGTCGTACGAGAAGGCCAAGGGCGTCGCGGTCAAGCGCACCGCGTTCCCGTACAACGAGTACATCAACCAGCTCATGCTCCAGGTGACCGGCGGGCAGTTCACCGGCGCCGCGCACGTCGACGTCGCGTGGCTCGGCAGTCTCGCGGCCACCGGAAAGCTGCAGGACGTCTCGGCGTTGGCATCCGGCCGCGGATACACTTCGTCGGCTCTGCAGGCGGCCACGTTCGACGGCGTGCAGTACGCCCTGCCGTGGACCATCGGCGCGATCGGCCTGATCGCCAACTCCGAGACCCTCGGCAAGGCGGGCCTGTCGGCCGACGCGTTCCCGACCACGGTCGACGAGTTCGAGAAGGCCCTCGTCTCACTGAAGGGCCTCGGCGGGGGACTCATCCCCTACGCCGCGTCGACCAAGGCCGCGCAGCTGAAGGACATCCTCATCTGGATGCAGACCTTCGGCAGCCCGCTCGTCGACGGCGACACCATCACGATCGGCGACGACGCCAGCGTCGAGGCCGTCACCTGGTACAAGGGCCTCTACGACCAGGGCCTCATCGCCGCCGACGTCGACCGCTTCGACGCCCGCAGCCTGTTCGCCCAGGGACGTGCCGCGATGTACGACGACGCCCCGGTGGGCCGCGGAGCGGTCACCAAGGAGTCGCCGGATGCGAACCTCGCCACCAAACTCGCGCCGGTGTCGCGTCCCGTGCTGAAGAAGGGCGAGACCCCGCGCGCCCTCGTCTGGGGCGGCGCGATCGCGGTCGTCAACGGCACCGGTGCTGCGACCGCGGGCGACTTCGCCCAGTACGCCACGAGCGACCTCGACGCGATCCTCGCCGACTACGCGATGCGCGGTCTGCCGCCCGCGACGACCGAGGCGCTGTCGTCGTCGGAGGTCGCCTCCGACGCTTTCGGCGCCCAGTTCAGCGAGCGCATCACCGCGACAGCGAGCTCGAACCCGCTGTGGAAGTTCACCGCGTACTCGCAGATCGAGTCGGCGATCGCCGATCGCGTGCAGGCCGTCCTGATCGGGTCCGCCTCGCCGAAGGACGCCATGAAGCAGGCCGGTGAGGCCGCGCAGAAGCTGGTCGGTTGACGCGGGGGCGGCGCCTCGCAACCGGGCGCCGCCCCCCGCTCGCCCCGCTCGCAAGCCGGACGCCCCCGCGTCCCCAGGAAGGACACCCGCAGTATGCGTTCACACATGGCCGACTACGACGTGGTCGTCGTCGGCGGTGGGCTCTCCGGAGTCGCCGCCGCCATCGCCGCCGCCCGGCTCGACCGACGCGTCGCCCTCATCAACAACCGACCGGTGCTGGGCGGGAACTCCTCGTCGGAGGTCCGGGTCTGGGTGTGCGGGGCGACCGCGCACGGCAATCAACGCTGGGCCCGCGAGAACGGGATCATCGGTGAGCTGTACCTCGAGAACCAGTACCGCAATCCCGACGGGAACCCCATCCACTGGGACGACGTCGTGCTGGATGCCGTGCGCGCCGAGCCGAACATCTCGCTGTACCTGAACACCGATGTCCGCGACGTGGTCGCCACCGGCCCCGAGGGGGCGCGTCGCATCGAGTCGGTGACGGGGTGGACCATGGGAGCCGAGACCGAGACGCGCTTCGTCGCCCCGGTCTTCCTCGACTGCACCGGTGATGGACTCGTCGGTCACCTCGCCGGGGCGCGGGCGCGGCTCGGCAAGGAATCGCGCGGAGAGTTCGACGAGGACTGGGCGCCGGAAGAGGCCGAGCGCACTTTTCTCGGCTCGACGCTGCTGTTCTACACGAAGGACGTGGGGCACCCGGTGCGCTTCGTCGCCCCCGCCTCGGCGAAGTCGATCCTCGAGACCCCGATCCCGTCATCGCGCATCATCCGCAGCGGCGACAGCGGTGCGCACTATTGGTGGATCGAGTGGGGCGGTGAGCTCGACATCGTCCACGACAACGAGCGCATCCGCGACGAGCTGCGCTCGGTGATTCTGGGCATCTGGGACCACATCAAGAACTCGGGCGAGTTCGACGCCGAGAACCTCGATCTCGAGTGGATCGGCAACGTGCCCGGCAAGCGCGAGTACCGCCGCCTCGTCGGCGACTACACGCTGCACCAGCGCGACGTGATCGAACAGACGCGATTCGACGACGGCGTGGCCTTCGGCGGCTGGTCGATCGACCTCCACCCGAAGGAGGGCATGTACGCGACCGGTGCGGGCGCCGTCCAACGCTTCTCGAACGGGGTCTTCGAGATTCCGTTCCGCTCGCTCTACTCCGCAGACGTCGAGAACCTCCTGATGGCCGGGCGCGACATCTCCGCCACGCACATCGCCTTCGGGGCCGCGCGCGTGATGGCCACCTGTGCGGCGATGGGCGAGGCGGCCGGGACCGCGGCATCCCTCGGCCTCGCCCGTCGCACGACCCCGCGAGGGCTGTACGAGAACCACCGCGAGGAGCTCCGTCAGCTCCTGCTGCGTCAGGACGCCCCGCTGATCGGCGTCGTCGATGCCGATCCGGCGAACCTCTCCCTCTCCGCCCGCGTCTCGGCTTCGGGCGTGCGGGCGGGACTCGGCCCGAGCGACACCGCGGTCGCCCGTCCGCATCCGCTCACCGACGATGTCGGAGTCGTCGTTCCCGTTCACCCGCGTCTCGACGGATTCGAGGTGCGTGTCGCCGCCGAGCAGGACGTGGACCTCGCGGTCGAGGTGTGGTCGACGGGGCTCGCGCAGAACGTCGTGCCCGAACGCCTCGAGCATGCCGTCACGGTGACCGTGGCCGCGGGAGAAGCGAGGTGGGTGCACGCTCCCGTGCGCTGGGAACCCGAGACTCCGGCGAACGCCGTCATCGTCGTCCGCGCTCAGACCGGGGTCACCCTCTTCGTGACGGACGAGCTGCCCCCCGGCGTTCTGACTCTGGTGCACACCTCGGACGCCGACGATCAGAACGTGCAGGTGAGCCTCGACGAGCTGCTGGTGCAGTGGCCGACGAAGCCGCTGCGGGGGCGGTCGGTCCAGTTCCGCGTTCCCACCGCATCGGAGGCGTTGGCACCGGAACGCGCGGTCGGTGGATACCAGCGCCCCTTCGGCGGACCGAACCTGTGGGCCTCGGCACCGTTGACCGAGGCAGAGGCGTGGCTGCGGCTCGATTGGGACCGGCCCGTCGTCGCGCGCGAGATCGTGCTGGTCTTCGACGACGACCCCGACATCGAGCTGAACACCCTTCACCATCACCGCGATCCGCACCTCGTGATGCCCTCGCTCGTCGACACGTACCGGGTCGAGATCCAGGTGGCCGGGTCCGAGGAGTGGACCGAGGTCGCGACCGTGGCGGACAACCGTCGCCGCCGGCGCAGCCACCCGCTTCGTCCCGGAATGGGCGCGATCAATGCCGCCCGCGTGGTCGTGACGGCGACCCACGGCGCTCCGGAGGCCCGCATCGTGGCCTTCCGTGTCCAGGAGTGACATGCCGCGCGATACCGTAGCCCCCAGAACAGACCGCTCGGCGGTGCGCGCGAGCGCCGCCCGGTCCTCGACGAGGAGTCCCGCCATGACCGACACGCCTTCGGCCACGCGGCGGATCTCGCCGCTCTCGCGCCGACAGCGCACCGGGATCATCGCGCTCGCCGTGCCCAATCTCGAGGAGCCCTACTTCGCCGAGCTCACGACCCTGCTGGCGCGCGGCGCCGAGGCGCGCGGGTTGTCGATCCTCATCCAGCAGACCGAGGGCGACCATCAGCGGGAGATCGACGTCGCGAACGGGGTGGGGCTCCCCGAGACCGACGGCCTCATCCACATCCCGCGTTCTCTGACGGTCGGGGACCTCACCCGGCGTACGGATCCGGGACCGCTCGTGCTCCTCGGTGAGCACATCGCGGTCAGCCCTTTCACGCACGTCTCGATCGACAACCGCCGCACGGCTGACCTGGCGACCGCGCATCTCGCCGACGCCGGGTGCCGCCGGGTCGCGTTCCTCGGACCTCGCGTGTCACGCCCCTCGGATGCCGCCGACCAGCGTTTCGCCGGGTACCGCGACGCCGTGTCGCGCCTGGGCCTGGCCGACGACCCGGAGCTCATCGTCTCGGTCGATGCGTTCACCTCCGAGGAGGGCGCGGCGGCGCTGGGCCGACTTCACTCCTCGGGCGTCGCATACGACGGCGTGGTGTGCTCCAACGACTCCGTCGCTTTCGGCGTGCTCGCGGCTCTGCACGAGCGCGGGCGGGCGGTGCCGAGCGACGTCGCGGTGATCGGCATCGACAACGTGCACGCCGCGCAGTTCTCGGTCCCTGCGCTCTCGTCGGTGGCGCCCGACGATCACGGGATCGTCGAAGCGGCGTTCACCGAGCTCGAGCGTCAGATGGCGGCTCGGCCCGGCGCGGACGTTCCGGTGCGACACATCGTGGTGGATGCCACGGTGATCGCGCGAGCGAGTACCGCGCGGTGAGCCCGGCTCTCGCCGTCCGTTCCCCGCGCGGGGGCGGGCGGGTCTCAGTCGTCGCCGTGGGCGGCCACCCACAGCTCGGTGACGTGCGCGCGCAGCGTCTCTTCGGCGTCGGGCGCGAGTCCCTCGTCGGTGACCACCAGGTCGACCTCGTGCAGATCCACGATGGTGGTGAGTCCCACGGCTCCCCATTTCGTGTGGTCGGCGAGGGCGACCGCTCGGCCCCCCGCCGCGACGAGGGCGCGGTTGGTCTCGGCCTCGAGCAGGTTCGAGGTCGTCAGCCCCGCTGTGAGGTCCAGGCCGCGCACACCGAGGAAGACGATGTCGCAGTGCAGATGCTCGAGGGACGCGACGGCGACCGGACCGACCAGTGCGTCGGCGGGAGTGCGGACGCCGCCGGTGAGCACCACCGTCTGCGTGTAGGGCTCGTCCGCTCTGTCGGGGCGGGCGAACACGTCGGCGACGGGCAGGGAGTTCGTCACGATCGTCAGGTCGTCGATGCCGCGGAGCTCGCGCGCGAGAGCCCACGTCGTGGAGCCTCCGCTCAGTCCCACCGACATGCCCGGCTCGACGAGCTCGGCCGCGCGGCGGGCGATGGCCCTCTTGCCGTCTCCGTTGCGGCGGGACTGCGTGGCGAAGTCACGGGATGCCGCGACTCCGGGCTGCGGCGTGCGAGCGCCCCCGCGCACCTTGTCGACGCGGCCGTCGGCCGCCAGCACGTCGAGATCGCGCCGGATGGTCATCTCGCTGACGCCGAGGGTCTCGGCCAGATCGGGGACCGCGGCGGCTCCCTGTCGGCGAACCTCGGCCAGGAGGCGGGATCGGCGTTCGGCGGCGAGCACGATCGCTCCTCTCGTTCGGGCCTCCAGTCTTCCACGGCGGCCCGCTCGTGAACGGCGTCATCGCCGATCCCGCGGGGGAGGGCGATTACGGCTTCGAGCTGCCGGCCCTTCGCGCGGTGCCCCCGGTCGCTCCGCCCGTCGGTTTCGCCGAGCGCTGGGAAGCCTGGGCGGCGGCGGCAGCCGAGGTCGACCCCGATCCGAGGATGACACCTCTCGGGCCCGCGGACGGGCGGTCGCTCTTCCTCGTCGATCACACCGTCGCCGACGGTCTGCGCGTTCGCGGGTGGTTCGCGACGGCGGTGGGCGGGATGCCGCCGCGGGTGGGGATCGTCCACGGTCACGGCTACGGCGGGCGCGAGGCTCCCGACTTCGACCGCGTCCCGGACGATGCGGCGGTCTTCTTCCCCGTCGCCCGGGGACAAGGGTCGCTCAACGCCGGGCTCGGCGCACCGACGCCCGCCGACGGGCACGTGCTCCACGGCATCCACTCCGTCGACGAGTACGTCCTCGGCCGATGCGCCGTCGATCTCTGGCATGCCGGATCGGCGCTGAGAGCTCTGGCCGGACCGATTCCGCTGTACTACGTGGGCGAGAGCTTCGGCGGCGGGATCGGGGCGCTCGCTCTTCCGTGGGATGACCGTTTCGTGGGGGCGACGCTCATCGTGCCGAGTTTCGGCCAGTACGACCTGCGCCTGCGCCTGCCGTGCGAAGGCAGCGGCGAGCGTGTGCGGGCTCACGTCGGAGCCCACCCTGCGGCGCGCGAGGTCCTGCGCTTCTTCGATGCGTCCACGGCGGCGACCTTCGTCCGCGTGCCGGTGCGCGTGGAATGCGCCTTACGCGACCGTCACGTTCCCCCGCCCGGGCAGTTCGCCGTCGCCAACGCGATCGACGAGGCGACGGGTGCCGAACTGGAGCTCGACGTGCAGCCCTACGGCCACCGCGAGTACCGCGGACTCGACGCCGTCCGCTCGCGGGCATTCGCCGCGACCCACGCGCACATCGACCGGGTGCTCTCGCGAGCGTCCGCGGAGAAGGAGAACCCGTGACCCAGTTCGACCTGCCGCTCGCCGACCTCGAGGCCTTCCGCCCGCCGCGAGAGGAGCCCGCCGACTTCGACGCCTTCTGGGCCGAGACGCTCGGCGAGGCAAGGGCGGCGTCGTGGCCCGCGCGCTTCACCCCGCTCGACACCGACGACACCGGTGTGACCGGTGTCGAGGTCGACGATGTCGTCTTCGCGGGGTTCGCGGGACACGCGGTGCGCGGCTGGCTCCTGCGCCCGCGCGGGGCTTTGGGGCGTCTGCCGTGCGTCGTGCAGTACATCGGCTACAACTCCGGTCGCGGCCTCGCCCACCAGCACACGCTGCTGCCCTCCGCGGGGTTCGCGGTGATGGTCATGGACACGCGGGGGCAGAGCAGCGGCGCGCTGCCCGGGGCGACCTCCGACCCCGTGGGCGGAGCGCCGCATGTCGCCGGTCGCGTGACCGAAGGGCTCGACGATCCTTCCCGCTCCTACTACCGCCGTGTCTTTTGCGATGCGGTGCTCGCGATCGATGCGGTCCGCTCGCACCCGGCGATCGATGCGACGCGCGTCAGCGTGTGGGGCGGGAGCCAGGGCGGGGGCATCGCGCTCGCCGCAGCGGCGTTGAGCGAGGGGCTCAGGTTCGCCGCGATCGACTTCCCATTCCTCAGCGCGATGCGTCGGGCGGTCGCCATTACCGACGCCGCCCCCTACAGCGAGATCATCGCGTACCTGCAGACTCGGCGCGGCGAGGAAGAGGCGGTGTTCCGTTCTCTCTCGTACCTCGACGGCGTCAACTTCGCCGCGCGAGCGAGGGTTCCCGCCCTCTTCTCGGTGGGACTGCGCGATGCCGTGTGCCCTCCGTCGACCGTCTATGCGGCGTACAACCATTACGTGGGCGAGAAGAGCATTCGCGTCTACCCGTGGAACGGACACGAAGGAGGAGGCCCGGTGCACCAGCTCGAGGTGCTGCGGGCTCTCGCCGCGCGCGGCTGAGCGGGGCGTCCTTCCCTCTCGTCGAGCCGTCGACGAATATTGCTCCTCATTCCGACAGCTTTTGGTTGCCTTACCGCAAAAGCCGCACTACTGTCGGAAGGACCAGGACACCTCGACGACGAGTCCCCCACCACCCCGGGTCGCCCTCCATCCCCCTCGGAGCGCCCCTCTCGAACGGCTCCGCCCCCACGGAGTCGTGCCGTCGTGCGTACCCGGTATTCGACGTCCCTCAACGAAGAACGGACCCCCGCGTGAACACTTCGGACACCCGCCGCACCGCCGACGTCGGCGCCTGGTTCATCGGCGCTCGCGGCTCGCTCGCGACCACGGCCACCCTCGGCATCCACGCCCTCGCCCTGGGCGTCGCGACGCCCGTCGGCCTCACGACCGAGACCGACGCGGTGCGCGTCGACGAGTTCCCCGCGATCGCCGACATCGTCGTCGGCGGACACGACATCTCGTCGACCCCGCTCGAGGAACGCGCGCGTCAGCTCGCCGCCGGCGGGATGTTCCCCGTGGCCCTCGTCGGCGCGGTGGCCGAGCGCCTGCGCGAGACCGAGCAGAACCTCCGCCCCGTCCCCACGATGACGGCGACCCAGCAGGACGAGATCGACCTGCTCGCGGCCGACATCGCCGACTTCCGCGACCGTCACGACCTGCGCGAGGTCGTCGTCATCGACGTCTCGTCCACCGAGCCCCTTCCCCCGTACCACCCCGGATTCGAAGACGACGCCCTCCTGCAGGCGGCCCTGACGACCCCGGGTGTGCGGGTCCTTCCGCCCAGCTCGCGCGCCGCCCTCGCCGCCATCGCGGCCGGAGCCGCCTACGCCGCCTTCACCCCCTCGGCATCCCTCAACCTCCCCGTCCTGCGCGAGCGCGCCGAACGTGCGGGCATCGCGTACGCGGGGCAGGACGGCAAGACCGGCGAGACGCTGCTGCGGACGGTGCTGGCGCCGATGTTCGCCGCCCGCGGGTTCCGGGTGCAGTCCTGGGCCGGCACCAACCTCCTCGGCGGCGGCGACGGCGCGACCCTGGCCGACCCCGAGGCCGTCCGCTCCAAGCTGGTGTCGAAGAACCGCGGTCTGCACGCTCTCGTCGGCGACGACGTCGTCACCCCGCTGCACATCGACAACGTGCCCGACCTCGGCGACGTGAAGACCGCGTGGGACCACGTCAGCGCGACCGGCTTCCTCGGCAGTCGCGTCACGCTGCAGACCACGTGGAGCGCCTACGACTCCGCTCTCGCGGCGCCCCTGGTCATCGACCTCGTCCGAGCGCTGTCTCTCGCGACCCGCGCGGGCCACGCGGGTGTGGTCACCGCCCTCGGCTGCTTCTTCAAGGATCCGTGGGGGAGCGACGTCCACGGCTTCGGCGAGCAGACCGCCCAGTTCGTCTCGTGGGTGCACGAGACCGCCGCCGCCGTCGCGGCAGCCCGGGTCGCCGCACCGTGACCCGGGTCGCGGACCACCTCGACCTCGTCCGCGCCCCCGCCTCGCTCACCGTCCTCGGCGACGCTCTCGTCGGGGCGTTGAGCGCGCGCGGGCCGGGCGGCGACGGTCCCCTGCGCGTCGGCGCGCTCGCGGCCGCGTCGGTCTGCCTGTACAGCGCCGGGATGGCGCTGAACGACTGGGCGGATGCCGACCTCGATGCGCTCGAGCGCCCCGAGCGCCCCATCCCCTCGGGGCGGATCAGCCGCGACCGCGCGCTCGCGGTAGGCGTCGGTCTCACCGCCCTCGGGGTGGGCGCGGCGTTCGCCGCCGGTCGCCGCTCGGGTCTGGTGTCGGTCGCGCTCGCCGGAGCGCTGTGGGCCTACGACACCGTGTTCAAGCCGACGGCGGCCGGTCCGGTCGTCATGGCCGTCTGCCGCGGGCTCGACGTGATGATGGGTGCGGCCGGGCCGGGGTGGCGCTCGGCCCTGGTCCCCGCGGGTGCGGTCGCCGCCCACACGGTCGCCGTCACCGCGATCTCGCGGGGCGAGGTCGACGGGTCGACGGCGACCACCGGTCGCGTCGCCGTGGCCACGAGCGTCGCCGTGGCGGCATCCGGTCTCCTCGGACGCTCGAACCGCTCCGCCGCCGTGCTCGGGGGAGCGCGCTACCTCGCCGCGATCCTGCCCGGCCAGCTGGCGGTCGCTCGTGATCCCGGGGCGGCTCAGGCACGGGACGCCACCCGGGCGGGCATCCGCGCCGTCGTGCCCCTGCAGTCCGCCCTCGCCGCCCGGGCGGGCTCGCCGGTGGCGACCGCGGCCCTGCTGGGCATCGAGACCCTCGGCCGCGTGCTCGGCCGCCGCCGTTCGACGGGAGACATCACATGAGCTGGACCTGGGGATACGGCACCAACGGTTTCACCGACCACCCGCTGCCCTCCGCCCTCGACGTGCTGCAGCATCACGGGTACGGCGCCGTCGCCCTCACCCTCGGCCACCCCCACCTCGACCCCTTCGCCCCCGACTGGCGCGAGCAGAGTGAGGCGCTCGCTGCGGACCTCCGCCGCCGGGGGCTGCGGGTGGTCGTCGAGACGGGCGCACGCTACCTGCTCGACCCCCTGCGCAAGCACCGGCCGACCCTCGTCGACCGCGACGCCGCGTCGCGCATGGCCTTCCTACGGCGGGCGGTCGAGATCGCCGCGATCCTGGATGCCGAGTGCGTCTCGCTGTGGAGCGGGGTCGTGCCCGACGACGTCTCGACCGATCAGGCGCGCGTGCTGCTCGAGGAACGTCTCGTCGAGCTCGCCGCGTTCGCCGCCGACGCCGGCGTCACCCTTGCTCTCGAGCCCGAGCCGGGGATGCTGGTCGAGACCGTGGCCGACGCCCTCGCGCTCCGCGCCCGGCTCGGCCACCCCGCGAACCTCGGCCTCACGGTCGACCTCGGTCACTGCGTGGTGGTCGAGCCCGACGGGGTGGTGGGTGCTCTGCGAGCGGCGGGCCCCTTGCTGCGCAACGTGCAGGCCGACGACATGCTCCCCACCGCGCACGAGCACCTTCCGTTCGGGGAGGGCGAGCTCGACCTGGATGCCGCCCTCTCGACGCTGCGCGAAATCGACTACCGCGGCGTGATCGCGGTGGAGTTGCCGCGGCACGCGCACGCGGCCCCCGAGCTCGCGGCGTCGAGCATGGCGGCGCTGGTCGCGGCGGGGGAGCGCTCGGTCATCGCCCCGACGCGGAGCGCGGTCGAAACCTCGTCCTCCGGGGACGGTCGGCCCCTCCACCCCTGGACCGCCCTCGCCGTCGAGCAGGTGCGCGCGGATGCCGCCCGCGCCGCGCGCCTGTTCGCCGCGGCGGGTCGCGAGGTGGGGCGGGACCCCCGCTCGGCCGCGCCGTTCGCCCCCACCGCCGACGACGTCGCCCGCGCCGCTCTCATCGCGGCCCTGGCCGACAGCGGGGCCGACCCGGCCGTGGTGGTCGCGCTGTACCGCCGCGGCGACGACGCCGAGCGCCGCGGGGTGCTGCGCGGCCTCGACGCGATCATCGCGCCCACCGCCGCCTGGCGCGAGGCCGGTCTGGAGCTCGTCGCGGACGCCCTCCGCGCCAACGACACGCGACTGGTCGCCGCCGCCCTCGGGCGCTTCGCCGCCGATCACCTCGACGACCACGCGTGGCGTCACGGCGTGCTGAAGTGCGTGTTCCTCGGCATCCCCCTCTCGGTCGTCGACGCCCTCGACGCCCGCGCCGACGACGAGCTCGCCGCGATGGCGGAGCGCTTCGCCGCCGAGCGTCGTGCCGCCGGCCGATCCGTGCCCGACGACCTCTCCTTCCTCCGTGCTCGCGAAAGGGCCTGACATGCGCATCTTCGACCCCCACATCCACATGTCCGCCCGCACCACCGACGACTACGAGGCCATGTACGACGCGGGCGTGCGCGCCCTGGTGGAGCCGGCGTTCTGGCTCGGCCAGCCGCGCACGAGCGTGGGGTCATTCCTCGACTACTTCGACGCGCTGATCGGGTGGGAGAGGTTCCGCGCGGCGCAGTTCGGCATCCGCCACCACTGCACGATCGCGCTCAACCCGAAAGAGGCGAACGACGCGCGCTGCCGCGAGGTCATGGCCGAGCTGCCGACGTACCTCGCCAAGGACGGGGTCGTCGCGGTCGGTGAGACCGGCTACGACTCGATGACCCCCGAAGAAGACGAGATCCTGCGCCAACACCTCGCGCTCGGCATCGAGTTCGACCTCCCCGTACTCGTCCACACCCCGCATCGCGACAAGACTGTGGGCACCCGGCGCACGCTCGACGTGGTGGCCGAGTCCGGCATCGCGATGGAGCGCGTGCTCGTCGACCACCTCAACGAGACCTGCGTCGACGCGGTCGCCGACAGCGGCGCCTGGATGGGCTTCTCGATCTACCCCGACACCAAGATGGACGAGCAGCGCGTCGTCGCCATCATGCAGCGCATCGGGCTCGACCGCGTCATCGTGAACTCCGCGGCCGACTGGGGTCGCTCCGACCCGCTCAAGACGGCGAAGACGGGTCTGGCGATGCTCGACGCCGGGTTCAGCGACGACGACGTCGACCGGATCCTGTGGCGCAACCCGCGCGACTTCTACGCGCAGAGCGGGCGCGTGAACACCGACCCGATCGACGGCTTCGCTCCCGCGAGCCAGGGGCCCGAGCTGTTCGCCGGCAACTCCGTGCTGCGCGGTATGGCATCGCGCCAGGGGGCGTGAGGGTGGAGCTGTCGTACTGCACGAACGTCCACCCCGCCGAAGACCTGCCCGGCATCGTCCGCCAGCTCGACGAGCACGCGGGCCCCGTCCGGCGGGCGGCGGGCCTCGAGCGGCTCGGCGTCGGACTGTGGATGCCGGTGGGCGTGGCATCCCTCCTCGCTGACGACCCGCGGGCCCGGGGTGTCCTCGCCGACGCCCTCGCGCGAAACGGGCTGGAGCTGCGCACGGTCAACGCCTTCCCGTACCGCGGGTTCCACGACGACGTCGTGAAGCTCGCGGTGTACCGCCCCGACTGGACCACGCGCGAGCGCCTGGAGTACACGCTCGACTGCGCGCGCGCCCTCGCGGCGCTTCTTCCCACCGGGGCCGAGGGCAGCATCTCGACGCTCCCGCTGGGATGGAGGGAGGGGTGGGATGCCGCGGCCGACCGCGCCGCGGAGGAGCACCTCGCCGGACTCGTGGAGGGCCTCGACGCGCTGGAGCGACGGACGGGCCGGACCGTCCGCGTGGCGATCGAACCCGAGCCGGGCTGCATCCTCGACGACGTCGCCGACGTGGTGGCCTGGCTCGGCGCCCGCCCGCACCTGACCGCCGAGGGCCGTCTCGGGCTGTGCCTGGACACCTGCCACCTCGCGGTGTCGTTCGCCGACCCCGCCGGAGCGGTCGCCGAGGCCGCCGCCGCCGGCATCCGCGTCGTGAAGGTGCAGGCCTCGGTCGCGCTCGAGGTGCCCGACCCCGCCGACCCCCGCACGGTGGACGCGCTGCGGCCCTTCGCCGAGGAACGCTACGTCCACCAGGTGCGCGAGGCCGGGGGTCGACGCTCCGCCGATGACCTGCCCGAGGTGCTCGAGGCCGCCGCGCCGTGGCCGACGGACCGTGCCTGGCGCGTGCACGTCCACATCCCCCTGCACGCGCGTCCCGCAGCCCCCCTCCGCGCCACGACCGAGGTGCTGCTCGCCGCGGTCGACGCGGTCGTCGAGACCCCCGGCGGCGGTGACGCCCACCTCGACGTCGAGACCTACACCTGGTCGGTGCTGCCCGACGAACTGCAGCCCGAAACGCTCGTCGGCGGGATCGCGGCCGAACTGCGCTGGGCGCACGCGCACCTGCCGCGCGCTGTCGCCGGGGTGCTGGCATCCCGAATCGACGAAAGGAGCCTGGTATGAGCAAGGTCCTGCTGCTGGACATCGTGGGGCTCACCCCGCGCGCACTCGCCGCGATGCCCCGACTCACCGCGCTCGCCCGCGCCGGTGGGCACCTGGGGCTCGACACGATCCTCCCGGCCGTCACGTGCAGCGTGCAGTCGACCATGCTCACCGGCACGATGCCGCGCGAGCACGGGATCGTCGGCAACGGTTGGCACTTCCGCGGCCTCGGCGACCCTCTCCTGTGGCGCCAGCACAACAAGCTCGTCGCCGGAGAGAAGGTGTGGGAGACCGCGCGGCGCTCGCGCCCCGAGCTGACCACGGCCAACCTCGGCTGGTGGTTCGCGATGGGGGCGACGACCGACATCACCGTGACCCCGCGCCCGATCTACCACGCTGACGGGCGCAAGAGCCCCGACGCGTACGTCCGACCCGCGGCCCTGCACGACCAGCTGGTCGGGGCGCTGGGCGAGTTCCCCCTGTTCCAGTACTGGGGCCCGACCGCGACGATCCAGAGCAGCGCGTGGCTCGCCGAGGCGACGCGCGGCGTGATCACCGAGCGGTGGGGTCCGGCGCCCGACCTGGCGATGGCGTACCTGCCGCATCTCGACTACGACCTTCAACGCTTCGGCCCGAACGGCCCCGAAGCCGAGCGCGCGGCGCGCGAGCTCGACGACGCGATCGCGCCCCTGCTGACCGATGCGCTCGACCGCGGGTACAGCGTCGTCGCGGTGTCGGAGTACGGCATCGAACAGGCCTCGTGCCCCGTCGACGTCAACCGCGCCCTGCGCCGCGAGGGACTGCTCGAGGTGTACGTGCAGGACGGCCGCGAACAACTCGACCCGTGGACCTCGCGCGCGTTCGCCGTGGCCGACCATCAGGTCGCTCACGTGTACGTTCCGGATGCCGCCGACCTCCCCCGCGTGACGGCGCTGCTGCGCGGACTCGAGGGTGTCGACGAGGTTCTCGACCGCGACGCGCAGGCGCGGTACGGCCTGGACCACGAGCGCTCCGGCGAACTGGTGGTGGTGGCCGAGCCCGGCGCCTGGTTCACCTACTACTTCTGGCTCGACGACGAGCGCGCCCCGGAGTACGCGCGGGGCGTCGACATCCACCGCAAGCCCGGATACGACCCCGCCGAGCTGTTCTTCGACCCCGCCGACCGTCTCGCCAAGGCCAAGGCAGGCGCGAACCTCGTGAAGAAGAAGCTGGGCCTGCGCTACGCGATGAGCACGGTGCCGCTCGACCCCTCGTGCGTCCGCGGGACGCACGGACGCCTGTCGTCGACGCGGCGCGACGGACCGATGCTCGTGTCGAGCGACGCCGGCCTGCTGCCCGACGCCGAGTCGCTGCCCGCCGCGGGCGTCCGCGACCTGGTGCTGCGCGGCCTGGGGGTCTGACCCGGCGGGACACAACGCAGGAGTCTCGGACTCGAGCCCCGTCCCGCGCCCGCCAGAGGCGGTGTCGCCGGGGCGGATCTCCTGCGTCGTGTCGCGGGGAGCAAGGGCGCTTCGGCGCCCCCCTCAGGCCCCGCCCGGGCAGACGGAAGGGCCGGATGCCTCGGCATCCGGCCCTTCTTTTCGCTTCCGACCGATCCCCCCCGGATCAGCGCTGGCTGAACGCCGCGTCGAACGCCGCCCCGGAGGGCTCGTACGACGACAGCTTCCGCACGAATCCGAGCGCCTCGGGCGCTCCGACCAGGCGGTCCATGCCCGCGTCCTCCCACTCGACCGACAGCGGCCCGTCGTAGCCGATGGCGTTGAGCATGCGGAAGGCGTCCTCCCACGGCACATCGCCGTGCCCGGTCGAGATGAAGTCCCACCCGCGGCGCGGGTCGGCCCATGGCAGGTGCGACGACAGGCGTCCGTTGCGGCCGTTGCCGAGACGCTTCTTCGTGTCCTTGCAGTGCACGTGGAAGATCTTGTCCTGGAAGTCCCACAGGAACGCGACCGGATCGATGTCCTGCCACACCATGTGCGAGGGATCCCAGTTCAACCCGAACGCCTCGCGGTGCCCGATGGCCTCGAGAGCCCGCTGGGTCGTCCAGTAGTCGTAGGCGATCTCGGAGGGGTGCACCTCGTGGGCGAAACGCACGCCGACCTCGTCGAACACGTCAAGGATCGGGTTCCAACGGTCCGCGAAGTCCTGGTATCCGGCATCCACCATCTGCTCGGTGGCGGGCGGGAACATCGCGACGTACTTCCAGATGCTCGAGCCGGTGAAGCCCGTGACCGTCTTGACGCCCAGCTTCGCGGCGAGGCGCGCGGTGTTCTTCAGCTCTTCGGCGGCGCGCTGACGCACGCCCTCGGGGTCGCCGTCGCCCCACACCCGGTCTGACACGATGTCGCGGTGACGCTGGTCGATGGGGTCGTCGCAGACGACCTGGCCCTTGAGGTGGTTCGAGATGGTCCACACCTTCAGGCCGTTGCGCTCGAGCACGTCGAGCTTGCCCTGCACGTAGGCCTCGTCGTCCCAGCGCCAAGGGTCGAGGTGGTCCCCCCAGCAGGCGATCTCGAGGCCGTCGTAGCCCCACTCGCCGGCGAGACGGGCCACCTCCTCGAAGGGGAGGTCGGCCCACTGGCCGGTGAAGAGGGTGATCGGTCGCGTCATCGCGGCGTCCTTTCGTCGGTGCGGTTCCGGGATCGGATTCAGGATGCCGCGAACGCGCGGCCCCCGGAAGAAGCGGTGGCCAGGTCGGCATCGACGCCGGTCCAGACGCCGTCGGCCTCGGAGCTGCGAGCGACGGCGTCGAGCACCTCCTGCACGTGCAGGCCGTCGGCGAACGAGGGGGTCGGGGCGGCTCCGGCGGCGACGGCCTCGACGAAGTCCTTCGCCTGGTGCGAGAAGCCGTGCTCGTAGCCGAGCATGTG
Source organism: Microbacterium sp. 16-032 (assembly GCF_041079455.1). Lineage (NCBI taxonomy): Bacteria > Bacillati > Actinomycetota > Actinomycetes > Micrococcales > Microbacteriaceae > Microbacterium > Microbacterium sp. 16-032. The sequence continues at coordinate 139,606 of NZ_JBFYGQ010000001.1, read as the reverse complement.
ACCGGTGGGCCACCACGCGGCGACGTACGGGTGCTCGGGTTCGGTGACGAGGATCCGACGGAAGCCCTGCTCGGCGGCGGGGAGCGTGGCGTCGTAGAACTGCAGTTCGTTCGGGCTCTCGAGGTCGAACGACAGCGAGCCGAGGGATCCGGCGACCTCGATCCGCAGGGCGTTCTTGCGGCCGAGGCGGAAGCGCGAGGCCTCGAACGAGGCGAGGGCGCCGCTCTCGAGGCGACCGGTGAACAGGGCGAGGTCGTCGACCGTGACGGCCCCGCGTTCGGTGCCCGCGGAACCGGAGAGCCCGGTCGAGGAGGCGAGGACGGGACGCTCGTCGACGATCGTCTCGAGGATGCCGGCGACGCGGCTCACGCGCTGCCCGGCGATGAACTCGGTGAGGTCAACGGCGTGGGCGCCGATGTCGCCGAGGGCGCCGGATCCGGCGCGGTCCTTCTGCAGGCGCCACGTGAGCGGGGCCTCGGCGTCGCTCAGCCAGTCCTGGAGGTATTCGGCGCGCACCTGGCGGATGTCGCCGAGGCGGCCCGCGGCGACGAGGTCGCGGGCGAAGGTCGTGGCGGGAAGACGCCGGTACGTGAAGCCGACCATCGAGCGGATGCCGCTGTCTGCGGCGGACGAGGCGGCCTCGGCCATGCGCCGGGCCTCGTCGACGGTGTTGGCGAGGGGCTTCTCGCACAGGACGTGCTTGCCGGCGGCGAGGGCGGCGATCGCGATCTCGGCGTGCGAGTCGCCGGGGGTGACGATGTCGACGACGTCGATGTCGGAGCGGTGGATGACCTCGCGCCAGTCCGTCGCGCTCTCCTGCCAGCCCCAGGTCTCGGCGGCGGCCTGCGTGCGGGCCGCGTCGCGCCCGACGAGCACGCTCATCTCGGGGGCGAGGGGGAGGTCGAAGAAACGAGGGGCGACGCGCCATCCCTGGGAATGCGCGGCGCCCATGAATCCCGCACCGATCATGGCGATGCGAAGGGGCTGGGTCACGATGACGTCTTTCTGTGGGGGGACGGGGGACGGGGCGCCCGCGACGAACGCGGACGCCCCGGACCGGGTCAGGACTGGAACGAGAGGTCGATGAAGGACGCGACGTTGTCCTTCGTCACCACGGGGGCGTCCAACACGATGCGGTTGGGGACGCTGGGCGTGATGAGGTCACCGGCGGTCTTGCCCTGCGCGATCAGGCGCGCCAGGGCGATGCCGTCGGCGGCCTGCGTCGACGGGTAGATGACCGTGGCCTTCAGGACGCTGTCGTCGGCCTGGATGGACTCCATCGCGTTCCGGCTGCCCGCGCCGCCGACCATGATGAACTCGTCGCGACCGGCTGCCGTGATGGCGGCGAGCACGCCGATGCCCTGGTCGTCGTCGTGGTTCCAGATGGCGTCGATCTTCGGGTTCGCCGACAGCAGCTGCGAGGTCGAGGCCTCGCCGCCCTGGACGGTGAAGTCCGCGGCGACGCGGGGTCCGACCTTCAGGCCGCAGTCCGACAGGGCATCGGCGAAGCCCGCCGAGCGGTCCTGCGTGAGCGGCAGGGAGTCGATGCCCGCGATCTCGCCGACGACGGCACTGCTGTTGCCCTCGAGCTGCGAGCAGATGTACGTGCCGGCGCTGACGCCCATGCCGTAGTTGTCGCCCAGGATGGTCGAGCGGGCGGCGAAGGGGCTCGAGAACTCGCGGTCGACGTTGATCACGGGGATGCCCGCGTTCATCGCCTTGATCGCGACCTCGGTGAGGGCGGCGCCGTCGCTCGGCAGGAGCACGATGGCGTCGACGCCGTCGTTGATGAAGGTCTCGACGGCCGCGATCTGCGCGTTGACGTCGTTCGTCCCCTCGGCGACCTTGAGGTCGACGTCGGGGAAGCTTTCGGCGGCGGCGAGCGCACCCGAGTTGATGGCGCCGAGCCACCCGTGGTCGGCGGCGGGGCCCGAGAACCCGATGGTGACGGTGTCACCGGCGGCGGCGTTCTCTTCGGTCGTGGTGCCCTGGTCGACGACGTTCTGGCTGTCGCCGCCCGAGCCGGTGCAGCCGGCGAGAAGGCCGACCGAGGCGACGACGGCGATACCGGTCAGGACGAGTCGCGAACGCGACTTCCACTGTGAGCGCATGTTTCCTCCTTGAAATGTGATGCAGCTGGGGTCATCGCGGCCCCGGGTCATTCCGGAAGGAAGGGTCCACTCTGACGTGGCTCACGCTAGCAGAAGTGTCGGTTGATTGAGCATCTTTTGTTTTTTAAGCCGCATAAGTCGGCGCTCACGCTGATTCCGACAGGAGAGCGCTCGCGCGCATGCGGGAGGCGGCTTCCCGGCGCGGCGCCGAATTCGGGTCGCGCGACGGTGAGGCGGCGTGTTATGTTCGCCGCGTGATCAAAGTTGACCATCAGTCGTCATTACTCACCGTCCGAGGCGTGACCAAGTCCTTCGCCGGCGTCCGCGCCCTGCGCGGTGTCGATCTCGACATCGTCGCCGGTGAGGTGCACTGCGTGCTGGGCCAGAACGGCGCGGGCAAGTCGACTCTCATCAAGACCCTCGCCGGAGTGCACCGCCCCGACGAGGGAGAGATCGTGTGGCTCGGCGAGAACGTCGAGATCGCCGACCCCGATGCGGCCATCGACCTCGGCATCGCGACGATGTACCAGGAGCTCGACGTCGTCGACGGCCTCACGATCGCCGAGAACATCTTCCTCGGGCACGAGCTCGCGCGCGGTGGCTTCACGCAGCGCGCCGAAGCCGCCCGGCAGACCCGCGAGCTGCTGCGCCGTCTCGGGCACGCCAACCTCTCTCCGAACGCCGAGGTCGGCTCGCTCAGCGCCGCCAACAAGCAGATCGTCAGCATGGCGCGCGCGCTGTCGCACGACATCAAGCTGATCATCATGGACGAGCCCTCGGCCGTCCTCGACACCGAAGAGGTCAAGAACCTCTTCGCCGTCGTGCGCGAGCTCACCGCCGCGGGCATCGCCGTCGTCTACATCACGCACCGCCTCGAAGAGATCCGCGAGATCGGCGACCGCATCACCGTCCTGAAGGACGGGCGGACCACCGCGGTCGGTCTCTCCGCCGCCGACACCCCGAAGGCCGAACTCATCCGGCTCATGACCGGGCGCGAGGTGGCCAACGTCTTCCCCGAGCGTGTGCCCGTGGCATCCGATGCCCCCGTCGTCCTCGACGTGCAGGGACTCGGACTCGACGGGGTCTTCTCCGACGTGTCGTTCTCGGTGCGCGCCGGTGAGGTGGTGGGGCTCGCCGGACTTGTCGGCTCGGGTCGATCCGAGATCCTCGAGACGGTCTACGGGGCGCGACGCTCGAACGCCGGCTCCGTGCGCGTCCGTGACAAGGTCCTTCCCCGCGGGTCGGTCCGCGCCGCGGTCGGCGCGGGCATCGGTCTGTCGCCCGAGGAGCGCAAGAGCCAGGGGCTCGTGCTCGACGAGCCGATCTTCGTCAACATCGCGCTGGCCTCCATGAAGCGCTTCGCCAAGGGCGGGTTCCTCGACGACCGCGCCGCGCGCAAGGTCGCCCGCGAACAGATCGACGCCTTCGAGCTGCGCCCGGCCGATCCCGATCGTCCCGCGCGCACCCTGTCCGGCGGCAACCAGCAGAAGATCCTGCTCGCCCGCTGGCTCGTGCACGGCACCGAGGTGCTGCTGCTCGACGAACCCACCCGTGGCGTCGACGTCGGCGCCCGCGCCGAAATCTACGCCCTCATCCGCGATCTCGCCGCCGCAGGCAACGCGGTCGTCGTCGTCTCGAGCGAGATCGAAGAAGTCCTCGGCCTCGCCGATGTCGTCCTCGTCGTCGCCGACGGTCGCATCCTGAGCACCCTCCCCTCCCACCAGATCGACGAGCACGGCGTGCTCGATCTCGTCATGAAAGGATCCGCCGCGTGAGCGAGCCGACCACCCCGACCCGTGCACGCACGGTCCCCACCGAGACCGGGGCCGTCGCGGCTCCCGCTCCCGAGCCCGCTTGGCGCCGCTTCCTCTCCGGATCGGCCGGCCGCAACATCGGCCTCGTCGTCGCGCTGCTGGTCATCGTCATCGTCGGCGCCATCACCGCGCCCGGGTCGTTCACGAGCGTCGACAACCTGCTCGTCATCCTCCGCCAGGCCTCGATCATCGGCGTCATCAGCATCGGCATGACCCTCGTGATCATCGCGGGCGGCATCGACCTGTCGGTCGGCTCGGTCATGGGCCTCGCCTCCGTGGTCGCGACCCTCGCCGCCGTGCAGGATCTCGCCGACAACCTGCACTGGAGCGTCATGGTCGTCATCGCCCTCGCGGTGGGCGTGGGCGCCGGCCTCATCAATGGCATCGTCATCGCGTACGGCAACGTCGTGGCCTTCATGGCGACCCTCGCCATGCTCGTCGGCGCGCGCGGCCTGGCCGAGATCCTGGCCGAGCGTCGCACGCTCGTCGTGCAGGACCGCGGCTTCATCACCTTCATGAACGCCGACATCCTCGGCGTCGACATCCTGATCTGGATCTTCGCCATCGTGGCGGCCCTCGGCTGGGTGCTGTTGAACCGCACCACCTTCGGGCGTCGCACCGTGGCCGTCGGCGGCAACCGCGAGGCCGCGCGCCTGGCCGGCATCGACGTGCGTCGGCACACGATGTGGCTGTACGCGATCACGGGTCTGTGCGCCGGTATCGCAGCCGTCATGATCCTCGGCCGCACGACGGCGGGCACCTCGACCCACGGTCAGCTGTACGAGTTGGACGCCATCGCCGCGGTCGTGGTGGGCGGCACGCTCCTCGTCGGTGGCCGGGGCACGATCACCGGTACGGTGTTCGGCGTCCTCATCTTCGCGACGTTGTCGAACGTGTTCATCCAGAACAATCTCTCGTCTTCCGTACAGGCGGTGGCGAAAGGTGTCATCATCGTGGTCGCGGTGCTCCTGCAGCAGCGCTTCTCCCGTCCTCCGGGACGGGGCTGACGACCCCTTATGCCGACGGCGGCTGCGTGATTCGCGTAGTCGCCGTCGGTATGTGGATGGAATGCATTGCTACTAATGGTGTACTGAGGGCGTGAAGAGGATGACGACAGATTCCGTGCAGTCGGTCAACGGCGTGAGCCAGTTGTTCCAGCTGCTGCGAGACGGCGTACCGCGTACGCGAGCGGAGCTGGCCAAGTCGACCGGCCTCGCCCGATCGACGGTCGCCGTGCGCGTCGACGAACTCATGCGCATGGGCCTCATCACCCCCGTCGCCGACGCGGTGTCCACCGGCGGACGGCCGCCGTCGCAGTTCGCGATCAACCCCGCGGCCAAGGTCGTCGTCGCCGTCGACCTCGGTGCCTCGCACGCGACGGTCGCGATCGCCGACCTCACCGGCAAGGTGCTCAGCGAGCGCACCGGCGACATCGACATCGCCACGGGTCCCGAGCCCGTGCTCACCTGGCTCGTCGAGACCGCGACGGCGCTGCTCTCGGAGTCGGGCCGCTCCACCTCCGACGTGGCCGCGATGGGCATCGGCGTCCCCGGCCCCGTCGAGCACTCCACCGGACAGCCGGTGAACCCCCCGATCATGCCCGGCTGGGATCGCTTCGACATCCCCGGCTGGATCTACCAGCACATGCCGGTTCCCGTCCTCGTCGACAACGACGTCAACATCATGGCGCTGGGCGAGCGCAGCATCGCCTGGCCCGCCGTCGACCACTTCATGTTCGTGAAGGTCGCCACCGGCATCGGCACCGGCATCATCTCCGACGGTCACCTGCAGCGCGGAGCCCAGGGCATCGCCGGCGACATCGGTCACGTTCAGGTCGCGCGCGGCGCCGACATCCCGTGCCAGTGCGGCAATCGCGGATGCCTCGAGGCCTTGGCATCCGGTCCCGCGATCGCGCGCGCGCTGCGCGCGCAGGGCATCGACGCGCACACCGGCTCCGACGTGGTCGACCTCGTCAAGCGCGGCAACATCGACGCGATCCAGGCCGTGCGCCAGGCGGGTCGTGACATCGGCGAGGTGCTCACGACGTGCGTGAGCCTGATGAACCCCTCGGTGATCGCGATCGGCGGGTCCATGGCGCGCGTGGGCGAGCATCTCATCGCGGGCGTCCGCGAGGTCGTGTACACGCGCTCCACGCCGCTGGCCACCGAGTACCTCTCGATCGTCCAGTCGGTCGCCGCCGAGAAGGCCGCCGTGATCGGTGCGAGCATGCTCGCGGTCGAGCATGCTCTCGCCCCCGAGTCGCTGAACGCCGCGTTCCTCCGCGCCTGACCCGCGACGGGTCGCTGCCGCCGCACGACTCCTGCAGATCGGACGGTTCCGCGCCGTCGGTGGGCCGCGGGCGCGCGATATGCAGGAGTCGTGCGCGCGTGCCGGGGTTCCCGACTGGGCCGGCCGGCGGGGCCGCTGCGCCGTGCCGGGGCGGTGGCGCGTGCACAACTCCTGCAGATGGGCGGGTTTCGCGGCCCCGGGGGCCACGGTCGCGCGATGCGCAGGAGTTGTGCACCCGAGCCGGGGTTGTCGGTCCGCCGGGTGGGTGGTGAGCCGGTCCGGCGCGTACGGCGGCGCACCGTTTCCCCGACAGGCCGATTCCGGATGCCGGGACTTCGGCGCGTCGCGGATTTCCCCGCGGTCGTGCCCGGTGCGGGGCCCGTCCCCCCCCGTGGCGGGACGCAGGACATCCGGGGGCGGCGGGCCATCGGGCCGGGGGGAGACGCCCCGACCGGGTCGGTGTTCCTGCGTTGTGGCCGCGGCGGGCCGGGCCGGGCCGGGCCGGGCCAGGCCGGGCCAGGCCTGGCGTGCGCGGGCCCGGGAGGTGGGCGGGGCCAGCGCACGAGGAACGCCCGCCGTGCACGAGCACGGCGGGCGTCGTCGATCGCTCGCGGCGCGGAGTGTCCCTCTCCACGCCGCGAGCGGGTCTCAGGGCGACCGGCGCGAGGCGCGGGTCGGGGCGGGGGAGGGAGCCTCGGGGACTCCCTCCGTGTCGGCCACGCCGCCGGCGGGCACCGGCTCGCGCTCGGCGGCCGCACCCGTCGCGGCGCCGGGCCCAGCGGCATCCGTTCCGTCCGCATCCGCTCGCGCGGCAGCCACGGCGGCGGCGATCTGCCGGGCGTGGGCCGCTCGACGGCGCCGGGCGGCGATGACGCGCCAGGCCACGAGCAGGGCGATCACGGCGAGGATCGCGAGCGCCGTCCACGGCACGGCGGCCGTGGCGGCCGCGCCCTGCGACACGAGGGGATCGAGGGTCGACGGCTCCGCGCCGGCCAGCGTGCGCGAGACGACCTGCGAGGTGGCGGTGACGTCGGCCGACAGCAGCACGAGGGGGACGACCCCGGGGACCTCGACCGTGCGCTTCAGCGAGCTGCCGGGGAGCAGCTCGGGGGCGTCGTCGGCCGCGGTCACGCGCGCCCAGCCGAACGGCCCGCCGAGGGCGACCTCGACGTTCGGGTCGAGGCGCGTGTTGCCGGTGTTGGTCAGGGTGTAGCCCACGGTCGCGGATCCCGTCTCGGCGGGGTTCGCGGTGCCGTGGTAGTCGACGACGACGTCGCCGATCGCGAGGGAGGGGACGAGGTCGCCCTGCACGCGGAGGTGCACGCGCGAGCCCAGGCGACGTTCGGTGACGGTGCCGTTGTCGGCGGTCACGAGCATGGATGCCACGATGCCGGCCGCGTAATCGCCCGGGGCGGCGTCGGCGGGCACGGTGACGGTGAAGGGGACCTCGGCGCTCGCGCCGCTGTCGAGGGTGAGCTCGGGGGATGCGATCGAGACCCAGCTGCCGAGGTCGGTGGATTCCGCGTCCCCGGCGAGGATGTCGAGGGCTCCGTCGTCGGTGAGGAAGCCGTCGGCGGCGTACACGCGCAGGGTGATCGGCTGGGGGCTGCGGTTCGCGACGTACAGGGCGTCGCCGACCGTGCCACCGGGCATCAGGTCGTAGGCGTAGTTGGGCCGGTCGCGTCCTTGCGCGGTGTCGGCGGGTTTGACGCTCCACGTGACCGTGGTGTCGGGGGAGGGGGCGGCCGCCGCGGAGGCGGCGAGCGGGCTGGCCAGCAGCAGCGCGAGGCCGGTGAGGAACGACAGGAGCAATCGGAGCGGACGGGAAGTGGTCTTCGCCTGGGACATGGGCGTGGCTTTCGTGTGGAAGGGATCCCGTCGGGGCCGCGCCCTCGAGGGGCGCGACCCCGACGGGGAGGGGGTCAGCTGAGGGCGGTCAGCGTCACGGTCGCGGTGTAGGTGCCGCGGGGGGTCTCGAGCGGGAGCTTGAGATCCAGGTCGGCGCCCACGAGCGAGCTGCCTCGCTCATGGCCGTCGTTCGCCTGCGCGAGGGTGCGGGCGACCGAGAGGCCCTGGCCGCTGTCGAAGCCCGAGGGCACGGGGGCCCCGGCGACGGCGCCGCCCTGCGTCTCGAGCACCTCGGGCGTCCAGCCGAGGTACTTGCTCGACACCTCCTGGCCGTCGGCGGCGAAGTTCGACACCTGCGCGGTCAGGGACCAGCCGGGGTTGCCGGCCCGGGTGTCCTGGACGCGGATCGGGACGATCTCGCCCGCCGCTGCGTAGTGGTCGAGGTTCTCGGTCGCCACTCCGAGGTCGACGAGGCGCGAGGTGCCCTCGATCGACCAGGTGAGCTCGCCCGAGCCCTGGCCGGGGACGGTCACCGCGATCGACTGGTCACCCGCGGAAGGGGCGGTCGGAGCCTCACCCGTGTAGTCGCCGGTGGTCGAGCCGGCGCGCACGCCCGCTCCGAACGCCGCCGCCGGGGTGTTCCCGTCGAGGGCGAGAGCCCCGTACACGGTGGTGTTCGCCACGCGCAGGTTCGCGGTGTTCCCGGTGAGCGAGAGGCCCCCGCCGATCGAGTTGGCGAAGGCGTCGGAGCCGCCGTCGGCCGTCGCGCCGATCAGCACGTCGCGCGAGCTGCCGCTCACGGTGACGTCGCCCTTGACGACGGCGCCGGTCATGGACACGCCCCAGTCCGAGCCGTCGATCGAGACGTCCGCACCGACCGACGTGCGCACGACGTCGACGTAGGTGGCCTGCTGCGTGAGCAGCGAGCCCGAGATCGCGCTGTCGACGACCTCGACGTCGATGCCGCCGGCTTCCACCGAGCCCCCGACCTTCAGGTCGTTGACGTAGAGGAAGCCGACGGTGGTGTCGGCGGAGTAGGCGCTGACGTCGCCGGCGACGCTCGTGCCGTCGAGCGAGACGCCGTACGCGTCGGTGGCGACGACGTCTCCGGTGACCGTGACCGAGGTGGCATCCAGCCATCCCCCGGCCTCGACGACGATGTCGCCCTCGACGGTCGCGCCGCCGAGGACGCAGTCCGCTCCTCCCGGGACGATGAGGTTGCCCGAGACGGTCTGGCTGCCCAGGTCGTCGGTGCAGGTGAGGTCGGCCGCGTACGCGGGGACCGCGACCACGCTGCCCCCGATGACGAGGAGTCCGACGGTGGTCAGTTTCGTGATTCTGTTCATCAGTTCTTCCTCGTCGCTCAGCCGCGCAGGGCTGCGATGTTGTCGTAGCTGCGGTCGGCGTTCGCGAGCGAGTTCCCGGGGTTCACCGGCACCGAGGAGGCGTTGTCCTGCTCGAACATGCCGAAGCGCTGACCGCGGTCGCGCAGCTGCGACAGGAACGCCGTGTAATCGATGTTCCCGGCGCCGAACTCGACGATGTCGTAGCCGTTGGCGCTGTTCGGGTTGAGCTTGCCGTCCTTGAGGTGGAGGATCGGGAACCGCCGGGGGTCGCGCTTGATGTAGTCGATCGGCTCGAACCCGGGGTAGAGGAACTTTCCGACGTGCGCCCAATAGACGTCCATCTCGAAGAACACCGTCTCGGGGTTGAGGTTCTCCCAGTAAAGGTCGTACACGCGCTCGTTGGTGTCGGTGGTGAAGCCCCACTCCTGCGCGTGGTTGTGCAGGTAGAGCTTGATGCCCGCGGCGCGACCCTTCTCGCCCATCTGGTTCCACGTGCCGATGGCCTGCATCCACGGGTCCTTGGCGAGCGGACCGCCGTAGCCTCCGGCGATGGGTCCGCCCTGGCCCAGGTGCGGCATGCCCAGCACGTGCGCGATCTCGAGCTGCTGGTCGATGTTGGACGGGGTGAGGTTGACGTGCGCACCGGTCGCGCGCAGGCCGTTGTCGTCGAGCAGCTGACGGATCTCCTGCGGCGTGATCGCGCCGACATTGCCCTGGGTGTAGCCCGCGAACTCGATCTCGGAGTAACCGATGCGGGCCAGCTCCTCGAACACGGCGCGGAAGCCCAGCGAGCTGACCTTGTCGCGGACGGTGAAGAGCTGGATGCCGATGCGGTTGACGGGGACGAGGCGCTTCCCGGCGCTGACCGGGGGAGCGGCCGCCGCGGCGCGAGCGCCGAAGGCGGTGGAGGCGGAGGCTGCGGCGGGCATGGCGGCGGCGCCGATGCCGACGGCGACGGATGACGCCGCCAGGGCCTTGAGCAGCGTGCGCCGGCTCATGGGCCGATCCGGCACCGTGGGGTGCGCGTGGTCGTGGTGGTGACTCATGACTCTCCTTCGAGGTGGGTCCGCCCCGGGGCCGGGGACGACCGTGAGGGTGGTGGGGGCCGCAGTACGCGACCCCCACCGGGGTGTTACTTCTTGACGGTCAGGTTGGCGCTGCCGCTGCTCTTCGCGATCCCGGTCGAACCGGTGTACGACGCCTGCACCTGGTAGGCGCCCTCCGCGCTGAGCTTGGGCAGGGTCACCTGGACGGTGCCGTCTGCGCCGAGCGTGCCGGTGAGGGTGGCGACGACCGCGTTGTTGCGACGGATGGTCACCGTGGCGTCACCGGTCGGGACGATGCCCGTCGACGAGGCCACCTGGACCGTGGCGGTGGCCGCCACGGCGGGCTTGACCGGCGTCGGCGAGACGGCGACCGAGGTCGTCGACTTCGCCTGCGAGACCGTGAGACGACCGATGCCGGCCGACCCCTTGAAGGTCTCGTCGGCTCCGTAAGTGGCCCGCAGGGTGTGCGTGCCGACCGGGAGGTCCGCCGGGAGGGCGACGACGGCGTTGCCGTCGGCGTCCAGGGTCGCGCGACCGAGCTCGGTGTCGCCGACCGTGAGCACGACCTCGCCCGTGGGGGCGCCGCCCTCTCCGCGCACCGACACCGTCACGTCGCCCGGGGCGCCGTAGGTGACTCGCGGGGAGCCGAGCGAGACGAGCGTGCGGGTGTCGACCGTCGGCTCGTTGGGAGCGTCGAGGTCGATCGTGAACGACACCGAACCGAGCTCCGACACGTTGCCACCGGTGTCGGTGGCGCGGTAGCGGATGTCGTAGGCGCCGTCCTGATCGAACGTCACCCCGTACTGCTGGTTCGCCGCGAGGTTCACCCAGGTCGCGCCGTTGTCGCGCGAGTACTGGACGCTCGCGAGCGTGCCGTTGTCGGCGGCCTGCACCGAGAAGCGGACCGGCTCGTTGAACACGCCGCCGACACCCGTCGGGGTGGTGGGGGCCAGCGTGTGCGCGACGGTGGGGGGCGTGACGTCTCCGACGCCGTCGCCGACCATGGTCAGCGCGTCGACGGCCAGCTCGTCGGCCGAGGTGACGTAGAGCGCTCCGGTGCCCTCGGGGGCCTCGAAGGCGATCTCGACGTCCTGCCAGCCGTTACCCGCCGGGATGGTGGCGGTCGCGAAGGGCTCGGCGTCGGCCGCTCCCCAGCGCAGCTGGACCTCGCCCGCGCCGCTGGCACGGACCACGGCCCCATCGATCCCGGCGAAGTTCACCGGGTCGAAGGCGAGGTAGTCGCCCGCTCCCAGGCCGCGGATGGCGTTGCCGCCCGAGGCGTCGGTGTCGGCGTAGGTGGTGACGCCCTCGCGACGGATCGCGTGCTCGGCCTGCTGCAGCTTCGGGTTCAGGCGAACGGTCGCCTCACCCGTGGCCGCCGGCAGTCCGTTGGCGCCGGCGTCGGTGTACGTGACCACGACCGCGCCGTAGAGCAGAGCACCGGGGCCGTGCTCGGGCGAGTTCGGGTCGGTGCGGAAGACGCCCGTGCAGCCCGTGCCCGAGACCTCGGGGTGGGCGTGCTCGTCGTGGCCGAGACCGTAGGTCCACGTCACGCGCGAGCATTCCGTGGCGTCGCCGTCCTCGGCATCCGTCGTCGTGACCTGGAACGGGATCGCCTGACCCCAGTCGAAGAACGCGCCGTTGCCGGGGAAGGCCACGGTCACCTCGGGCGCCTGGTTGCCGACCGAGATCGTGCGCGAGGTCAGACCGAAGCGTCCGCCCGGGTCGGACACGCGCAGTCGGGCGCTGTAGTTGCCCAGTTCGGTGTAGGTGTACGACGTGGTCGCGCCGGTCGCATCGTAGGTGCCGTCACCATCGAAGTCCCACTCGTAGGTGAGGGCGTCTCCGTCGGGGTCGGTCGAGGTCGACGCGTCGAACTCGACGGTCAGGGGAGCCTGCGACGACGAGGTGGGCGTCGCGGTGAAACGCGCCTGGGGCGACTTGTTGCCGGCGACGTAGTCGATGCGGTACAGACCGGCATCGGGGTTCGCGCGGAAGAAGCCGTCGCCGTAATCGAGCACGTACATCGAGCCGTCGGGCCCGATCTCCATGTCCATGGGGTTGTCGTGCGGCGGCTGGCCCAGGGTGCTGAGCGCCGCGTTCGGAAGGAAGTCCTCGATGTCGCTGACCTCGAAGGTGTCCCAGTCGAGCGTGAACGCGGCGATGTAGTCCTGCGAGAACTCGCCCATGAACGCCTTGCGGTCCCAGTGCTGCGGGAGCTTCGTGGGTGAGGGGTTGGTCTCGTCGTAGTGGTAGACGGGTCCGCCCATGGGGCCCTGGCCGGTACCGGCACCGAAATTCACCAGCTCGTCCCACGGCTGGTCGCCGGGGTTGTCGCCGTACCAGAGGGTCGCGGGCTGCGCGGGGGGAAGGTCGGTGAGACCGGTGTTCCACCGCGACTCGTTCTTGAGGTTCTGCGGGTCGAAGAACGCACCCGGCGTCGCCGTGGCGAAGTCCCAGTCGTTGTAGGCCTGGTTGTCGGCGTGGACGTAGGGCCACCCGGCGTTCTGGGGCTCGTCGAGGCTGATGGCGTTCCACTCCACCAGTCCCATGGGCCCGCGGCCAGCGGTCTGGGCCACGGCCTTCGTGGCGTCGGGGCCGTAGTCGCCCCACGACAGCGAGTTGGTCTCGATGTCGACCTCGATGCGGAACGGGTTGCGCACGCCCATCACGAAGATCTCGGGGCGGGTGAGTTCGGTTCCGGGGGCGAAGAGGTTGCCCTCGGGAATCGTGTACGAGCCGTCGTCCTCGACGTGGATGCGCAGGATCTTGCCGCGCAGGTCGTTGGTGTTGCCGGCGCCGCGGCGCGAGTCGAATCCGGGGTTGTAGCCGGGGGCGTCGTTGTTGGGCGCGAAGCCGTTCGCTCCCGGAGTGGATGCCGGGGTGTTGTCGCCCGTGCTCAGGTACAGGTTGCCGTCGGCGTCGAATCCGATGTCGGCGCCGACGTGGCAGCACTGCCCGCGCTGGACCTCGACGTCGAGGACGACCTGCTCGCTCGCGAGGTCGAGGGAGTCCCCGTTCCACTGGAAGCGGGCGAGGCGGTTCACGCCGACCCACTGGTCCCAGTAGGACTCGTCGGCCCCCGCGGGGAGGGTGTTGGGGGAGTTGCCCGCCGGGGTGTCGGCGACGCCGTCACCGTCGGCGTCGCGCGGGGAGTAGACGAGGTACACCCAGTTGTTCTCGGCGAAGTCCGGGTCGAGGGCGACCGTCTGCAGGCCGTCCTCGGAGTTGGCGTAGACGTCGAGGGTGTTGGTGACGCGCGTGACGCCGGTCGCGGGATCGGTCAGGCGCACGTCGCCGTTGCGGGCGGTGTGCAGGACGCGCTTGTCGGGGAGGACGGCGAGGTCGATGGGCTCGCCCACGTCCTTGGTGAGCAGGACGCGCTCGTAGTTGCTCCAGTCGAGGGCGCCGCCGTCTTCGCCGGTGTCGCCGGGGTCGGGGGTACCGGGGTCGGTGGGGTCGCCGTGGTCGCCCCCGGGGTCTGTCGTGCCGTGGTCGTGCCCGTCGTGCGCGAAGGCCGGGACGGGTGCGGCGGCGATGGCGCCCAGGCCCAGTGCGGTGGCCGCGAGGACCGCCGTCAACCGGGACCGGACGACCGGATGCCGAGAAGTAGAGTTCATCGTGAAACAGCTCCTGTGAATGCGTTCGAGTTGTTTTCACCGGGTCGCCACACAGTCGGTCTCAACGACTGATCGTGGCGGCCCGGGCTCTTCGTGCGGTGGCGGTCGGCCACGCGCGGTGTCTGCTCCTTACTCTTCGTCGAGTGGGAGGGGTCGCCGATCACCGCCTCTCAAGGCGGTTCGTGGGGCGAGCCTCGGGGGGATGAGGTGTCCGATTGTGGGGGACGTCGCTCGTCGTCATCCTGACGGATGTTTTTCCATAGGTCAATCAAAAGTTGCGTAATGCGCACACAACAAAAGTGCGCTTGACGCGAGCCTTGTGGTTTCCATTCGTCGCGGGCTAGCATCGCCGCACGGTGCGTCTCGCGCCGATCCCCCACCCGTCGGCGAAGGCGCCGACACGGCCGAGGAGGCCTCATGCTCCATGGACTGACCGGATGGCACCTGCTGATCGTCCTGGCGGTGATCGTCCTCCTGTTCGGGGCCGCGAAGCTGCCGGCTCTGGCGCAGAGCGTGGGCAAGTCGGCCCGCCTCTTCAAGGGCGAGCTGAAAGCGATGAAGGACGACGACGCGACGCCCCTCGCCGAATCGGCCGCGCCCGCGGCTCCCGAAGCCCGTGCCTCGGCGGTCGTCGCCGACCCGCCCCCGACCCGCTGACCCGCCGCGTTCCGATGGTCGGCCCCCGCCGCCCCCGAGCAGGGGAGTAGCCCGTGTTCTTCGGTCTCACCATCGAGAAGATGATCCTCATCGGCGTCATCGCGGCGCTCATCATCGGTCCCGAGCGGCTTCCCGCCGCGACGGAGTCCCTGCGACGCGCGCTCATCCGTGCGCGCGGCTTCGCGAAGACCGCCCAGGAGCGGGTGCGCGACGAGCTCGGCTCCGAGGTGGCCGACGTCGACTGGCAGCGACTCGACCCCCGCCAGTACGACCCGCGCCGCATCATCCGAGAAGCTCTGCTCGCCGATCCGGAGCCGACCGTCGCGCCGCGCGCCGCTTCGACGGACGCAGACGACCCGACCCCCGTCGCCGCTCGTCAGACGGAGTCGGGGCCCGGGGACGCGTCCGCTGCCCGCGCCGATACCGACCGCAACGCCGACAGCACGCGCCGCACGGCCGCGTAGGCCAGGGCGTCGGGGCGGGCGAGCGCGTCCACGTGACGCACCAGGGCGAGATCGGCGAGGGGGCGCAGCACGAGCCCGTCGACAGCGAGCGGGGTCGTCGTCGTCCGGGGCATGACGGCGACCGCCGCGCCCGCGCGGACGATCTCGGCCGTCACCGAGAACTCGTTGATGCGGTGGGCGACCTCGAGAGGGCGTCCGACGTGTGCAGACAGGTGATCGAGGACCCCGGCGAGCGGGAAGCCGGCGTGCACCGAGACCCATCGCTCGTCGACGAGGTCGGACGCACGCAGCTCGGAGCGTCGAGCGAGCGGGTGGTTCGCGGGGAGTGCGATGTCGAGGGGCTCCTCGAGCAGCGGCACCGTCACCACGCGGTCCGCGGGCCACGGCTCGTCGTGGGCGAGGCGGTGGGCGATGACGAGGTCGTGGTCGGCGGTCAGTCCGGGGAAGTCGCGGTGCGCGACGTCGGCGTCGGCGAAGTGAAGGGGCGGAGAGTTGTCGAGTTCGCGCAGGAGGGGCCCGAAGAGCGTGAGGGCGGCGCTGTGGAAGGCCGAGACGCGCACCGGGCGATCGCTCGCGTCGAGAAAGGCGCCGACGGCCTCGCGTGCACCCACGAGGGCCTCGTCGACCCGCGTTCCCGCTGCGGCGAGGGCTTCGCCGGCCGGGGTGAGCGCGAGGGCGCGCCCGACGCGCCGGGTGAGGGGAACGGGAACGTGGGCCTGCAGGGCGGCCAGCTGCTGCGAGACCGCGGAGGCCGACACGTGCTGCGCCGCCGCGACGGCGGCGACGCTCCCTCGGTCGCGGAGTTCGCGCAGCACGCGCAGGTGAGCCACATCCATAAGTCAGAACTTACGCCATCGTAAAGAACATGCCGCTTGTTCTTCCGGGTTGCCGCGGGGGATCGTGGGGGAGTGACCCGCCGTGTTCCCGAGATCCTCGTCGACGTCCTCCTCATCGCCGTCGCGGCGGTATGGGGGGCGAGCTTCCTCGCCGCGAAAGAATTGGTCGCCGAGACGGGGGTCGCCTCGGGCGTGGCCCTGCGCTTCGTCGTCGCGGCGAGTGCTCTCGGCATCCTGTGTCTTCTTCGTCGGGAGCGGATGCCGCGCGGTCGCGGTCTGGTGATCGCCGCGCTTCTCGGCTGCTCGCAGGCGGCGGTGATCGGGCTCGAGACCGCGGGCGTGCATCTGACCTCGGCGACCAACGCGGGCCTGCTGATCAGCCTGGCCCTCGTCTTCACCCCGGTGCTGGAAAGCATCGCGGCGCGCTCGTGGCTCCCGCGGTCGTACTTCGTCGCGGCTGTGGCCGCGGTCGCCGGGGTCGCCCTGCTCGTCTCGGGCGGGGGTCTGCGGGCCCCCAACCTCGGCGATGCGCTCGTCATCGCGGCGGCGGTCGTCCGCGCCGTGCACGTCACCGCGAGCGGGCACCTCACCCGTGGGCGAGAGGACAGCACCCTCGCTGTCGTGTTCGTGCAGCTCGTCGTGTGCGCTCTCGCCTCGACAGCCGTGGCCGGGGCCGATCTTCCGCCCGCGGTGGCGGGGCTCTCGGCGGCCGGCTGGGCCGACGCGATCTTCCTCGGCCTGCTGTGCTCGGTGTTCGCCTTCGTGGTTCAGCTCTGGGCGGTGCGGCGCACCTCGGCGACCCGCGCGAGCATCCTGATGGGCACGGAGCCGGTCTGGGCGCTCGCCGTGGGCGTGGCGATCGGGGGTGAGGCCGTCGGTCTTCCCGGACTCGCCGGCGCCGCGCTCATCATCGCCGCGTCGTACGCGGGACAGGCGATCGAGCGTCGGCACCGCCGCTCGCGCGCGGAGGCGAGCGGCGGCGCCGACGGCGAAGCGGTCAGCTCCGGTCGGCGGTCGGTCGCCGCCACCGGCCCCAGATCGTCGCCGTGAGCCCCGCCGCCACCAACGCGACGGCGAGGAGGACCGAGGCGATCTCGCCTCCGGTGACCGGCAGTCCGCCCCCGGGGGATCCGGGGCCGGCGCCGGGCGGCGGCGAGCAGTCGACGGTGCAGGTGGCGGTCGGGAGCGGAGTGATCTCAACGGTGACGCCCACGCCGTCGTCGGCGACGGCCATGGGGATGAAGAGCAGGTCGCTCATGAGACCTCCACCGCCTCGCGCCGACCCTCTTCGCGAGCGCGGGCCACGAGATCGTCGAGGCGCTGGCGGGATCGACGACGACCCGACGCGACGGCCGCGACGATGAGGGCGACGCCGACCGCGGCGGCGAGGTGCACCCACGGAACCGCCCACACCGTCACGCTGCGCGTCACGGGAGCTGCGGCGAGCGTCGAGTCGGGCACCGCGGCATCCACCGTCACGTCCTTCGTCAGCACGAACAGCGGCCACACGGGCTGGGGCTCGGAGCGCACGTCCCGGGACTCGCCGGGCAGCAGCACTCCGCGCTCCGTCGTCGTCGCCTCGGCCGCGTCGCTCACGGCGAGGGCGGTGTTCCCGGTGTTCTCCGCCGTGTAGGCGTAGGTGATCGACCCCGGCGCGAAGAGGTTCCACGACGGCGTGTATTCCGCGCGGACCTCGCCGACGCCCACCGACGGGGCCAGCTGCCCGGTCACGCGGGTCGACACGCGGAAGCCGACGCGACTGTCGACACCGACCCTCGTCCCGTCCGCTCCCGGGGAGGTGGATCGGACGGATGCCGAGACCCCGGCCGCGTGGTCTCCGGGGGTGGCGTTCTGCGGCACGGCGATCTTGAACGACACGACCCGCGTCTCGTTGGGCGCGAGCGTGACCGTCGGTTCGACCGTGATCCACGTGCCGGCGTCGGTCGAGGTGCGGTCGGCGGGGAGCATCGTGAAGCGCCCCGTCTCGGTGTAGTAGCCGTCCGCGGCGCTCAGGGCGAAGGTCGCCTCGCGCTCGCTGAAGTTCTTCACGGCGAGGTGCTCGGTGACGCGTTGACCCGGGTCGAGTTCGACCTGCATCACGCGGCGGCCGTCCGGCCCCGCGGCCGAGGCCGGGGTGACCGACCAGGTGACCGCGGAGTCGGCGGCGTCGTCGGCCAGGGCGGGCGGGGCCGCCGCGAGGGCGATCGCGGCCACGAAGACACCCGCCATGCCGGCGGATGCTCCGCGCGCGAGCGCGACCCTCATCTCGGTGCTCACCCCTCGAGCAGGGTCAGGGTGATGGTGGCCGAGTACGCCCCGGGTGCCACGGTGGCCGGCGTCTTCAGCAGCAGGCCGGCGGTGGCGGAGTACGAACCGCCGGCGGCGTCCGCTGCGCTGTCGACGTTGGCGAGGAGCTCGGCGTCGACGAAGCCACCCGTGCCGGGGTCGACGTCGTCTCCGGGGGCGACCACCTGCGACCCGCCCGCGGGGTTGCCCGAGACGATGTCGGGGTACCAGCCGAAGCTGTCCGCCGACGAGATCGCGGGCTGGCCGGCGCTGCCGGTGAAGTCGCTGATCGCTCCCATGACGTACCAGAACGATTCCGGGTCGATGTTCTCGGCGAGACGGGTGTCGGTGACGGTGACCGTGGGCAGGGTGCCCGCGAAGGTGCGGTCGGTGCCGGACGCCTCGCCTTCGGTCAGCGTGGTCGCATCGTCCGCGACGGTGAGGGCGAGGACGCCGGGCTCCGCCGCGGGGGCGATCTCGACCTGCACGTCGATGCTGTCCTCGTCGGCGGCGAAGGCGCTGCCACCGCCCGCGGCGGCGAGGATGCCGACCCCGAGGGCGGCGACTCCGATGCGGGCCGACAGGCCGCGACGGGAGGTGAAGGACATGAGTGCTCCGTTCTTCCACCGGGGTCGGTGGAGTCGTCGGCGGGCGCCGGCGGGTGGTCGGGACGAGCGGCGAGGCGCCGATCGGCGAACGAGGGATGCCGTCGTTTCGGGCGGGCGCGGCGGACTCGGGGGAGCCTCGTGGCGGCGCTGTCACGGGTCGGTTCTGCGGGTTCGTTGCGACAGTAGTGCGGCTTCGGTGAGTCGTCAAGCAAAAGATGACTGATCGTCGGAATGGCGAGATTCGGTGATTTTTCCGCGCTTTACCGGGATATTCGGCCGCAATGGCCCAGGCGAAGGTTCTCGAAGGCGCCTCTGACTCGTTCCTGCGAGCAGTTCTTAACGCAAATTAGTCAAGTTTTGTAGACGTATCGACAAAAGACTCCTACAGTGACCACGGTCGAGGGCGACCTGTGCGATCCGAGCGGTCGACGCCGCCCCCGCCGCTGATCCGAAGGAGCAATGATGCCCGTACCCGCTGTCTTGTCCGGCCCCCGCCGGCGCAGCACCCGTGTCGCGAGGACCCTCGCGGCCGGTCTCCTGGGCGGAGCACTCGTGGCCACAGGAGCGATCCTGCCCGCCGGTGCCGCCGTCGCCCCCGCCGTCAACACCCCGGCGGACCTGCCCAAGCAAGAACCGGGTGTGACGCTTCGCACCTACTCCACCCCGCCCCTCACCGAGCTCTGCACGCTGAAGTCGGGCCAGACCCCGAACGTCGACAAGCTCATGTCGACGATCGACTGGCGCACCGACGAGCAGTTCGGCGCGGGCGACAACTTCATCACGCACGCCCTGGCCAACCTCACCGTCAGCACGCCCGGTCAGTACGCCTTCCGCCTGACGAGCGACGACGGCTCGCGCCTCACCCTCGACGGCACGCAGCTGATCGACAACGACGGACTGCACGGAGCGGAATCCGTCGAGGGCACCGTCACGCTCGACGTGGGAGTCCACGACCTGTTCGTCGAGATGTTCGAGGCCACCAACGGCCAGCAGCTCACCGTCGAATGGAAGGTCCCGGGCTCCTCGAGCTTCACCGTCATCCCCAACAGCGTGCTCAGCACCGAGGCGGGTGTCGTGCGCGTCACCGCCCCCGGGACGAAGTACTGCGAGGGCAGCACCGACTCCGCCGGCGACGGTCTGCGCCTGGATGCCGTGAACCCCAACTACACGCTCGTGAACCTGCGCCCCGAGGGCTTCAACCCCAAGGTGTCGGGCCTGGCCTTCCTCGGCAACGGCGATCTCGCCGTGCTGACCACCGGCTCGGTCAACTCCGGGGGATGGGACACCTCGACCCCCGGCAAGGTCTTCGTGCTGAAGGGCGCCCAGGCGGCCGACGGACCCGAGGACGTCACCGTCGTCGAGGCGGCCGGCGGTCTGCTGAACCCGATGGGCATCGACGTCATCGACGACAAGATCTACGTCTCGGAGCGCTACCAGCTCACCGAGCTCAGCGACACGAACGGCGACGGCTCGTACGAGACGAAGCGCAAGGTCGCCGAGTACCCCTCGGGCAACAACTTCCACGAGTTCGCCTTCGGCCTGATCCACGACGAGAAGAACTTCTACGTCAACCTCTCGGTCGCGATCGACAACGGCGGGGCGACCACCAACCCGCAGCCGGCGAGGAACCGCGGCACCTCGGTCAAGATCGACCGCGCCACCGGGGCGATCAGCTACGTCGCCGGCGGTCTGCGGACCCCCAACGGCGTGGCCTTCGGTCCCGAGAACGAACTCTTCGCGATGGACAACCAGGGTGCCTGGCTGCCCGCGAACAAGCTCGTCAACGTCAAGCAGGATCGCTTCTTCAACCACTACACGAACCCCGCGGGCCCGTTCGATCAGAACCCCGTCACGCCTCCCGTCGTGTGGATCCCGCAGAACGAGATCGGCAACTCCCCGAGCACGCCCATCATGCTGAAGGACGGTCCCTTCGCGGGACAGATGATGTTCGGCGACGTCACCTACGGCGGCCTGCAGCGCGCCTTCCTCGAGAAGGTGGACGGCGAGTTCCAGGGCGCGGTCTTCCGCCACTCCGCGGGCTTCGAGGTCGGCGTCAACCGCGTCATCGAGGGCCCCGACACGTCGCTGTACATCGGCGGCACCGGAGAAGGCGGCAACTGGGGTGAGGCGGGCAAGCTCACCTACGGCCTGCAGAAGCTCGTCCCGAACACCACGCAGAACGCCTTCGACATGAAATCCATGAAGGTCGTCGAGGGCGGATTCGAGATCGAGTACACCCAGCCCCTCTCCGACGAGACGCTGGCGAACCTCGCCTCTGCGTACCGGGCCGAGCAGTGGCGCTACCTGCCCACCTCCACCTACGGCGGACCCAAGGTCGACGAGGAGATCCTCTCGCTCACCGGCGCGACGGCATCCGCCGACCGCAAGACGGTCACCGTCTCGTTCGACGGTCTGAAGCAAGGCCGCGTCGTGCACCTGCGCTCGCCGCAGCCTTTCGCCGCAGCCAGTGGCGACATGCTGTGGAGCACCGAGGCCTGGTACACGCTCAACTCGCTGCCGGGCTACGTCTCGCCGGCCGACCAGGGCTGGTACGAGGCCGAGGAGGCCCGCCTGATCGGCGGCGCCAAGTTCGACGCCGAGCACAGCGGTTACTCGGGAGCCGGCTTCGCCGGCGGCATGTGGCAGGCCGGATCCGCGTTCGAGTTCACGGTGAACGCCGAGACCGCGGGCACCGTCCCCGTCTCGGTGCGCTATTCCAACGGCCCGAACCCCGCGCCCGGCTCCAAGGACGTCAACCTCTACGTCAACGGTCAGAACCTCGGGAAGTGGGACTTCGCCTCCACGGGCGACTGGAAGACCTGGGCCACGATCACGCGGGACATGCCGCTGGTCGCCGGGACGAACACCATCGCGCTGAAGTACGAGACGGGCAACAAGGGCAACATCAACGTCGACGTCCTGTCGATCGGCACCGCCGACATCTGCGCCCCGTCGCAGGTCGAGGACGGCTACCGCCCGCTCTTCGACGGCACGCTCGAGAGCCTGAACGCCGGGTGGCGCATGGCCGGCCCCGGCGGCTTCGGTCGACAGAACGACTGCAGCATCCGCGGCGAAGGCGGCATGGGCCTGCTCTGGCACAAGGCGCAGGAGCTGAACGAGTACAGCCTCAAGCTGGACTGGAAGCTCATCGCCGATCACAACGGCGGCGTCTTCGTCGGGTTCCCCGACCCGAAGAACGACCCGTGGATCGCGGTCAACCAGGGCTACGAGATCCAGATCGACGCGTCCGACGCCGCCGATCGCACCACCGGTGCGATCTACACCTTCCAGGGTGCGGATGCCGACGCGGTGAAGGCCTCGCTCAAGCCCGTCGGCCAGTGGAACGCGTACGAGATCGTCGTGAAGGGGCAGACCATCAAGATCTTCCTCAACGGCACGCTGGTGAACGACTTCACCAGCACCGATCCCGCTCGCGACCTCTCGCAGGGCTTCATCGGCCTGCAGAACCACGGTGGTGGGGAGGCGGTGTCGTACCGCAACGTCCGCGTCAAGGACATCGACGAGCCGGCCCCCCTCGCGGTGACCGCCTCGGCCGAGGTCAAGTGCCTGGCCAAGAAGGCATCGGTGACGGCCCGCGCGACCAACACCGACACGGTGCCGGTCGACGTGACGCTCACGACGGCGTGGGGCGAGCGGATCATCCCCGCCGTCCAGCCCGGGGCGACGGTGTTCCACACCTTCACCACCCGCGCCGCGTCCGTCCCCGCGGGCGAGGCGACGGTGACCGCGACCGGCGACGGTCGCACCGGCGGGGCCACGGCCTCGTACGCGGCCAAGAGCTGCGGCTGATCCCCCCAGCGCCCCCGGCGGCGGACTCGCGTCCGTCGCCGGGGGCGCTCCCTCATGTCCCAGAGGTCCCCATGCTCTCCTCCCTCGGCCGCCGCATGAGCCGGCACCGCCTTCTCGTCCTCCTCGCCTGGTCCGTGCTCGTCGTCGGCGGCGGGGCCCTCGCCGGTGACGCCTTCGACCGCACCGTCTCGGTCGCCGACGCCCCGGCCGGCAGTGAGTCCTTGCGCGCCACCGAACGCCTCGACGCCCTCGATCCCGAGGGGGAGATCATCACCGCCGTCGTCCGCGGCGAGGACTTCTTCTCCCCGACGCTGCGCGACAGCGCGACCGCCGTCATGGCCTCGGTCCGCGCCGTCCCCGGGGTCGCCGAGGTGACCGACGCCTACACCGCGGGTGGAGCCATCGGTGACGACGGCCGCTCGTCCCTGGTCGTCGTCGAACTCGCGATCGGTCTCACCGGCGACGAGGCCGTCGCCACGGCATCCGCCGTCTCCGACCTTCTCCACGAGATCGACGCGCCCGAGGTCCTCGTCGGCGGCCCCCTCCTGGCCGAAGAGGCCTTCGTCGATCGGGCGACCAGCGACGCGGCGATCGGCGAAGGCGTCGCGATCCTCGTCCTCGTCGTGCTGCTCACCCTCGCGCTCGGCTCGCTGCGCATCGCCCTCGTCCCCGTCGTCGCCGCTCTCGCCGCGATCGCCCCGACGCTCGCGATCCTGGGTCTGCTCGCCCGCGTCGTCGACGTCAACGAGTTCGCGGTGAACGTCGTCACGATCCTGGGCCTCGGCCTCGCCGTCGACTACAGCCTTCTCGTGGTGCTGCGCCTCCGCGAGGAACGCACCGCCGATCCCACCGCGCCCCTCGACGAGCTCGTCGCCCGCGCCGTCTCGGGGGCCGGCCGCGCGGTTCTCGTGTCGGGTCTCGCCGTGGCCGTGGCCCTGCTCGGCATCCTGATCCTCGGCGACCCCCTGCTCTCGGGGATGGCGCTCGGCGGTGCGGTCGTCGTCGCGGTCGCCACCGTCGCGGGCCTGACGCTCGTGCCGGCCGCGCTGTCGTTCCTGCATCGCGCGCTCCCGTCCGCCGGGGCGCGCACGTGGGCGCGCCCGTGGGCGGGCCGGGCGTCGCGCGAGGGACTGCTGGCCCGCTCGACCCGTCTGGCCCAGCGCCGACCGGGGATCGTCGCCGTCTCGGCCGCGGCGGTGATGCTGCTGCTCGCCGCTCCCGTGGCATCCCTCGCGCTCGACGACTCCGACATCCGCTCCCTTCCCGCGGCGGCCGAGGAACGACGCGCGTACGAGGCGACGACGACGGGCTTCACCGGGATCGGGATCGAGCCCGTCACGGTCGTGCTCGACGGATCGATCCAGGATGCCGCCGTCACCGGCGTCCTCGACCGGATCGCGGCCCTGCCCGACGTCGCCGACGCCGACGTGGTGCAGGGGCTGCCGCCCGAGATCACCGCGGTCGCCTTCACCCCCGTCGGCGAGAGCGCCACGGGAGACGCGGCGCAGCGGCTCGTGACCGCGGTGCGCGGTCTCTCAACGCCCGTCCCCGTCGAGGTCACGGGCCCCGCCGCCTCGCTCATCGACACGCGCGATCACCTGGCCGCGCGCCTGCCGTGGGCCCTGGTCATCGTCGCCGCGGCGAGCTTCGCCCTGCTCTTCGCGCTCACCCGCTCGCTCGTGGTCCCGCTGAAGGCGCTCCTGCTCGCCGCCCTCACGGTGGCCTCGACCCTGGGCGTGCTCACCGCCGTCTTCGGGTGGGGCTGGGGCGCCCCTCTGCTCGGGTTCGAGCCCCGCGGCACGCTCGATGTGACCACCCCCCTGCTGATCGGGCTGCTCGCCTTCGGGCTCACGATGGACTACGAGGTGTTCCTGTTGTCGCGCATCACCGAGGGCTGGCGCGCGCGAGGGCGCTCCGCCGACCCGCGCACGGCGAACGCCGAGGCCGTGCGCCACGGCATCACCCGCACCGGCCCCGTCGTGACGCTGGCCGCGGCGGCGATCTCCGTCGTCTTCGTCGGCTTCGCGTTCGGCGAGCTGGTCGCGATGAAAGAGATCGGGGTGGGCATGGTGATCGCGGTGGTCCTCGATGTCACCGTCGTCCGCGGACTCCTCCTCCCTGCGCTCATGACGCTCCTCGGTCGCGCGAACTGGTGGCCGAACGCGCGTCGCCCGATCCCGGTGCCCGCCGAACCGACGCCCGCCGTCGATCGCCGCGTGCCCGTGCGGTCGTAGGCTGGAGACATGCACGGCGAGTACAAGGTCCCCGGCGGGAAGTTGGTCGTCGTCGACCTCGAAGAGCGCGAGGGCCGTATCCACGGCTTCCACCTCGCGGGCGACTTCTTCCTCGAGCCCGACGACGCCCTCGACGACATCGACGCGGCCGTCAACGGCCTCGCGGTGGAGTCCGACGTCCCCACGATCGCCGCGGCCATCCGCGCGGCCCTCCCCGAGGGGGCCCAGCTGCTCGGCTTCACGCCCGAATCGGTGGCGACCGCGATCCGCCGCGCCCTGGTCACCGCGCCGGGATGGGCCGACTTCGAGTGGGAGGTCGTCCACGACGGCCCCGTCTCGCCGCGCATGAACCTCGCGCTCGACGAGGTCCTCACCACCCGCGTGGGCGCGGGGCTGCGCAAACCCACCCTGCGCCTGTGGGAGTGGGACGAGAGCGCCGTCGTCATCGGCTCGTTCCAGTCGCTGCGCAACGAGGTCGACCCCGCGGGGGCGGCGAAGCACGGATTCGACGTCGTGCGCCGCATCTCGGGCGGGGGCGCCATGATGATGGCCGCGAACTCGATCGTGACGTACTCGCTGTACGTGCCGGCATCCCTCGTCGCCGGTATGACGTTCGCCGACTCGTACGCGTTCCTCGACGACTGGGTGCTGCAGGCGCTGCGCTCGCTCGGCATCGACGCGGTGTACCAGCCGCTCAACGACATCGCGGGTCCCCACGGCAAGATCGGCGGGGCCGCCCAGAAGCGCCTCGCCAACGGGGGCGTGCTGCACCACGCCACCCTCAGCTACGACATGGACGGTCAGGTGCTCACCGAGGTGCTCCGCATCGGCCGCGAGAAGCTCAGCGACAAGGGGACCGTGTCGGCCGCCAAGCGCGTCGACCCCTTGCGCAGCCAGACCGGTCTGCCTCGCGCCGAGGTCATCGAACGGTTCATCCAGACCTTCACCACGCTCTACGGGGCGACGCCCGGGCACATCAGCGACGAGGAGTACGCCGAGGCCCAGGCCCTGGTCGACTCGAAGTTCGCCACCGACGCGTGGCTGCAGCGCGTCCCGTGAGCGCCGAGAACCTCGCCGACGCTCCCGCACCGGGTGGCGTCGAGATCCACCACGCCGACAATCTCACGGTCACGCCGCGCTACCCCGACGGCTCCTTCGCTCTCGTCTACCTCGACCCGCCCTTCAACACGGGGCGCACCCGCTCGAAGGCCGTGGAGTCCGCGACGCGCAAGGCGCCGGTGGACGAGACTACGGATGCCGCCGCGCCCGATGCCGCGGCATCCGTCGACGATCCGAACATGCTCGACTTCCCTGAAGAAGAGCCGCCCCCGCCTCCCGTGGTGCAGCGCGGCTTCCACGGCCGGGAGTACGCGCGCCTGCGCGGCGACCTGCGCACCTACGACGACCGGTTCGACGACTACTGGGGCTTCCTCGAGCCGCGGCTCGTCGAGGCCTGGCGCCTGCTCGCCGACGACGGCACGCTCTACCTGCACCTCGACTACCGCGAGGTGCACTACGCCAAGGTCATGTGCGACGCGCTCTTCGGTCGCGACCACTTCTTGAACGAGCTGATCTGGGCCTACGACTACGGCGCCAAGACCAAGCGCCGCTGGCCCACCAAGCACGAGACGATCCTCGTGTACGTCAAGAACCCGTCGGCGTACTTCTTCGACTCCGATGCCGTGGACCGCGAGCCCTACATGGCCCCGGGGCTCGTCACGGCCGAGAAGGCCGCGCGCGGCAAGATGCCCACCGACGTCTGGTGGCACACGATCGTGCCGACCACGGGCCGCGAGAAGACCGGCTATCCGACGCAGAAGCCCGAGGGGGTGCTGCGCCGCATGGTGCAGGCGTCCTCGCGCCCCGGCGATCGGGTGCTCGACATGTTCGCCGGCAGTGGCACGCTCGGCGCCGTCGCCGCCCCTCTGGGACGGAACTCGGTGCTCATCGACGACAACGCCGATGCGGTGGCCGTGATGCACAAGCGCCTCGAGCCGTACGCGGACTGAGCGCGACGCGGCTGGCGCGTTCGCGGGGGTGGGGCGGTGTTTTCCCGCCCCGAGCGCAAAATCCCGCCCCGAACCCCCGGCCCGCACCCGGCTCCGTGAGAAGCCCGCCCAGATGTCGGCGGTCGCACCTAGGGTGAAGCCATGGACTTCGGCATCTTCGTTCCGCAGGGCTGGCGCTTCGACCTCGTGGGGATCGACCCCGCGGAGCACTGGCGGGTGATGAACTCCCTCGCCCAGAGCGCCGACGACGGCCCGTGGACGTCGCTGTGGGTGTACGACCACTTCCACACCACCCCCGTCCCGAGCACCGAGGCCACGCACGAGGCGTGGACGCTCATGGCCGCCTTCGCCGCCGCGACCGACCGCGTGCGCCTCGGCCAGATGTGCACGTGCATGGGCTACCGCAACCCCGCCTACCTCGCGAAGGTCGCGGCCACGGTCGACGCGATCTCGGGCGGTCGCGCCGAGATGGGCATCGGCGGCGGCTGGTACGAGCACGAGTGGAAGGCGTACGGCTACGGCTTCCCGCCCATCGCCGAGCGCCTCGGGCGTCTGCGCGAGGGTGTCGAGATCATGCACCAGGCCTGGACCACGGGCGAGGCGACCCTGTCGGGGAAGTACTACGAGGTCGATGGCGCGATCGTGCAGCCGAAGCCCCTGCAGCCCGGCGGCATCCCGCTCTGGATCGCCGGCGGCGGCGAGAAGGTCACGCTCAAGATCGCGGCGAAGTACGCCTCGTACACGAACTTCGGCGGCTCGCTCGAGGAGTTCGACCACAAGTCCGAGGTGCTGCGCGGGCACTGCGAGTCCCTCGGCCGCGACGCGTCCGAGATCACCCGCTCGACGAACTTCAACACGATCGTCGCCGAGACCGAGGCCGAGGCCTCCGACCGCTTGGCCGCGGTGGTCGCGCGCCTGCGTCCGCACGTCGGAGATGAGCGGGCGGATGCCATCGAGGCCGACTACCGCTCGTCCGACGCCTTCGGCACCCCCGAGCAGATCGTCGAGCGCCTGCGAGAGCGCGCCGACCACGGCCTCGGCTACGCGATCCACTACTTCCCCGAGGCCGCCTACGACACCTCGGGAATCTCCCTCTTCGAGCGCGAGGTCATCCCGCACCTCTGACCGGGGTCCCCTCCCGCGTGAGGGGTCGCTTTCTGTCGCCGCGCAGACGTCTGAGCGGCAAGAAGTGACTCCTCACGCCGGAGGGCGCGGGTCAGACCAGCGGCGCGACGTCGGCGTAGGCGTCGGTCTCGACGGCGGGGACGGATGCCGCGGCGCCGAACACCCGCGCGCGCCGGGTCGCGGCATGCCACGTCGGCCATCCTGGGTCTCCGTCGCGCGCGAACGCGACTGCCGCGGCGTGCATCTCGGCGGCCAGAGCGGGCGGGGGAGTCTCGCCCGCGATGCGATCGACCCCCTCGGCGTCGAGGCGGTCGAACCAGAACGGCACGTCGAGGCAGTGGCAGGCAACGCCGATCGAGGGCACGGGCGATGCCCACGCGAAACGGTAGAGCCAGGTCGAGGCGTCGCCGCGCGCCCGGGCGGTCCCGCGCACGGTCGCGCGGATGACCCGATCGGTGACGTATCCGCCGAGCAGGGCCGCGGCCCCGCGCCGTCGCGTGCGCTCGAGATACGCGCGTCGCCGCGATCGCCGCAGACCGAGCACGGCGAGGGCGAGAGGGACCGGCACCACCCGGAGGGCGCCCGCGAACCGGGCGGTCAGGCCCGTGAACTCGTCGTCCGTCGACCCGATCACGAGGGGGATGCCGGCCCCGACACCGCCGGCGAGAGCCGCGAGGGGATGCCGGGGCAGCACGTCCGTGTCCATCACCGGCCCCAGCGGCAAGCCGTCGTCGAGCAGCGTCGCGAGCGACGACAGCGCCCGGACCAGGGGCGGCGTGAGGGCGCTTCTCTGCCCCGCGAGAAGCCGGTCCTCGGACACCGACGCGAAGCCGTCACGGTCGGCGCGCACCCCGACGCGGGCGGCGACCCGGTCGGCGAAACGCCTGGCCGCCTCGAGTGGCACCGCGCCGATCGCGGGCGAGATCGCCATCGCGGCGTGGAAGAGTCCGGATGCGGCGGGGCTCGACAACAGCGCGAGCACCGACCCTCCGCCCGCCGACTGCCCGGCCACCGTCACTCGGGTCGGGTCGCCGCCGAACGCGCGGATCTCGTCGCGCACCCACTCCAGCGCCGCGATCTGGTCGCGCAGACCCCGGTTGGCGGGAGCTCCGTCGATGAGACCGAAGCCGTCGAAGCCGATCCGGTACGAGATCACCACGGTGATCACCCCATCCCGCGCGAACGCATCGCCGTCGTACCAGCGGCTCGCGGGCGAGCCCGAGGTGAAACCACCCCCGTGGATCCACACGAGCACCGGCAGAGCGGCATCCGGACCGCTGTCCACCGGGGCGAACACGTTGACGTTCAGCGTGGCGTCTCCCGGCACGCTCGGCTCGGGGATGAGGGTGATCCCCGCGTCGCCCCGCTGCGCGGTCGCGCCGTACGCGGTGGCATCCCGCTCGCCTTCCCACGCCTCCACCGGCACGGGAGCGGCGAAGCGCAGCGCCCCGACCGGAGCCTGAGCGAACGGGATGCCGAGGAACACGGCGGCGGCACCCCGCCGGAATCCGCGGACGGCCCCCTTCGAGGTCACGGCGAGGGGAGTGGCATCCATCCCCTCATCCTGCCGCGCCACCCGCGCGAGGGGTCGAAAAGTGTCGCCTCGGCGTGCCCGGAGGCGACAGATCTCGACCCCTCACGCGCACGCGTGCTCCGTCCTGACGGCGCAGCACGGGCAGCCCGGTGCAGCAGGCGTTCATCGGGGAGGGTGGGTCACGCGTCGCGGCGCGCGCCCTCCGAGGGGGTCACCGTGAAGATGTTCGGGGCGCGGAAATCGGATGCCGCGAACGCGGCGCGCACGGCCGCCGTCGCCGCCGGGACGAGTCCGGTGGGGATCAGCGCGATGGCCGCTCCGCCGAAACCGCCGCCCGTCATGCGGGCACCGAGGGCGCCGTTCGCGAGCGTCGTCTCGACGGCGAGGTCGAGCTCGGGCACCGAGATCTCGAAGTCGTCGCGCATCGACGCGTGCGAGGCGACCAGAAGGTCGCCGATCGCGGAGGGGCCGTCGGCGTCGAGGGCGGCCACGGTGTCGAGCACGCGCTGGTTCTCGGTGATGACGTGGCGGACGCGGCGGAAGGTCACGTCGTCGAGGATCTCCTCGGCGCGCGGCAGGTCGTCGACGGTCAGATCGCGCAGCGATCCGACGCCGAACGCCGCCGCTCCCCGCTCGCAGGCCTCGCGACGCTCGCGATAGCCACCGGTGGAGTGGGCGTGCTCGACGAGGGTGTCGGTCACGAGGATCGAGAGCCCCGCGTCGGCGAAGCCGAGGGCGACGGCGCGCGTCTCGAGGGTGCGGCAGTCGAGGAAGGTCGCGGCATCCGCCACGCCCAGCATCGACGCCATCTGGTCCATGATCCCGGTGGGAGCGCCCACGGCGTCGTTCTCGGCGACGCGGCCGACCCGCGCGAGGGCGACCTTGTCGAGGCCGGCGGCCCACACGTCGTTCAGGGCGGAGGCCACGGCCCCCTCGATCGCGGCGGACGACGACAGGCCGGCACCCACCGGCACGTCGGAGGCCAGGGCGATGTCGACGCCCCGGGTCACGGCATCCGGAGCCGCCCGACGCAGGGCCCACGCCACGCCCAGGGGATAGCCCGCCCAGTCGAGGCCGCCGGCGGCGATCCGCGCATCGAGCTCCGAGAGCGGGACCTCGACCGCGGCGTCGGCGAACGTCGAGCGCACGCGGATCACGTCGTCGTCGCGCAGGGCAACGGCCGCCGCGGTGCGCTGGGCGATCGCGAAGGGGAAGACGAAGCCCTCGTTGTAGTCGGTGTGCTCGCCGATGAGGTTGGCGCGGCCGGGGGCCGACCAGACTCCGACCTCGGGGGCGTCGGTGAGGGTGGCGAGAAGGGCGCGGGCGTCGTCGACGGCGGTCACGCCGTCACCTCCGGAACGGTGTCGAGGGCGGCGCGCAGGCGTTCGGCCTGCGACTCGGGGGTCACGTCGCCGATCCAGGCGCCCATGGCGGCCTCGGATCCGGCGAGGTATTTCAGCTTGTCGGCGGCGCGACGCGGAGAGGTGATCTGCAGGTTGAGACGCACCGCATCCCGCCCGCGTCCGACCGGCGCCTGGTGCCAGGCGGCGATGTAGGGCGTGGGGGTGTCGTACAGGGCGTCGATCCCCCGCAGCAGGCGCAGGTAGAACGGCGCCAGCTCGTCACGCTCGGCATCCGTCGTCTCCGCGAGATCGGCGACGTGGCGGTGCGGGAGCACGTGCACCTCGATGGGCCAGCGGGCGGCGAACGGGACGAACGCCGTCCAGTGCTCGCCCCGCAGGACGACGCGCTCGCCGGCCTGTTCGAACTCGAGGATGCGCTGGAACAGGTCGTTCGAGCTGCGCGCGATCGTGTCGAGCAGGCGGTGCGTGCGCGGGGTCACGTACGGGTAGGCGTAGATCTGCCCGTGCGGGTGGGGGAGGGTGACACCGATCTCCTGCCCCCGGTTCTCGAAGGGGAACACCTGGCGGATGCCGGGGAGAGCCGACAGGGCCGCGGTGCGATCGGCCCAGGCTTCGATGACGGTGCGGGCGCGCGTGCGCGAGAGCGAGCCGAACGACCCCTCGTGCTGGGGGCTGAAGCACACGACCTCGCAGCGGCCCACCGAGGTGCGGGTGCGGCCGAGGCCGAGGTGCTCGAGGTCGTCGTCGCTGCGGGGTGGGTCGACGGCGGCCGGGGCGTCGCCGATCGCCGCGTCGAGGGCGGGTCCGAACGAGGGCGACTTGTTCTCGAAGACCGCCACGTCGTAGAGCGAGGGGATCTCGGACGGGTTCGTCGGCGTCTGCGGCGAGAGCGGGTCGAGGTGCGCCGGCGGCAGGAACGCGCGGTTCTGACGATTGGATGCCACGGTGATCCAGTCGCCGGTCAGCACGTCCTGACGCATGGTGGCGGTGGCGGGACGCGGGTCGAGCGTGCGGGCGTCGATCGCGCGCTCGGCGCCGAGCGCGGTGCCGGGGTCGTCGAAGTACATCAGTTCGCGGCCGTCGGCCAGGTGCGTCGTCCGCTTGACGACGCCGGCGCCGAGGGGCACGACGGAGGGGTTGTCCGTGTTCACGATAACACGCTACATCTGGGGCGTGATATCGTCAACACGGAGGGGGCGTGATGCGCGTATCCATGGCCGATGTGGCCGAGAAGGCCGGCGTTTCGGCGCAGACGGTGTCGCGCGTCGCCAACGGAAGCCCCCGCGTCGACCCCGCCACCCGGGCGCGCGTCGAGAAGGCCATGGCCGATCTCGGCTACCGCATGCACCGGGCCGCCCGGGCCCTGCGCACGGGGCAGACGTCCACCATCGGCCTGGTCGTGTCGACTCTCGCCTCGGTCGGCAACTCCCGCATGCTGCAGGCGATCTCCGAGGCCGCCGCCGCCCGCGACTACGCGCTCGCCGTGGTGACCGTCGGAGAACGCGGCATCCGCGACGCCTTCGCCCGGCTCCGCTCGCAGGGCGTCGACGGCGCCGTCGTGCTGAACGAGGCGACCGAGCTCGCGCGCGACGCGGCGCCTCCCGCCGATCTGCACCTCGTCGTGGTGGACTCTCCGCCGGACGAGCGCTTCTCGATCGTGCAGACCGACCACGCCGGGGGAGCGCGCGTCGCGACGGAGTATCTCCTCTCCCTCGGGCACTCGACGGTGCATCACATCGCCGGGCCCGCGCGCTCCTTCGCGGCGACCGAGCGCGAACGTGGTTGGCGCGAGGCCCTCGCCCACGCCGGGGCCGTGGTGTCCGAGCCGGTCCGGGGGGATTGGACCTCGGCATCCGGTCACTCGGCCGTCAGCGGTCTCTGCGGCGCCCGCGCGATCTTCGTGGCGAACGACCAGATGGCGCTCGGCGCCCTGCGCGCCCTCGCCGACGCGGGTCGGCGGGTGCCCGAAGACGTCGCCGTCGTCGGCTTCGACGACATCGTGGATGCCGCGGAGTTCCGCCCGCCGTTGACCACCGTGCGCCAGGACTTCGACGCGCTCGGCCGTCGCGCTGTGGCCGCCCTCGTCGCGGCGATCGAGGGTGGGGAGCCGATCGTCGAGTCGGTCCCCGCGGCGCTGGTGGTGCGCGCGAGCAGCGCCGCGCTCTGACCGGCAGGGTGGTATACCGAAGTCCTCGCTCGGGCTCGCCGTGCCCGCCGTCGACTGACCACTCCGTCGGTCTCCTCCGCCCTCGCTGCCCGCGGCTCCGGCGCGGTTCGGCGCACCGTCCAAGACGTCCTCGCGCCGTCGCGCCTGGCGTCGACATCACGTGGTTTGGGGCGAATTCCGGCATTCGGGGCGGGAAACACACGCCCCAAACGACATAGTGCGCCCCAAACCGCGCCCTCGCCCCGCCTCCGAACCGCCCGCCGCCCCGCGGCATCCGGAAACGACGAACGCCCGCGGATGCCGGAGCATCCGCGGGCGCCTCTCGTGGGGGAGAGTCTGTTACTTCTTCACGGGGATCGACTGCGACTCGAGGGCGCCGATCGTGGCGTCCTGACCCTTCTGGAGGGCGTCGGCGAGGGTGCCGCTACCGCTGACCGCGGCCTTGAAACCGTCCGAGACGTCGGCGTAGGTCTTGGTCATGGTCGGACCCCAGGTGAAGTCGGGGGTGACCTCGGTGGCCGCCTTCGCGAAGACGTCGTAGATCTTCTGGCCGCCGTAGAAGTCAACGCCCTTCGCGAGCGAGGGGAGCTTGAGACCCTCGGTCGTGGCCGGGTAGATGTTGGCCTCTTCGTTCAGGGCGGTGAGCGCCTCCTGCGACGTGTTCAGCCACAGCGCGAACTTCGTGGCCTCGTAGGCGTGCGTGCTGCCTTTGAGGACGGCGATCGACGAGCCGCCCCAGTTGCCCGAGACCGCGTCCCCGGCCTTCCACTGCGGGAGGTCGGCGACGGCCCAGCCGCCGGCGGTGTCGGGAGCGCCGCTCGAGATCGAGTTGGCACCCCAGACGGCGGAGTTCCACGTCCACACCTTGCTGGAGTTGTAGGCGTTGTTCCACTCGTCGGTCCACGCCGGGTACGTCGAAACGAGGTCCTGGTCGATGAGCGACTGCCAGTAGTCGGCGACCTTCTTCGAAGCGGGGTCGGTCAGCGAGACCGTCCAGCCGTCGGAGTCGTTGCCGAACCACTGTCCACCGGCCTGCCAGACGAAGCCGGCGAACTGGTTGATGTCGGACTGCGAGAAGTTCGTGATGTACCCGCCGAGTGCGCGGACCTTCTTGGCCGCCTCGGTGTACTCGTCCCACGTGGTGGGGATCGCGATCCCGTTCTTCTCGAACAGGTCCTTGCGGTAGAACAGCGCCATCGGGCCGATGTCCTGCGGGATGCCGTAGACGGCGTTGTCCTGGCCGAGGGTGGCCTGGTTCCACGCCCACCCGACGAACTGGTCCTTCGCGGCCATCACGTCGGCGCAGCCCGCGATGTTCTCGACGCCGTCCTGCACGAGGAAGTTGGGGAGGGCGTCGTACTCGATCTGGCCGAGGTCGGGCGCGTTGCCGGCCGCGATCTGGTTGAAGAAGTTCTGGTAGGTGCCGTTGTTGCCGTTGGGGCCGGTCTGCACCTTCACCTGGATGTCGGGGTTCGCCGAGTTCCACATGTCGACGACCTTCTCGATGCCCGGGATCCACGAGGTGAACTCGAGCGTGACGGGTCCGTCCGAGGGGGCGCAGTCGGCCGCGGCCGCGGCGCCCGAGCCGGCGCTATCGCCGTTTCCGCCGCCGGCGCAACCGGCCAGCAGGAGAGCCGACAGGGCGACGCCCGCGGTCGCCGTGAGGATTCTGTTCTTCATGGAATGCCTTTCTCTGGGTGCCCGGGTGGGCCATTCCGCCCGGGGTGAGGGGCGGCCGGAGCCGCCGAGGGTTTACTTCAGGGCGCCGGTCCCGAGACCGTTGCGCCAGAAGCGCTGGAGGAGCAGGAAGATGACGATGAGGGGGATGACCGACAGCAGGGCGCCGATCAGCACGAGACCGCGGAGCTCCGGGATCTGGTTCAGCTGGTTGTTCCAGCCGTAGAGGCCGAACACCACCGGGAAGAGCTCTTCGCTGCGCAGCATGATCAGCGGCAGGAAGAAGTTGTTCCAGATCGCGACGAACTGGAAGAGGAACATCGTCACCAGGGCGGGGCTCATGAGGCGCAGGCTCACGGTGAAGAAGGTGCGGATCTCGCCCGCGCCGTCGAGACGACTGGCCTCGAGCAACTCGTCGGGCACCGACGACGCGGCGAAGATGCGCGCCAGGTACACCCCGAACGGGCTGACCAACGACGGCAGGAACACGGCCCAGAAGGTGTTGGTGAGCTGCACCTGGCTGAAGATGAGGAACAGCGGCAGGGCCAGGGCGGTCGCGGGGACGAGCACGCCGCCGAGGACGACGTCGAAGATGATCTCGCGGCCCGGGAAGCGGTACTTCGCCAGCGCGTATCCGGCCATCGCCGCCAGCAGCGTCGCGACCGCGCCGCCGAGACCGGCGTAGAGCAGCGAGTTGCCCAGCCAGCGCAGGAAGATCCCGTCACGGTACGCGAACAGGTCGCCGATGTTCGAGAACAGCCGCATGTCGGCGAACCACAGCGGGTTGGTCGTGAGGATGTCGCCGGTGCTCTTGCTCGAGGCGACCAGCAGCCACCACAGCGGCAGCAGGAAGTAGACCGTGAACACGGCCATGATGAGCATCGCCGAGGTGCGAGAGACCAGCGGCTCGCGGATGGCGCGCGAGCGCGGGGAGTCCGAGCGCGGAGCGCCGGAACGGCCGACGCGGGGGCGGGAGGTGGTGACGGCGCTCATGCGTTGCCCTTCTTCTGCATCCACTTCATGAACCCGAACGACAGCACGAAGGTGGTGACGGCGAGCACCACGGAGAAGGCCGCGGCGAGGTTGGAGTTGGGGATGGATGCCGTGGCGTAGACGGTCATGTTCGGTGTGAAGGTGCTGGTGACGGCCGAGCTGAACGAGCGGAACACCTGGGGTTCGGCGAGCAGCTGCAGGGTGCCGATGATCGAGAAGATCGCGGTCATCACGATCGCGGGCCGCACGAGGGGGATCTTGATGGACCACGCGATGCGGAACTGTCCGGCGCCGTCGAGGCGGGCCGCCTCGTAGATCTCACTGGGGATCGACAGCAGCGACGAGTAGATGATCAGCATGTTGTAGCCGACGTAGACCCACGTCACGACGTTCGCGATCGACCACAGCACGAGGTCGGCGCCGAGGAAGTCGACCTTCTCGGTCAGGGCGGTGAAGGGCGACAGGTTGGGCGAGAACAGCGAGCCCCACATGATCGCGGCGATGACGCCCGGAACGGCGTACGGGACGAAGAAGGCGAGCCGGAAGAAGCGCTTGCCCTTCAGCAGCGGCGAGTCCAGCAGCAGGGCGAACAGCAGAGCGAGTCCGAGCATGATCGGCACCTGCACGACGCCGAAGGCGAGCATGCGCAGCATCGAGGCCCAGAACGCCTCGTTCTGGAACACGAGCGCGTACTGCGAGAGCCCGCCGAAGACGAGCTCGGCTTTGCCGAATGTGCCTTCGCGCCGCACCACGAGCAGCGACTGCCCGATGGCGAAGATGATCGGCAGCACGTAGAAGAGCGCGAACAGGATGCCGAAGGGGGCGAGCAGGATCGCGATGGAGCCCTTGTGCAGCACGCGCGGGCGGCGGCGGGGGCGCGCGGCCCCGGTCGCGCCCGCGCGCTTCGTGCCCGTCGGGGCGGGGGCGGTGGTGGTCACGAGGCCTCCTCGATGATGCGGACGGCACCGCCGACGACGGCGACCGAGCCGTCGATGGCTTCGCCGCTGATCGCGTCGCGGCCGTGCGCTGCGATCTCGACGGTGTCGGTGGTGTGGTTGATGACGAACAGGAACGCGCGCTCGGCGTCGGCGCGGCGGACCACCTCGACCCCGGGGCGGGTGTCGACGGTGCGGATGCCGGCGGCCTCGGCCGCGCGGGCGAGCAGTGCGCGGTAGGCCGACGGTTCGGGAAGGGTCGCGAGGTACCAGGCCTGGCCGTCGCCCACCGCGCGGCGGGTGCGGGCGGGGAGTCCCGCGGCCGGGCCGTCGCTGAAGCGGGCGTCGACCTCGGCGTCGACGGCGCGCAGGCGCTCCGACCACACGGTGCCGGTCGAGCCGTCGTCGAGGGTGATCGACTGCGCCGGGCCGAGGGGCGAGAACTCCTCCGACACGATGCCGAGCAGGTCGCGGAACGCGCCGGGGTACCCGCCGAGACGGACGCGGTCGTCCTGGTCGACGATGCCGCTGGCGAAGGTGATCACGGCGGTGCCGCCGTCCTCGACGAAGCGCGCGATCGCGGCGGCGTCGGCGTCGCGCACGAGGTGCAGCGCGGGCACGATGACGAGGCGGTAGTCCGCGAGGTCCGCGGAGGCCGAGACGACGTCGGTGGAGATGCCGGCCGCGATCAGGGCGGCGTGCGCGGCGTGCACCTGGTCGAGGTAGCGCAGGTCTTCGCTGGGGCGCCCCTCGTTCTCGAGCGACCACCAGCTCTCCCAGTCGAACAGGACGGCGGCGTCCGACGCCACGCGCGTTCCGGCGATCGGCTGCAACGAACGCAGCGTCCGGCCGACCTCGAGCACGCTCCGCCACTGGGCGGTGTCGGTGCCCGCGTGGGGGAGCAGCGCCGAGTGGAACTTCTCGGCGCCCTGTGCCGACGCGCGCCACTGGAAGAAGCAGATGCCGTCGGCGCCGCGCGCCACGTGCGAGACGACGTTGCGCAGCAGCTCGCCCTCGCCCTTGGCGAGGTTGTGCGGCTGCCAGTTGACCGCGCCCGTCGAGGTCTCCATGAGCAGCCAGGGTGTGCCGCTCGCCAGGCCGCGGGTGAGGTCGGCCGCGAACGACAGCTCGGCGAGCGGGTCGGGGAGGCGCCGGTCGAGGTAGTGGTCGTTGGCGATGACGTCCATCTCGCCGGCCCACGAGAAGTAGTCGAGAGCGCGGATGTGCGCCGTCACCATGAAGTTGGTGGTGACGGGTGCGGTGCTGCGCTCGCGGATCACGCGCGCCTCGGCGCGGTACAGCTCGAGCTGCTGGTCGGACGAGAAGCGCTGGAAGTCGAGCAGCTGTGCGGGGTTGCGCAGCGACAGTGCGGCCATCGGCGGGAGGATCTGGTCCCACGCGCTGTAGCGCTGGCTCCAGAACGAGGTGCCCCAGGCCGTGTTGAGGGCGGCCACCGTGCCGTAGCGGGCCTTGAGCCACTCGCGGAACGCGACCGCGCTGGCGTCGCAGTAGCAGAGGGCGTTGTGGCATCCGAGTTCGTTCGAGACGTGCCACATGGCCAGGGCGGGGTGATCGGCGTAGCGCTCGACGACGCGGCGGCTGAGTTCCGCGGCGTACCCGCGGAAGACGGGGGAGCTGGGGCAGTACGCCTGTCGACCGCCCGGGAAGCGGCGTGTGCCGTCCTCGGCCACGGGGAGGATCTCGGGATGCCGCGTGGTCACCCAGGGCGCGGGGGAGGCGGTCGCGGTTCCCAGGTTGACCCGGATGCCGTGCGCGTGGGCGAGGTCCATGACCTCGTCGAGCTCGTCGAAGGTCCAGACGCCGGGGGCGGGGTTGATCCACGACCACCCGAAGATGTTGACGGCGACGAGTCCGACGCCCGCTTCGACCATGAGCCGCATGTCGTCGTCCCACACGGCGCGGTCCCACTGCTCGGGGTTGTAGTCGCAGCCGAAGACGAGACCTTCGCGGGTCAGGGCCGACAGAGCGTCGCCCGTGCGGGTCAGATCGGCCGGACGATCGCTTTCGCGATCGAGCGGGGCCAGATGGTCGACGGCAAGCATCCGGGAGGCGCTCCTTTGCGGGGTTCTGTGAACGTGCACACATCTGACCGCCGGTTCTTCCCGACAGAATGTGTGAACGTGCACATACTGACACGGCGTCGCGCGATCGTCAACTTCCGCGGCCCGATAGGGTGAGGAGCATGACGCCTCCTCCGCCCGGGCGCCGGCGCAGTACCGTGCACGACGTCGCCAAGGTCGCGGGGGTCTCGCGGGGCACCGTGAGCCGCGTCCTGAACGGCGGCTACGTCTCGGACCACGCCCGCGAGGCCATCCAGGCGGCCATTCGCGAGGTGGGCTACGTGCCCAACAACGCCGCCCGGAATCTCGTGCGCCAGCGCACGCAGGCGGTCGGATTCATCGTGCACGAGCCGCACTCGCTGTTCCTCGAAGACCCCAACATCGGCGGAATCATGCTCGGGGCCAACACCGCCCTATCGAACGCCGACTACCAGATGGTGTGCGTCGTGGTCGATACGGACCGCGACACCGAAAGGGTCGCGCGCTACCTCAGCGGTGGCTTCGTCGACGGGGCGGTCATCGTCTCGGCGAGACACCACGACCCGATCACCGATGTCGTCGAACGACTCGGGCTCCCCGTCGCCTACGTGGGCCACCCTCCCGGCATCCGTCGCCCCTGGGTCGGCATCGACAACCTCGGCGCCGCCCGGGCCATCACCGAACGCGTGCGCGCATCGGGACGCCGTCGCATCGGCATGATCGCCGCGGCTCTCGACCGCGACTCCGGCAGCGACCGGCTCGCGGGCTTCCGTGAGGCGCTCGGCGAGGACTTCGACGAGTCGCTGGTCGAGCCCGTGCCGCTCTACGCCTTCGCCGACGGCGAGGCGGGGATGCGACGCCTGCTCGAGCGCGCTCCCGACATCGACGCGGTGTTCGGAGCTTCGGATGCCGTGGCCGCCGGCGCCGTGCAGGCTCTTCGCGCGGCCGGTCGCCGTGTGCCCGACGACGTCGGCGTGGTCGGCTTCGACGACAGCGCGTGGGCGGTGCGCACCGACCCGCCGCTCACCACGATCGACCAGCCCGCAGAGGGGCTGGGTGCCGCGGCCGCCGAGGCCGTGCTGCTGCAGCTCTCGGGCGGGGTCGCCGATGCCGGCGGCATCCTGCTCGACGCCCCGATCGTCTGGCGCGCCTCGGTCTAGAGGCGCTCGCCGCCGGTCGCGGTTGTCGGGTTCGGGGCGCGACTGTCCGTTCGGGGCGCGAAATTGCCCGCCCCAAACGGAAGAACCCGCCCCACACCGGCCGCGTGCCGGGCGTCAGCGCTCCTCGCGCCAGCCCTCGTCGAGGATGCGGAAGCCCGCCTCGATCGTGGCCTCGGAGTCGTCGTTCTCGAAGGCGAGGATCTGCAGTTGCAGCACCATCCGCGCGTACACGCGCACCGCGGCATCCGGTGTCTCACGCCCCGTGGTCTCGGCGATCGCCTGGGCGAGGGCGTCTTCGTGACGGACCCACATGCGCGCGGCGTACTCGCGAAGCGCGGGGGTGTCGGAGATGAGTGCCATGAACCGCCGGCGGTTGTCGCCCGTCGGGTCGAAGGCCAGGCCGAAGAGCTCGCGGCGATAGAGGTCTCTCAGTGCCTGCGACACCGTGGTTCCGGGGGTGCGGTCGCGCACCGCGCCGACGAGCAGGTCGCGCTGGGCGTCGTCCTCGTCGAAGACGAGAGCCTCCTTCTGCGGGAAGTGCGCGAACACCGTCGTCGGTGACACGTCGGCGGCCTCGGCGACCTCGCGGATGCTGACCTCGTCGAAGCCGCGCTCCACGAACAGGATCGTCGCCGCGTCCGAGATGGCCTTGCGGGTCGCCGCCTTCTTGCGCTCGCGGCGTCCGATGGTCTCGCTCATGGCTCCCATGATACCGAATCGAATACAAAATCGTGTTGACAACAAAACTGGTACGACTACAGTTACGGCGTGACTTCACTTTCGCTCTCTCCTCAGTCGGGCCGCCGCGCCTGGGTCATGCTCGTCGTCATCACGACGCTGACCACCGCCGGCATGACCGTCGTGCTCCCCGTCCTGCCCTTCGTCGTGCTCCGCTACGTGTCGAACCCCGCGGACCTCGCCGTCTGGGTCGGCATCCTCGAGACCGTGAACGCGCTGTGCGCGTTCCTCGTCGCCCCGTTCCTCGGCCGCATCTCCGACCGCTTCGGCCGTCGACCGGTGATCATCGTCGCCGGGTTCGGTGCGGCGCTGGGCTTCGTGCTCTTCGGCATCGGCGGGGCGATCTGGGTGCTGCTGCTCGGCCGCGTCGTGCAGGGCGTCACCGCCGGTGACCTTCCCGCCCTCTTCGCCTACCTCGCCGACATCACCCCGCCCGACAAGCGCGCGCGTCGCTTCGGCGTGCTCGGCGCGACCGCCGGCATCGGCACGATGGTCGGCCCCGCCCTCGGCGGCACCCTCGCCGCGATCGACGTCGACCTCCCCGTCTTCGTCACCGCGGGCCTCGCCCTGACGGTTGCGATCCTCAGCATCTTCCTCCTGCCCGAGAGCCTCGCGCCCAGCACGCGCATCACCTCGCTCGACCTGCGGGCCGTGCACCCGTTCGCGGTGTTCCGCGGGGTCTTCCGTCGGCCCGAGCTGCGCGGGATCATGATCGGCCTGATCCTCGTGGGGCTGCCGTTCGGGTTCTTCGTCAACAACTTCAGCGTCCTCGCGCTCGACGCCATCTCGTGGACTCCCACCGCGATCGGCCTGCTCACCGCATGCGTCGGCATCATCGACATCGCGATCCAGGGCGTGCTGCTCGGCTTCCTGCTGCCGCGTATCGGCGAGCGCGGCGTCGTGGTCAGCGGCATCGTCACCCAGGCGGCCGGGCTGGTCGCCCTCGCCGGGGTCGCGTCGCTGCTCGCGCAGCCGTGGCTGTTCATCGTGGGCGCCCTGACGCTCGCGGCGGGCCAGGGTGCGGCTCAGGCGACCATGGACGGTCTGCTCTCCAACGCCGTCGGAGACGACGAGCAGGGCTGGGTCGCCGGGGCCGCGCAATCCCTGAACGCCGGGGTCGGAACGGTCGCCCCGCTAGTGGCAGGCCTGCTCTACGCCCATGTGGCCCACGCCGCGCCCTACGTGCTGGGCGCTGCGCTCATGATCGCCGCCGCCGTGGTCATCGGCCGGACGCGCTTCTCCAGCCCCTCCCTGCGGACGAAGGCTCCGGATGCTGCGGAGCCCGTGCTCGCGCCGGAGTGACGCTCCCGATCAGGGGTGATACCGGATGCCGTGCGCTGAGGCCGCGGCATCCGGTCGATCTCACATCGCTCTCTGCCGACGTCCGGCCCGGTCGGCGAACCGATCGATGGCATCGAGGATCTCGTCGCTGCGCCAGAACGGACCGAGGCCGTGTTCGGCCTTGGATTTCAGGATTCCACTGTCTACGAGCGCCTGCAGCGGGGGATAGACGTTCGGCTGCAGCGAACCGAGTTCGCGCGCAGCCGTCGCCGCGTCGATGACGGGGCGGGTGGCGATCACATCGAGCAGTCGCCACGCGTTGCTCGATCGGCGAACCGTCAACCGATCGTTCCAGGCCGTCCTGATCGCGTCGATGTCGGCGACGAGTCGGCGGGCGTTCTCGACCGCGCGCAGTGACGCCATCGCGAAGGCATGGACGATGGGCGAGACCTCGCCCGCTCGATAGGCCGTCAACGCTCGGTGGTATCCGTCGACATCTGCGAGCAGGCCCGCCGAGACGGGGATCGCGACATTGCGGGTCGTCCCCCGGAAGCGGAGCAGGGCCTGCGCCAGGGCACGCCCCGTGCGGCCGTTGCCGTCTGTGAAGGGGTGGATCGTCTCGAACTGTGCATGCGCGACGGCCACCGCCGTGAGTGCAGCGATGTCCGTCCGACGCGCGAAGCGCACGACGTCATCGACGAGGTCGGGGACGCGGGTGAAGGCGGGAGCGACGAATTCCGCGCCGACGGGCGAGTCGGACCGGGTTCCGATCCAAACGGCCTCGGTGCGGAATCGGCCGGGCGTGTGCCGCGGCTGGTCGTGGAGAAGGGCCGCGTGCATGGCGAGGATCGATTCAGCGGAGAGGTCGTCGGCTCCCTCGAGAGCGGTGGCCATCGCGCGGGTGTTCGCGGCGATCTCGAGCGCGTTCCGGCTCCGGCGCGCGCCGAGTTCCGCGCTGAAGATCGCGCGCGCGCTCGCGGTCAGGTTCTCGATCTGCGACGACGAGGCCGACTCCGAGCGCAGAAGAACGGGGGCGAAGGCCGAGACGCGGTGCCCCAACTCGCCATCGAATCGTGCGAGTTCTCCCGCCGCCTCGTCGGCCAGGGCCGTCGTGTCGCGGTCGCATCGCGGATCGAGCGACGTAATGAAGGGCGGCACCGCCGCGGTATAGAGCCTCGGCCCGAGCGACGTGCGCGGCGAGACGGAGGGCATCCACGACAGCTCCTCGCTGCCGATCGCAGGCCACGAGCCGTCCTGCGGTGGTGCCGTGGCGGCGTCTTTGTTACTCATAATCGCTCGGTCCTTCGTTATGGGTAAACAACTTACTCATAATGCGAGGGAGGCGACATTCTGGGTGACCGGCCCCGCGAGCCGGGCAGAGCGTTCGTGGCCGGCGGATGCCATGCGTCGCGGCATCCGGAACGTTCTACGCCGAGGGGCCCCAGGGCATCGGACGCTCGAGGTCGCGTGAGCTGTCGTCGGGGATGTGGGGGAGGGCCTCGCCGCCCGCGCGGATGCAGAGCCAGCGCAGTTCGCCCTCGCTGTCGGGGAGAGCGCGCCAGGTGCGCCACACGTTCTGCCCGACCCGCACGACGCTGCCGGGGCCGACGTCGACCACGTCGTCGTCGAGGCCCATCTGACCGCGCCCCTCGAGGAACACGTAGAGCTCCTCCACGCGGGTGTGCGTGTGCCAGTACCCGGCCTCCTCACCGGGGGTGAGGGCGTTCGTGGTCATGCCGATGAACTGCATCGTCAGCTCGTGGTCGACCACGTGGCGCCCGTCGCGTGAGCGGGCGGGGGCGAAGCCGCCGAAGTGGTCGCGCCAGGCGTCGAGCCCGCCGATCTGGGTGATCTCGTAGTCGCTCATCGGGTCTCGCTCTCGGGGTCGGTCAGTTGCCAGCCGTCGTCGGTGCGGCGGTAGATCGTGCGCAGGTGCCTGCGGTCGGGGGAGCCCTGCCAGAACTCCACGCGGTCGGCGACCAGGCGCCACAGCACCCACTCACCCGGGCCGATGCCGTCGCGAGCGGCGGCCGAGCGCGCGGCGAGATCCGCCGCCGACTCCTCGGCCGAGGCCTCCACCACGCGCCCGCGCACGCGAACGCTGCGCAGCACCGCCGGCCACCAGAAGGTCAGCGCCGCGGCGGGATGCGCGGCTAGCTGCGCCGCTTTCGCGGAGGCGCGTGGCCCGGCGAAAGCCCACCCGTCGGGCCGGAGGTCTTTGAGGATCAGCGTGCGGGCGTCCGGGACGCCGTGGGCATCGACCGTCGAGAGCGTGGCACCGTGCGCCTCGGCCACGCCGGCGTCGACGGCCTGCCGGATCCACCGTTCGAAGAG
This sequence comes from Microbacterium sp. 16-032, assembly GCF_041079455.1. NCBI lineage: Bacteria > Bacillati > Actinomycetota > Actinomycetes > Micrococcales > Microbacteriaceae > Microbacterium > Microbacterium sp. 16-032. Next base: position 95,260 of record NZ_JBFYGQ010000001.1, on the reverse strand, counting down.
CTCCTCCGGCTGGTCGGGAAGGGGCTCGGCATCCGGGGTCGGTGGGGTGCCGGTGAGAGAGGGGAGCGAGCGGAGCCACGTGGCCATCTTCATGCCCCCCATCCTGCTCCCTCTTGTTTCGCGTGAGGCGCCAAGAAGTGTCGCCCACGGGTGCCGTCAAGCGACACATCTCGGCGCCTCACGCGCGGGGGGAGCGGGTTGCGGCGCGCGGGCGGGGGCGCGGCGTCACTAGAACAGGACGCCGCCACAAGAACAGGCCGATCCGCGCGGGACCGGCCTGTTCTCGGCGCACGCGCCTGTTCTCGTGACGCGTTACTCCTCGAGCTGACCGAGCGACGGCTCCGCGACGAAGCGCGCGACCGGATCGACGGCGTGCTCCAGCTCGAGGACGACGATCTCGTTCGCCCCGGCACGCGTTGCGGGACCGGGCACGTACAGCGTGTTCTGAGGGACGTTGTTCCAGTAGCGGCCGAGGAAGAAGCCGTTGACGAAGGCGTATCCCTTGCCCCACGACGTGGTGTCGAGGAACAGATCGACGGGGGCGTCGAGCTCGAACGACCCGCGCAGCAGAGCGCGCCCGACTGTGCCCGTGCCGCCTCCCACGGCGGTTTCGAGGGCGACGGGGGTCGCGGTCCACCCGGTGAGCGCCTCGCCGTTGAGCGTCACGGAGCCGACGAGACCCTTCGCCTCGCCGAGGCGGTCGGCGTAGTTCACCCGGCCCTGGTCCTCGACGAGGACGGTGAGCCGTGTGCCCGCGGGGATCGTGAGTGCGCGCTCGTGCAGAGCCCGCGACAGTCGACCCACCGGGGTGCCGTCCACGTGCACCCACGCGAGGTCGCGGATCTCGTCGAAGACGAGGGCCGCGGGCCCGGCGAACGCGGGGAGGTCGACGTCGTAGCGGACGAGGGGACCGAGGTGGGCGATCTGCTCGAAGCTCGGCGGGTCGTCGGCGATGGCGGCCGCGTTGAGGGGCGGCATCCAATCGCCCTCGCCCGAGAGGGCGACCTCGAGAGCGGGAGCCTCGGGCCGGGGGCCGGGGACCTGCTCGGGGACGGGGGCGTACTTGGCGATGACCTCGCGGAACGCGTGGAACTTCGCCGTGGGGTGTCCCGACTCGTCGATCGGGGCGTCGTAGTCGTACGAGGTGACGATGGGGTCGTAGCGGCCCTTGTCGTTCGCCCCGTTCGTCGTGCCGAAGTTCGTCCCGCCGTGCACCATGTAGATGTTCACCGAGGCCCCGGCGGCGAGCAGCACGTCGAGGTCGTGGGCGGATGCCGCGGGGTCGGTCGTGTGGTGGATGCTGCCCCACCAGTCGAACCAGCCGTCCCAGAACTCGCTGCACATCAGCGGTCCGGTGGGCTGGTGCTCGCGGAGGGTCGCGAGCCGTTCCTCGGAGCGCGAACCGAACGAGCCGGTGAGGTGCAGCCCGGGAAGGCTGCCGGCCTCGAGCATCCACGGCATCGGCTGGTCGACGGTGGTCAGCGGCACCGTGATGCCGGCCTCCTCGGTCACGCGGACGAGCTCGCGCAGGTAGGTCTTGTCGGAGCCGTACGCGCCGTACTCGTTCTCGATCTGCACAAGCACGACGTTGCCGCCGCGGTCGATCTGGCGCGGGGCCACGATCTCGTACACGCGGCGGAGGTACTCCGACACCGCCTCGACGAACTGGGGTTCTGAGCGGCGGATGCCGATGCCCGGCGTCGAGGTCAGCCACACCGGCAGTCCGCCGTTGTGCCACTCCGCGCAGATGTAGGGGCCGGGTCGCACGATCGCGTGCAGGCCCTCGGCGGCGATGAGGTCGAGGAAGCGGCCCAGGTCGTTCCAGCCCGTGGCATCCCACTCACCGCGCACCGGCTCGTGCGCGTTCCATGCGACGTAGGTCTCGATGGTGTTGAGGCCCATCGCCTTCGCCGTGCGGATGCGGTCGGCCCAGTGCTCGGGGTGGATGCGGAAGTAGTGCAGGGTGCCGGAGATGACCTGGTGGGGCTTCCCATCGAGCAGGAAGTCGGTCTCGCCGATGGAGAAAGTCGTCACGATGTCTTTCGGTATCAGTCGTTGAGGCGCGCGGTCAGGCGCACCCAGGCGAGGGCGGGGAGGGTGAAGCGCAGGATGCCGTCGGAGCCGGCCTCGACCGCGAGGGCAACCGGTGCGACGGGCTCGCCGTCGGCGGAGTTGGTGGTGTGTCGATCTCCGCCCTCGGGGACGGTGACGATCACGGCCTCGACGTCGGAGACGCGGCCGAGGTCCAGCTCGACCGGGGTCGCCGACTCGAGGTCGCGGTGGGCGAGGAACACCGAGACGGTGTCGTCGTCCACGGTCGCGACCGTGTCGACGGCGTCGACGCGCCCGTGGCGAGCGGTGTCGATCGTGGCACCCTCGACGCGGGGGACGACGACGCGACCGGATGCCGCCTTCGCGGTGAGGGCGAAGGGGTGGAAGGTGGTCTGGCGCCAGGCGACCCCGCCACCGGGCTCGGTGCGGATGGGGGCGATGACGTTCACCAGCTGGGCGAGGTTGGCCATCGACACGCGGTCGGAGCGGCGGATGAGCGTGATGAGGAGGGATCCGACGACGATCGCGTCGGTGACGGTGTAGTCGTCCTCGATCAGGCGCGGCGCGATGGGCCAGTCGCCCGTGAAGACGCGTGGCTTGTCGACCTCGTTCCACCGCGTCTGGTTCCAGACGTTCCACTCGTCGACGCTGATGCCGACCGGACGCCCGTCCGGGGTTGTCGCCCCGACCTCGTCGATGATGTCGGCGACCTCGCCGATGTAGCGATCGAGGGCCGCGCCGCTGGCGAGGAAGCTCGCGGGGTCGGCGGGGTCCTCCTCGTAGTACGCGTGCACGGAGATGTGGTCGATGAGGCCGGCGGTGTGACGGAGCACCGTGCGCTCCCACGCGCCGAAGGTCGGCATCTCGTGGTTCGAGCTGCCCGCGGCCACGAGCTCGACCGTCGGGTCGATGAAGCGCATCATGCGCGCCGTCTCGGCCGAAAGGCGACCGTACTCGTCGGCGGTCTTGTGGCCGATCTGCCAGGGACCGTCCATCTCGTTGCCCAGGCACCACAGGCGGATGCCGAAGGGGTCTTCCCGGCCGTTCTCACGCCGGCGATCGCTCAGGGCGGTGCCCGAGGGGTGGTTCGCGTACTCGAGCAGGTCGGCCGCCTCGGCGACGCCGCGCGTGCCGAGGTTCACAGCCTCCATGACCTCGAGGCCCGCGGCATCCGCCCATTCGGCGAACTCGTGCAGACCCACCTGATTGGTCTCGGTGCTGTGCCAGGCGGCATCCAGCCGGACGGGACGCTGCGAGCGAGCGCCCACGCCGTCCTCCCAGCGGTAGCCCGACACGAAGTTGCCGCCGGGGTAGCGCACGACGGTGGCGCCCAGTTCGCGAACGAGCTCGAGCACGTCGGCGCGGAAACCCTCGGTGTCCGCGGTGTCGTGGCCGGGGGAGTGGATGCCGTCGTACACGCAACGGCCCATGTGCTCGACGAACGAGCCGAACAGGCGGCGGGGGACGGCGGCTCCGACCGCGGTGCGGTCGACGACGATGCGGGTGGGGGAGGTCATTCGGGTCTCTCCTGGCGAGGGAATGGAAGGGGCGGGCCGCATGCGTGCACGCGACCCGCCCCGGGAACTTCTTACTTGTTGACCGAGAAGCCCTGGTCGTTGCCGTACTGGACGAGCTGGTCCTGCCACGCGGTCAGGCCCGCGTTGAGGTCGCTCTTCTTGGAGTAGGCCTGGCCCACGGTGTCGCCGTAGATGCTGTTGGCGTACACCTGGAACGGCAGGTAGCTCCAGCCCTCGCGGACCTCGCTCGAGGCCTGCGTGAGGACCTGGTTGATCTGCTGGCCGCCGAAGTAGTCCGACTTCTTGTCGACGAAGGCGGGGTCGCTCAGCTGAGCGGTGGTGGAGGGGAATCCACCCGACTCGGCGAAGATCTTCAGGCTCTCGTCATCGTTGTTGAGCCACTTGAGGAAGCCGGCCGCGAGGGCGGGGTTCTTGCTCTGCTTGGTCACGGCCTGGCCACCGCCGCCGTTCTCGGCCGTCACGGCCTTGCCGTCGTAGGTGGGGATGGGGGCCACGGCCCACTTGCCCGAGCCGTCCTTCACCGAGGACTCCAGCACGCCGGGCATCCAGGCGCCGATGACGAGCGAGGCGATCGAGCCGTCACCGAGGCCCTTGAACCACTCGTCGCTCCAGCTGGGGGTGTCCGAGAGCAGGCCGCCCTCGATGAGACGGTTCCAGTTGTCGGCGAACTTCTTCGAACCGCTGTCCTGCAGGTCGATGGTGACGTCGGTGCCCGAGGTCTTGAACGGGGTGCCGCCGGCCTGCCAGATCATGCTGGTGGTGAAGCCGGAGTCGCCGGTGTCGGCGGTGATGTACTTGGTCGGGTCGGCGGCGTGCAGCTTCTCGGCCGCGGCGACGTACTCGTCCCACGTGGTCGGAACGGCGATGCCGAACTGGTCGAAGACCGACTTGTTGTAGAACAGGGCCATGGGGCCCGAGTCCTGCGGCAGGCCGTAGAGCTTGCCGTCGAAGTTGACCGAGCCCCAGGGGCCGGTCGCGTAGTCGCCCTTGAGATCGGCGAACCCGTACGACGACAGGTCGAGCAGCGAGTCCGAGAGGGCGAACTGCGGGAAGGCGTAGTACTCGATCTGGACGACGTCGGGGGCACCCGAGCCCGCCTTGATGGCGTTCTGGAGCTTGGTGTACTCCTCGGTGTTGGTGCCGGCGTTGACGTAGTTGACCTTGACCTTGGGGTACTTGGCCTCGAACGCCTTGACCTGGGCCTCGGCCGAGGGGGTCCAGGACCAGTACGTGATCTCGCCGCCGGCCTCGAGGGCCTTCTCGATGTCGTCGGCCGATCCGCCGGCGGCGCCGCCGGCGTTACCGCCCGAGCACGCGGTCAGGGCGCCCACCGTCAGGGCGGTGGCGGCGACGGCGAAGACGGCCCGCCGAGCGGCGGTGCTCTTGCGCATGAATGTCATCGGTTCCTTCACTTCGTTGTTGTGGAGTCGGGGCGGGAGCCCCGGGGTGTTGTGGTTTCCGGGGCAGGACGCTCCGGTTGTGCGGTGTTGCGGGTTTCCGGGGCGATGCCCCGGTCAGGGGGAGCTCGGGTGGATCACTCCTTGACGCTGCCGGCGGTCAGACCCGACTGCCAGAAGCGCTGGAGCAGCAGGAACGCGGCGACGATCGGGATGATCGAGAGCAGCGATCCGGTGATCACGAGGTTGTAGATGGGCTGCGCGGCGACACCGGTCGCCTGCGCGTTCCACTGGTTGAGGCCGACGGTGAGCGGGTACCACGCGGGGTCGCTCAGCATGATCAGCGGGAGGAAGTAGTTGTTCCAGGTCGCCACCACCGCGAACAGCAGCACCGTGACGATGCCGGGCGTGAGCAGGCGGATCGAGATGGTGAAGAAGGTGCGGAATTCTCCGGCCCCGTCCATGCGGGCGGCCTCGAGCAGCTCGGTGGGGATGGCGTCGGTGGCGTAGACCCAGATCAGGTAGAGGCCGAACGGGCTGATGAGCGACGGGATGATGATCGCCCAGGGGGTGTTGGTGATCCCGAGCTGGCTGAACAGCAGGAAGGTCGGCACGGCGAGGGCGGTACCGGGGACGGCGATCGCACCGAGCACGACGGCGAACACCGCCTTGCGGCCGCGGAAGTTGTACTTCGCCAGGCCGTAGCCCGCGAGCGTGGCGAGGAGCGTCGCTCCGCCGGCGCCGACGACGACGTAGAGCAGCGTGTTGCCGAGCCAGCGCAGGAAGATCCCGTCGCGGTAGGTCAGGGTCTGCGCGATGTTGTCGAACAGCGCGAAGCTGTTGCCCGGCCCGAGGCCGAAGGTGCTGAACAGGTCGGGCTGGGTCTTGGTGGCGTTGATGACCAGCCACGCGAGGGGCACGAGCGTGTACAGCAGGTACAGCGCCATCACGATGGTGAGGACGACCGATTTCTTGCTGTGCGTGGGCGAGGTGCGCGCGAAGCGGCGGCGGGCGCCCTGTCGTTCGGTGGTCACGGCGACGGTGTCGGTACGGGGTGCGGTCGCGGTGGTCATCGCGCCTCCTGACGGGAGCCGCGCAGCTGCACGACGTAAGCGATGACGGCGGTGATGACGCCCATGATGATGGCGATCGTGGCCGCGTAGTTGTACTGCTGGCCGGCGAACGAGAGGTTGTACGCGTACATGTTCGGCGTGAAGAACGTCGAGATCACGTTGGGCGCGAGCGGCTTGAGGATGTTCGGCTCGTTGAAGAGCTGGAAGCTGCCGATGATCGAGAAGATGGTCGCGATGACGACCGCGCCGCGCACGGCCGGGATCTTGATCGAGAAGATCGTGCGCCAGGCGCCCGCTCCGTCGATGGATGCCGCTTCGTACAGCTCGTTGGGGATGGTCTTCAACGAGGAGTAGAAGATCAGCATGTTGTAGCCCACGAACTGCCACGTGACGATGTTGCCGATCGACAGCAGCATCCATTCGGGCAGGAAGGGCTGCACGAACTGTCCGCCCAACAGGTCGTTGAGGTTGCGCGTCAGGCCGAACTGGTCGCCGTAGATGTAGCCCCACATCAGCACGGCCACGACGGCGGGCACCGCGTAGGGGAGGAAGATCACCATGCGGTAGAAACCGGCCGCGTGAAGCCGTGCGCTGTCGATCGCGAGGGCGGCGCCGAGGGCCAGCAGCAGCATGATCGGCACCTGCACGACGAGGAAGATCAGGACGCGCCCGAAGCCGTCCCAGAACTTCGCGTCGCCGAAGGCCGCGATGTAGTTGTCGAGACCGACGAAGGCGTTGCCGCCGATGAGCTGGTCGCGGAACAGGCTCAGGTAGACCGAGTACGCCAGCGGCGCCAGGAACACGAGGGCGAAGACGAGGGCGAACGGGGCGACGAACAGCCAGCCGCGGTCTTCGATTCGGGAGCGCCGCTTGCGCTGGGGGGTGCGCAGGGCGGGCGGGGGTGCCGCAGTGGTCGTCATCGTCCGGTGCCTCTTCGTTGGTGCGCATTTCGGTCGGGTTGGCCGAGATGTTGACGTAAACATAACTCGACCCCGCTAGTGTGTCAACGTCAACATCCCAAGGGGGCATGCATGAGCGAGACGACGACGACGTCGACCGCGATTCCGACGCGCGAGCGTCGACGCGAGGTGTCGATGGCCGACGTGGCCGCGGCCGCGGGGGTGTCGGGACAGACCGTCTCGCGCGTCGCCAATGGTCGCACGAACGTCGACCCCGACACTCGCCAGCGGGTGCTCGACGCGATGTCCACGCTGGGGTACCGCCCGAACAGTGCCGCGCGGGCGCTGCGGTCGGGGCGCTTCCGCAGCATCGGCGTCATCATGTTCTCGCTGAGCTCGTACGGCAACACGCGCACCCTCGACGCGCTCGCGTCGGTGGCCGCGGCATCCGGATACTCCATCACCCTTATCACCGTGCAGTCGGCCTCTCAGTCCGACGTGTCGGGCGCGTTCCTGCGCCTTCACGAGCACGCGGTCGACGGGATCGTCATCCTCATCGAGACGCATCGACTCGGCGAGAACGAACTCTCTCTGCCGACGGGGCTGCCGGTCGTCGTCGTGGACTCGAGTGCCGACTACCCCTACGCCGTCGTCGACAACGACCAGGCCCAGGGGGCGCGTCTGGCCACGGAGCACCTCCTCGACCTCGGCCACGAGACCGTGTGGCACCTGTCGGGTCCGCCCGAGTCATTCGCCGCGGAGCGGCGGCGCGACGCGTGGCGCTCGGCGCTCGAGGACCGCGGATGCCGTGTGCCCGAGGTGCAGATCGGCGACTGGACCGCCGACTCCGGGCACCGGATCGGTCAGGCGCTCGCCCAGGATCCGGCCGTGACCGCGGTCTTCGCCGCGAACGACCAGATGGCCCTCGGGGTGATCCGCGCGCTGCACGAGGCGGGTCGCGTCGTGCCCCGCGACGTCAGTGTCGTGGGCTTCGACGACATGCCCGAGGCGGCGAACTTCTGGCCGCCGCTCACCACCGTGCGCCAGCGCTTCGAGCGCGTCGGCGAAGAGGCGATGAGCGCCCTGATCGCCGACATCGAGGGCGAGGGCGGCGAGCACGCCCGCACCCTCGTTCCGACCTCGCTGGTGGTTCGCGCCAGCTCCGCGCCGCGCCTCTGAGTCGCGCCGCTGAGCCGCGCACGGGTCGCGCGCCGCGCGGGCGAGCCCGCACCGTCGGGCCGCGCTCACCGATCGTCCGCGCCGGCTCTGCGCCGAGCCTCTGAGGAGGCGCTGCGCTCGTGAGACGCGCGACGGCGACACATTCTGGGGAAACGTTGCGGCAATCCATAGTGCTCCCTTAGGCTCGGTGTTGACGTCAACATGTTGACGTCAACATCCCCACCTGAGGTCGCACCGCTGCGGCCGGATCGGAATGACGATGAAGTCAGCTCGACTGTTGTCGATGACCTGCGCCGTGGCCCTCGCCGCCGGCGCGATCACCGCCACGGCCGCCGTGGCCCCCGCGCCCGCCGAGGCGGCGACCGCCGCCCCCGTGCGCATCACCCCCAACCCCGCCACCGCCTCCGAGAAGCCGTTCGAGGGGTGGGGCACGAGCCTCGTCTGGTTCGCCAACGCGACCGGGAACTACCCGGCCGACGTCCGACAGAAGCTCTTCGACGCCGTGTTCGGCGAAGACGGGCTCAACCTCAACATCGCGCGGTACAACATCGGCGGAGGCAACGCCTCCGACGTGCCGTCGTACCTGCGCCCCGGCGGAGCGGTCCCCGGCTTCTGGAACCCCGATCTCCCGGCGACGGACGCCAACGGCGCGATCACCTCGAACTACGCCGACCGCGCGCGCTACAAGGCGGCCTGGAATCCCGACGACCCGAACGCGTACGACTTCTCGAAGGACTCCGCCCAGCGCTGGTGGCTCGACGCCCTCAAGGGCAAGGTCACCCACTGGGAGGCCTTCAGCAACTCCCCGCCGTACTTCCTCACCCAGAGCGGGTACGCCTCCGGAGGCATCAACAACGCCACGAGCGAGCAGCTCGCGCCCGCTGACATGGACAAGTTCGCCGGCTACCTCGTGAACGTCGTCGACGAGCTCGAGAAGAAGCACGGCATCACCTTCGACACGATCGACCCGTTCAACGAGCCGAACACGAACTACTGGCAGACCCAGATCCCCAACGGCGCGACCTGGCCCACGGGCGGTCGCCAGGAGGGCGCGCACATTGGGCCCCAGGCGCAGGATGCCATGGTCAAGGCGCTCGCCGCCCGCCTCGCGCAGCCGAGTACCACCACCGACGCCGTCATCTCGGCGATGGATGAGACCAACCCCGGCATCTTCGCCACCAACTGGAACGCGTGGTCGGCTCAGTCCAAGAGCCTGGTCGACCAGCTGAACGTCCACACCTACGGCACCGACGGCCGGCAGGTCGTGCGCGACATCGCCAAGGCCGCGGACAAGCCGCTGTGGATGAGCGAGGTCGAGGGCAACTGGACCGCCCAGAACAAGGGCTTCGTCACCGACGACATCGAGAACGGCCTCGGCATGGCCCAGCACATCGTAGGCGACCTGCGCGAGCTCGAACCCGACGCGTGGGTGTTCTGGCAGCCGGTCGAAGACCTCTACAACATGGAGAAGGTCGAGAAGCTCAACTGGGGCAGCGTCTTCATCGACTTCGACTGCAACGCCCAGGGGATGTCCGAGCGGCGCCTGAAGGACGGCGACGCCGACCCCTCGTGCCAGGTGCTGACGAACGAGAAGTTCAACACGGTGCGCAACTTCACCCACTACATCGCGCCCGGCGACCACCTCATGGCGACCGACAATGCCCAATCGACCGCGGCGATCGACGAAGACGGTCAGGGCGCGACGATCGTGCACGTCAACTCCGAGGCCTCGGCCCGCACCGTGCAGATCGACCTGCGCGACTTCGGTACCGTCGCACCCGGGGCGACCGTGACCCCGATCGTCACGACCCAGTCGACGGCCGACGCGCCGACGCTCAACGCGCTCGCGAAGGGGCAGCCGGTCGCGGTGGACGCGGCATCCCGAACCGCGACGCTCACCATCCCCGCCAAATCCGTCGTGACGTTCAAGATCGACGGTGTGTCGGGAGTGTCCCCCGACGCGGCGGCCTTCCGCGACGGACAGACCGTTCAGCTCTCCGGCCTGCAGAGCGGACTCGCGCTCGACGGCGCCTCGACGCTCGCCGTGCGCACCGCCGCGACGACCACCGACGCGGCTCGCGCCCAGTCGTGGACCGTTCGCACGATCGACGGGGCAGGTACGAACCGCCACCGCTTCACGCTTCAGAACGGGTCGGGGAAGTTCCTCGCCTCGAACGGCACCAACACCGCCCTGGTGGATGCCGACCCGGCCGCGGCCGCGACGAATCCGGCGTTGCAATGGATGGCCTCGACGACCGACGGCACCTCCTACTCCCTGCTGAACGTCGCGAGCGAACGCGTGCTCGACGTCAACGGGGCGAGCACCACCCCCGGTGCGTCCGTGGGCCTGTGGACCTCCAACGGCGGCGGGAACCAGCAGTGGCGCATCGCCGGCACCGCGGTCGTCGGCGCCGAGCCGGTCTCGGCGGCGACCGCCGTGGGCGTGAGCCCCACCCTGCCCGGCACCGTCACCCTGCGTTACGCCGGACGGACGCTCCGCAGCGCCGCGGTGACCTGGCAGACGGACGGCGTGGACTTCTCGCGCCTGGGCACCGTCCAGGTGCGCGGCACCGGTACCGACCTGTTCGGGGCGCCCTTCGAGGCGACCGCGACGGTCGAGGTGGGTCCGTACACGGCCACGCGCCCGGCATCCGTCACCGTTCCCGCCGGGAGCGCGCTCGACGTGGTGAGAAGTCAAGCCGACGGCAGCGTCCAGGCCGAGCTCAGCCCCTCGGGCTCCGGATTCTGGGTGCCCGTGCAGTGGGCCTGGGACGGACTGACCGATGCGGCGTTCGCCGCGACGGGAACCGTCACCGTCACGGGCGTCGCGACGGGACCGAGCGGAGAAAAGCTCGACGCGCGACTGACGGTCATCGTCACCGCGGCGTCGGAGCGCAACGTCGCCCCGCAGAGCCAGCCGTCGGCGACCTTCACCGAGAGTTCCCAGTACGGCGTCGCCAACACGATCAACGGCAGCTCCACCGACAAGGGCTGGTCGAACTGGCGGTCGGGGACGAAGAACGACCAGGACACCCTGAGCTACGTGCTGAAGCAGCGCGAGACGCTGACGCACGTCGCGGTGCAGTTCTACCGTGACGGCAACACGCTGAGCTGGCCCACGACGATGCGCGTGGACCGTCGGGTCAGCGGCGGCTCGTGGATCGAGGGCGACCTGGTTCCGGTCCCCACGCCCTCGAGCGGTGCGCCCCGGGTCGACGTCCCGGTCGTCGGTGCCGCCGACGAGGTCCGCGTGGTCATGAACGCCCGGTCGCAGACCCACATGATCGTGTCCGAGGTCGAGATCTTCGCCGCAGCCCCGGCTCCGGCCGGCATCGCCGACCTCGCCCGCTTGACGGTGGGCGATGAGCCGGTCGCAGGGTTCGCCGCGGACACGCTCGACTACACCGTCAGCTCGACCGGCGCGGCGTGGCCGACGCTGCACGCTCTGGCGGTTGACGAGGACGCGAGCGTCGTCGTGACCCAGCCCGGCGCCTCCGCGGGCGCCGCCACCGCCCGTGCGGCAGCCGTCGCCGCGGCGGACAACGTCGGGACCGTGCAGGTCACGGCCCCCGACGGCACCTCGCGCACCTACTCGGTGACCGTGGATCGCGTCGTCGGCGTGACCTCTGTCGCTCTGACGGGTGAGGCCCGCGTGGGCTCCACCCTGCGGGCGGCCGCCGTGACCGACCCGGCCGATGCCGGAACAACGTTCGTGTGGATGCGCGACGGGGTCGCCATCGACGGCGCCACCGCCGACGGGTACGCGCTGACCGCGGCCGACGAGGGGCGACAGATCACCGTCCAGGTGACGGCGACGGCGGCCGGCTTCACCGTGGGTCGTGCCGTGTCGTCGGCGGTCGTTCCCACGGCGGCCGTCACGGACCCCGGCACCGGCGGTGGCTCGGGCACTCCGGGCGCGGGAGCGGGCTCCGGATCGGGAGGATCGGGTGCCGGAGGCGCCGCCGGGTCACCGGCGGGCTCCGCGAACAACGCCGCAGGGTCCTCGACGGCGAACGGTCGCGACCTGGCGACCACCGGTCAGAACACCGAGGGGGTGGCCGGGTTGACCGTCGGTGCCGTCCTGCTGCTCCTGCTTGGAGCCGCTGCGGTGGTGCTGCGGCGCCGCTCTCGCGCGTGACCCTCTGAACCCGAAGGCCGTGACGGTCGCCTCCCGCGACCGTCACGGCCTTCGGCGTTCCCGGGTGGCGGCATCCCACCCCCTCGTCGCACATCCGTGCAACCCCGACCTTCTTCACCCGCGGGCGAGAGAAGATTGACCGTCCGCAACGATCCCCACTGAGGAGACCCATGCACGTCAACGCCTACGCGGCGTCGTCCGCGACCTCACCCCTCGAACCCACGACCATCGAGCGCCGCAACGTCGGCCCGAAGGACGTCCTGATCGACATCGCCTACGCCGGCATCTGCCACTCCGACATCCACACCATCCGCGGCGAGTGGGGCGACGTGCCCTACCCCCTGACCGTCGGCCACGAGATCGTCGGTACGGTCGCCGAGGTCGGTTCCGAGGTCACCAGCCACAAGGTCGGCGACCGCGTCGGCGTCGGCTGCATGGTCAACTCGTGCCGCGAGTGCGAGAACTGCCTCGCGGGCGAGGAGCAGTACTGCGAGAAGGGCAACATCGGCACGTATGGCGCCAAAGACGTCGACGGCACGATCACCCAGGGCGGCTACAGCGAGAAGATCGTCGTCGACGAGCACTTCGTGCTGCGCGTTCCCGAGTCGATCCCCTACGAGAAGGCCGCGCCGCTGCTGTGCGCCGGCATCACGACCTACTCGCCGCTGAACCACTGGAACGCCGGCCCCGGCAAGAAGGTCGCCGTCGTCGGCCTCGGAGGGCTCGGCCACATGGCCGTCAAGATCGCTCACGCCATGGGCGCCGAGGTCACCGTGCTCTCGCAGACGCTCAGCAAGAAGGACGACGGCCTGAAGATGGGCGCCGACCACTACTACGCGACGAAGGATGACGAGACCTTCGAGAAGCTCAAGAAGAACTTCGACCTCATCATCAACACCGTCAGCGCTCCGCTCGACCTCAAGCGGTACCTGGGCCTTCTCGCCCTGAACGGCACGATGGTCAACGTCGGCGCCCCGCCGGAGCCCCTGCCCATCCAGGTCTTCACGCTGTTCACCAACCGTCGTTCCTTCGCGGGTTCGTCGATCGGCGGCATTCGCGAGACCCAGGAGATGCTCGACTTCTGCGCCGAGAACGGCATCGCGCCCGAGACCGAGCTCATCTCGGCCGACCAGATCAACGAGGCCTACGAGCGCGTGCTGAAGAGCGACGTGCGCTACCGCTTCGTGATCGACGCGAAGACCTTCGCCCCCGCCTGATCCCGGCTTCGGCCCCGGATGCCACGGCCCCGACGTTCCACGGAGAGTCGGGGCCGTGGCGTTCCCGGCATTCCTCCCGCCCCGACGCGCCGCCGAGCGTTCGGGGTCGCGGCATCCCCTGCCTCCCCCTTCCCCCTTCCCCCGCCCCGATAAACGCCATTCCTCCGCGTAAACGCGGTGTCGCAGCGTGTCTCGTGAGGAATCGCGTTCATCGGCGTGGGTGGGGCCGTGGCCACCGCCGCTGCGCCCCGCACCGCCGCGGCGCCTCCGCTTCGCCGCGGCGCCCCGCTCTGCCGGACCCGTGCGCTGCGCAAACCCCGGACACGCGAAAGCGGCGCCGCCCCGAGGGGCGACGCCGCTGACGAACCGTGCGGATCAGGCCTGGCCGAGCGCCGCCGAGACGACCGCCCGCGCCTCTTCCTGCACCTCGCGCAGGTGGTCCTCGCCGCGGAGCGACTCGGCGTACAGCTTGTAGACGTCCTCCGTGCCCGAGGGGCGTGCGGCGAACCACGCCGACTCCGTCTGCACCTTCAGCCCGCCGATCGCGGCGCCGTTGCCCGGCGCGTGCGAGAGCTTCGCGGTGATGCGCTCACCGGCGAGCTCGGTGGCCGACACGGCATCCGGAGACAGCTTCGACAGCGCCGACTTCTGCGCGGGCGACGCGGGCGCATCGACCCGCTGGTACGCGGACGATCCGAACTGCTGCTCGAGCTCGGCGTAGCGCTGCGAGGGGGTCTTGCCGGTGACGGCGAGGATCTCGGCGGCCAGCAGGCAGAGCAGGATGCCGTCCTTGTCGGTCGTCCACACCGTGCCGTCCTTGCGCAGGAACGACGCACCCGCCGACTCCTCGCCGCCGAACGCGACGGAGCCGTCGAGCAGGCCGGGGACGAACCACTTGAACCCGACGGGCACTTCGAGCAGCGTCTTGCCGAGGGCGTCGGCCACGCGGTCGATGATCATCGACGACACGAGCGTCTTGCCCACGGCGGCGTCGGCCGGCCAGTTCGGGCGGTGCGAGAACAGGTAGTCGATGGCGACCGCGAGGTAGTGGTTCGGGTTCATCAGGCCCGCGTCGGGGGTGACGATGCCGTGGCGGTCGGCATCGGCGTCGTTGCCGGTGAGGATGTCGTACTCGTCGCGTGCGGCGACGAGCGACGCCATGGCCGAGGGCGAGGAGGGGTCCATGCGGATCTTCTCGTCCCAGTCGAGCGTCATGAACTTCCACGTCGGGTCGACCTCGGGGTTCACGACGGTGAGGTCGAGGCCGTAGACCTCGGCGATGAGCGCCCAGTAGTCCACCGATGCCCCGCCCAACGGGTCGGCGCCGATGCGGACGCCGGCGCTCTTGATGGCGTCGACGTCGATGATGGATGCCAGATCCCTGACGTACGCGTCGCGGAAGTCGTACTGGCCCAGGCCGTCGAGGTCGATGTCGGCGTGCCGCGTGCGATGCACGCCCTCGAGCTCCGCGGCGATGAGCTCGTTCGCGCGGTCGGCGATCCAGCCCGTCGCGTCGGTGTCGGCGGGTCCGCCGTGCGGGGGGTTGTACTTGAAGCCGCCGTCGCGCGGCGGGTTGTGCGAGGGCGTGACGACGATCCCGTCGGCGCGGCCGGGGTCGGAGGCCGCGAGGTCGCGGTTGTACGTGAGGATCGCGTGGCTGAGCGCGGGGGTCGGCACCCACGCGTCGCGGGAGTCGACGCGCACGTCGACGCCGTTGGCGACCAGCACCTCGATCGCGCTGCGTTCGGCCGGCAGCGACAGCCCGTGGGTGTCGCGACCGAGGAACAGCGGACCGGTGATCCCCTGCGCTGCGCGGTAGTCGACGATCGCCTGGGTCGTGGCGAGGATGTGGTCTTCGTTGAAGCTGGTGCTCAGCGACGAACCGCGGTGACCGCTGGTGCCGAAGGCGACGCGCTGCTCGGGCACCGCGGCATCCGGCTTGCGGTCGTAATACGCCGCGATCAGTTCGTCGATGTCGATGAGATCGGATGCCTCTGCGGGCTGCCCTGCGCGACTGCTCATGCGCCCAGTCTGCCCGCTCCCTCCGACATGCGCACACGCTGTGACGCATTCTGAGAGAATCCGTGGTCGCGTCGCGGGCGGTCGCCGGTCGATGCGGTCCGCAACGGTGGCGCGGGCCCGCTGTCGCGGCATCCGGAATCTTCCCCCAGGTCTAGGCTGGACGCCGTGCTGCCCGACACAGAGACCGTGCCCGCCCGCCGTACCTACAGCTACCTGGGCCCGGCCGGCACGTTCACCGAGGCGGCCTTGGCGCAGGTGCCTGAGGCGCGCGATCAGATCTGGCGTCCCGTGCGCAATGTCGGCGAAGCGCTCGCCGACGTCGTCGAGGGGCGGTCGGATGCCGCGATGATCGCCATCGAGAACTCCGTCGACGGCGGCGTCTCGACCGCGCAGGATGCCCTGGCGACCGTGCCGGGCCTGCGCATCGTGGGCGAGTACCTCGTGCCGGTGAACTTCGTGCTCGTGGGTCGCCCCGGAGCCACCCTCGCCGACGTCTCGCTCGTCGCCGCCCACCCGGTCGCCTACGGGCAGTGCCTCGGATGGCTCAGCAAGAACCTCCCCGCCCACGCGCACCTCCCCGCCGAGAGCAACGTCGCGAGCGCGCTGGGCGTGCTCGACGGGACGAGTGCGGCGGATGCCGCGGTGGCGGCCCCCGGGATCGTCGCCCACCACGACGTCTCGGTGCTGGCCGAGAACATCGGCGACAACCCCAACGCGGTGACGCGTTTCGTTCTCGTCAGCCGCACGGTCGCTCCGGCTCCGCCCACCGGTGCCGACAAGACCTCGCTCATCGTCGAGCTGCCCGAGGACCACCCGGGTGCCCTGCTCGAACTACTCGAGCAGTTCGCCACGCGCGGGATCAACCTGAGCCTGTTGGCATCCCGCCCCATCGGCGACGCCCTCGGCCGGTACCGCTTCGTGATCGACGCCGACGGTCACGTGCTCGACGAGCGCATGGCCGACGCCCTGCTGGGGCTTCGCCGATTCAGCCCGAAGGTCATCTTCTTGGGGTCGTACGCCCGCGCCGATCGCGCGATCGTGCGCTACCCGCAGCGCTACAGCGACGACGTGTTCGTCGAGGCGCGCGACTGGCTGCGCGGCCTGCTGAGTGGTGAGCCCGAGGCCTGACCCGTCGCCAGGCCCCTGTGCTCGTCGATGGGCCTAGAGCCCGCGTCGGTGACCGGGGGCCCCGAGAGGCCTCGCCGCCCCGCGCGCCCTAGGTCCCCGAGCTCGTCGACGGGACCAAGACCCGCGTCGGTGACCGGCGAACTCGACAGGCTCAGCCGCACCGACAGCGGCGGCGACGCCGCCGAGCGTCAGGCCGCGACGGTCGCCGGAGCCGCAATCAGCTCGAGGGTCTGCACGCGGCCTTCGGAGGTCTCGCCGTCGTAGGCTCCCGCCACCGGCGACACCATGATCTCGTCGACGCCGTGCTGTGCGGCGAACGCGCTCAACTGCGCGCGCACGTCGTCGCCGGTGCCCACGAACCACTTCTGCCGGGTCGAGGCCATGATCGATTCGGCCATCGCGTCGAACGGCTCGGCCTTCGCCTGCTCGACCGTCTCGAGCGGCACCATGGGGCGGTTCGTGCGCAGGCGCGCCATCATGCGCAGCTGCGGCAGCGCGCGGTCCTCGGCCTCTTCGGCGGTCGGCGCGGCGACGACGTTGGCGGTGACGAACGTGCGCGGGCCCTCACCCGACTCGTTGGGAACGAACTGGTCGCGGTACACCCCGAGTGCGTGGGTGAGCCCCTCGCCCGAGAAGTGGTTCGCGAAGACGTAGGGCAGGCCGAAGCTGGCCGCGAGCTGCGCCGAGTAGTCGCTCGAGCCGAGAAGCCAGACCTGGGGCATCCCGGATGCCGCGGGCGTCGCCTTCACCTGGTACTCGGTGCCCGAGGTGAAGCGCACCGTCGCCCCATCGGGCGAGGTGAGCGCCATGATGTCGGTCACGTGATCGGGGAAGCGGGAGACGTCGCTCGTGGTGCCCGAGCGGTTCAGCAGCTGGGTGATGACCGGGTCGCTGCCGGGGGCACGGCCGATGCCGAGGTCGATGCGGCCGGGGGCCAGGGCCTCGAGGGCGGCGAACTGCTCGGCGACGATGAGGGGGGAGTGGTTGGGCAGCATCACGCCGCCCGATCCGACGCGGATGCGCGAGGTGCGGGCAGCCGCGGCGGCGATCAGCACGGGGGGCGTGGTCGACGCGACCGAGGGCATGTTGTGGTGCTCGGCGAACCAGTACCGGCGATACCCGAGGCGGTCGGCGCGCTCGACCAGGTCGAGGGCGGCGCTCACCGCCTGTGCGCTGTTCTGTCCGCTGCGGACGGGGACGAGATCGAGAACAGAGAGGGAGGGCATGGCGTCGTTCACCCCGAGAAGAACGCCCGATCGATCCCCGCTATTCCTCTCCGGGCGTCGCGGCGGACCACGAGGGGTGCAGGGCGAAGCCGCATCCATCTTCAGCGTTCTCTCAGGAAAACGGCGTGACGAATGCGCCGCCCACCGCGTCTCACCTTTGACATCGCGGGACACACGGTCCCGGAACGACGGAAGGAAGCGAACATGGCCGAGAACACCACCACCGCCACGACCACCCCCGCCACGAAGGACGGCGGCTCGACCGTCATCGTCGACGCCGTCGTCGCCAAGGTCGCCGGCATCGCCGCGGCCGAGGTTCCCGGTGTCCACGCCCTCGGCGGCGGAGCAGCCCGCGTCATCGGCAACATCCGCCAGGCCGTGGGAGCCAAGGACCACGCGCAGGGCGTGAGCGTTGAGGTCGGCGAGACCGAGGTCGCCGCCGACATCTCGATTCAGGTCGACTACCCCGAGCAGCTGCAGCGGGTGGCGTCGAACGTCCGCGCGGCCGTGCACCAGGCCATCACCGAGCTCGTGGGCATGAAGGTCGCCGAGATCAACGTGACCGTGGTCGACGTCTTCATCCCGGGTGACGACGAGGACGACGCCGACGAGCAGCGCGTCAACTGACAACCGTCTCGAAAGGGGCGCCGCCGCGTGAACCGACCCCCGGGAGTTCGGACTGAGAAATCAGTTCCGACCCCCGGGGGCCGGTCGCGAGGGAGGTGGCGCCCCTTTCGTCTGCCCGGAGGCGGTCGAACGAGTCCCTAGTTGCTGGAGGGGAAGATGCCCGGACTGCACACGTAGTACGTCATGCCGTTCGGGGTGACGGAGGTGAGGTTGGGGAGCTGGAAGGTCGTCGCGCCGTTTCCGCCGTACGTCGTGCCGTAGAGGGCGAACAGCGCCTGGTTTGACGAGACGCTCAGCGTCTGGCCGTTTGCGATCAGCCCGCTCGCGATACGAGAAGCGGAGAGGTAGACGTCGCCCAGTGTGCAGTCGACGCCGCTGCGGCCCTCTCGAGCCTGCCCCGAGTTCTGTCCGAAACGGTTGTCCACGAAGGTGCTCGATCCAGCCGGCCCCTGCGGACCGGTCGGCCCCTGGGGACCGGTGAGTCCCTGCGGTCCGGTTGCTCCCGGGGCGCCCGCAGCGGCGAGCACGCGCCAGTCGGCGGTCGAGGTGGGCGCGACGTTCGTACTGGTCCGGGTGGCGATGTACGTGCTGCCCTGGTAGGTCACGACGTCGGCGGGAGTACCCGTCTGGTACGTCGTGGTGCTCGTCCACTCGCCTCGGAACGTCCACGGGGTCTGGCCCTGAGCGCCGGAAAGCCCCTGCGTGCCTTGCGCACCCTGCGGGCCCGTTGCGCCCGTCGCTCCGGTGTCTCCCGTGGCCCCGACATCGCCCTTGTCGCCCTTCGCGCCCTTCGAGGCGACGAGGATCCAGCTGGAGTCCGTCCCCGGCGTCTTGCCGAGGGAGGACTGCGCGGCGACATACGCACTGCCTTCAAAGGTGACGAGGGCCGCGGGAGGCCCCGCCGTGTAGGTCGACGTCGCGGACCACGCCGAGACGGTGCTCCATGCGGCGACTCCAGCGTCCCCCTTCTCGCCGGTAGCGCCTTGGGCGCCGGTGGCTCCCTGAGAGCCGGTGGCTCCCTGAGCGCCGGTCACGCCGGTCTCGCCTCGCGCGCCCGTTTCTCCGGGTTCGCCCTGCGCTCCCGTGGCTCCTTGCGCTCCCGTGGCTCCCTGCGCGCCGGTTGCTCCGTCGGCACCGGTCGCTCCGACAGCCCCCGTAGCGCCCTGCGCTCCCATCGCTCCGTCGGCCCCGCCAGCGCCCTGGGGTCCCGTCTCGCCGGTCGCTCCTCGCGCGCCGCTCGTGCCCCTGTCGCCCGTCGCGCCGTTCTCACCCGTGGCGCCCTGTGCTCCCTGCGGCCCGGGTTCTCCGGTCGCGCCGGGCTCGCCTGTTACGGCGGGGGAGCTCGACCAGGTGACCGGAACCATGCCGCCGTCGCACGTCGACGAGTCGGCGTTCAGAGTGAGCGCTCCCGACTGCGTATCGAAGCAGCCGTAGGCGGTCAGCGATGATGGCTGGCTCTGTGCCACGGATGACGCGGCCCACCCGGCGCCGGCGCCGACCGTTCCCGCGACGACCGCGCCGATGATGATCCAAGAAACGGGTGATGCCTTCATGGCGGGGCTCCCAAAGAGACGGGGCTCCTACGCGGTCGCGTCGAGCAGTGCGAAGACGGCCTAGAACACACTGCACCCAGCTCAGCCCGTAGTCGGACGCTATCGTAGCGACGAAAGTGCACGCTGTGTCGTCGGGGGTCGACGAACAGAGCCGCCATTGCCGCACTCGCTGTCGGCACGGCGATCGCCTTCGGGCTCCGCGGAGGGGGACCCTCGGGCGACGCCTCGGCTCCGACCGGCGCGGCGACCTCGGGTCCCGTGGGCGGACTCAGCCCCCGTGGCGCACGTGGGAGTACGCGTCGAGCGCGCGCTTGCGCGTCTCGCCGAGGTCGACCATCGGCTCGGGCGGGTTCTCGCCGAGGTACTCGGGCGCCCACTCCTTGATGTAGGCGTCGTGCGGGTCGAACTTCTTGCGCTGCGTGTCGGGGTTGAACACGCGGAAGTAGGGAGCGGCATCCGCGCCGCTTCCCGCGACCCACTGCCAGTTGAAGGGGTTGCTCGCGGCATCCGCGTCGACGAGGCAGTCCCAGAACCACTGCTCGCCGTGGCGCCAGTCGATGAGCAGGTTCTTGATGAGGAACGATGCTGTGACCATGCGCACGCGGTTGTGCATGACGCCGGTGTGCCAGAGCTGGCGCATGCCGGCGTCGACCACGGCCACGCCCGTCTTGCCCTGCTGCCAGGTCTCGAGGTGCGATCGGTTCAGCTTCGGCCAGGGGAAGGCGTCGAAGGTACGACGCCAGTTCACCGTCGCGATGTCGGGGGAGTGGTAGGTCACGTGCCAGGCGAACTCGCGCCACACGATCTCCGAGAGGAACCCGCTCGCGCTCTGCGCGTGCTGGCCCGATCCCCGGTGCTCGAGGGTGTCGTGCCACACCTGATAGGGGCTGAGCTCGCCCCAGCGCAGGCGCGGCGACAGGTTGGAGGTGGCACCGCCCGCGAACTCGTCGCGGTACTTCGAGTAGTCGCCCAGGTCGTCGTCGAGGAACTCCTTCAAACGTGCCTTCGCGGCGGGCTCTCCGGGCTCCCACGTCTCGCGCAGGCCTCCGGCCCAGTCGGGCTTCGTGGGCAACAGGCCCCACGAGCCGAGGTCGTCACCGTCGACACTGCCGTCGAAGCCGGGGATCTTCCGTGCTTCCGGCATCGGCGGGCGCGGGGCCGGGAGCTTCTGCACGGCCCGGGCGAAGGGGCTGTACACGCCGTACGGCTTGTCGCTCTGCGTGCGCACCGTCCACGGTTCGTAGAGCAGGTTGGCGGCGAACGACGCGACGGTCACGCCGTCGTCACGCAGCTTCTCCTTGATGCCGGCGTCGATCTCGCGCTCCGCACCGCCGTAGCGCCGGTTCCAGAACACCGCTCCGGCGCCCACCTCCGCGACCACCGAGGGAATGACGTCGGCCGCTCGGCCCCGCCGGAGCACGAGTCGGCCGCCCCGCTCCTCGAGGCGTTCACTGAGGGAGGCCAGCGACCCGTGCAACCACCACCGGGCCGCCCCGCCGATCGAGCGGACGCCTTCCGACTCCTCATCGAGGAGGTACAGCGCCACGATCGGCTCCTCGCGGTCGAGCGCCGCGCGCAGCGCCGGGTTGTCGGTGAGTCGAAGGTCGTCGCGAAACCACACGACGGAGGGCGATGGCATCCCTCGACGCTATCCACCTCGGCATCCGTGATTCCGGGCTTGACACCCGGTGCGCGCCCGGCCCGGCCGCGCTCGGCGAAACCGCACGTGTTTGCCGAGACCGCATTCGTTCGGCGCCGGACGCCTGCGTCCTCGACGAAAGGATGCGTTCTCGATGGACGGCGGCCGGTGCCGAGGCCGTCAGAGAGACGAGGTGTCGTGCCCCTTCGGCAGCGCGACCGAGAGCCCGCCGGGGACGATGCGGGTGTACACGCGCGTCGCTTCGCCGAACTCGTCGCCGTCCAGCTCGATCGGCTGCGCGGGCGCGGTCGCTAACTCGATGCCCGTGCCCCGCAGGTAGCGCACCGACGAGTCCCTACGGCGCTCGAGCACGCGTCGACCGGCGCGGAACTTCCGCAGCACCGAGTTGTCCCACACGATCTTGCGCCAGACGCCCAACCAGCCGAGCACGCCGCTGGGCTGCAGCACGGCCACGTCGAGGCTGCCGTCGGCGATGGAGGCGTCCGGGATCAGCGCGACGCCGCCCTGCAGGGCGCCGCAGTTCGCGAACAGCACGCTGTGCACCTTCGCCGAGTGCAGGCGGTGCCCGTCGAGCTGGTACATGACGCGGAAGGGTTTGGCCGAGACGAGCGAGCGCGCCGCTCCGTCGACATAAGCGACCCATCCGACCTGCTTCTTCAGGTCGTCGCGGGTGTTCTGGATCATCGCGGCATCCAGACCGATGCCCGCCATGACCGAGAACCCGTGCTCCTCGATCTCGCCGCTGGCGCGGCGGATGCGTGCGATCCCGGTGTCGATGGAGAGCACGTCGCCCTCGAAAGTCGAGCGGATCATCGCGTCGCTGTCGGCGAGGGGCAGGTTGAGGTTACGAGCGAGCAGGTTGCCCGTCCCGCTCGGGATGATCGTCAGGGGCACACCCGTCGAGGTCAGAGCCTCGGCGACGGCACGGACGGTGCCGTCGCCGCCCGCCACGAGCACGGCGTCGACCTTCTCGTCGAGGGCTGCGCGGGTGGCGTCGTCGCCCAGGTCGTCGACCGTCGTCTCGTAGAACAACGGCTCGGCCCAGTCGGCTGCGGCCGAGAGCTCCGCCACGCGGGCGCGCAGCGTGTCGGGGTCGACCTTGACGGGGTTGTAGACGAGGGCGGCCCGCTTCTTCTCGGTCGTCTCGGCGTCGATCGGCGCTTCTTCGCCCTCGGCGTCGACGCGCTGCGTCTTGCCGGGCATCTCCGCCGACGAGTCCGGCTCGACGTCCTCCGGCTGGCGAATGGTGTCGTCGGGTTCTGCGGCGTCCTTCGGGTGAGGGACGTCCTTGCGCGGGCGGTCACCGACGTCCTCGCCCAGCCGCGCCGCGTGGAAGTGGTCGTCAGAGCCCCCGGCCGCGGCGGCGTCCGCCCTCACCTCGGCGGGAGCATCGGCGGGGACGGTTTCGGGAGCGTCCGCGTCGTCACGCGGCTCGTCAGGGGCGGCCATGGCATCCACCATAGGACCGCGGTCGATCCCGTCACTCGTATTCGAGGCGGGCTTGACGGAGGGATGCCGAAGCCGCATTCGCCGCGAGCGGAGCCCGTCCTTCCGCCTTCCGGCGCACGCCGCGCGTGCTCGCGACAGCGCAGGACACGTGCCGCCTCGACCGTAGGATGGACGCGTGATCGACCTGACTCTGCTGCGTGAAGATCCCGAGCTCGTGAAGCGCTCCCAGATCGCCCGCGGGGAGTCGCCGGATTCGGTGGACGACGCCCTCGCCGCCGACCGCGACCGCCGCGCGGCCATCACCGCCTTCGAAGAGCTCCGTGCCGCGCAGAACGCGCACGGTAAGCGCGTCGCGCAGGCGCTGAAAGAAGAGAAGGCCGCTCTCGTCGCCGAGGCGAAGCAGCTCAGCGAGCAGGTCAAGGCCGCGCAGCACGCCGCGACCGAGGCCGAGGCGGTAGCCGAGGCGGCCCTGGCGAAGATCGAGAACATCGTCATCGACGGTGTCCCGTCGGGGGGCGAAGAGAACTTCGTCACGCTGCGCACCCACGGCGACGTCCCGACCTACGACTTCACCCCGCGCGACCACCTCGAGATCGGCGAGATGCTCGGGGCGATCGACATGGAACGCGGCACGAAGGTCTCGGGCAGCCGCTTCTACTTCCTCACCGGCATCGGCGCGCGCCTCGAGCTCGCGCTCATGACCCTGGCCCTCGACCGCGCGCTGCAGGCGGGCTTCACCCCGATGATCCCGCCGACGCTCGTGCGCCCCGAGGTCATGCGCGGCACCGGGTTCCTCGGCCAGCACGCCGACGAGGTCTACCACCTGCCGAAAGAAGACCTCTACCTCGTCGGCACCAGCGAGGTCCCCCTCGCCGGCTACCACATGGATGAGATCCTCGACTTCGGGCGCGGCGCCAAGCGCTACGCCGGCTGGTCCACCTGCTACCGCAGCGAGGCCGGCTCGTACGGCAAAGACACCCGCGGCATCATCCGCGTGCACCAGTTCAACAAGCTCGAGATGTTCGTCTACACCGACCCGGCCGACGCCGAGGCCGAGCACGACCGTCTCGTCGCGATGCAGGAGCAGATGCTGCAGGACCTCGGCCTCGCCTACCGCGTGATCGACGTGGCCGCCGGCGACCTGGGGTCCAGCGCCGCGCGCAAGTTCGACATCGAGGCCTGGGTCCCCACGCAGGATGCCTACCGCGAGCTGACGAGCACCTCGAACTGCACGACGTACCAGGCGCGCCGCCTCGAGACCCGCTTCCGTCCCGCCGACGGAGGCAAGACCCAGCCGGTCGCGACCCTCAACGGCACACTCGCCACCACCCGGTGGATCGTGGCGCTTCTCGAGACGCACCAGCGCGCCGACGGTTCGGTCACGGTCCCCGAGGTCTTGCGGCCGTACCTGGGCGGGCTCGAGGTCATGGAGCCCATCGCGTGAGCGACGAGGCCGCCCTCCCCGACACCGGTGCCGTTGAGAGAGCGCCGAAGCAGGAGGCGGCCGATCTGGTCGCCGATCTCGCCGACGCTCCTCACCTCGGCCGCCTGCTCATCGCCCTCGACATCGACGGAACGGTGCTCCTCGAGGACGACACCTTGAGCCCCGGGGTCGTCGAGGCGATCACGCACGCGCACCGCGCGGGTCACGAGGTCATGCTCGCCACCGGTCGCAGCTGGGACAGCACCCACACGATCATGGACCGCCTCGGCATCCGTCCCGAGTACGCCGTCTGCTCGAACGGCGCCATCGTGATGCGCCGGGTGGGGGGAGTGGATGCCACCGAGTACGAGCGCGCGCACGTCGAGACGTTCGACCCCAGTGAGGTGTTGGCGCTACTGGGCGAGCACCTGTCGGGTGCGCACTTCCTGGTGGAGCTGCCCGACGGTACGCGCAAGTTCACCGACTACCTCGACGACTGGAACCTCGAGAAGGCGCACAAGGTGACCTTCGCCGAGCTGTCCGCCGAGCCGGTGTGCCGTGTGGTGGTCGTCGCGCCCGAGCAGACCGATCAGGACTTCCTCGAACTCGTCGAGCGGATCGGGCTGACCCAGGTGTCGTACGCCATCGGGTGGACGGCGTGGCTCGACATCGCGCCGCAGGGCGTCGACAAGTCGACCGCGCTCGAGCTCGTGCGCGGGTGGCTGGGCATCGCCCCCGAGCGCGTCCTGGTCATGGGCGACGGTCGCAACGACATCGAGATGATGCAGTGGGCCGTCCGCAACGGCGGGCGGGCGATCGCGATGCACCAGGGTCCTCCCGAGGTGCACGCCGCCGCGGGCGAGGTCGGCCTCTCGGTGACCGAGGGCGGCGTGGCCGCGATCCTGCGCGCGCTCTGACCCGCTGCAGGATCGGCGGCCCGGGGGGCGTCAGACCCGCGCGGACCCGCCCGCCACGTGCGCGGCGCGGTGGGCGAGGTACGCGGTGCGATCCACGACGGT
The DNA here is from genome assembly GCF_041079455.1 of Microbacterium sp. 16-032. Lineage (NCBI taxonomy): Bacteria > Bacillati > Actinomycetota > Actinomycetes > Micrococcales > Microbacteriaceae > Microbacterium > Microbacterium sp. 16-032. The sequence goes on along the minus strand of NZ_JBFYGQ010000001.1, from coordinate 69,660 downwards.
CATCGGGCGACGGGCGGCGCGGCTATCAGCCAGGCGGGCCGCTTCCCACGCGAGGAGTCCGACCGGCGGCAACAGGAGCAGCGCGGCGACCCACATCGCCTTGAGGCCGGGGGACGCCTGCGGATCGCGGACGGCGACGATCGCGGCGAAGACGGATGCCGCGTAGACGAGCGCGAAGACGGCGAGAACGATCTGCGCTGACAGCGTGGTGACGAGCATGGTGACCTCCTCAACTCGGACGGCCCGACGGGCCGTGGGTGTGATGTTCTCGGTCTACGCCGGGCGCGAGCGCGCGGCAATCCCTCCGCCGAGGAGCGCAGGAAGTCCATAGCTGGGGCGTAGCCGACGCTCAGACCCTTTCGCGCGCCCAGGCCTGCCGCACGGCCGCACGCAGGGTGCGCGTGTCGGAGCGATCGAGCTCCCGACGGCTGCGGTCGAACGCGGCGCGCGCGGCCTCCCGGAAGAGAGGGGCGTGGCCGGGTGAGGATGCGGCGAGCGACGCAAGGCACTTCTGCAGGCGCACCTGCACCTCGATCACGGCGGCGCCGTCGCGCGCCAACGGTCGGAAGGCGTCGTTGACGAGATCGATGAGGCGTGGCGCCGGGACGAACACCCGCTCGAAATCCACGGTGGAATCGATGGGGACGGCGAAGGCCCTCGAGAAGACGCGATGGAGCGCCGCGATCACCTCGATCGCCGTACCGGGGTCGTTCGTCGCGGACGATAGGGCGCGGCTGCCGATCTCGGTGAGGGCGATCACTCCGAATCGCGGGTCCTGCTCGTACGTGCGGTGGTTCTCGACCCGAAACGCCCGCCGCACGCCCGCGGCGACGTCGGCATCGACGGGGCCGTCGACGAGGGCGAGGGGGACCCGTGCATCGGCGATCCTGCCGGGGACGGCGCGGACGTGCACATCGATCTGGTGCTGGCGTGCGAGTCGGTCGAGCCCCGCGACGTCAACATGGGTGACGTATCCGACGCCGTCCGTGTGTACGGGCACCGCTCCCGCTGGGGGCGTCGTGGCGGATCGCGCGCCCAGCGTCGGCCGCGCTGCATGCCACTCGAGTGAGGTCGTGGCCGCCTTCTCGACCCGATCGATGACGTCTGCCATCCGTCCGAAGGTCGACAGGTGGGCGATCCACCGCAGGAGCGTGACGACGACGATGGCGATGATGACGAGGGTCGCCACGAAGAGGATCGTGCGTCCCTGGCTTTCGTAATACCCGGTGGAGAGGGCGACGATTCCGACGAGCGAGAACGCGAAGGCGCCGACGAACGTCGATACGGCATTCTGCGAGGTCGGGTCGGCGATCAGCAGCTGCGTCGATCGTGGGGTGGCGGTCGTCGTCGCCGACGAGAAGGCCGTGACCATCGCCGTGACCGAGAAAGTGCTCACGGTGAGCATCGCCGTGGCGATGATCTGCAGCAGCTCGTCGACGGAGCCGGCCGCGAGATCGACGCTGAACGAGAAGGGCAGCAGAGGCCCCACGAACCGCGCGGCGAGCGCCACCACGATCGAGATCGCGGTGAAGAGCGCCGCGCGCACCCACACCTGCCGTCCGAGCCGGAGGAAGAAGGATGCCAGCGGGCTTCGCGTCATCGTCGCCATGGACGCGACGTTATCCGGCGCGCCCCCGCGAACCCGGGGGCTGGACGGATGAGGGACTCGCCTGAAAACGCGCCCTCATTCGCCTACGGATATGCGATGGAAATGTGAGGCAACTTGTCGGACATGCCGTGCTGACAAGGTCGGGTCACCCAACGATCGTCGGATGCCGAGAGGCCCACGCGGATCCCGGTCGTGCTCGTTCCATCACCCGAGGAGCCTGACCCACGCATGTCTGCACACAGCCCCGCATCACGCCCGAGAGTGTCACGCCGCCTCGGCGCCGCCCTCGTGGCGGCCCTGGCCCTGTTCGGGCCCGTGCTTGCCGCGCCCGCGGCGCACGCCGCCCCTCCCGCGGCGACCCTGTCGCTGTCGGTGAGCCCTATGAGCGTCACCGCCGGTGACGCGCTCGTCGCCACCATCACCGGATCCGGTGTGAGCGACCTCTACTCCTATGACCTCGAGATCACGTTCGACCCGACGCTGCTCGCTCCCGCGGCCGATGCCCCGACCGGTCCCGCCGGTGGGTTCACCTCGACCGTCACGGGCCCCGGCTCCCTCACCGTCTCGCACACGCGCCTCGGTACGTCTCCCGGTCTGAGCGGCGCGAGCGGTGTGATCCTGGCATCCATCCCCCTCCGGTCGCTCGCGGCCGGGTCGGCCGTCGTCGAGCTGTCGTCGGTGCGTCTCGTGTCGTCGACCGGTGACGTCGTGACGGCCGCAGCGGTGGCCTCCGGAACCGTCGTCATCGCGGCGGCACCCGTCCCCGTTCCGCAGCCGTCCACGTCGTCACCCGCGCCCTCACCCGAGGCGTCCGCGTCCGCGTCGGCGACTCCCGCCCCCGCGGCGAAGGGCCCGGGCGACCTGGCCACGACCGGTGTCGATGCGACGCCGTGGTGGATCGCCGGTGCTCTCGGCGTCGCCCTCATCGCCGGAGGCGCGCTGTTCGTCCTCCGCCGCCGTGAGGCGGTGCAGGAATGACCGCGTCCCGTTCGTCCGTCTTCTTCCACGAAGGATCCGTCATGACCCCCCTGGCCCGCCGTGTTCTGGCCGTGTCCGCCTCGATCGGTGTCGTCGTCGCCGGGGCCGTCGTCGCCCCCACCGCGGCGCTCGCCGCCCCCGCGCCCGCGCCGTCCGCCGCGCCTTTCCTCGCCCCGTACTACACCGAGCTCGACGTCACCGGCGATGCCCAGGTGACGACGGCCGACCTCGCAGCCCTTGCCCCCCACCTGGGGATGACCTCGAGCGATGCCGGATGGGCGGATGCCGCGGGCTTCGACCTCGACGACGACGGTGCCGTGACGGCATCCGATCTCGCCCTGCTGTCGGAGCGCATCATCTACGACGACGGTCCCTTCCAGATCGTCGAGGCCGATGCCGTGGCGATGCAGGCGGCGATGAACGCGGGCGTGATCACCTCGGTCTCGCTGACCCAGCAGTACCTCGACCGCATCGCCGCGTACGACAAGGTCGTGCGCCCGACCGGCGTGCGACCGCTCAACTCGATCATCACGACGAGCAAGGTCGCGCTCGCCGCCGCAGCGGCAGCAGACGCCATCCGCGCCGAGAAGGGCATGACAGGCATGCTTCTCGGCATCCCGGTGGCGTTGAAGGACAACTACAACACCGCCGACATGCCCACCACCGCCGGCTGCGGCTGCTGGAGCGGCAACCAGACCTCGAGCGACGCGACGATGGTCACGGGGCTCCGCGCCGACGGAGCCGTCATCGTGGCGAAGGCCTCGATGGACGAGTTCGCGATCAACCTGTCGTCGCAGTGGTCGGCGTTCCAGCCCGACGGCACCGCGCTGACCGTGTCGAGCCCGTACGACACGACCCAGACCTCGGGCGGATCGAGCGGCGGCACGGGAGCCGCGATCGCGGCGAACCTCGCCGGCATCGGCTTCGGCACCGACACCGGCGGGTCGATCCGCATCCCCTCGACCTACAACCAGCTCGTGGGCGTACGCCCGACGGTCGGTCTCGCCAGTCGCGACGGCATCGTGCCCCTCGCCCTCTCGCAGGACACCGGTGGTCCGATCGCCCGTTCGGTCCAGGATGCCGCGATCGCCCTCGACGCGGTCGTCGGCGAAGACGCGGGTGACCCGGTCACCGCACGCCAGGCCGGAAAGGTCCCCGAGACGTACACGTCGTACCTCGACGGGGAGTCGTTGAAGGGCAAGAAGATCGGCTACATCGCGTCGATGCTCGGAACGAACCCCACCACCCAGCGTCTCTTCGCCCAGGCGAAGGCGGCCATGGAGGCACGGGGTGCGACCGTGGTCGCCGTCACCGCACCCGACGGGTTCTCGGCGATCGTGGGCGAGGGGAGCGGCAGTGGTCCCGAGTTCAACCACGACCTGCAGAACTACATCACCGCCTACCTCGACCCGACGGTGAGCGCGCGCAGTCTGCTCGCCATTTCGCAGTCGCCGAATATCGTGCCCGGCCGCGCGAGCAACCCGTACGGTCAGCGCGCCGCCGTCACCGAGTCGACCTATCAGGCATGGGCCGGTCCGCAGGGCTCGCACACCCTGCAGCTCGCGAAGGGCAAGCAGATCATGACCGCGTTCATGGACGACCAGAAGCTGGATGCCGTCGTCTACCCGACCGGCAACCCTTACGGCACCATCGGCACGAATATGCGTCTGAGCCCGAACACGGGTCTGCCCGCCGTCACGGTGCCGATGGGCCAGGGGCTCTCGACCGAGGCGTCGACCGGGGGAGTGAACCTCGAGTTCCTCGGCCGCGACTTCGCCGAGGGTCCCCTCCTGGGCCTCGCCTACGGCTTCGAGCAGGCGACCCACGCCCGCACGACGCCCGCGGCCTACGGCCCGCTGGGCTGAGCGATGAGGCGGTCCCGGGCGCTCGCTCGCCCGGGGCCGCCTCGCGCGGGTCCTGTCGTGCGACCTCGAGTTCGCGGCTCGGTAGACTCGGGTCGTTCGGGAGGGTTGTCCGAGCGGCCGATGGACCTGGTCTTGAAAACCAGTGGGCAGCAATGTCCCGTGGGTTCGAATCCCACACCCTCCGCAACGACGAAGCGGGCCCCGCAGGGGTCCGCTTCGTCGTTATCACCGGCTGAGCGCAATGAGAACGTCGTTGGGCCCACGCCGCGCGACTCGTCGACCCGGGTCGTCTCGATCACGCACCGTCGGGACGCCTCCCGCACCTGACCCGCGCCGAAACGCCCGATCTTCACGGGATTCACAGATCCTGATCCCTAGTATTACTGCGACCTCCGGCCGTGCCGCGGGTCGACGTGCTGCCGGGCCGGTGGCATCCGTCTCGAAAGGACCCGAGTGAGCAAGACCTCCACCCCGCGCGGTCAGCGGACCGTCGCGCGCCACGGGCGACTCACCTCGCCGGGGCCCCTCGCGCAGCTGTTCCGCGGCGTGGCGATCGCCCTCGCCGTCCTCCTCGTGTCGGGTGGTGCGGTCCTCGCGTACGCCGCGGTCGACCTCACTCAGAGCTTCACCGCGGACGCGGTCGAGCTCAAGGGTCAGCCGGCGGTCCCGCCGGACCTCGGCGAGCTCAAGGGCGGCGTCAACATGCTCCTCGTCGGCACCGACGAGTGCGAGCCCAGCTTCGCCCAGCTCTTCGGCGATCGCTGCACCGGTGCCGACTCCGAGGGCAGCCTCAACGACGTCAACATGCTGGTCCACATCTCCGACGCGCCCCGCCGGGTCACGGTCATCTCGTTCCCGCGCGACCTGATGGTGCCGATCCCCTCGTGCACCGACAAGGACGGCAACGAGACCTCGGCGATGAGCAAGCAGCAGATCAACTCCGCGTTCTCGTACGGTGGCCTCTCGTGCGTCGTGCAGACGGTCTCGGAGCTCAGCGGCCTCGAGATTCCCTTCGCCGCCAAGGTCAGCTTCGGCGGGGTGATCAACATCACCGACGCGATCGGCGGTGTCGATGTCTGCATCGCGAACGGGATCAAGGACCGCTACACCGGCATCGACTGGCCCGCCGGCATGCGCACGGTGCAGGGTCTCGACGCCCTGCAGTTCCTCCGCACCCGTCACGGCGTCGGCGACGGCGGCGACCTGGGGCGCATCTCGAACCAGCAGCAGTACATGTCGCGTCTGGCCAACAAGCTGAAGAGCCAGGACGTGCTGTCGAACCCCGCGACGCTCTACAAGCTCGCCTCCACCGCTCTGCGCAACGTCGACCCGTCGACCTCGCTGACGAACCCGCTGACGCTGGTGCAGATCGCCTCCGCGGTCAAGGACGTGCCGTTCAACGAGATCGTGTTCATCCAGTACCCGACGTACACCGATCCCTCGAACCCCAACCGCGTCGTGCCCGACCGTACCGACGCCGACACGCTGTGGGCGGCCCTCGCCGCGAACCAGCCGCTGGAGCTCTCGGGCAACCTCAGCGACGGCAACGGCGTGGTCGTCGACCAGAACGCCACCCCGGCGCCCACGCAGGCTCCCGCGCCGGTCGACACCGCCAGCCCCGCGCCCACCCAGACGGCCCAGGCCTCCCCGGCCCCGACGTCGGACGCGATCCAGCTGCCGAGCGGCATCGCCGGGCAGACCGCCGCACAGGCGACCTGCTCGAACGGAAACGTCCGCGGTTGACCCTCGCCGCCCGGCATCTCGGACGTGGTTCGAATGCCGGGCGGCATCCGGTTAGTATGGACCGGTGTGTTCGCGCCGCAGGGCGTCGATCACCTGGAGACGTCGCATAGTCAGGCCTAGTGCACCACCCTGCTAAGGTGGAGTCCCCGTAAGGGGACCGAGGGTTCAAATCCCTCCGTCTCCGCAGAAAAAGCCCCGGTTCGCCGGGGCTTTTCTGGTTCCTGCCGACGGCGCCCGCGGGGTGCCGCGAGCGCCGTCGGGTGGCGGTCAGGAGCGGATGAACGCCAGGATGTCCGGGTTGATCACGTCGGCGTGCGTGGTGAGCATGCCGTGGGGGTAGCCCTCGTAGATCTTCAACGTCGCGTTCGACAGCAGCTCGGCCTGCTTGAGGGCGGCGGCCTGGTAGGGCACGACCTGGTCGTCGTCCCCCTGCAGTACGAGCACGGGCACCGAGATCGCTTTCAGATCCTCGGTCTGGTCGGTCTCGGAGAACGCCTTGATGCCGGCGTAGTGGGCGAGGGCGCTGCCGGTCATGCCCTGGCGCCACCAGTTGTCGATCACTCGCTGTTGCACCTCGACGCCCTCGCGGTTGAACCCGTAGAAGGGTCCGGATGCCACATCCTCGAAGAACTGCGCGCGGTTGGCGGCGAGGGCGTCGCGGAACCCGTCGAACACCGACATCGGGAGACCCTCGGGGTTTTCGTCAGTCTGCAGCATCAGGGGCGGAACGGCCGCGACGAGCACGGCTTTGGCGGCACGGCCCTGGGGCTCGCCGTACTTCGCGACGTAGCGGGCGACCTGTCCGCCACCGGTGGAGTGGCCGACGTGGACGGCGTTGCGCAGGTCGAGGTGCTCGACGACCGCGTTCACGTCGCTCGCGTAATGATCCATGTCGTGACCGGTGCCGATCTGCGACGAGCGACCGTGGCCGCGTCGGTCGGTCGCGATCACGCGATAGCCCTCGTTGAGGAAGTAGAGCAGTTGCGCGTCCCAGTCGTCGGATGACAGGGGCCACCCGTGATGGAACACGATGGGCTGAGCGTCGTGATCGCCCCAGTCCTTGAAGAAGATCTCCGCGCCGTCGTCCGTCGTGACGTACCCCATGAGTGAACCTTTCATGTTCTGCTGCTCGGCGGTAAGTGGAGCGATCGCCTCTGGGAGCGCTCACACAACAGCATGAAACCCTCCTCGTCGCCCCGTGTCCAGCACGAGTGCGAAGTGTTCAGCCGCGATGCACCTCGAAGGCACGCGAGTGGTGACCGGATCATCGGTCACGGCGCCGCGGGATCCTCGTCACCGGCCGGGTGGTCAGCCCTGCCGCTCGAAGACCATCGTGGCCTGAATCCGGTCTCCGCCGCCGAAGCCGGTGCTCCCCGACGAGGCGGTCGTGATCGTGTGCAGGCGGTAACCGAGCGCGGCTTGGCGGTTGATGACGTTCTCGAGTTCGGTCAGGTTGCCTGAGCCCGTGCCGAAGAACTTCTCCCTCAGCACCACCTGGAGCACGACGTAACTGAACCCGTCCTGGGCGGGACGCGGCTGCGCGCCCGAGACGGCGTCGGCCTGCGCCCGTTCGATGAAGCCCGCGACGCCCGGTTGCGGGGCGGCCGGCTCCTGGAACTGCTCGGTCCACCGCTGCCCGTCCCACCAGCGCATGCGCCCGGAACCGTCGTCGTACCACCCTGCCCGCGCGTCGCTCATCGACCGCCCCCTGTTCGTCGCTCCGGACCCCATGGCCGGGTGCCGCTGCGCTCGAGTATTTCGGAGCCCGATGCTCCGCTGCAACGCGCGGGTCAGGCGCGGTGCATCTCCACCGCACTCACGCCCGAGAGCCCCAACCAGGAGCGGCCGTCGGGACCGTCGACCACGGTGAGAAGCACGGCCTCGCACCCGCGGCACCGTGCGACGGCCCCCATCGCCGAGGCGTAGACGGCCGCCGTCGCGAGCAGTCCCGTCAGCCCGCAGTGGGTGCATCGAATCCCGGATGCCGTGGCGTCCCAGCCGAGCAGATCGTCGAGGCGACCAGCGAGGGCATTGCCGTCGAGAAGCGTCATCAGGAGCCTCCGAATCGCTCGGTGCGGATGCGGGTGGATGCGTGACCCGCCTCGATGAGCCAGCCGGCGACCGCCTCGACGAACGGGGTCGGTCCGCAGACGAAGACGCGCGGCTGCTGATCGGCGGGGATGATCGCGGCGCGCAGGCCCTCGGCGGTCAGTCGTGCGGGTGCCCGATCCGCGTCGGCTGGAGCTCGGCGCGTGTAGACGAGGTCGAGGGTGAAGCGGTCGTCGACGAGGGTGGCGAGCTCGTCGGCGAAGAACACGTCGTCCGGCGAGCGGACGGAGTACAGCAGTCGGAAGGGGGTCTCGTCGGCGCTCGCCGCGTGCGCGGAGGCCATGGCGAAGAGCGGGACGACCCCAGAGCCACCCGCGATCAGCTGCACCGGAGCGGGGTCGTCGGACGGCGTCCACATGAAGAACGCACCGAGCGGCCCGTGCACCTCGATCCGGTCACCCTCGCGCAGATCGTGGACGAGGAACGGCGAGACCTCCCCGTCGGGCACCTCGTCGACGGCGAGCACGATGCGCGTGCCCGGGCCCGCCGATGCGATCGAGTACGACCGGCTCGCCTGGTAGCCGTCGGGTGCGGTGAGGCGCACGTCGAGGTGCGAACCCGCCTCGTTGCCCGGCCACGTGGGCACATCGAGCTCGATGCGTCGGGCGGTCGCGGTCTCGGGGCGCGAGGCGACGACCGTCGCGGTGTGCCAGGCCGCGGTGCGCGCGGTCACCCGTACCGTTCCTCGCGCCAGGGGTCGCCGTGCAGGTGGTAACCGTTCTGCTCCCAGAAGCCCGGCTTGTCGGCGGGCATCGTGATGAGCCCCTGCACCCACTTCGCGCTCTTCCAGAAGTACAGGTGCGGCACCAGTAGGCGGGCAGGTCCCCCGTGCTCGGGCGTCAAAGGCGCCCCGTCGGCCTCGAAGGCGATCCAGCTCTTGCCCCCGAGCAGATCGTCGACGGCGATGTTGGTCGTGTACCCGCCGAACGAGTGCACCATCGCGAAGCGGTGAGAGGTGTCGACCTCGGCGAAGAGACGATCGAGAGAGACGCCGCGCCACGGCATGTCGAGCTTCGTCCAGTGCGTGACGCAGTGGATGTCGACGGTGACGTCCTCGACCCCGAGGGCCTCGAGCTCTGCCCGCGTCCAGCGGTGCACGCCGTTCTCGGTGCCGATCGCGAACTCCCAGCCGTCGTCGTCGACGCGGGGTGTCGGGCCGGCCGACAGCACGGGCCAGTCCCCGACGAGCGTCTGACCGGGAGGGAGTCGGGGGTCGCGCTCGCGTCGTCGTCCCGAGAATCCGCGTGTGATGAACGACATGGGTCTCCTCTGCGGTGGCGGTGGCTTCACCCTAGCCACGGTCGCGTGGCGGCGACAGGGCGCCGCGCGCCGGGGGTCTGCCGACGCAGGACGACGCGTGCGCGATGCGACCTCTCGTCGCCGGAACACCTCCCATGGCCATCCGGCCCGGCGCCACCCCGTCGGCCACAGCCCCGCGCCCCGATAGGGTCGTGCCTGCGGTGCGCACCTCGCGCGCCCTCGCACCCCGGGAGAATCGCATGTCCGTCGGACTCCTCGCCGTCGTCGATGACATCCTCAGCGCCGCGATGCGCGCGAGTGCCAAGACGGCCGGAGTCGTCATCGACGACGCCGCCGTCACTCCGCAGTACGTGCAGGGGCTGACGCCCGCGCGCGAGCTGCCCGTGGTCTGGAAGATCGCGCTGGGCAGCATCATCAACAAGTACGTGATCATCATCCCGATCGCGTTGCTGCTCACCGCGTTCGCCCCGTGGGTGCTTCCCTACCTGCTCATCATCGGCGGCGGGTTCCTGTGCTTCGAGGGGGCCGAGAAGGTGCTCGAGTGGTTTGGCGTGCACCACGAAGACGCCGAGTCCGACGAGCCGCGCGACGAGAAGAAGCTCGTGCTGGGGGCCGTGCGCACCGACCTCATCCTCAGCACCGAGATCATGCTCATCGCCCTCTCGAGCCTCGACCCGAACTTCGGAATCTGGATGACGCTGGGGGCGCTGCTCATCATCGGTCTGGCCATGACGGTGGTCGTCTACGGCGCGGTCGCGCTCCTGGTCAAAATCGACGACATCGGCCTGCGCTTCATGAAGAGCGAGTCGCGGGGCGTCCGCCGCTTCGGGGCCCGGGTCGTGGCATCCATGCCCGCCGTCTTCCGCGTGATCAGCGTGATCGGCACGGTCGCCATGCTGTGGGTCGGAGGGCACCTGGTGCTGCAGAACCTCGCCGACACCCTCTGGTCGGGCCCGTTCGACCTCGTGCACGTCGTGACCCACGCGATCGAGGCCGCGGGACCGGTCGTCGAGTGGATCATCGAGACGGCCATGTCGGCGGTGTTCGGGCTGATCCTGGGGCTGATCATCGTGGGCGTGGTGACGGGTATCTCGCGACTGACGCGCCGCGGCGCGGCCGCGCACTGACGCTCAGGCGTGGGCGCTCGAGAAGCGCTCGCGCAGCTCGGCTTTGATCACCTTGCCCGACGCCGTGCGGGGGAGGGCATCGACGATCACGACGTCCTTCGGCAGCTTGTAGCGGCCCACCTGGCCGTCGAGGTGGGCGCGGACGGCGGCGGTGTCGACCTGCGCCCCGGGGGCGATGGTGACCACCGCGAGGGGCACCTCTCCCCAGCGATCGTCCGGGATGCCGATGACCGCGACCCCCGTGATGCCCGGGAGGTCCGCGATGAGCGACTCGACCTCGGCGGGGTAGATGTTCTCGCCACCCGAGATGATCATGTCCTTCGACCGACCGCACACGTACAGGTAACCGTCGGCGTCGAGGTAGCCGAGGTCGCCGGAGCGGAACCAGCCGTCGTCGGTCGTGGCAGCGCGGGTGGCGTCGTCGAGCCCGTGGTACCCGGCGAACACGTTCGGCCCACTGATCTGGATCTCGCCGACCTCTCCGGACGGGACCGGCAGCCCCTGCTCGTCGACCACGCGCACCTCGGTGAAGAAGTGCGGCAGCCCGACGCTGCCCTGCTTCGACCTCGTCATGTGCGAGCCCAGAGAGGTGGCGCCGGGGGAGGTCTCGGTCATGCCGTATCCCTGCGAGAACGACAATCCGCGGGCCTCCCACGCGCTCAGGATGCGGTCGGGAACGGCGGAGCCGCCGCAGGTGAGGGTGCGCAGACTCGAGACGTCCGAGTCGCTCCACGCGGGATGGTCGGCCATCAGCTGGAAGGTCGTGGGGACGCCCGAGATCATCGTCACCCGGTGGCGCTCGACGAGGTCGAGAGCGCGCCCCGCTTCGAAGCCCTTCTCGAGCACGAGGGTCGCGCCTTTCAAGACCACCGGGAGGGCTCCCATCCCCAGGGACGCCACGTGGAACAGGGGCGAGATCATCAGGGCGACGTCCTCGGAGACCACGTCGTAGTCGATGACGGTGTTGACCGCGACCGAGGTGAGGTTGTCGTGCGTCAGCACGGCACCCTTCGGCCGCCCGGTGGTCCCCGAGGTGTAGACGATCGCCGCCGGGGTGGCGGGGTCGGCGACCACGAGCGCGGGCGCCGGGCCCGCGGCATCCAGGAGGCGGGACAGGCCCGGCTCTCCGTTCCGACCGGACGCGCCGGTGCGGATGCGCGGCGGCGTCTGCTCGGGCGACGGCAACGCGTCGAGGCGATCGTCGAACGCGGGATCGTGCACGAGGGCGCGCGCGCCGCTGTCACGGAGGACGTGAGCGATCTCAGGACCCGCGAGTCGGGTATTGACCGGCACGAAGACCGCGCCGATCCGCGTCGCGCCGAACAGCGCGATCAAGAAGTCGGGGCTGTTCTCGCCCAGGTACGCGACGGCGTCTCCGGCGCCGATCCCCCGCGAGGCGAGGACGGCCGAGAACGCCTCCGCCGCATCCGCGAGCTGGGCGTAGGTCAGGTGCTGGTTCTCGCCGTAGACGACGGCGGCCTTGTCGGGGGAGCGGAGACGCCGGCGGGGGAGCCAGGCTCCGAGACCTTGGGTTCTCATGCGCGATCTCTTCGTCGAGGGTGCGGGATGGAGAAGGGAGGGGTCGGGCCCCTCCCCCCTCAGGCGTAGAAGCGGTAGAGGCCGCGCGCGACCACGGCGGGCTTGCCGCCGCCGTCGACCTGGATCGTCTGGTCGACGGCGAGCTGGTAGCCCCCGGCGATCTCGGTGACCTCGGCGATGACGGCGTTCATGCGCACGCGGGCTCCGACCTTCACCGGTGAGATGAACCGCACCTTGTCGAGGCCGTAATTGACCTTCGTGGTCACGCCGGTGACGTCGAGCAGCTCGGTCCAGAACGTCACCGCGAGCGAAAGACTCAAGAATCCGTGGGCGATGGCGCCGCCGAAGGGGCCGTCCTTCGCGCGCTCGGGATCGGTGTGAATCCACTGGTGGTCGTCGGTGGCGTCGGCGAAGAGGTTCACGCGGTCCTGCGTGACCTTGAGCCACTCCGACCAGCCGAGATCGGTGCCGGCGAGGCCGGCGATGTCGTCGTACGAGACGGTGGTGCTCATGAGTGCTCCTTGGAGGGGGTGGTCAGGCCGAGCAGCCGCGCGGCGTTGTCGCGGACGATGCCGGGCATGACCTCGGGCTTGAGGGTGGTCTGCTCGACGTCGCGCAGCCAGCGGTCGGGCGTGAGCAGCGGGAAGTCGGATCCGAAGAGGACGCGGTCCCGCAGGAAGGAGTTCGCGGCGCGAACGAGCTGCGCGGGGAAGTACTTCGGGCTCCAGCCCGACAGGTCGATCCAGGTGTTGTGCTTGTGCGTGGCCACCGAGATCGCTTCGTCCTGCCACGGCACCGAGGGGTGGGCCATGATGATCTGCAGGTCACCGAAGTCGGCTGCGACGCCGTCGAGCAGCATGGGGTTCGACAGTCCCAGGCGCAGACCTCGGCCGCCCTTCATTCCCGCGCCGATGCCCGTCTGTCCCGTGTGGAACAGGGCGACGACCCCCGCCGTCTGCAGCGTCTCGTACAGCGGGTAGTGCCGCTCGTCGCTCGGGTCGAATCTCTGCACGGTGGGGTGGAACTTGAACCCCCGCACGCCGGACTCCTCGATGAGGCGCTGAGCGCGCTCCACGGCATCCGCGCGGTTCGGGTCGACGGAGCCGAACGGGATGAGCACGTCGTTGTGGCGAGCCGCGCCCGCGGCGATGTCGGCGCTCGAGAGGGGCGGGTGGTCGAGGTTGCCCTCGGCATCGACCGTGAAGACCACCGCGGCCATCGAGCGCTCGCGGTAGTACGCCGCGATGCTGTCGAGGTCGGGTCGCGCGGCGTCGGTCGCGAAGTAGCGACTCGCGGCCGCGGCGAGATCATCGGGAAGCGAGGAGTGCCCGTGCCCGTCGACCTCGACGTGCACGTGCACGTCGATCGCCGTCAGTGCCCCGACGTCGATGGCGGGTTCGTAGTGGGCCACGGTCGTCACGCGGTGGCAACGGGGCGCTGGAGCTCGACGGGGAGGGCCGGGAAGCGCTCGCCCACGCTCTGCAGGTCGCCGACGGCCTCGGCGAAGCCCGCGGCGAGGGCTTCGGCGGTCCAGCCGCCGTCGCGATAGACGGTGGCGACGGGCTCGGGGTGCGACCACAGCTGCAGGCGGTCACCGCCGATGCCGATCGCCTGGCCGCTCACCCCGGCTGCCGCGTCGGAGGCGAGGAAGGCGATGAGCCCCGCGACATCGTCCGAGGTGCCGAAACCCAGGTCGCGTCGGAAGAAGGCGGGCATGGGCTCTCCCGCTGCCTCCGCCTCGACGGCCGCGGCGAAGTAGGGCACCGTCGCGGTCATGGCGGTGGCGGCGACGGGGATGACCGCGTTGACGGCGATCCCGGCCTTCTTGAGTTCGAGGGCCCAGGTGCGCACCATGCCGACGATTCCGGCCTTGGCCGCCGCGTAGTTCGTCTGGCCGAAGTTGCCGCGCTGACCGGTGGGCGAGCCGATGCAGATGATCCGCCCGGCGATCTCGTTCTGCCGCATGTAGGTCGCCGCGGCGCGCACCGTGGTGAAGGTCCCTCGCAGGTGCACGCCGATCACCGTGTCGAAGTCGTCGTCGCTCATCTTCCACAGCACGGTGTCGCGCAGGACGCCGGCATTGGTGACGAGGATGTCGAGTCGGCCGTAGGCGTCGACGGCGGCGGCGACGAGGGCGTCGGCGGTCTCGGTGGGTCCGACCGGCGCGACCACTGCGACCGCCTGGCCGCCCGCATCGACGATGGTCTTCACCGCGGCGTCGGCGGTGGCGGCGTCCACGTCGTTGATGACGACGGCCGCCCCCTGGCGGGCGAGCTCCTGGGCGTAGGCGAGGCCTAGGCCGCGGCCCGAACCGGTGACGATGGCGACTTTGCCGGTGAGCGTCATGGTGACTCCTTCGATCGGTGACATCGTGGCATCCAATCGTTGAAAATGTCAATGATTGCTCTTCGCTACACTTGCGGCATGACCTCCGTGGCCCCCGACGATCCCTCGGGCTCGTCGCGCCTGGAGCACTCGCCCCTCGCCGACGACCTCGGCTTCCTCCTCGCGCGGGCCTCGGCCGTGTCGCAGGCGGCGGCCAACGAGGCCCTCGCCGCGCACGAGTTCAAGGTGCGCTCCTACTCCGTCCTCGCGCTCGCGGTGACCGGCGGTCGGCCCTCGCAGCGTGAGCTCGCCGCCTTCCTGCGCCTGGATCCGAGTCAGGTGGTCGCCCTCATCGACGATCTCGAGCGTCGCGGTCTCGTCACGCGCGAGCCCGACCCGCGGGATCGGCGGGCCAACGTCGTGGCCGCCACGCTCGCCGGGCGTTCGCTCTACCGGCGCGCGCAGGCCGACGTCGAGGCGGGCGAACGTCGCGCTCACGCGGGGCTCTCGAGCGCCGACCGCGCCGAGTTGGCGCGCCTGCTGCGGGTGGTCGCCTTCCCCGGCGGGGAGTGACGACGCCACTTGCGACGCATCCGAGCCGCCCCGCGCCCCGGGGCGACGCCATGCCCGACGCTCAGTCGCGCGGGTGCAGACGGTCGAGCAGGTCGAGGCCGTGGCGCGCCCAGGCGATCTCGCCCTCGGCGCGGTCGAGGAATCCCTCGTAGGTGAACACCTTGAACGCCACCACCGCGTCGGGGTCGTGGCGGGTGTCGGTTTCGAGCCGGCGCGCGAGGATCGGGTGGGAGTGCCTCCGGATGGCATCCAGCTGGGACTGCCATTGTGCGCGGCGCAGCTCGTACTGGGCGATGTGCTCGTGCAGGTGTCGGCGGGCGACGTCGGGATCGGCCCACTCGAAGTACGCGGCGCGCAGGTGCGCGGGGTCGCGTTCCCGCGCGTATTCGATGGGTTCCTCCATCCACGCCCGAAAGGCGTCGACCCCCTCGTCGGTGACGGTGTACTGCGTCTTCGTGGAGCTCGCCCCCCACGGGACCGCCTCGTCGCGCAGCAGCCCGTCGGCGACCATGCGCTTGAGCTCGGGGTAGATCTGCGAGTCGGGCGCGTGCCAGACGTGCCCGACCGACACGTGGAAGGCCTTGGCCAGGTCGTAACCGGTCATGGGGTGCGCGGTCAAGAGGGCCAGCAGGGCGTACCGCAGGCTCATCGGCGACTCCTCGGGGTGCTTGCGGATGCTCGGCATCCACCGTATCTTCTCGGCTATAACTATCCCGATAGTGAGTGGACGAGGGAGTTCCGATGCAACAGACCGTGGCCGCCAAGCTGCTCGACCACCCGCGCAACGCCTGGTACGTCGCCGCGTGGGATCACGAGGTCGGACGCAAGAAGATCCTTTCGCGCACGGTCGCGGGCCGGCCCTTGGCGCTCTATCGGACCGAGGACGGTCGAGCCGTCGCCCTCGCCGACGCGTGCTGGCATCGCCTCGCACCGCTGTCGCAGGGCGCTCTGGCCGGCCCCGAAGACATCCGCTGCCCGTACCACGGCATCACCTACGACGCCCGGGGCCGCTGCACCTCGATGCCCGCGCAGGAGACGATCAACCCGAGCGCCCTCGTCCCCTCGTTCCCGGTCGTCGACCGAAATCGCTACGTGTGGGTGTGGGTGGGCGACCCGGCGCTGGCCGACCCCGACCTCATCCCCGACATGCACCAGATGACGGATGCCGCCTGGACCGGCGACGGCCTGACGATCCACGCCCCGTGCAACTACCAGCTCGTCCTCGACAACCTGATGGACCTCACCCACGAGGAGTTCGTGCACTCGAGCAGCATCGGCCAGAAGGAGCTCAGCGAGAGCGAGTTCGTCACCAGCCACACCGACACCACGGTGACGGTCGAGCGCTGGATGCACGACATCGAGGCCCCGCCTTTCTGGCTGAAGAACATGAGAGACAAGTTCCCCGGCTTCGAGGGGCGCGTCGACCGCTGGCAGATCATCCACTTCGAGGCGCCGTCCACCATCTGCATCGACGTCGGCGTCGCCAAGGCCGGCACGGGTGCGCCCGAGGGCGACCGGTCGCAGGGGGTCAACGGCTACGTGATGAACACCATCACGCCCGAGACCGCGCGTTCGAGCCACTACTTCTGGTCGTTCCAGCGCAACTACCGCCTCGACAGCCAGCTCATCACGACGCAACTGCGCGACGGCGTGCACGGGGTGTTCGGAGAAGACGAGGCGATGCTCGCCGCGCAGCAGGCCGCGATCGACGCCAATCCCGATTACGAGTTCTACAGCCTGAACATCGACGCGGGCGGCATGTGGGTGCGCCGGATCCTCGAGCGGATGCTGCTCGCCGAGGGTCGCGATCACGCCCCGGCACCGCGTTCGGGCGCGCAGGTGGTGCACTGAGGTGGCGGTCTCGCGCACCGAGGTCTGGCAGTACGGCACCGTCGCGGCATCCCGTGCCCTCACGCCCGAGATCCGCCGCATCGAGATCGACGTCGACCAGCCCGCGCCGGTGAGTCCCGGCGCACACGTCGACGTGCGTCTGACCATCGCGGGTGAGCGCGACCGCCGGTCGTACTCGATCGTGGATGCCACGGACGGCGGCCGCCGCATCGCCCTGAGCGTCTACACGTCGCCGGTGAGCCGCGGAGGCGCGGCGGTGATGAACGCCCTCACGCCGGGGGACCGGCTGGAGCTGACCCAGCCGCTGAACGACTTCCCGCTCCGGCCCGGCGCCGACCGCTACGTGCTGATCGCCGGCGGCGTGGGCATCACCGCGATGGTGGGCATGGCCGCGCGTCTGCGCGACCGGCGGGCCGACTACCGGCTGCTCTACGCCGGTCGTAGTCGACCGCTGATGGCCTACGTCGACGACCTGCGCGAGGCGCACGGCGAGCGACTGCGGTTGCACGTGCGCGACGAGGGCACGTCGCTGTCGATCCCCGACCTCGTCGACGGCATCGCGGTGGGGACGGAGGTGTACGTCTGCGGGCCGATCCGCCTGATGGATGCCATCCGGCGGGAGTGGATGACGCAGGGGCGCCCCATCGCGGATCTTCGCATGGAGACCTTCGGCAACAGCGGCTGGTTCGAGGCGCAGGAGTTCGTCGTCCGCGTGCCGGCGAGCGGCATCGAGGCGCGCGTCCGTCCGAATCAGTCGATGCTCGAGGCTCTCGAAGGCGCCGGCGCCGACATGATGTGGGACTGCCGCAAGGGGGAGTGCGGTCTCTGCGAGGTCCGCGTCGTCGGCCTCGCGGGCGACATCGACCACCGGGACGTGTTCTACAGCGAGCGCCAGAAGGACGCCCGCTCGAAGATGTGCTGCTGCGTCTCGCGCGTCGTCGCACGGGACGGCGGCTCCGCCGTGGTGGAGATCGTCACGAGCTGAGGGCCGTGTGGCGCGCCGTCGAGATGGCGGGCGCTGCGCGACACGACGACGAATCGTGGATCGCCCCGCGCCTCGCGGGTGATCTGGGCGCGTGACCCCGTGCGTCAGTCGTCGAGGCGCGAGTGCTCGCCGAGGCGGTGCCAGGCGCGGTTGTGGTACACCAGCGCGGCTCCGGATTCGCCGGGCTCGAGGTCGCGTTCGACGTCGACCTGCACGGCTTGAGCGGCGATGACCGTGGAGCCGCCGGCATCCATTCTGCTGACGACCTTGCACCGGAGCCACGCGCGCACGCCGTGGTAGACCGGCTCGCCGGTGGGCAGGCGCGACCACGTCGAGGTGTCGGCGAAGCGATCGAGGCCGCTGGTGGCCCCCGCCCGAGCGAGCGAGATGTCCTCCGCGTCGAGCAGGTGCACCACGATCGTGTCCGCCGCGATGATCGTGGGCGTCGCCGACGACAGCGCGGAGACCGAGAAGATCAGCAGCGGCGGGTCGGCGCTCACCGACGACACCGACGAGGCGGTGAGGGCGACGGGGCCGTTCTCGCCGAACGCGGTGATCACGGCGATGCCGCCGGGGTGGCCGCGGAAGGCCCTCTTGAAGTCGTCCGCCGAGACGGAGGTGCCGATGGCGGGGGTGCTCTCGGGGGCGCCGTGCGGAAGCGAAGTCATGAATACGACGGTAGGCGCTCGCGCGGTGCGAAGGCTCTGCTGGCGCAACACGGCGAAACGCTCTGAGCGATCACGTCCGTGGTGATCTCCTCCGTGTGAGGCTTCACATTTATCAATCTGTGATCATTCGAGCGCCCGAATTACTTGACACGGCGCGTTCTGTGAGCGCTAACATTCACACACGGCTCACCCGAGGGGCTGCATCACATGACCGGCATCGGAGCCGGCGAAACGAGGAGGTTTCATCATGAAGGCGAACAAGATCATCGCGGGCATCGCGCTCGTCGGCGCGATCGCGTTCACGGCCACCGGCTGCGCCGGAGCGGGCGGCGGCGGAAACGCCGGCGGCGGCAGCGGCGACAAGATCACGGTCGGCTTCGCCCAGACCGGTTCCGAGAGCGGATGGCGCAGCGCCAACACCGAGTCGATGAAGGAGGCGTTCAGCGAGGCCAACGGCTTCAACCTCGTCTTCAACGCGGCCGACAACAAGCCCGAGGCGCAGATCGCCGCCGTCCGCAGCTTCATCAACCAGGGCGTGGACGCGATCGTCCTCGCACCCATCGTGAGCGACGGCTGGGACGACGTCCTCAAGGAAGCCAAGGACGCCAACATCCCCGTCATCCTTGAGGACCGCACGGTCTCGGCATCCGAGGACCTCTACGCCAGCTGGATCGGCCTCGACTTCAAGAAGGAGGGCGAGACCGCCGGCAAGTGGGTCGCCGACAACTTCGGCACGACGCCCACCAACATGGTCGTCCTCGAGGGCACCACCGGTTCGTCCGCCGCCACCGACCGCGCCACCGGCTTCAACGACGCGATCAAGGGCACCGACATCAAGGTCCTCGACTCGCAGACCGGCAACTTCACCCGCGCCGACGGCAAGACGGTCATGGAGGGCTTCCTCCAGAAGTACGGCTCGCAGATCAACCTGCTCTTCGCCCACAACGACGACATGGGCCTCGGCGCCCTCGAGGCGATCAAGGCCGCCGGCCTCAAGCCCGGCACCGACATCAAGATCGTCACGATCGACGCGGTGAAGGACGGCATGACCGCCCTCTCGAACGGCGAGTTCAACTACATCGTCGAGTGCAACCCGCTCCTCGGTGAGAAGACCGCCGAGGTCGTCAAGAAGGTCGTCGCCGGCGAATCCGTCGACAAGAGCTACATCGTCGAGGACCAGGCGTTCGACCAGGAGCAGGCCAAGAAGGTCCTGGACAGCCGCCCCTACTGATCCGCAGGGATCCGTCGCCGACTCCCCTCGGCGACACCCCGTCCGATCGCCTCGGCATCGACGGAACATCCTCCCCGGCGTGCGGGGTCGGTATCCACCGGCCCCGCACGCTCCCGATCCGAGAAAGCGATCGACAATGACATCCGAACGGGCCGCCGCGACGACCTCCGAACGGGCAGCCGTGGTGGAGATGCGCGGCATCAGCATCCAGTTCCCCGGCGTGAAGGCGCTCGACGGCGTCGACTTCACCCTCTACGCCGGCGAAGTCCACTCCCTCATGGGAGAGAACGGCGCCGGAAAGTCCACTCTCATCAAGGCCCTGACCGGCGTCTACGGGATCGACGACGGCGTCATCCGCGTCGAAGGGACCGAGCGACAGTTCCGGGCCACCGCCGATGCCCAGGCCGCGGGAATCGCCACCGTCTATCAAGAGGTCAACCTCTGCCAGAACCTCACCGTCGGTGAGAACGTCATGCTCGGCAACGAGATCCGACGCGCCGGCATGGTCGACTGGAAGGCCACGCACGCCGCGGCCGCCACCTACCTCGCCGAGCTGGGCGTGCATATCGACACCCGATCGATCCTCGCCAGCCACTCGATCGCCGTGCAGCAGCTGGTCGCGATCAGCCGTGCCATGGTGGTCGACACGAAGGTGCTCGTGCTCGACGAACCCACCTCGAGCCTCGACCGCGGCGAGGTCGAGCAGCTGTTCGGCGTGGTCCGCGATCTGCGCGACCGCGGCGTGGCCATCCTCTTCGTCTCGCACTTCCTGGACCAGATCTACGAGATCTCCGACCGCCTCACGGTGCTCCGCAACGGCACCCTGGTGGGGGAGTACCCCGTCGCGGAACTGGGCCGCGAACAACTCGTGGCGAAGATGATCGGCCGCGAGCTCGGAGAGCTGGATGCCATCTCGGCCAGCGCCGAACGCCCGATCGACCGCACCGGAACGCCGGTGCTGCGCACCCTCTCGCTCGGGCGGAAGAACGCCCTCGAGCCCGTGGACCTCGACGTCTACCCGGGCGAGGTCGTGGGGTTGGCCGGGCTCCTGGGTTCCGGCCGCACCGAGCTCGCCCGCCTCATCGCCGGTGCGGATCGTCCCGACGACGGCACCGTCCAGGTGTCGGGCTCCGGGGCGCGCACCGGGTCGCCGCGGCACGCTCTCGACCGCGGCATCGCGTTCTCGTCGGAGGACCGTCGCGCCGAGGGCATCGTGGGCGACCTGACCGTCGCCGAGAACATCGTGCTCGGCATCCAGGCGCGCCGCGGCGCCCTGCGCAAGATCAGCGCCGCGGAGAAGCAGGCCGTCGTCGAGGAATACATCACGGCCCTCGGCGTGCGCCCCGCCGACCCCAACGCCCTCATCCGCAACCTCTCGGGCGGCAATCAGCAGAAGGTGCTCCTGGCGCGCTGGCTGGCGACCGCTCCCGAGCTGCTCATCCTCGACGAGCCCACGCGCGGCATCGACGTCGGCGCGAAGGCCGACATCCAGCGCAAGGTCGCCGAGCTCGCCGAGAAGGGCCTCGCGGTCATCTTCATCTCGTCCGAGCTCGAAGAAGTGCTGCGCCTCGCGCAGCGCGTGGCCGTTCTGCGCGACCGTCGTAAGATCGGCGAACTGGCCACCCGCGACGTCGACCTCGACGCGCTCGTGGCCTACATCGCCGAGGGGCAGCCCGAATCGGCCGCAGCCGCGTCACACACCGCACCCGAGACACTGTCGTCCGATCGGGAGAAGATCGCATGAAGAAATTCCTCACCCACCGCCTCGTGTGGCCGATCGCGGCTCTGCTCGCGCTCATCGCCATCAACACGATCTCGCGGCCGTCCTTCCTCAGCATCACCATGCAGAACGGTCAGTTCTACGGGTCGCTGATCGACATCCTGCGCAACAGCGCGCCGCTCATGCTCGTCGCCCTCGGCATGACCCTGGTCATCGCCACCCGGGGCATCGACCTCTCGGTCGGCGCGATCATGGCTGTCTCGGGTGCCGTCGCCCTCACGGTCATCGAGGCCTCGCCCGACCCCGGCAACCTCGGCGTCGTATTCACGGCGATCGCCGCGGCCGTCGGCGTGGCCCTGCTCCTCGGAGTTTGGAACGGCTTCCTCGTGTCGGTGCTCGGCATCCAACCGATCATCGCCACGCTCGTGCTGATGCTCGCCGGTCGCGGCGTCGCCCTGCTCATCACGGGCGGCTTCATCACCACCATCAACAGCGATCCCTACAAGTTCATCGCCGGCGGATACGTCCTGGGGCTCCCCTTCGCGTTCTTCGTCGCGATCTTCGCGGTGATCGTGGTCGGCGTGCTCGAGCGTCGAACGGCCCTCGGCATGCTGACCGAGGCGGTGGGCATCAATCCTGAGGCCAGCCGACTCGCGGGGGTCCGTTCGCGCGGCATCATCTGGGGCGCCTACATCGCCAGCGGCGCTCTCGCGGGGATCGCGGGCATCCTCTACAGCTCGAACATCATGGCCGCCGACGCCAACGCGGCGGGTCTGTACATCGAATTGGATGCCATCCTCGCGGTCGTTCTGGGCGGAACCTCCCTCGCGGGCGGCAAGTTCAGTCTCGCCGGCACGGTCGTGGGCGTCTTCACGATCCAGACGCTGAAGAGCACCATCACGTTCCTCGGCGTCCCCCCGGCGGTCAGCCCCGTGTTCATGGCCGCGGCCGTGCTCATCGTCGTGCTGCTGCAGTCGCGTCGCTTCCGCGCGTACTTCCACACGGCGGGGCGCAGTGCTCTCCGTCCGATCACCCGACGTCCTGACGCAAAGGTGCTGTCCTGATGGCCACTCTCACCGAAGAACGACGCTCGACGTCGTCGTCCGCGGTCTCGTACCGCCGCTTCCTCAGCCGTCACATCTCGTGGGTGCCGGTGTTCGCCGCGGTGATCATCCTGGTCGTGATGATCGCGGGAGCCATGTGGTACTTCCCGAACTTCCAGCTGAACCGCATCATGTCGTCGATCCTGCTCGACAACGCCTACCTGCTCGTCCTCGCGGTGGGAATGACGTTCGTCATCCTCACCGGCGGCATCGACCTCTCGGTCGGGGCGGTCATGGCCTTCACCGGCATCCTCTGCGCGAAGATGCTCGGCGACGGCGTGCCGGTCGCGGTGGCGATCCCCGCGATGGTGCTCATCGGCGCCGCGATCGGTCTGCTCATCGGCATCCTGGTGCAGTTCTTCGACGTGCAGCCGTTCATCGCCTCGCTGATCGGCATGTTCCTCGCTCGCGGTCTCGCCTTCGTCGTCAGCCTCGAATCGATCAAGGTCGACAACGAGGGCCTGCTGTGGCTCCAGTCGACGCGCTTCTCATTCGCGGGGTGGTACATCACCCCCACCGGGATCATCGCGTTGCTGACCGTCGCTCTCGCCGCGTTCGTGCTGCGCTACACGCGCTTCGGCCGAACGGTCTACGCCGTCGGCGGCAATGAGCAGTCGGCTCGCCTCATGGGACTGCCCGTCGTCCGCGCGAAGCTGTCTGTCTACGTCATCAGCGGGGTGTGCGCGGGACTGGCCGGGATCGTCCTGACCGCGTACTCCGGTGCCGGCTACCCGCTGAACGGTGTGGGCACCGAGCTCGACACGATCGCCGCGGTGGTCATCGGCGGCACCCTTCTGACCGGAGGCAGCGGGTTCGTCATCGGGTCGATGATCGGCGTCTTCGTGTACGGCCTCATCCGCACGATCATCTCGTTCTCGGGTGCGGAGCAGTCGTGGACGCGCATCACCGTCGGCGCCCTGCTGCTGCTGTTCGTGGTCGTGCAGCGGGTGATCGTCTCGCGCTCCGCCCTCAGCAGGTGAGGCCTTCACCCGCGGCGGCGCGAAACATGCACCGCGGCGGTGTTAGCGCTCTCGCTCCGTCGCGGGCATGATGGAACCCATGCCCGCCGCCGTCGCCCCGCCCCTCCTCGAGGTGCGCGGGGCGTCGGTGCGTTTCGGGGTCG
The DNA here is from genome assembly GCF_041079455.1 of Microbacterium sp. 16-032. NCBI lineage: Bacteria > Bacillati > Actinomycetota > Actinomycetes > Micrococcales > Microbacteriaceae > Microbacterium > Microbacterium sp. 16-032. Next base: position 45,851 of record NZ_JBFYGQ010000001.1, on the reverse strand, counting down.
AGGCGGCCTTGTCCGGAGTCGACTTCCGTCTGCGAGCCGGCGAGGTCCACTCGCTGATGGGCGAGAACGGGGCCGGCAAGTCGACGTTGATCAAGGCGATCACCGGGGCGTTGCGTCTCGACGACGGCGAGATCCTCATCGAGGGACGACCGGTGCGGCTGTCGTCTCCGGCCGAAGCCCAGGCCGCCGGCATCTCGACGGTCTACCAAGAGATCGATCTGCTGCCCAACCTCACGGTGGCCGAGAACATCTCCCTCGGACGTGAGCCCCGCCGGTGGGGGATGATCGACCACGCCGAGATGCGCCGCCGGGCCTCGTCGGCCCTGGCGGCTCTCGGCGTCGACGTCGACCCGGCGTCGGTCCTGTCGTCCCACCCGCTCGCGGTGCAGCAGCTCGTCGCGATCGCCCGCGCCGTGTCGGTCGAGGTGAAGGTGCTCGTCCTCGACGAGCCCACCTCGAGTCTCGACGCCGACGAGGTCGCCGAGCTCTTCCGCGTCATCCGCGAGCTCAAGGACACCGGTATCGCGGTGGTGTTCGTCTCGCACTTCCTCGATCAGGTCTACGAGATCTGCGATCGCGTCACCGTGCTGCGCGGCGGCCATCTGGTCGGCGAGTACGCCACGCGCGAGCTCCTGCGGATCGATCTCGTCGAGAAGATGCTGGGCGCCGCCGCGGGGGTCCTCGCCCCGCTCGGGCAGCGCACCGTCGACGACAGCGAGGGGCCGGCGGTCGTCAGCGCACGCGGGCTCACCGCCGGACCGCGGCTACGTGAGGCCGACCTCGACCTCGCCGAGGGTGAGGTCATCGGGGTCGCGGGCCTGCTCGGATCGGGTCGCAGCGAACTCGCACGGGCGTTGACCGGGGTCGACCGCCCGGGATCGGGCGAGGTGTTCGTCGACGGTGCTCCCGTGCGCTTCGGCTCGCCGCGCGAGGCGATGAGCCGTCGCATCGCCTACTCGTCCGAGAACCGGCGCACCGAGGGGGTCATCGGCGACCTCAGCGTGCTCGACAACATCAGCCTCGCCCTCCAGGCGCAACGCGGCGTCCTGCGCCGGATGAGCACCGCGCGACGTCGTGAGTTGGCAACCAGCTGGGTCGAGGCTCTGCACATCCGCCCCGCGGACATCGATCGCCCCGTCTCGACGCTGTCCGGAGGCAATCAGCAGAAGGTGCTCCTCGCGCGGCTTCTCGCGCTCTCTCCCCGCGTGATCGTGCTCGACGAACCCACGCGCGGCATCGACGTCGGCGCCAAGGCCGAGATCCAGCGCCTCGTGGGGGAGCTGTCCGACAACGGTCTCTCGATCATCTACATCTCGGCCGAGCTCGACGAGGTGCTCCGCGTCGCCCACCTGGTGGCCGTCATGCGTGACGGCGTCTTGGCGCAGATCGTCCCCGCCGCCGATCTCACCCCCGATGCCCTCCTGGCTCTCGTGGCCAAGCCCGAGAGTCCCGGTGAGGCGGCGAATGGCTGACGACAAAGCGGCGCGCACGGCGAACATCTTCGATGTGGCCCGGCTGGCGGGCGTCTCGCACCAGACGGTCTCGCGCGTGCTCAACAACATGCCGAACGTGCGTCCCGCCACCCGCGCGCGCGTCGAGCAGGCCATCGCCCAGCTGCGGTACAGCCCCTCGCCGGCGGCGCGCGCCCTCGTGACGCGGCGCACCCGCACGATCGGTCTGGTCACCCCGGGCAACGTCGACTACGGTCCCTCGTCTATCGCCATGAACTTCAACTTCGCCGCGCGCGCGGCGCGGTACAACGTAGATGCCATCAGCTCCCCGCAGAGCGACGCGGTCGCTGTGCGCGCCGCGATCGACGGTCTTCTCAAACAGCGCGTGGATGCCATCGTGCTCATCGTCGTCGACACCGAGGTGCTGGCATCCGTCCAGGCCCTCGACCTGGACATCCCCATCGTCGCCTCGGCCACGACCAGTCGTCCGCACCCGCGGCTCGTCGCGATCGATCAGTATCGCGCGGGCCGCAGCGCCGTGCGGCACCTGCGCGAGGCGGGGTACGGTCCGATCCGTCATATCGCCGGTCCCGCTCGCAACCCCGACGCGGTGGAGCGCATCCGCGGATGGCGCGAGGAGCTCGCGTCCTCGCGCAGCGAATCGACCGCCCTCGTCCACGGCGACTGGTCGGCCGAGAGCGGTTACCGCATCGCGAGCGAGGCCGACATCGCCCCCGGCGAGGGGATCTTCGTCGCCAACGACCACATGGCGATCGGTGTTCTCTCGGCCCTCCGCGAACGCGGACTGCGGGTGCCCGAAGACGTCGGGGTCGTCGGAATCGACGACGTCCCCGAGGCGGCGTTCCTCTACCCGTCGCTGACGACCGTGCGGCAGGACTTCGCCGCCCTGGGCGAGATCCTCATGCAGAAGGTGCTGCTGGCGGTCGAAGAACCCGACACGGTGAGCGAGAGCACGCCCCTGCCCACGCGCCTCATCGTGCGCGATTCGGCGCCGGTCGAACGGCCTGTCGGCTCACGCCGACCTCGCTGACCTCGAGCTCGCCGCCGGCGTGTCGGGGCGATCGAGGCGGCCCCGAGACCCCACCGCCGCCGTGACGACCACGTCCGCGGAGCGGGACGCCGTGCCGGCCGCGAAACGAGATGTGATGACACGCCATCGGGGCACCGGGCCCGCGGCTGTTGACGTAACCATGCTGGTGGTCCGGGCGTGTGAGCGCTAACATGCGAGGACCGTCGAAGACGACGGTTCCTGCAATGACGCACCCACGAGAGGACCCCACCCCCGTGACCCCTTACGATCGCTCGGCGCCGCCACGACGCCGTTCTCGCTGGACGCTCGCCGTCCCGGTCATCGCCGCCCTCGTCGCGGCACCCCTCACCGCCCCCGTGATCGCCGGCGCTGTCGCCGCCGACGCGGGCCTCGTCGCCTCCTACCCCCTCGACGAGACCTTCGGAACAGTCGCGCGCGACACCTCCGGCAACGGACGCAACGCCACATTCGAAGGCGGCCCGACCCTGGCAGGCGCCGACGGCGTCCGCCTCGACGGAAACGACGACGACGTCAAGCTGCCCAACGACATCCTCAAAGGCCTCGACTCCATCACCGTCAGCACCGACGTCATCGTGCGCCCGGAGCAGAGCGGCAACTACTTCATCTGGGGCCTCGGCAACACCACGGACTGGTACGGAAACGGCTACCTGTTCGCAACCGGTAACCCGGCGCGCACCGGCATCGCCCTCGGCAACTGGACCACCGAGCAGAAGGCCGAGAGCACCACCGCCCTCGAGCGCGGGGTCTGGAAGAAGTTGACCTACACGCTCGATGCGGCGTCGAAGACCTCGCGCATGTACATCGACGGCGTTCAGATCGCCGAGAACACCAACACGACCTCCCTACCGAGCATGATCGGCGGCGGAACCACGACGGCGAACTACCTCGGCCGGTCCAACTACACCCCCGACAAGCGCCTGGCCGGTAGCCTCCGCGACTTCCGCATCTACAACCGTGCGCTCACTGCGACCGAGGTGAAGGGCCTGGTCAAGACCCCCGAGGACAGCGCAGCAGTGCAGTCCGCGCTCAGCGCGCTGGCCGTCACGAACATCGATGACGTCCGCGGCAACCTCACGCTGCCGGGCACCTCGCAGGGGCTCCCCGTCACCTGGACGACCTCGAACGCCTCGGTGGTCACCGGTGACGGCGTCGTCACGCGACAGAGCGCGGACGCGACGGTGACGCTCACGGCATCCATCACGAAGAATGCCGTCACCTCGACGCGGGCGTTCACCGCGACCGTCCGAAAGGCCGCGCAGATCGGGCCCTTCGAGGGGTACACGTTCGCCTACTTCACGGGCAACTCCGTCGCGGGAGAGAACATCTACTTCGCGGCGAGCAACGGCAACAACGCGCTGTCGTGGACGGAGCTCAACAACGGGCAGCCGACGCTCACCTCGACCTTCGGCGAGAAGGGCCTCCGCGACCCGTTCCTCATCCGCTCCCCTGAGGGCGACACGTTCTACCTCATCGCCACGGATCTCTCGATCGGTCGCGACGGCAACTGGGACCGCGCGCAGCGCACGGGATCCAAGTACCTCGAGGTGTGGGAGTCGCACGACCTCGTCACCTGGAGCGCTCAGCGCCACGTAAAGGTGTCGCCGGACACGGCGGGCAACACCTGGGCCCCCGAGGCCTACTGGGACGAGTCGCTCGGCCAGTACGTCGTCTTCTGGGCCTCGAAGCTCTACCCCGAGAACGACCCCAACCACACCTCGAACGTCGCCAACAGCATGCTGTACGCCACCACGCGCGACTTCGTGACCTTCAGCGACACCAAGGTCTGGCAGGGCGGCATGTCGCGTATCGACTCCACCGTCATCAAGGCGAACGGCGTCTACCAGCGCTTCACCAAGGACGAGGGCGCCGGCACCACCGGGTGCAGCGACATCATCCAGGAGAGCTCGGCCGTGCTGACGGCACCGCTCGACCAGTGGAAGCTCGTCACCTCGTGCATCGGCAAGAACGCCGGCACGCAGGCCGTCGAGGGACCGAGCATCTTCAAGTCGAACCCCGGCGACGTCAACGGAGACAAGTACTACCTCTTCGTCGACGAGTACGGCGGACGCGGGTACATCCCCCTCGCAACCACCGACATCGCCAACCCGGACTGGAAGGTCCCGGCCTCGTACCGCCTGCCCGGCAGCCCGCGGCACGGAACCGTCATGCCCGTCACCCAGGCCGAACTCACGGCCCTGCGTGCGAACCTGCCGCAGCCGCTCGCGGCCAACGAGAAGGGCGAGCTCCTGCGGTACGACTTCACCGACGGGTCAGGGTCGACCCTGCACGACCGCTCCGGCGCGGGGCGCGATGCGCAGATCAGGGGCAACGCCGTGTGGAACGCCGACGCCCTCACCTTCGACGGCACCGACGACTACGTCGACCTGCCCGACAACGTGCTCGCGGGCACGACCGACATCACGGTCCAGGCCGAGATGCGCGTGGACGCGGCGCAGAAGAACCCGTACTTCCTGTACGCGTTCGGAAACACCGCGCAGGACGGCACCGGCAACGGCTACCTCTTCGCGACGGGGAACAACCAGTTGCGCGGGGCGCTCACCACGGGCAACTGGTCGGGCGAGCAGAACGCGCAGTCCTCGGCCGCCCTTCCGCGCGACCGGTGGGTGAACGTCACCTACACGCTCAGCGGGTCGACGGCACGCCTGTACCTCGACGGGCAGCAGGTGGCGGAGAACACCAACGTCACGGTGCGCCCCGGCGACATCGGCGGCGGTCGCACCCTCGCCAACTACATCGGCAAGTCGGTCTACAACGCCGACAACCTGCTCCGTGGACAGGTTCGCGAGTTCGCGCTCTACAACCGGGCCCTGAGCGCGGACGAGGTCGCCTCCGCGAACCCCGGCGTGCTGTCGAAGGTCAGCCTGCAGGACCCCAGCGTCCTGAAGGTCGCGCCGATCATCGACTCGGCGACGCGAACGATCACGTTCCCGGTGACGCCGGGCACCGACCTGACGAAGCTCCGTCCGACCTTCACCACCGCGTCGGGGACGACGGCGACCCCGGCCTCGGGGACGCTGCGCAACCTGAGCTCCCCGGTGACGGTCACGCTCAAGACGGCGGGGCAGGATGACACGGTCTGGACGCTGACGGCAGTCGAGATGAAGAGCCCGGTCCTGCCGGGGCTGTACGCCGATCCGAACATCGCGGTGTTCGGCGACACGTACTACATCTACGCCACGACCGACGGCACCCCGGGCTGGGGCGGCAACACCTTCTACGTCTGGAAGTCCAAGAACCTCGTGGACTGGACGCGGTCGGACAAGCCGTTCCTCACGCTCGACGGCGCCAAGGGCAACGTCCCCTGGGCCACCGGCAACGCGTGGGCTCCGACGATCATCGAGAAGGGCGGGAAGTACTACTTCTACTTCAGCGGCCACGAGCCGAACGCCAACCGCAAGATGATCGGTGTGGCCGTCGCAAACAGCCCCGAGGGCCCGTTCACCGCCGAGGCGCAGCCGATGATCACCAACGGCGAGAGCGTCAACAGCGGGCAGGCGATCGATCCGGCCGCGTTCCGTGATCCTCAGACCGGCAAGTACTACCTGTTCTGGGGCAACGGCAAGCCCGTCTACGGCGAGCTGTCCGACGACATGAAGAGCATCAAGACGGGCACGATCAAGCCGATCACCGGTCTGCCGGACTTCCGTGAGGGGCTCTTCATGAACTTCCGAGACGGGACGTACCACCTGACGTACTCGATCGACGACACCGGATCCCCCGACTACCGCGTCGGCTACGCCACGTCGACGAGCATCGACGGACCGTGGACCTACCGCGGCATCCTGCTGCAGAAGGATCCGTCGCAGGGCATCCTCGGACCGGCGCACAGCTCGATCATCAACGTGCCCGGCACCGATGAGTGGTACATCGCGTACCACCGCTTCGCGATCCCCGGCGGTGGCGGGACCAACCGCGAGACGACGATCGACCGGATCCAGATCGGCTCCGATGGGCTCTTCCAGACGGTGAAGCCGACGCTCACCAGCGTCGCCCCGCGCGAGGTCCCCACGGAGACGAACCCGGAGCCGAGCCCGTCGCCGTCGCCCAGCGGTTCCTCGACCGGCAGCCCGTCGCCCTCGCCGAGCGACGCGCCCACCGGGACGCCGTCGCCGACCGTCGCCCCGACGGGGCAGCCCACGGCGCAGCCGACGGCGTCTCCGGCGGGCCCCTCGGCCTCGGTGTCGACGTCGACCGTCGAGCGCGGCGGCACGGTGCGGGTGACCGTGACGGGCCTGAAGGCCGGTGAGCAGGTCACCGCCGAACTGCGCAGCACGCCGATCCGCATCGCCGGCATCCCCGTCGCCGACGCGGCAGGTCGGGTCGTCTTCGACGTCCGCATCCCCGCGGACCTCGAAGCGGGCGCGCACACGATCGTCGTCTTCGCGGCGGATGGCTCGATCATCCAGCGCCTGCCGATCACGGTCGTGCCGAAGGGTCAGCTCGCCGCCACCGGTGCGCAGGGCCCCCTCGGGGGAGCGCTGCTGGCGACGTTCCTGCTGGTCGCGGGAGCGGCGGTCTGGGCGACGCGTCGACCGCGTCGCACGGTGTCCTAGCCGACAGAAGGTGAAAACGAAGGGGCCCGGATGCCATGGCATCCGGGCCCCTTTTCCCGTGGAGCGGACGCGGGATGAGGGGCGCACCGCGAGCGACAGGCGCGACGACCTGCGCCCACCCCGCGACCCTTGCAGTCACCCATTGACCTTCCGCGGGTCATCCGGCTACTGTGTGTCGAACCGGTTCGATGATCGAACCGTATTTCCCCCCTCGACGATGAGAGAAGAGTTCCATGAGGTCGACACGACGGCGTGCCGCACGCGCGCCCATCGCCACCGTCACCGCAGGGCTGGCCGTCGCCGCCCTCGCCATCGGTTCCCCCGCACATCCCCCGCAGGCCGAGGCGGCGGTGTCCGCCGATGCCAGCGATCACGTGATCCTCGACTACGACTTCGACGACGCGGGATCCGTCACCGCGACGGTGAAGGACGAATCCGGCAAGGGGCGCGACGGCCTGCTTGCCAACCCGGGGTCGGCCCAGCTGGTTGACGGGCCGGCGGGCGGAAAGGCCCTGCACCTCTCGGGCGGAGGGGCTGGCTCGACCACCTCGCCGTACATCACGGTTCCCGCGGGACTCTTCCAGGGGCTGACCTCGACCACCATCTCGTCGTGGGTCAAATGGGACGGCGGCGACGCGTTCCAGTGGCTCTACACCCTGGGCAAAGACAAGGACAGCGCGGCGTTCTACACCCCGCGGTTCCAGGGCGACGACAAGGCCCGCTCCAGCGTCAAGCCCACCACCCAGGGTGAAGCCGGGGCGTCGGGGTCGACGGCTCTGCCCACCGGTGAGTGGCACCTCGTCACCACGACCATCGACTCCGGGGCGCTGGTCTCCTACCTGGACGGTCTCGAGGTGAGCCGCACCGCCGTCGGTGCCGATGTCTCCTCGGCCCTCTTCGGCTCCTCGTCCCCCACCTCCGGTTACATCGGGCAGCCCTTCTGGACCGGGGTGCACCCGTTCTTCGCCGGCGCCATCGACGACTTCCAGGTCTACGACACCGCCCTGACCCCCGGACAGGTGCGAGCACTCGCCGGCGACGCTGCGCCGAAGCTCACAACCGTCCTGCAGAAGAGCGTCGAGGTGCAGACCGACATCGGCGCAGCTCCGAACCTCCCCGGGGTGAAAGCCGAATTCGACGATGGTCAGCAACGCCTCGCTCCCGTCACCTGGGCCGATGTCCCCGCATCCGCGTACGCCCAGCGCGGTGTCTTCACCGTCGCCGGCACGGTGGACGGCACCGACACGGCCGTCACCGCGACAGTGCGGGTCACGACGCCCGACGAGTTCTCGATCGACGTCGGCGACCGAACCGGGGCGTTCATGGGCGGCGCGTCCGGGACGCTCTACGGGCTCTACGGTCCCGGCCTCCCCTCGAACAATCTGATCGACGGTATCCAGCTGCGCACCGTCTCGACCAAGGCTCAGGACGGGCCGCAGCACCCCGGTGCCGACGCCCTCGAGGTGGTCAAGCCGCTCGCCGACTCCTCGAACGGCGACGTGTACATCTACATGACCGACATCAATCGCGGCTTCCCGTACGAGGTGCCCGGGGCGAACGGCGCGGAGAAAGAGGCGTGGTTCCTCGATTCGATCGGCAAACAGGTCGACCAGGTCCTTCAGCTACCCGAGGAGTACCGCAAGCGCATCGTCTTCGTGCCCTTCAACGAGCCCGAGGGCAACATGTACGGCAACGGCGGCCAGTCGTTCTGGGGTCAGAGCTGGCTCGACAACCCCGACCGCTTCTTCAGCGCCTGGGATCGCGCGTATCGGCTCATCACCTCGAAGATCCCCGATGCGCGAATCGGCGGACCGAACACCAGTGTGCTCTTCGATCAGGACTACGGGTTCCTCCAGCACGCGATCGCCAACGACACCGTGCCACAGGCCTTCACCTGGCACGAGCTCAGCAATCCCGCCACGATCCGCGACTCCGTCGCGAAGTACCGCGGGTGGGAGGACGAGCTCTTCGCGGGTACGAAGTGGGCGGGTCAGCACCTACCGATCAACGTCAACGAGTACGCGTTCAATTACCACACCTCGGTCCCGGCGCAGATGGTCCAATGGATCTCCGCGATCGAGGACAGCAAGATCGACGCCGACATCGCCTACTGGAACATCGACGGCAATCTGAGCGACTCCGCCGTCCAGTCCAACCGCGGCAATGGCCAGTGGTGGCTGCTGAACGCCTACGGCAACATGACCGGGGACACGGTGACGGTGCATCCGCCGCGCCCCGGCCAGAGCTACACCCTGCAGGGCGTCGCCACCGTGGACGACGCCGACAAGAAGGTCCACGCTCTGCTGGGTGGCAGCTCGGGTGACCAGAACGTGTACTTCGACCGCTTGCCGGACTATCTGTCGCAAACGGCTCACGTCCAGGTGCGAGACATCCGCTGGACCGGTCAGATCGGCGACTCGGGCGAGCCGCAGACGGTCGCGGAGTTCGATGCTCCCGTGACGAACGGGTCACTCGGGCTCCGATTCGGTCAGGGTGGCCTGCCGCCGCTCCGTACCGACTCGGCCTACGAGATCATCGTCACTCCGGGGCAGAACGCCTCGAGCCCGGCGCAGTCGCCGGTGTCGTGGCGCGGCGTCTACGAGGCGGAGAACGCCCGGTTCGAGGGAGCCACCCCCGAAATCAACGGTCCCGAGGGAACGCCCGGCAATGTCGGTGGCTTCTACACCTCGGGGACGAAGGATGTGGGCGGCATCCGCGCAGGATCCAACCTGCGGATGACCTTCGACGTCGACGTCCCGGCTGCGGGGTCGTACGACCTCAGTGTGCTCGCGAGCGCTTACAACAAGGACGCTCTGAACCTCGCGCAGGGGCCGGTGAACATGTTCGTGACAGTCGACGGCGGCGCCGAGCAGGAGATCTACGCGGAGCTCGGCTACAAATGGGTCGTCTGGAACCACGCCGACACGAAGGTCGATCTGAAGGCGGGAAAGAACAGCATCACGATCGCGGCGGAGAGTCTCGACGGAACGAGGCAGACCGTCGGCACGGCCATCATCGACAAGATCGACCTGACCCAGCCCAACCCCGCGTACACGCCGATCTACGAGGCGGAGAACGCCGTGCTGCACGGCGCCTCGGCGGCCTACGACCGGGCAGGCGTCTCGGGATCGGGTTACGTGCCGCTCTCGAACGGTCAGTCGGCCACCTTCTGGGTCTACAACGCCGACGACTCCGAGAAGGCCCTCGAGGTGAAGACACTCGGGGGTGGCACTGCCACGCTTCGGGTGAACGGTGTGGACCTGGGGACGGTGTCCGACGCCGCGACCGTTCCGGCCTTCCTCGTGGGTGGTGTCAACAAGGTGGAGGTCGTGGGGCAATCGGGGACGATCGCTCTGGATCGCGTCGCGGTGCGCGGGTCGGAGAAGGCTCTGGCGTCGCAGACCATCGAGGCGGAGGCGGGAACCCTCGCGGGATCCGCCAAGTACCAGGATCTCTCGCTCGCCAGTGGCGGCAAGGCGGTCGTCGGCATCGGCGGAGCGCCCGGTAACGGCAACACCCTCACCCAGAAGGTGACCGTCGACCAGGCGGGGACGTACGCGATGACCCTGCGCTACTCCAACGAGGAGCAGTCGCCGTCGTCCCATTACAACCCCGACCCGGTGGCTCGTCGTGCCGACATCTCCGTCAATGGGGGCCCGGTTCAGAAGGTGCTGTTCCCGCAGAGCTACAACGCCAACCAGTTCTGGGAGCTCACCGTCGAGGTGCAGTTGCAGGCGGGGGAGAACTCGATCCGCTTCGCGTCGGAGGAGCAGCCCGACTTCAACGGGGTCACGTACATCTCCGAGCGGTACCCGACCCTGGGGCTTCGGTCGCAGTGGGCGCCGAATCTCGACCGGATGACCTTCACCGCCCTTCGGCCCGCCGCGACCCCGGCCGCCGCAACGGTCTCGACCAACGCGTCCTCGGTCGCGCCGGGGGAATCGATCGAGGTCTCGGGCGCCGGATACGCGCCGGGTGAGAAGGTCGGGTTCGTCCTGCACTCCGACCCGATCGTGCTGGGTGAGGCGACGGCGGATGCCGCGGGGGCGGTGTCGGCGACCCTCACGGTGCCGGTATCGGCTCCGGTCGGAGACCACCAACTGATCGCCACGGGGGCGCTCTCTCAGCGTTCGGCGTCGACGGCTCTCGCGATCACCGCCGCGGTCGGCGGCGGAGCGGTCGGCGGTGGCGCCGGGGCGGGCGACGGTGTCTCCGGCAACGGCGGGGGAGCGGCGGCCGGCGGATCGGGCACGTCGACGACGGCGTCCGCGTCGGGTTCCCTCGCGATGACCGGCACCACCTTCGCGGGCTTCGGTGGACTCCTCGCCGGAGCGGCGATCCTCGCGGCCGGCGTGGCCCTGATCGCCCGTCGACGGGAGCGCGCGCGCTCCTGACCGCACATCGCGAAGACGCCCCGGGGACCCGAACCCCGGGGCGTCTTCGCGATGTGGAGGGAGCCGAGACGGGTGGAAATAAACACGCTCGTTCGACTGCAAAAATGTTGCTGAGCGCGATTCGTGGCGCTACACTGATCGAACCGGTTCGACAATGAAGGGAGCGGGGATATGACCACCATCGGTGACGTGGCCAAGGCCGCGGGAGTCTCGCGCAGCACCGTCTCGTACGCGCTCTCCGGCAACCGGCCCATCTCCCGCGAGACTCGCGAGCGCATTGACGCCGCAATCTCCGAGCTGGGATTCACCGTGAATGCGGGGGCTCGCGCCCTCGCCACCTCGCAGACCATGGTCCTCGGGCTGCTGTTGCAGTTCCACGAAGACGAGTTCCCGCCGGCCATGCTGCAGTACATCCTCGCCGTGTCAGACGCTGCCCGCGAGCTCGGCTACGACATCCTCATGGTCACCGACGGTGATGGTCCGGGAGCGATCCGTCGCATCACGTCGTCGAACATGGTCGACGGTGTCGTCCTGCTCGACGTCACTCACGACGACCCCCGTCTCGAGGCGCTGCGTCAGGCTCGACAGCCCGGTGCGCTCGTGGGTCTTCCGCGCGACACCGAGGGTCTCGACGTCTTCGACCTCGACTTCGGCGAAGCGGCGCGCCTCATCGTCGACCACCTCTACGGCCTCGGCCACCACGACATCGTCCTCGTCTCGCCCCCGCGGCACGTGTTCGAGCGTGGCGGCGCCTACGCCTGGCGTTTCCGCGACGCCGCGCTCGAGCGCGCGGCACGGTACGGCATCCGCATCCATGCTCACTACGGCGAATCGCAGCAGCCGGCCATCGAGCGGAGCTTGAACGCGATCCTCGACACGCGCACCGACGCCACGGCGCTCATCGTCCACAACGATGCCTCGATCGCCGCGCTCCCGGGCGTGCTCCGCGAGCGCGGCACCGTGGTCCCCCGAGATCTTTCCGTCGTCAGCCTCTACTCGAGGGACTTCGGACGCACCTTCCTTCTGCCGTACACGGCAGTGGAGACCTCCCCCGACGGTCTGGGCCGCAAGGCGGTCCAGCACCTCGTCCGGCGCATCGCCGACCCCGCCTACGGGCCCCCCGTAGTCGGGTTCATCGAGCCGGAACTGACCGACCGGGGGAGCACCGCCTGACGGGGCGGTAGGCGCGCCCCGTTCTCGTCGGCCCATCGTCGAACCGGTTCAACGCGTCACTCGCACGACAACGCAGTCACATTTCAGAGAGGAAATCGCAAGTGAGCACGTCAATCACCCGTACCCGCGCTCTCGGAGCGCTCGCCATCGGCGCCGTCGCCGTCGGCGTCCTGGCCGGTTGCTCCGGCGGTGGCGCCGGAGGTTCCGGTAGCACCGACGCCGCCGGCGGCACCTACACCTTCTGGGACCCGTACCCGCAGTACGACGCCAGCTCGGACTGGGCCAAAGTCATCGACAAGTGCGCGGCCGACGCCGGCGTCACCGTCGAACGCACCGGTTTCGACACCAGCGACCTGACCAGCAAGGCCCTCCTCGCGGGACAGCAGGGCGATTCGCCCGACATCCTCCTGATCGACAACCCCGCGGTCTCGACGCTGGTCGAGGCGGGCATCGTCACGGCGACCGACGAGAACGGCCTGCAGGTCGGCGACGTCGCCGAGAACATCCTCGGAGCCTCGGTGGTCGACGGGAAGACCTACGGCGTCCCGATCGGGGCGAACACCCTCGCCCTCTACTACAACCCCACCGTTCTCAGCGCCGCGGGCGTCGACCCGTCCTCGATCAAGGACTGGTCGAGCCTGAACAGCGCGATCGAGAAGGTCGTGGCATCCGGCAAGAAGGGCATCACCTTCTCGGGGATCGGCACCGAAGAGGGCAGCTTCCAGTTCCTGCCCTGGTTCTGGGGTGCGGGCGCCGACCTCACGCAGCTCGACTCCTCGCAGGCCGCCTCGGCCGTGCAGCTCTGGACGGACTGGGTCAAGAAGGGCTGGGCACCGAACTCGGTCATCAACAACACGCAGACCACCAGCTGGCAGGAGTTCCAGACCGGCGACTTCGGTTTCGCCGAGAACGGCACCTGGCAGAAGGCCGGCGCCGCCAAGGCGGGCTACGAGGTCATGCCCATCCCCGCGGCCAAGGGCGGTGCGGCGCCTGCTCCCACGGGAGGCGAGTTCCTGACGCTGCCGGTCCAGAAGGACTCCGCCCGCTACGCCACCTCGTCGAAGATCGTCGAGTGCCTCACCAGCACCGCGAACGTGGTCGACACCGACAACACGCTGAACTACATCGCGGCGACTCCCGAGGCGCAGAAGGCGCAGCTCGCGAAGGACTCCACGCTCGAGCCCTGGATCGAGGCCGTCGGTGCCGCCAAGGCGCGTACCGGAGACAACCTCGGCGTGAAGTACCCGGTCATCTCCGAGCAGTTGTGGACCGCGGTGCAGAACTCCCTCACCGGCGCCCAGTCGCCGCAGGACGCCCTGAAGGCCGCCCAGCAGGCCGCCTCGTCCAAGTAATCCCATCCATCGAAAGGGGTACGCCGACATGACCGCGACGCAGATCACTGCTTCGACGGGCACCGGCGACACCGGGAGGGCGGCGGAGCGATCCGCTGCCCTCCCCACCCCCGGTCGCCGTCCGCGGCGCCGGGGGCAGTGGGCGGCGTGGGCGTTCCTCGCCCCCGTCGTCGTCTACCTGGTCGTCTTCTACGCCTATCCGCTCTACCGCAACCTCGATCTGAGCCTGCGCGACTACACGGTCCGCTCGTTCATCGACGGGAACGCGCCCTTCGTCTGGTTCGCCAATTACGTCGCGGTCTTCCAAGACCCCACCTTCTGGCCGGCCCTCGCCAACACCGCCACGTTCACCCTCGTCTCGATCGCGTTCCAGTACTCGATCGGCATGGCGCTGGCGGTGTTCTTCTTCCAGCGCTTCCCGCTCTCGGCGACGCTTCGCGCGCTCTTCCTCGTACCGTGGCTGCTGCCGCTGCTGGTCTCGGCCTCGGCGTGGTCGTGGATGCTCAACTCCGACTCGGGGGTCGTCAACGCCGCCCTCAGTGCGGCGGGCATCGACCCGGTGAACTGGCTGACGTCTCCGCAGTGGGCCCTGGTGTCCGTGCTGATCGCGAACATCTGGATCGGCGTGCCGTTCAACCTCGTCATCCTGTACAGCGGCCTGCAGAACATCTCGACCGACATCTACGAGGCGGCATCCATCGACGGGGCGAACGCGTGGCAGAAGTTCTGGCGCATCACCTTCCCGCTGCTGCGCCCGGTCTCGGCGATCACCATCCTGTTGGGGCTGGTCTACACGCTGAAGGTCTTCGACATCATCTGGATCATGACGCGCGGCGGTCCGGGCTCCAGCTCCACCACGTTCGCGATCTGGTCCTACCGGTTGGGCTTCGGTTCGGCCCTGCCCGATCTCAGCCCCGCAGCTGCGGTCGGCAATCTGCTCATCGTGATCGCCCTCGTGTTCGGGCTGATCTACATCCGCGCCCAGCGCCGTCTGGAGGTCTGATGAACCGTCGACCGTGGTGGATCACCCTCGTGGGGGTGGTCCTGACCGGGATCATGCTGTTCCCGATCTACTGGATGATCAACGTCTCGCTCACCCCGCAGAGCGACATGCGCAAGTCGCCGCCCGACCTGTTCCCGCTCACCCCGACCTTCGAGGGGTACGAGAAGGTGGTGTCCGACCAACTGCCCTACCTCGGCACCAGCTTCGTCATCGGCGTCGGAACGGTGGTGCTGACCCTCGTGCTGTCGGCCCCGGCGGCGTACGCCCTCGCCAAACTGCGCCCGCGCGGCGGCAACGCGTTGAGCTTCGCGCTGCTGATCGCGCAGATGATCCCGGGGATCATCATGGCGATGGGGTTCTACGCGATCTACCTCAACGCGGGCATCCTCAACACGGTGCCGGGGCTGATCCTCGCCGACTCCACGCTCGCGGTGCCGTTCGGCGTGCTGATCTTCACCGCGTTCATGCGCGGCATCCCCGACGAACTGCTCGCCGCCGCCCGCATCGACGGGGCCGGCACGTGGCGCACCTTCCGCTCGATCGTGCTGCCGGTCAGCCGCAACTCGATCGTGACGGTGTCGCTGTTCGCGTTCCTGTGGTCGTGGTCGGACTTCATCTTCGCCTCGACGTTGAACAGCGGCGGCAAGCTGCAGCCCATCACGATCGGCATCTATCGCTACATCGGCAACAACAACCAGGAGTGGAACGCGATCATGGCGACCGCCGTCGTGGCATCCATTCCCGCCGCCGTCCTGCTCATCCTCGCCCAGCGTTACGTGGCGGCGGGTGTCACCGCCGGCGCCGTCAAAGACTGACCCTCGAAAGGCCCTTCGTGTCCGTTCCCTCCTTGCCGTCGTTCGACGTGCGCGAGATCCCCTTCAGCCGTCGCGGATCGTGGATGAACCTGTCGCCCGTGATCGGCCTGCACCGCCGCGTCAGAGACGTGCACCTCGTGTCGCACCTCACCGGAATGCACGCGGTGCTGCGTCTGTCTCTGCGCCGGGACGGTTCGTCGGTGGATGCCGAGACCTCGGCCGACCCCTCGACGCTGTCGTGGCTGGTCGGGGGAGAGGTCGTCGCTTCGGCGGTGTTCGCATCGAGCGACGTCGTGCGACTGAGGGGCGCCGGGGCCGATCTCGTGCTCGCGGATGCCGCCGAGGAGCTCACCCCGTTCACCGGCTCGTACTTCTTCCGCGAGCCCCGCGACGGATCGTGGGTGTTCACCTCGTACGAGACGGGCCGGCGCTACCGCATCAGCGTGCTGACGGGTTCGGCCTCCGCAGAGGGGGAGGAGGCCCTCGGCCAGAGCGTGCGCGCCGTGACGGTGAGCGGCGCCGACGGGTGGGAGGTCGCTGTCGAGCAGATCGAGACCGCCGCGCCCGCATTCACCTCCCTCGAGACCTTCGCCGAGGTGGCGCAGCGCGTGACGGAGGAGTTCGAGGAGTATCTGGCCGCGGTCGGCGGGTGGCGCAGCGACGACACCCCCGCTGTGGCGCTCGCCGCCTACGTGCTGTGGTCGGCCACGGTGGCGCCCGCGGGCTTCGTGACCCGCGAGTCGGTGCTGATGTCGAAGCACTGGATGGACAAGGTCTGGAGCTGGGATCACACCTTCAACGCCCTGGCCCTCGCCCCCGGGGCCCCCGAGCTGGCACTCGACCAGTTCTTGGCGCCGTTCGACCATCAGGATGCCGCGGGTGCGATGCCCGATTCGATCACCCACTCCGAAGTGCTCTACAACTTCGTCAAGCCGCCAATCCACGGGTGGGCGCTGACCCGCCTGCGCGAACGGCTGGGCCGCCCCCTCGACCGCGTCGAACTCGAGACGGTCTACGCGCGGCTCGCCCGTTGGTCGCGGTTCTGGCTCGATTCGCGCACGGTCGCGGGTCGCGCGCTGCCCTACTACCAGCACGGCAACGACAGTGGCTGGGACAACTCCACGACCTTCGACCACGACCGCGTCATCGAGGCGCCCGACCTCGCGGCCTTCCTCGCCGTGCAGCTCGACGTCGTCGCCGATCTCGCCGACGAGCTCGGACTCGACGACGCATCCCACTGGCGCGACGAGCGCGACCGGGTGGAGCAGGCGCTGCTGACCGAGCTGCGCGACGACGACGGCTTCTTCGCCGTGGGCGCTCTGAGCCGCGCGCGCAGCAAGCGCACGAGCCTGCTCAATCTGCTGCCCGTGCTCGCCTCGCCGCGGCTGCCCGGAGAGGTGGTCGACACGCTCGCCGACGGGATCACGGCGCACCTGACCGAGTGGGGACCGGCGACTCAGCGCGTCGACACCGAGGAGTACGAGAGCGACGGGTACTGGCGAGGTCCCATCTGGGCGCCCTCGACGATGCTCATCGAGGAGGGCCTGCGCCGCGGCGGTCGCGACGGGCTCGCCGACACGATCAGCGAGCGGTTCCGCGCCCTGTGCGAGCGCTCCGGCTTCGCCGAGAACTTCGACGCCCTGACCGGTGAGGGGCTCCGCGACCGCGCCTACACCTGGACTGCGAGCGTGTACCTCGTCTTCGCGCACGACCACGTCGAACGCCGGCGCGCGGCGCGGGCCACGGGCGAGGCAGACGTCGAGGCGCGCGTGTGACCGCCGTCACCGCGCACTTCTCCGTCGACGGGACTCGCCTCCTCTGGCGCGGAGACGGCGAGACCGTGTTGATCGAGCCGTGGGGCCGAGACAGCGTCCGCGTGCGCGCACGCCTCATGCACGATGTCGCCGACCACGACTGGGCGCTCCTTCCCGCCGAACCCGTCGACGCGGCGATCGAGGTCGATGCGGAGCGGGCGACCCTGACGAACGGGCGCCTACGGGTGGTGGCGACCTCGAGCACCGGCATCCAGCTGCAGACCGGATACGACCGGAACTTCTGCCATCTCGCCTTCTTCGACGCCTCGGGTCGTCTGCTCTTCCAGGAGCGGGATGCCGGCGGCTCGCTGGCCCTCGTGGCGCGAGAGCACCGACCGATCCCCGGCGGGGACGTGCGACTGATCGCGTCGTTCGAGACCGCCGCCGACGAGCGGCTCTACGGCATGGGGCAGTACCAGCAGGACGTTCTGGACCTGAAGGGATGCTCCCTCGAGCTCGCACATCGCAACTCGCAGTCCAGCGTTCCGTTCGTGATGTCGAGCCGCGGTTACGGCTTCCTCTGGCATAACCCGGCGATCGGACGGGCGACGTTCGCCGCGAACGGCACCCGATGGGAGGCCGAGTCGACCGAGCAGCTCGACTACTGGGTGACCGCGGGTGAGACGCCGCGTGAGATCGCGCGGGCGTACGCGGATGCCACGGGGCACGCCCCGATGATGCCCGAGCGGGGTCTCGGGTTCTGGCAGTGCAAGCTGCGGTACTCCTCCCAGGACGAGCTGCTCGCCGTCGCCCGGGAGCACACCCGTCGTGGGCTGCCGCTCGACGTGATCGTCGCCGACTTCTTCCACTGGCCGAAGATGGGCGACTTCCGCTTCGAGGACGAGTTCTGGCCCGACCCTGAGGCGATGGTGCGCGAGCTCGACAGCCTCGGCGTCGAGTTGATGGTGTCGGTCTGGCCTCAGGTGTCGCTCGAGAGCGAGAACTACGCGCTCATGAAGAAGGAGAACCTCCTCGTCCGTGCCGAGCGCGGGCTCGACGTGCACATGTCGTTCGAGGGCCCGAGCGCCTTCCTCGACGCGACGAACCCGCGCGCACGCGACTTCGTGTGGCAGCGATGTCGGCAGAACTACGGGCGGCACGGCATCCGCACCTTCTGGCTCGACGAGGCCGAACCCGAGTTCGGGCTCTACGACTACGACAACTATCGGTATCACGCGGGTCCGGTGCCGCAGGTGGGCAACCTGTACCCGCAGCACTACGCACGCGCCTTCGCCGAGGGGCAGTGGGGTGACGGTGAGGCCGAGGTCGTGAACCTGCTGCGTACGGCCTGGGCCGGGTCGCAGCGGTACGGAGCCCTGGTGTGGTCGGGCGACATCGCCTCGACCTTCGCGGCGCTGCGCGCGCAGATCACGGCCGGAATCCATATGGGCGTCGCGGGCATTCCGTGGTTCACCACCGACATCGGCGGCTTCCACCACGGAGACCCCGACGACGAGGGCTTCCGCGAATTGCTCGTGCGATGGTTCCAGTTCGGAGCGTTCAGCCCGGTGATGCGACTGCACGGCGATCGCCTACCCACGCGAGAGGTGCACGCCGCCGACGGGTCACGGCGCTCGCCGACCGGTGGGCCCAACGAGGTGTGGAGCTTCGGCGACGAGGCCACACCGATCCTCGAGCGCTACCTCTTCGCGCGCGAGGCACTGCGCCCGTACCTGCGCACGGTCATGCGCGACGCGCACGACGACGGTCAGCCGGTGCTGCGGGGGCTGTTCCACGAGTTCCCGGACGACGAGCGCTGCTGGACGGTGAAGGACCAGTACCTCTTCGGCCCCGACCTGCTCGTCGCGCCCGTGATGGAGGCGGGCGCGGGCTCGCGGACCGTGGTGCTGCCCGCCGGCGCGGAGTGGACCGACCTGTGGAACGGTGAGGTGTTACCCGGCGGCGGCGAGCTCGAGGTGGAGGCGCCGCTCGATCGGATCCCGGTGTTCGTGCGCGACGCCGCCGTGCCCCAGGTCGTCGCAGCTGTGCGGTCGGCGCTCGGCATCGCGTGAGATCGCGGTGGAGCGGGCGGGCTGGGGGCTCTCCTCGATGAACGCGATTCCTCGCTAGAAACGCCGTGCCGCGGCATGTCTCGGGAGGAATGGCGTTTGTCGGCGGGAGCCCACATGACGAGGACCCCGGATGCCATGGCATCCGGGGTCCTTCTCCGTTCGGTGTCAGCCCAGCAGCGGCACCGCGCCCACGAGCACGCCCACCGCCAGCATGACGAGCGAGACGACCGTCGCGCGCCACAGCACCTTCTTGTGGTGGTCGCCGAGGTTGACCCCGGCCAGCGAGACGAGCAGCAGGATCGCGGGGACCAGCGGGCTCTGCAGGTGCACCGGCTGGCCGGTGATCGAGGCGCGGGCCATCTCGACCGGGGCGATGCCGTAGTTCGCGGCGCTCTCGGCGAGCACCGGGAGGATGCCGAAGTAGAACGCGTCGTTCGACATGAAGAACGTGAACGGGATCGACAGCACACCGGTGATGACGGCGAGGAACGGTCCCATCGACGAGGGGATGACCTGGGTGATCCAGTCGGCCATGGCGGTGACCATGCCCGTGCCGTTGAGCACGCCGACCAGCACACCGGCCGCGAGCACCATCGACACGACCCCGACGATGCTGGGCGCGTGGGCGACGATCTCGTCGGCCTGCGAGCGCAGCTTCGGGAAGTTGACCACGAGCGCGATCGCGGCGCCGACCATGAACACGAAGGCCAGGGGGAACAGGTCGAGCACGAGCAGCACCATCACCGCGACGGTCAACGCGAGGTTGAACCAGATGAGCTTGGGTCGCAGGGTCGCCCGGTTGGGGTCGAGCATCGTGTCGGCCATCGCGGTGTCGGCGGCCTCGACGAGCTGCGGGGCGGCGACGGCTCCCTGTCCACCGCGGACGGTGACGATGTTGCCGGTGCGCAGCGACGCGAGGGCGCCGGGCTTGTGCTCGGCTCCGCGGAAGATCTTCGGGGCGCCGAGGCGACCGAAGCCTCCGGGACCGTCGATCTTGGCGGTGTCGATCGAGCCGGCCAGGCGCTTGCGCTCCGACAGGCCGAGGAACCAGGCGAAGGCGAGCGAGACGACCAGGCCCGCGAGCAGCGAGGGGATCATCGGCACGAAGACGTCGGTGGGCTGAAGCCCCAGGGCGGTGGCGGCGCGAACGGTCGGGCCACCCCACGGCACGATGTTCAGCGTGCCGTTCATGAGGCCCGCGACGCAGGTGAGCACGACGGGGCTCATACCCAGGCGCAGGTAGAGCGGCAGCATCGCCGAGGTGGTGATGATGAAGGTGGTCGAGCCGTCGCCGTCGAGCGAGACCGCGCCCGCGAGGATCGCCGTGCCGAGCACGATCTTGGCCGGGTCGTTCCCGAGGAAGCGCGTGATCACACGGATCAGCGGGTCGAACAGCCCGACGTCGATCATGATGCCGAAGTACATGATGGCGAACAGCAGCAGCGCCGCCGTGGGGGCCATCTTGCCGATCGCGTCGATCACCATGTCGCCGAGGCCGAAGCCGGCGCCCGCGATGAGGCCGAACACGGTGGGCACGAGGATGAGGGCGACCATCGGGGTCATTCGTCGCGTCATGATCAGCGCCATGAACGACAGGACCATAAGGAAGCCGAGGGCGACGAGCACACCGTCGGCGGGCGTGTAGGCCACCGCGTACTCTTCGGCTTCGGCCGCAAGGATCAGGGGGGTCATCGCGACTCCTTCGTCGTGGATGCCGGCACGGGGCGCGCCGTCGATTCGGTGACACTACGGATGCGGGGTGCTCGGCCGCGCGCTTGCTCGCATTGCGGGGCGTTATGCGCGTACCGTGTGTTCTGCGCATTTCGCGCACGATGATGTCGCGGAGCGGAGGAGGTGCACATGAGGTTCGCCACGCGCATGCTTCTCGTGCAGATCGCCACCCAGCTCGTGGTCGTGGCCGTCTGCACCGCCGTCTTCGCGTGGCTCGGCGTGCAGCAGCTCAAGGCCGAGGCGGATTCCTCGGCCCTCAACATCGCCCGCTCCGTGGCCGAAGCGCCCGAGGTGCGCGAGCGCGTGGCGCAATACTCTGCCGATCCCGGCACTCCGGATGCCGCGGGCCTCCGCGGCGGTGAGCTGCAGCAGTACGCGGCCGACGTGACCGCCCGCACGCAGGGCCTGTTCGTCGTGATCACCGACGACCACGGCATCCGTCTCGCGCACCCTGATCCGGACCGCTTGGGCGAGGTCGTCAGCACGAGCTTCGTCGACGCGCTCGCCGGGCGCGAGGTCGTGACGTGGGAGACGGGGACGCTCGGCGAATCGGCCCGCGCCAAAGTGCCGGTGTATCCGCCCGGTGGGGGAGCGCCCGTGGGCGAGGTGAGCGTCGGTTTCGAGCGCGCGAGCGTGTTCGACGACCTCCCGGCCCTCATCGGTGGGATCGCGGTCGCCGTGGCGCTCGCCGTGGCGATCGGGGCCGTGGTCGCCCTGCTGATGCGCCGCCGACTCGAGCGACTGACCCTCGGCGTCCAGCCCGAAGAGCTGGTGTCGCTCGTGCAGACGCAGACCGCCGTTCTCGAGAGCGCCGACGAGGGAGTGCTCGCCCTCGACGACGCGGGTGTCGTGCGGGTGTGCACGCCCTCCGCCGAGCGGCTCCTCGGGATCACGGATGCCGTGGGCCACCGCCTCGACGAGCTGGGCCTCCCGACGGCCGTCGTCGACGCTCTGTCGGGATCGGGTTCGTCGAGCGGCCTCCCGCTGGGTGATCGCGTGGTCTTCCTCGACGTGCGTCCGGTGCGCCGCGGAACGCGCACGCTCGGCCGGGTAGCGACGCTGCGGGACCGCACCGACGTCATCGCCCTCTCGGGGCGCCTCGACAGCGTGCGCGCCATGGGCGATGCCCTGCGCGTGCAGCGCCACGAGAACGCCAACCGCCTGCACGCCGCGGTGGGTCTTCTCGACGCCGGACGCACCGACGAAGCGCGAGCGTTTCTCGCCGACCTCGTCGACCGCGGGTCGGTGGACTGGGCCGTGCCCGGCATCGAACTCGTCGGCGACCCCATGCTGCAGTCGTTCCTCGGTGCCAAGGCGCTGTCGGCGCGCGAGCGCGGCGTCGCCCTGCGCGTGGCCGACGACACGTTCTCGACCGCCTCGATCGACGACGTCGAAGACGTGGTCGCCGTGCTCGGCAACCTCATCGACAATGCCGTGACGGCCGCGGCGTCCGCTCCCGAACCCCGCGGGGTCGAGGTGAGCGTGCTCGACGACGCCGACGCGGTCGTGCTGACGGTGGCCGACACGGGTCCCGGCATCGCCGACGTCGAGGCGATCTTCGCGCCGCGCGAGCGCGGAGATGATCCGGATGCCGTGCACGGACTCGGCATCGGACTCCCGCTCTCGCGCGAGTTCGCCCGGCGCCGGGGCGGCGAGGTGTGGGTGGTCGACGCGGGCGGCGGTGACCACGGCGCGGTGGTGGCGGCGCGACTGCCGGGCGTGCGAGGCGGGACGAGCGAGCGAGAGGGAACGAGCGAGTGAACGGCATCCGGGTTCTGGTCGTCGACGACGACTTCCGCGTGGCGGGACTGCACCGCGACGCGGTGGCGGCGCGGCCGGGCTTCGTCGCGCTCGAGCCCGCGCGCACCGTGGGTGAGGCGCGCGCCGCGGTCGCCGCGCACGCGCCCGACCTCGTGCTGGCCGACGTGTACCTGCCCGACGGTGACGGCATCGAGCTCGTGCGCTCGCTCGACGTCGACGCGTTCGTGCTGTCGGCGGCGACGGATGCCGCGACCGTGCGCCGCGCGTTCTCGGCCGGTGCGCTGGCCTATCTCGTCAAGCCGTTCGATACGCGGGTGCTCGCCGAGCGCCTCGACCGCTTCGCCCGATACCGCAATCTGCTGTCAAGTTCGCGTCCGCTCTCGCAGGACGACATCGACCGAGCGGCCGCGGCGATGCGGGGCGAGCGCGACGGACCCTCGCTCGCGCGCTCGGCGACCGAGCAGACCGTCCTGGCCGCCCTCGGCGCCCACGAGGCGTCGGCGTCCGAGGTGGCCGAGCGGATCGGGGTCTCGCGTGCGACCGCGCAGCGCCACCTCACCGCTCTCGCCGAGCGCGGGCTCGTGCAGGTGAGCCTGCGGTACGGGTCGACCGGCCGCCCCGAGCACCGCTTCCGCGCCGGCGCCTGAGGCTCAGCCCTCCAGCACCGCCCACCCGCGCGGGCCGAGCTCGACCCGCCCGTCGGTGAGGGTGCCGTCACCGGTGACGATCGTGCGCGCGTCGGCGGCCGGCACCGACACCGGCTCGTCGCCGATGTTCAGCGCGACCACCACCGCGTCGTCTCCCACGGCGGTACGCAGCACGATCGCGGCGTTGGCCACCTCGACCACGTCGGTGTGCGCCCGCCACAGCCATGGCTTGCGGCGGCGCAGCGCAATGAGCGCCCGGTGCGCCTCGAGGATCCGCTCGTCGACGTCTCCGACCTCCGCGGCGGATGCCGGGAACTCCGGCCGCACCGCGTCGTCGCCGCCCTCGCGTTCTTCCTTCACCCCGGTCCACCCGAACTCGTCGCCGGCGTAGACCGACGGGGTCCCCGCGACGGTGAAGAGCACGGCGAGGGCGTGCGGCACAAGATCGGCCCCGATGGCCGAGGCGATGCGGGTGACGTCGTGGTTGCCGACGAAGGTCTGCGGGGCAAAGGTCGCGAGCAGTTCGTCGTGCCGCTCGATCGCGTGGCTCAGCTCGAAGAGGTTGCCGTCGGCGATGCCGTGCCAGATGCCCTGCCACAGCTCGTACTGCGTCAGCGAGTCCATCGTCGAGGCGTGCACGATCGCGGGTCCGTCCCCGTGGATGACCTCGCCGACGAACCACGCCTCCGGGAATCTCTCGCGCACGCGCGGCAGCACCTCGGCCCAGAACTCGGTCGGCATCGCGTACGCGGCATCCAGTCGCCACCCGTCTATCCCGCGCTCGAGCCAGTGGCACATGACGTCGACCACGAGGTCGGCGACCGCCGGCGACGAGTGGTCGAGGGCGACGAGCGCGCCGTGCCCCTCGAACACCTCGGCCTCGAGCGTTCCGTCGACCCAGCGCCCGCGGAACAGCTGCGGTCCGTCCTCCGACGCGTCGCGGAAGGCGGGGTGCGCCCGCCCGACGTGGTTGAACACCCCGTCGAGCAGCACCCGGATGCCGCGCTCCCGCGCCCCCGCGAGGAGGCGATCGAAATCTCCGTCGTCGCCGAGGCGCGGGTCGATGCGCAGGTGGTCGACGGTGTCGTAGCCGTGGGTCTCCGACGCGAACACCGGTCCGAGCAGCAGCCCGTTCAGGCCGAGCCCGATGACGTGGTCCAGCCACGGCTCGAGCCTGTCCAGGCGGTGTTCGATCTCGGCATCCGGCCCCTCGCCGTCGCGGATCGGTGCGCCGACGAAGCCGAGCGGGTAGACGTGCCACCACATGACGTGTTCGGGCCACCCAGCCATGGGGTCTCCACCTGTCCGGGGATCGGACCGGACCCCTCGACGCTATCCGTCCGCGCGATTCGCGCCGCGGGGGTTGTCCTGTCGCTCCGGATGCCGTGGCTCA
Source organism: Microbacterium sp. 16-032 (assembly GCF_041079455.1). Classification (NCBI taxonomy): domain Bacteria; kingdom Bacillati; phylum Actinomycetota; class Actinomycetes; order Micrococcales; family Microbacteriaceae; genus Microbacterium; species Microbacterium sp. 16-032. The sequence goes on along the minus strand of NZ_JBFYGQ010000001.1, from coordinate 20,659 downwards.
GGCCCGCGCGCGATCCTCGGGCAGCGCGAAGACGGGCAGGTCGAGGGCGTTCTCGCGCGCCGCCTCGACGGCGGCGGCGACCGCGCCGATCGAGACGATGTCGGCGCCGAGGCCCGATGCGACGATCTCGGGGGCGGGCAGGTCGAGGGCGCGTGGCAGGGCGGCGATCGCGGCGTCGATGATGGGGCCCGCGCCCGCGGCGATGGCGCCCGAGACGATCACGCGGTCGACGTCGAACAGGCTGCCGAAGATGCCGACCACCCCGGCCAACGCCCCGCCCACCTGTCGCGCGATGGCGAGGGCCCCGGTGTCCCCCGTCGCGGCGAGGTCGAGCACGGTCTTGGCGTCGAGCGACTCGGGGTCGAGCCCGCGCAACGCACTGTCGGCCGGAAGGCTCTCATCGGCGAGCGCCGCTCGCGCCGCGTCGACGCAGCGGGGCGCGAGACCCTCGGCGCCGCCGACGCCTTCGACGCGGTCGAAGGCCACGGTCTCGCCCGCGCCGCCGTGTTTTCCGCGCAGCAGGTGACCGTCGAGGTGGATGCCGGCGCCGAATCGTTCTCCGGCGAGCAGGGCGACGAAGTCGTCGCAGCCGACGGCGGCCCCCCGCGCGCGTTCGGCGACGGCCGCGAGAGAGGCGTCGTTCTCGACGCGGACGACCGGCGACCACGCCTGGAAGGTGTCGACGAAGCCGGGGTTCATGCGCTCCCAGAACCGGTCGTGGTGCACGGGCGAGCGTCCGTGGCGGTCGACGGGGGCGGGCACCCCGACGCACATCGCAACGATGTCCGAGCGGCCTCGTCGCGCGCGCGTGAGGGTCGCGTCCACGATCGTCTCGGCCGCGCGACGGCGCCGGTCGGGGGAGTCCCGCTCCGGATCGACGGCCACGCGCGAGGTGGCGAGGGTCTCTCCGCGCAGGTCGGCGACGGTGGCGGTCACGTGGCCGCGCCCGGCATCGACGCCGACGACGACGCCGGAGCCGGGCTGGAAGGCGAAGCGTCGCGCGGGCCGGCCCTTCGAGTACTCCCCGACGGCGCGGGCGTTGGGCATCTCGGCCAGCAGTCGCCGAGCGGTGAGCTCGTCGAGCACGTCGATCGCCGTCGAGCGCGTCACCCCGACGGCGGCGATCACGTCGCTCGCGGTGAAGGCGTCGGCCTCCCACGCGTGCCGCAGCACCGCGTCGAGGCTGTGTCGGCGCAGCGAGGGCGTCGCGGTCGTCGCATCCATCGGCATCCGCCCCTTCGTCATCTCGCGTCCCGGACCTCTTGACCGGGGTGCGCCCCGATGCAATACTGCCTCCACGACATTGATTTGGCGACTAGATTTAGTCACTGATACAACATATTCGCAGTGCGGCGGAGGAGGAAACCAGGTGTCGACGAAGACCAGAGCCGGGCGACGGTGGCTCGCGGCGACCGCGGTGGGGGTGCTCGGGGCGAGTCTGCTCGCGGGCTGCTCCGCCGACGGGCGCGAGACCATCCGCTTCACCTTCAGCAAGCGCGAGGCGCTGTCGTTCATGAACGACGTCGTCGCGCAGTACAACGCCTCTCAAGACAAGGTGCGCGTCGAGATGGACAGCTCCGGCGTCGACGTCGTGTCGGCGAGCTTCGTCCGCGGCAACCCGCCCGACATCATGCTCGCCAACTACAACTACGAGGTCGCGCGCTTCGTGCAGCGCTGCGCGCTCAGCGACCTCAGCGGCACCGCGGCCGCCGCGAGCGTCCGCGAAGACCTGCAGCCGCTCATGGACCAGTACGGCTCGTGCGAAGGTCGCACCAGCGCCCTGCCGTACTCGCTGATGGCCGCATCCGTCATCTACAACAAGCAGATCTTCGACCAGCTCGGGCTTCAGGTCCCCACCACCTACGACGAGCTGATCCAAGTCGCCGAGACCCTGAAGCAGAACGGCGTCACCCCGTTCTACGGCACCTTCAAAGACGACTGGACCGTCGCGCAGGGCTGGTACGACTACTCCGTGGGCGGCTCGCTCGACGTCATCGACTTCTTCGACGGCCTCGCCGCCGAGGGCGACCAGGTCGGTCCCGACTCGTCGGTGTCGTTCGCGAAGGATTTCACCGAGCCCATGAACCGCATGCTCGAGCTGGCGCAGGACTACACGAATCCGGATGCCGAGAGCCGGGCCTACGGCGACGGCAACCTCGCCTTCGCTCAGGGCGAGGCGGGCATGTACCTGCAGGGACCGTGGGCGCTCGGCGAGATCGCCAAGACGGCGCCCGACCTGCCCGTCGGCACGTTCCCGCTGCCCATGACCGACGACCCGGCCGACCTCAAGGTGCGCGTCAACATGGACCTCGCGGCGATCATCCCCGAGGCCTCGCGCCATCAGGACGCCGCCCGCGACTTCCTCGAGTACCTCTACCAGCCCGAGATCATCGAGGCCTACAACGAGTCGCAGCTCGGGTTCGCCCCCACCACCGACGCCCCCTCGCCGAGCGACCCGCGCGTGGCCGGGATGATCCCCTACTACGACGAGGGCGCCATCTACCAGGGTGCTTCGGTGCTCGTGCCCAAGACCATTCCGACCTTCAACTACGCCCAGGCGATGATCTTCGGCGCGTCGCCCGAGTCCACCCTGCGCACGATGGACGAGGACTGGTCGCGTCTGGCGTTCCGCCAGCCCCCGGCCTCGACGAACGATGCCGCTGGCGAGGAGGCCGCGCGATGACCACCACCACCACGATCGTCACGGGAGGCAAGGCGACCGTGCGTCGCAGCTCCCGTCGGGTCGAGCCGATCTACTACCTGTTCCTGCTGCCGACGCTCGTGCTGTTCACGCTCGCGATCACGGTTCCGGGTCTCATCGGCATCTTCTTCAGCTTCACCGACTCGATCGGCCTGGGGGAGTGGAACTTCACCGGGCTCACCAACTACATCGCGATCTTCAGCGACCCCGCGATCCTGCAGGCCTACCTGTTCACCTTCGGCTTCTCGGTGGCGACGGTCATCGTGGTCAACGTCGCGGCCTTCCTGCTGGCGGTGGGGCTCACCGCGCAGATCCGCTTCAAGAAGGCGCTGCGCACGATCTTCGTCATCCCGATGGTGATCTCGGGCATCATCATCGCCTACGTTTTCAACTTCCTCTTCAGCAACTCGGTGCCCGAGGCGGGGTCCGCCCTCGGCATCCCGTGGCTCGAGACGAGCCTTCTCGCCAACCCCGACCTCGCGTGGGTCGCGATCGTGATCGTCACCGCGTGGCAGGCCATCCCCGGCACGCTCCTGATCTACATCGCGGGTCTGCTGGCGGTGCCCGGTGACGTGTACGAGGCCGCCGGCCTCGACGGGGCGAGCAAGATCCAGCAGCTGCTGCGCATCACGCTGCCTCTGGTGGCCGGGTACGTCGTGATCAACGTCATCCTCGGCTTCAAGGGCTTCTTGAACGCCTACGACATCATCGTCGGTCTCACCGGCGGTGGCCCCGGCACCGCGACGCGCAGCGTCGCGATGTCGATCATCTTGGGATTCAACGGAGGCGACTACGCCTACCAGATGGCCAACGCCGCGCTCTTCTTCGTGGTCGCCGTCGTCATCTCGCTCCTGCAGCTCTCGCTGACCCGGGGAAGGAACACCCTGTCATGACCGCCCTCAACCAGCCCGCCCTCGCCGTGGAGCAGGCCGAGCTCACCCTCCCCGAGCGCCAGGGGCCCGCCGGGGCCGGGCCGTCGCGCCGCCGCTCCCGCCGCGTCGGCATGGAGCGCGTCAACTGGTCGACGACGACCATCCTCGTGCTCTGCGCCCTCACCGTGCTGCTGCCGCTGTACGTCACCGTCTCGATGGCGTTGAAGAGCGGCACCCAGGTCGTCGACGGCAATGCGTTCTCGTTCCCCTCGCCGATCAGCTTCGACGGGTTCGTCCAGGCGTGGACGCTGACCAAGTTCCCGGTGGGCCTCGCGATCTCGCTGCTGGTCACCGCCGGCACCGTCGTCGCCACGATCATCCTCGCGGCCTTCGCCTCGTACGCGATCGCCCGCAACTGGGACCGCAAGCTCTTCCGCTACTCGTTCTTCTACCTGCTCGCGGCCATGTTCATCCCGTTCCCCGTCGTCGCGCTGCCGCAGATCCAGCTCACGGGCCGGGTCGGTCTCGACAACCCGCTGGGCGTGATCATCCTCGCCACGATGTTCCAACTGAGCTTCAGCGTGCTGCTGTTCACCGCGTTCCTGCGCTCGATCCCCCTCGAGCTGGAGGAGAGCGCGCGCATCGACGGCGCGACCACCTGGCAGACGTTCTGGCAGCTGATCTTCCCGCTGCTGGCGCCGATGAGCGCCACGGTCGGCATCTTCGCCTTCCTCTACGCCTGGAACGACTTCATGATGCCCTCGCTCATCATCAGCGATCCGGCTCTGCAGACCCTGCCCGTGCGTCAGAACCTGTTCCAGACGCAGTTCTCCAACAACTACAACGTCGCCTTCGCCTCGTATCTGATGGCCATGGCCCCCGCGATCGTCGCCTACCTCTTCACCCAGCGATGGGTGATGGCGGGCGTCACGCAGGGCGCCGTCAAGGGCTGACCGACCATCCCCTCGAAAGGACCACCGTGACCACCGCAGCACCGTCCGTGCACGCCCGCGAACTCTCCGATGCCCCCGACTGGTGGCGCCAGGCCGTCGTCTATCAGGTCTATCCCCGCAGCTTCGCCGACACGAACGGCGACGGTCTCGGCGACATCCCCGGCATCACCTCGCGCGTTCCCTACCTGGCCGAGTTGGGGGTGGATGCCGTCTGGCTCAGCCCCTTCTACCCCTCGGCCCTCGCCGACGGCGGCTACGACGTGGCCGACTACCGCGACGTCGACCCGCGGCTGGGGACCCTGGCCGACATGGACGAGCTCATCGCGCAGCTGCACGCCCATGGCATCCGCGTCGTCGTCGACATCGTGCCGAACCACACCTCGAACGACCACGCCTGGTTCCAGGAGGCCCTGGCCGCCGGCCGCGGGTCGGCCGCGCGCGAGCGGTACATCTTCCGCGAGGGCACCGGCCCCGACGGGTCCGAGCCGCCCACCGACTGGGTGTCGGTCTTCGGCGGGTCGGGGTGGGAGCGCGTCGCCGACGGCCAGTGGTACTTCCACAATTTCGACGTCTCGCAGCCTGACCTGAACTGGTCGAACCCCGAGGTGCGCGCCGACTTCGTCACGACCCTACGCTTCTGGAGCGACAGGGGCGTCGACGGGTTCCGCATCGACGTCGCGCACATGCTCACCAAGGACCTCAGCGAGCCCCTGCCCTCGCGGGCCGAGCTCGACGCGATGCCGATCGATGGCACCCACCCGCTCCTCGACCGCGACGACGTTCACGAGGTCTACGCCGAGTGGCGGGCGGTGTTCAACTCGTACGACCCGCCGCGCACGGCCGTGGCCGAGGCGTGGGTGCATCCCTCGCGCGTGCCGCTGTACGCCAGTGCCGACAGCCTCGGCCAGTCCTTCAACTTCGACCTGCTCGAGGCCGACTTCGACGCGCGGCAGTTCCGTACGATCGTGGCCGACAACCTCGCCCTCGCCGCGACGTCGGGCTCGTCGACCACGTGGGTGCTGTCGAACCACGACGTCGTCCGTCACGCCACGCGGTACGGCCTTGCCGACGCCGAGCGCGGCGACGACGGTCGGCCGACGCTCAAGCACGGCAACGAGTGGCTGCTGTCGGGCGGGCAGTCGCCGACCCTCGACGCCGAGCGGGGCGAGCGCCGTGCCCGCGCGGCCGCGTTGTTCGTGCTGGGCCTGCCCGGGTCCGCCTATCTGTACCAGGGCGAAGAGCTGGGCCTGCACGAGGTCGCCGAGATCCCCGACGATCAGCGCCAGGACCCCACGTTCTTCCGCAGCCCGGGCGTCGACCTGGGCCGAGACGGATGCCGCGTGCCCTTGCCCTGGTCCGAGTCGGGCCCGGCTTTCGGCTTCGGAGAGGGCGGTGCGCATCTTCCGCAACCGGACTGGTTCGCCACCTACGCCGTCGATCTGCAGGACGGCGACCCCGCGTCCACCCTGACGCTCTACCGCCGCGCCCTCGACCTCCGCCATGAGCTGCAGACCGACGAGGAGCTGTCGTGGGTCGAGACGGAGGCCTGCGATGTCGTGGCGTTCGAGCGCCCGAACGGCTGGACGATCGTGACCAACTTCGGCGAAGAACCGGTGGCCCTGCCGGCGGGCGAGCTGCTCCTGTCGAGCCGCCCGCTCGTCGACGGCGCCCTCCCCGGCGAGACGACGGCCTGGTTGCGTCGGGGCTGAGGTCTCGGCAAGCCCCGGCGTTCATCAGCGCCGGGGCTTCCTCACGCCTGTATGCGTCGTGCGGCATCCACGACACCGGCACCGAATCCTTCCGGGTGTTGCGGACGCTCGGTTCGTGGCGCGACCGTCGCATGGCACCACGTGACCCGGGCTCGACGCGCGGATCACCTCGGCTGGATCGACTCCCGAACCACCACCGGCATGTCCACGAGGTGACGACCGACGGGGGGGCCGCCCGGCATGAGCAGCAGCTCGACCGCACGGCGCCCCATCTCCTCGTGCGGCAAGCCGATGGTCGTGAGGCCCGGGCGGAGGTAGGCGGCGAGCTCGTCATTGTCGAACGACACGAGCGAGACGTCCTCGGGGACGCGGAGTCCCGCATCGCCGAGAGCCTGGAGCGCGCCGAAAGCGAGCCGGTCGTTCAGGCACACGATCGCCCGAGGGCGCATTCCGTCGTTGAGCAGGCGCGCGGTGAACTCGTAACCGGGAGCGGGCTCCCACAGCCAGATCGACTCCTCGTGCAGAAAGCTCGCTCCGGCGTCGGACATCGCCGCTGAGATTCCCCGAACGCGCGCGGCGACGGTGTCGGAGCGGAAGAGGTCGCGTTCTGCATCCGCGTCGTATCCGAGAAGAAGGATGCCGTCGCGGATGCCCGCCTCCACCAGGAGTTCGATCGCGCGGCGTCCACCGGTCTCCTCGTCCGGCAGGACGCTGCATCCGTGCAGTTCATTGGTCGCGTTGAGCATGACCGTGCGCAGCCCCGTCGGCAGGGGTGGGACGAATGTCTCTCGAGCACGCATCGAGGCGAAGATGATCCCGTCGACTTGACGATCCAACAGGGCCGAGACCGCTTCGGCCTCTCGCTCGGGCTCGCCGCCGGTCTCCGCCACGAGCACCACCTGCCCGGCTGCCTCGGCGGCACCCAGCGCTCCCTTGATCAGACCGCTCGCGAAGCGCGTCGTGGCGACGAGGTCGGAGACGAATCCCACGGTGTGCGACGTATCGGTCCGAAGGGCCCGTGCCGCCATGTTGGGTCGGTATCCCAGCTCCGCCGCAGCGGCGTGGACCCGCTCGTGCGCGTCCTTCGACAGGCGGGTGTCGGGCCGACCGTTCAGGATCATCGAGGCCGCCGCCGGCGAGAGCCCGGCGAGGCGGGCGACGTCAGCCAGCGTGACTCTCTTGCCCATCGATGCTCCCCGTTCTGCGGCGCCGGTGCCGCGGTAACGATCTTCGCAGTGATCTTGACAGCGTCACGGACGTCTGCGTAAATGATGCTGCTAAATCCTTTCAGCAAAGGATAGCGCACCAGAAAGTCCGACGCCGGAACCACCCGAGCGCCGGCTACGCAGCATTGACGAAGGAGTCGACATGAACCCCCGTTCCCCGCGCCGTCGCAGAGGGGCATCCCTGGCGCTGCTGACCATCGCGGGTCTGACCGGCGCCGCGCTGACCGGATGCGCACCCGGCAGCTCCGCTCCCGCCGCACAGACCGATACCCAGGTGAGTACAGAGCTCACCAGTGACCCCGTTCAGCTCACGATCGCCGATGAGACGGGATTCCCGGTCACCGACAAGCTGACCGAGGAATTCACCAAGCAGCACCCCAATGTGACGTTCACGATCAACCGCGACACGTTCCAGAACCTCACCGCGAACGCGCCGAAGCTCCTCGCCAGCTCCACCCCGCCCGACCTGATCCGCCTCCCGACCCTGGGCGACACGGTGCGCGACGGCCTCGTGGCCAACCTCGACCCGTACTTCGACGCGTACGGCTGGAGCACCTGGCCGGCGTCCCAGCTCGCGCCGCTGCGTATGAGCGCGGACGGCGTACGCGGATCCGGCTCGCTCTACCAGCTCGGCCTCGGGTACAGCATCACCGGCATCTACATGAACACGACCCTCGCGAACCAGCTGGGCATCGACTCCCCGCCGCAGACCCTCGCTGAGCTCGAAGACGACATGGCGAAGGCGAAAGCCGGGGGAGTCCTGCCGATCATGGCCGGCGACAAGGACGGCGTCGTCAACTTCGTGGTGCAGGCCGCGATGAACCAGTACGTCGACAAGGACCAGTTCCTGTCGTGGATGTTCAACGAGCCCGGCGCGCGTTACGACGAATCCGGCAACGTGCAGGGTGCCGAGCTCGTGCGCAAGTGGGCGGATGCCGGTTACTTCCCCTCCGACATCAACGCGATCGACTACTTCACCTTCACCAGCCGCTTCTCGGCGGGCGAGGGGCTGTTCACGTTCAACGGCAACTGGGAGGCGGCGAACTACCAGAAAGCCCTCGGGTCCAACGTCGAGTTCTTCCTCGTCCCGCCGGCGGAAAAGGGCGCCGACCACGTCGCGATGGGTGCGGCGAACTCGTTCTCGGTCGCGGCGAAGTCCCCGCACATCAACGAGATCGTGTACTTCCTCAACTGGGTGCACACCGACCCCACTGCGCGTCAGATCATCGTCGACGTCACGGGCGCCTCTCCCGGCGGCGACCCGGCCCAGGAGCTGCCGAAGGTCGAGTCCGGCTCGCTGATCGAGAACGCGCTGAAGATGTCGGCGCAGATCGGTGCCGAGAACGGACAGGTCGACTTCATGGCCAACACCACGGCGGGCATCTACGCCGGCTCGATCATCCCCGAGTCGCAGCTGCTGGTGACCAGCCAGATCACCGGCCAGGACTTCGTCGACCGGGTGCAGAAGTTCTACGAGAGCGAGGTCGGCAAGTAATGACCGATCGTGCGGTCGCCGTCGCGGCGGCCCCCCGAACCGCCGACGCCGATGCGGCGACGACGACCGCACCCCTTCGCCGGGCCGCCGCACGCGCGGTGGCCCGGCGGGCGGCCCTCGTCGGGTGGCTCCTGCTGGTTCCTGCCCTGGGCTTCTACGTCGCGTTCGTGGTGTGGCCCCTCATCCAAGGCGTGCAGTACTCGTTCTACGACTGGAACGGCATCGGCGTCGCCCGCTGGGTCGGCGTCGACAACTACCTCACCGTTTTCACCGACCCCGACCTGCTCGGGGCCATCCGCAACGCCTTCATCCTGATCGCCTTCTTCACCTTCATCCCGGTGGGGCTGGGTCTCGTGCTGTCGACCTTGATCCGCGGCATCCGGAACAAAGCCTTCGCGGCCACCGCCCAGACGGTTCTCTTTCTGCCGCAGATCATCCCCCTCGCCGCCGCCGGCATCGCCTGGTCGTGGATGTACGCCCAGACCGGCGCGGTCAATCAGATCCTCGGGTGGCTCGGCCTCGGCTGGATCACCCGCCCGTGGCTCGCCGACTACGGCACGGCCCTGCCGGCGGTGGGACTCATCGGTTCGTGGGTGCTCACGGGCCTGTGCACCGTGCTGTTGCTGACCGGTCTCGGCAAGATCGACGTGTCGCTGTACGAGGCGATCCGCCTCGACGGCGCGGGCTGGTGGCGCGAGTTCTTCACCATCACCCTGCCCGGGCTCCGTCAGGAGATCGCGGTGCTGGTCACCGTCACGGTGATCGCCGCCCTGTCGAGCTTCGACATCATTTACACCTCCACCCAGGGCGGTCCCGGCCGCGCGACGCTCGTGCCGGGCCTGTCGATCTTCCGCATCGGGTTCACCCAGAGCGACGTGGGCCTGGCCTCGGCCTTCGGCATCGTGCTGATGGTGCTGGTGCTGGTGGTCGTGCTCCCCATCCAACGCCTCTCGAGAGCGAGCGACTCGTGATCGCCAGCCGCACCGAGCGCCTGCTCGGCATCGTCCTTCTCAGCGTCGCCGCGATCGTGACGCTGCTGCCCCTGATCAGCATGTTCTCCGCCGCGCTGCAGCCGGCCGACCGCAATCCCACCGGTCTGACCTGGCCCACCGATCCGCAGTGGGGCAACTTCGCCACCGCGTTCGAGACGGGTCACGTCTGGCAGCTCATGGGCTCGAGCCTGGTCATCGTGCTGGGTGTCGTGCCGGCGAGCCTCATCGCGGCCACCCTCGCCGGCTTCGCGCTGGGGTCGCTGCAGGTGCGCTTCGGCCGCGGCATCCTGGTCTTCTTCGTCCTGGGCCTCACGATCCCGTTCGAGGCGCTGATCATCCCGCTGTACTACCAGGCGCAGTCGATGGGCACCGTGAACACCCCGTGGGCTGTGATCTTCCCGCTGATCGGGCTGTACATGCCGTTCGGCGTCTTCTGGATGCGTGCGCACTTCATCAACGTGCCGCGCGAACTCTCCGAGGCCGCGCGGGTCGACGGCGCCTCGATCTGGCGCGAGTTCCGCAGCATCCAGCTGCCGCTCGCCGCTCCCGCCCTCTCGGCGCTGGCCATCCTGCTGTTCATCTGGACGTGGAACCAGTTCCTGTTGCCGGTCGTGCTCATCGCCGACCCCCTGCAGCGCACCGTGGCGGGCGCGCTGACGTTCTTCCAGGGTCAGTACTCCCTGAGCATTCCCCTGCTCAACGCCGGCGCACTCATCATCATCACCCCCGCGGTGCTGCTGTTCCTCGTCTTCCAGCGCCAGTTCATCCGCGCGCTCGTGCAGGGCGCCGTCAAGGGCTGATCGCCCCTCCTCCTCTCGAAACGGATCTCATGACGTTTACGCTGCCCGACCACTGGGTCTGGGATTTCTGGCTCGCCCGCGACGGCGACACCCACCACATGATGTTCCTGCAGGCACCGATGAGCCTCGGTGACCCCGACCTGCGTCACCGAAACGCCAGCGTCGGCTACGCCACGAGCGACGATTTGCGTTCGTGGACCGTGCACGGAACGGTGCTCGAGCCATCGGGCGGCGATGCTCCGGATGCCACGGCCACCTGGACCGGGAGCATCGTGGGGGCGAATGCCGACTGGCGCATGTTCTACACGGGCTCGCGATTCCTCCGCGACGGCGAGATCACCAACGTCGAGACGGTGCTCGCCGCGGCCTCGACCGACCTCGCCACGTGGGTCAAGGATCCGGAGGTCGTGATCGCTGCCGATCCTCGCTGGTACGAGACCCTCGACGCGGGAACCTGGCACGAAGAGGCGTGGCGCGACCCGTGGGTGTTCGCCGATCCCGACGACGACGGGTGGCACATGCTCGTGACCGCCCGCTCCCGCGACGGCCGCGAGCGTGATCGGGGGGTCATCGGCCACGCGTGGTCCGCTGACCTGCACCACTGGGAGGTCCGCCCCCCGCGGAGCGTCCCCGGCGCGGGTTTCGCGCACCTCGAAGTGCCGCAGGTCGTGCAGATCGCGGGCCGGTGGGCGCTGGTGTTCTCGTGCGACGCCGCGCACCTGGCGGGGGAGCGCGAGGGGCAGCCCGGCGGCATCTGGGCCGTCGCCCTCGATGATCCGCGCGGGCCGTATCCGGTCGAGCGCGCGCGTCTCGTCGCCGACGAGCGCCTGTACAGCGGCCGTGTCGCCGCTGACGCCGAGGGCCGAGCCGTGATGCTCGCGTTCGAGAACGTCACGACCGACGGGGTCTTCGTCGGAACCCTCTCCGATCCGCTGCCGCTGCGGTGGGACGACGATCGCCTCGTCGTGGCGGAGGCGGGACGATGACCGCGGTGCAGGGGACCGTCTCGACCGGTTTCGACGTGGTCGGTGAGGCCTTCGCCGCGGCGTTCGAGGGGCTGCCCGAGATGGGCGGCGCTCTCGCGGTGCACGTCGACGGACGCGCGGTCGTCGACCTCTGGGGCGGGATCGCCGACAGTCGCGACGGCCGGCCCTGGGAGCGCGATACCCCGACGGTGGTCTTCTCGTGCACGAAGGGGCTCATGTCGATCCTGGCGGCGCGGCTCGTCGAAGCCGGCCGGCTCGATCTGGACCGCCCGCTCGCCGACATCTGGCCCGCGTTCGCCGCGCACGGCAAAGACCGGGTGAGCGTCGGCGACGCCCTGGCGCACCGGGCAGGAGTCTCCGCTCCGCGCGTCGACGTCACGCGCGCGCAGCTGCTCGATTTCGCGGCGATGGCGCAGATCGTCGCCGACCAGGAGCCCCTGTGGCGGCCGGGTGACGGGTGGGCCTATCACGCGCTCACCCACGGTTGGCTGTCGGGCGAGATCGTGCGGCGCGCGGGCGGCGTCGCCCCCGGCGACGCGTTCGCGGCGATGGCCGAGGCCGTGGGAGGCGGGGCGTGGCTCGGGATGCCGGCCGAGGTCACGGCATCCGCCGCTCATCTGCGCGTCGGTCCGACGCTCGACGCCCTCGTGGCCCGGCAGGCGGCCGAACGAGATCCGGCGACGATCGACTGGCTGGACCGCGCGATGACCCTCGGCGGAGCGTTGCCGGCGACGCTCGTCACCGCCGATGACGGCTTCAACGCCGACGACGTGCGCGAAGCCGTCATCCCCGGTGCGGGGGCGGTCGCGACCGCGCGCGCGCTGGCGGCGATGTGGTCGGCCACGGTGGCCGAGACCGACGGCGTCCGTCTGCTCCAGGACGACACCCTCAAGGTCGTCACGCGCGAACGCACGGCGGGTGCACCGGTCTTCGCGGCGCCCGCGCCGTGGCCGCGCTGGGCCGCCGGGTTCCAGCTCGATTCCGAGGCCCGCCGCTACCTCGGCCCCTCGAGCTTCGGCCACGACGGCGCCGGAGGCCAGGTCGCCTTCGCCGACCTCGATTCCCGGGTCGGATTCGCGTTCGTCACCAACTGGATGGAGGCTGACGACCCGCGCGCGACGCGGATCGTGGATGCGCTGCGGAGCGTCGTGGGCTGAGCCGACCGCTCAGCGCACCCGCCCCCAGCCGTCGCCGCGCCGCTCGATCGCCCCGGCCGCGGCGAACGCGTCGAGCCACCCGCCCATCGGCCACGACCCCCACCGTTCGTGGAAGGTCGCCCCGTTGCGCAGGATGTCGTCGAGGTGCTGCCAGGGCGGAGAAGACACCGGATGCCACTGGTGAAAGGCGTCCGCACCCCCCACCCACCGCATCTCGACGTCGGCTTCGCGCGCGGTCCAGGCGAGGTCGGTGTCTTCGGCGCCGTATCCCTCGTAGCCGGGATGGAAGCCGCCGATGCGGTTCCAGGTCGAGGCGGTGACCGCGAACGACAGCGACCAGAACAGGTCGTATTCGTCGCGTGACGCGGCGCGAGTCCCACCCGCGGGAAGGGCGGGGCGGGCGCGGTGCGGTCGGACGAGGAAGGGCAGATCGGATGCCGTATCCGGGCGCTGCACGCTCGAGAGGTACGTCACCGCTCCGCAGAGCACGGCGTCGGGGTGCGCCAACGCGGCTGCCCGGTAGGCGGGGAGCAGCCCCGCGCCGGGAAGGCAGTCGACGTCGAGGAAGACCAGCAGTTCCGCTCCCGCTCCGAGGGCGGCGGCAGCGGCGCGGTTCCGCCCCTCGCCCACGCGCAGACCGTGCGGCCCCGGCGGCACATGGAGCGTGAGGGTCTCGGCATCCGGGGCGTCCTCCGGGGGCGTCTCGTCGAGCCACGCCTCGACGCGCACGATCTCGCCGGCAACCTCCGCGAGGATGCGTCGCTGCCGCTCGAGGTGCTCTCGGCGTGCGGCCGAGGCGACCGTGATGACGGCGGTCCTCACGGGAGGACCGCCTCGACCGCCGCAGCCATGCGGCGCGCGCCGCCTGCGACTTGCCACCGCGACCAGTCCGGCGCGTCGCGGGCGGCTCGTTCGACGAGGTCGACGAGGTCGGCGGGGGCGATTCCCGCCGCCGCCCGCCGAGCGAGACCCCAGCGTTCGAGGGCCTCGGCCGTGTGGTGCTGCTCGTCGAAGGGGCGCTCCTGCGAGATCACGACGGTGCGGGCGCCGGATGCCGCGAGATCGGCGACGCTGTTCTGCCCCGCGGCGCTGACCACGACCGTGCTGCGGGTCAGGAGCGGCCACGGATCGTCGATGCGCGACGCGGCGTCGTGACCGACGGTGGTGACCTCCCATCCGCGATCGCGCAGGAGCGAGACGACCTCGTGACGGGCGTCGTCGTCGAGCATCCGGCCGAGCAGCAGCACGCTCCGCTCGTCGCGCGGGCCGTCGACATCGCGCCCGTCGAAGCGCGAGATCCCACCCGTCCACATGACGCGGTCGGAGTGCTCCGACAGTGCCGGGGTCGCCACGGCCCCGTGCGCCCACGGAGCGACGATGCGATCGGCGAGGGAGTAGGCGAGGGCGTGCGGGGCATCGGTGCGCGCGCCCGGCTGGGTCACGGCGATCGTACGCAGCCCCAGGAGGCGCGCGAACGCGACCACCTCGGCGCTCACATCGACGACGAACGCCCGCAGGTCCCGCGCGGCGGCAGTGGTGGCGATGGCCGCCAGGCGGGCGCGGTGCCCGGGGTGGTCGTGCGGGGCCCAGTGCAGGGCGCCCCGCGCGGTCGGCTCGGCGTCACGCGGGTCGACGGTGGTGCCGTCCGCGGATTCGAAGGGATCGGCGTCCGGGGGCAGATCGATCCATTCGATGTCGGCGGGCAGCCCCGCGGGCCGCGGCATCGACGAGAACGCCACGACCGGCTCCCGCAGGTGCGGCGCCACGGCGAGGAACCGCGAGAGGTGGCCGAAGCCGTGGTGGTGGATGTACCAGCCGATCACCACGACACCGCCGGCATCCGGCGGGCGGGAACCGGCTGCGCGCTGTGGGCGAGAACGCGTTCGACCTCGCGGTATCGCTGAACGAGCGAGTGCTGGCGGATGGTCGCGCGCCGCGTCCACACGCGGGTGAGGGGTTCGCGCGCACCGGTCTCGGCCAGCTGCGTGGCGGCCTTGGCGAGAGCGACGACGTCTCCGGGCATGACCGTGGTGGTTCCCGGGATCCCGGCCACCACCTCGGATACCCCGCCGATGTCGAACGCGGCGACGGGCGTTCCGGTGGCGAGGGCCTCGACGATGACGAGGCCGAACGGCTCCTCCCACATCGGGGTGACGAGAGCAACCGCCGACGATCCCACGAGGCGGCACAGGTCGGGCTGTCGCAGAGGGCCGACGTACCGCGCGTGCGCGCCGAGGCGCGGCACGATCTCCTGCTCGAAATAGTCCACGTCGCCGATACGGCCCGCCAGAACGATGTGCGCGCCCGCCTCGCGGGCGGCCTCGATGGCGAGGTGCGGGGCCTTCTCGGGCACGACGCGCCCCGACCACACCCACGATCGTCCGCCGTCGCCGCGGGTCCACTGTTCGGTGTCGACGCCGTTGGGGAAGACGAACGCGTCGACGCCCTCGACCGACCAGGCGCGGGCGGTGGCCTGGCTCACCGCGACGAAGCGGTGGGAGCTGTCGCGCACCTCCGCGGCCGCTTCGAGCAGTGGCTCGAGCGGAGGGGTGTGAAGGGTCGTGACGACGGGGATGTCGGCCTCGAGACTCCACCGGATGGGGGCCGGGTGCAGGCTGTGGTTGTCGACGACGTCGAAGAGGTGGCGGTCGGCGACCAAGCGGTCGCGCGCGGCGTCGAAGGCGGCGTCGACGGCGGCGGCGTACCCCGACGGGTAGTCGGTGTCCGAGGCATCCTCGGGGCGGGTCCACTCGGGCGTCGGCAGGCGGAACTCGTCCGTGTCGCCGAGGAAGTCCGAGCCGTCGGCGGCGCACAGGGTCACATCGTGACCGCGGGCCCGCAGCCAGCGCACGCGGTCCCAGACGGCCGCTTCGAGGCCGCCGGCGTGCGGCTGGCGAAGCGCGTAGCGCGAGGGGGCCACGACGAGCACGCGCAGGGGGCGCTGGTCGCGGATCATGCCGCGAGCTCCCGTGCGAGGACTCTGCGGTACACCTCGACGTGCGCGTGGCGCACGTGTTCGAGCTCGCGGAGGCGTTCGGTTCGTCGGCGCTCGATCTCGGCCGCGCGTCGGCGCGAGCCGGGCACCGACCAGGCGGGATTCGTGGCGTCGATGACGGCGCACTCGAGCGAAAGCGGTTCGCCGAGGTCGAAGGTGTGGAAGTCGGTCGGATGCTGAGCCGCCATGTGCCCCACACGGGTCCCGACCACCGGCACGGCCAGGTCGTAGCAGAGTTCGGCCCAGCCCGACTGGGTGCCGTGGCGATAGGGGAGCAGGCACGCGTCGAGATCCGCGAGCCAGGCGGCGAGTTCGTCGTCGTCCTGCCGCGGCCCTCTCTCGATGCGTACGCCGTCGCATCCCTCGGCGAGGAGGACGATGGATGCCGCGGCCTCCTCGTCGCGGACGCGCTCGTTCATGCGCACGACGCCTTCGATCCGCGCGCCCTGCGCCCGCAGGTCCGCGATCGCGCGCACGAGTGTCGCCGTGGTCGCGACGCCGTCGATGTTGGGCCGGAGGTCTCGCAGATGGACGCCGACGCGCACGGTGTCGTGGGCGGTGCCCGCCGGTCGCTCCGCCTCCCCCAGCAGTGTGGGGTGGGCGACCACGGTGGCTGTGCGCCCGGTGATCGCGGCCACCTCGTCGGCAGCGGAAGCCGTCAAGGTGATCAGCTCGTCGGCGGCGTGCGCCAGCACCGCGAGACCGGCCCGGTGGGCGTCCTGCGACGACAGTTGCGGGTTCTCGAGATCGTGCACCGTGTAGACCAGCGGCTTGCCCAGACGCTCGAGTGCGGCGACGGTGAGCGCGAGCTCGTCCGCGGTGTAGGACTCGATTCCGAAGTGGACGTGCACGAGGTCGAACTCCGCGGCGTGCGCTTCGAGCCATTCGGGGAGCAGGACCTGGGGCGGCCACCACTGACCGGCGGGTGCGCCGGGCGAGGGCGGGTCGGCGAGAAGCCGCACGCTGGCAGGGTCCGCGACGGCGGTGACGTACGGATGGGCCGAGGGAACGGCCGCGACCCGGACCGGGGGGACGGTGGTGACGATCTTCTCCTCCTCGAAGCGTTGCGTGCGTAGGGATGCGCGTACCGCATCACCAGGCACATCGCAATGCAACGGGGCGGTTGTGACGACAATGGCACCGACGGATACGTTCCTCATCATGGGCGGCGAGACGGCGAGGCTGGGAAGCCTTGCGGATCACGGGGACGCGGTGATAGCGCGCCGAGCGCACTACGCCGCCTTCTTCGGCGATGAGGCGCCGCCCGCGGGCTACGGCATCGTCGTCGGCAACTGCCAGGCCGAGTCCCTGCGCCTCGTCATCTCGTCCGACGCGCTGCCCGCCATCCGGGTGCCTGCCGTGCACGAGCTCGACGCCGCCGACACCGCTCGACTGCACGCGCTGCTCTCGAAGGCGGCGTTCCTGGTCGCCCAGCCCATTCGCGACGACTACCGTGGCCTGCCCCTGGGCACCGCGCAGTTGCGCGGGTCGCTTCCCGGCGGCGCCCGGTCGGTGACCGTCCCCGCCATCCGGTACGCGGGACTGCATCCCTTCCACGCCGTCCTGCGCCTTCCCGCGTTCCCCGAGGACCCGCCGCTGGTCGCCTATCACGACGTGCGCACCGTCGCCGAGGCGTCGGGGCTCTCGGTCCCCGCGATGCTTCCCCCGGCCGCCGTCCGCTCGATCGCCGACGCCTCCGTCGCCGAGTTGCGGCGCCGCGAGGGGAGGGGGCTCGACATCGTGGCATCCGACCTCTTCGTCCCCGTCGTCGCCGACCTGATGCGGACCGTCAATCATCCGGGCAACGCCGTCTTCCTGCCGCTCGGGGAGCGCATCGCCGCGGCTCTGGGAAACCCGGGCGGCGCCGTGGATCCCGGACGCCCCATCCTCGCCTCGGTGCGTGCGCCGCTCGAATCCTGGGTCGTCGGCGCGTGGGCGCTCGATGAGGCCCCCCGGGAGGACTGGATCGTGGCCGGCGAAACCCTCGCCGCGGCTGTCGTGCGAGAGGCGCACCTCGCCTACTACCGCGAACGGCCCGCCCTTCTCGCCGCCGTCGTCGAGCGCATGACACCGCTCCTGCGCACCTGGGCGGCCGCGGCGTGACCGCCTCGACACCGGGGATGGATGCCACCCCCGTGCTCCTCGCCCAGCCCGGGCCGCACGGGGTCGCCGTCTACGCCCGCGAGATCGCGGTCGAGGTGCAGCGCGAGAGCCCCGGGACCCGCGTCGTGACCCCCGACGCGATCGCCGAGCTCGTCCCCGGAACCCCCGTGCACGCTCACGTCACGGATCGTTTGTGGGGTGCCTCTCCCGAGGAGGCCACCGAGCGCGTCCGAGAGCTGGCGCGGCGCCACCCGCTCGCCGTCACCCTCCACGACGTGCCCCAGTCCTCCGACGGACCGCGCAACCTCCCGCGTCGCCGGGCGTTCTACCGCGCGGTGACGGAGGCGGCCGTGGGCGTCGCCGTGAACAGCGCCCACGAGCGCAGCCTTCTCCGCGAAGAAGGAGTCTGGACCGGCCCGGTCGAGGTCGTTCCCCTGCCGGTGGAGTCCTCGCCGGTCAGAGAGCGCCCCGTTCCCGACGAGTCCGTCGGCGTGCTCGGCTACTTCTACCCCGGCAAGGGGCACGACGAGGCGCTCGCTGCCGCTGCAGAAGCGGGCCTGAAGAGGCTGACCGTGCTCGGTCGAGCCTCGGACGGGCATGCCGACGACCTCTCCGCCTTCGTCGGGCGGGCCGCGGCAGCCGGGCTCGCCGTCGAGGTCACCGGTTGGCTCGACGAGGCCGACATGGCTTCCCGCGTCCGGCGCATCGCCGTCCCCGTGATCGCGCACCGCCATGTCTCCGCTTCCGGCTCCCTCGCCTCGTGGATCGGCTGGGGACGTCGCCCCCTCGCCCTGCGCAACCGGTACGTGGACGAGATGGCCGCTCTCCGCCCCGGCACGGTGAGCACGGTCGACGAGGCGGGCCTCGCCGACGCCATCGCTTTCGCGCGCGCCACCGGCGACAGCACGTGGCACGGCATCCATCCCGTGCCCTTTGGACGAACCGACGCCGCTCGCGCCTATCTGGAGTGGTGGGGAGCCCTCACCGCATGAGCGACACCTGGAACGACCGGATGCCGTGGGTCCCTGGCAATCGCTGGGACCTGCTCGCCCACCGCGAGCCCGAGCCTCCGCGCGTGAGCGTGATCGTCACGCACTACGCCCAGCCGACCGAGCTGCAGCGCACCCTCACCGCGCTCGCTCGGCAGGACCACCCGGCTGACCGTCTCGAGGTCATCGTGGCCGACGACGGTTCGCCCGAGACACCGGTCGTGCCCGCGGGGGTGCGTCTGGTCCGTCAGGAAGACCGCGGCTTCCGCGCCGCCGCGGCGCGGAACCTCGGAGCAGCGGCGGCATCCGGTGACGTGCTGTGTTTCCTCGATGCCGACACGACGCCGGAGCCCGATTACGTTCGCCGGCTCACGCGCCTGCCCGCGTTGCTCCTCGAGGCGGTGACCGTGGGGCGACGGCGTCACGCCGACCTGGCGGGAGCGAGCGTCGACGCGCCGATCGCCGCGCTCGGCCCGGTTCGCGAGTTGACCGAGCCGGCCTGGCTCCGCGACGCCTACGCCGCGAGTCGAAATCTGCTCGACGCCGACGACCGGTCGTACCGCCACGTCATCAGCGCGGTACTCGCGTGTTCCCGGGCCTTCTTCGACGAGGTAGGCGGGTTCGACGAGACGTTCTCGACCTACGGCGGAGAAGACTGGGAGTGGGCGCACCGTGCGTGGCAGGCGGGGGGAGTGCTCGCTCATGTTCCGGATGCCGTGGCCTGGCACGCCGGTCCCGATTGGGCCGGCCGCCCCGAAGAGCACGCCGCGCAGGGCAACAGGCAGACTCTCAGCCTGGCCGAGAAGATCCCGATCGAAGGGTCGCGGCCCCGTGGATTGCTGTCACGAGCCATCGACGTGGAAGTACATCTCCCCACGGGGATCCCCGCCGATGCCGCCTTCCTCTCCGTGGACTCCCTGCTCGCGGCCCTTCCTCATCTGCGCGTCGTGACGGATGCCGCAGACCACCCCCTGCTCGCGGCCGACCCGCGGGTGGCACCCGCGGGGGGCGTCGATCCCCGGGTGACGATCGAGCTCGAGCAGCCGATCGTGGTCCTGGATGCCGCCCCATTCGCGAGGGCTCTCACGCTGCTGTCGGGTGCCGACGTCGGAGGGGTCGTGTTCGTCTCCGGCGGGGGAGAGACCGTGGGCCGCGCGGTGAATCGACGGGCGCGTCGTCGCGCGAAGCGCTGGGGTACGGATGACGCGCTCGATACCGTGAGGGTGCGCGTGGACGGCGCACACATCGTCGGCGCGCGGCCGCACCTCGAAGCCTGGGTCGGCGGGTGGGGAGGGCCCGACAGGTATCTCTGACTCGCGTCGTGCTTTCTCGAACGAGCGCGACACGCCCGGGACGTGCCTGGATTCGACGCGTCGGTCGTTCCCGCGTAACTTATTACCTGTTCGCCCCACAGGGGAGAGCGGAGCGGCCGAAAGGCCCCGCGTCCTCTCAAGCAGCGAACGGCCCCCAACATCAGCACTTGAGAGTTTCGACTCTTTGGTCTAGAGTTGGGATCCTGCCAATCGGCACACACCCTTACTGCAGCGATACCCTTTCTGGGGTTTTGCGAGAAGTTATTGGCGTGTCGCCATGGTGGACATATAGAAGTGAACTGCCTCACGGGTAGGTCGAGAGATCGTTTCTGTGGGTGCGTCCGTTCCTTGAGAACTCAACAGCGTGC
>NZ_JBFYGQ010000012.1:0-5583 GCF_041079455.1 Microbacterium sp. 16-032 | reverse complement strand
GAAGTGAACTGCCTCACGGGTAGGTCGAGAGATCGTTTCTGTGGGTGCGTCCGTTCCTTGAGAACTCAACAGCGTGCACTTGTCAAATGCCAATTTATTCCTCGTCGGTCTTCGGATCGCGAGAAATTCCTTTGGATCAAAGTCCAACCCTTCCGGGGGTTGGCGTGAAATTCGTCAGTAATGATGTTTTTCTTTGGTCAGTTTCAAACTCGCTGCGGCCCCGTTTTCCCGGTGGTTGTATGCATTTCTTTTTTTACGGAGAGTTTGATCCTGGCTCAGGATGAACGCTGGCGGCGTGCTTAACACATGCAAGTCGAACGGTGAAGCCAAGCTTGCTTGGTGGATCAGTGGCGAACGGGTGAGTAACACGTGAGCAACCTGCCCTGGACTCTGGGATAAGCGCTGGAAACGGCGTCTAATACTGGATATGAGACGTGATCGCATGGTCGTGTTTGGAAAGATTTTTCGGTCTGGGATGGGCTCGCGGCCTATCAGCTTGTTGGTGAGGTAATGGCTCACCAAGGCGTCGACGGGTAGCCGGCCTGAGAGGGTGACCGGCCACACTGGGACTGAGACACGGCCCAGACTCCTACGGGAGGCAGCAGTGGGGAATATTGCACAATGGGCGAAAGCCTGATGCAGCAACGCCGCGTGAGGGATGACGGCCTTCGGGTTGTAAACCTCTTTTAGCAGGGAAGAAGCGAAAGTGACGGTACCTGCAGAAAAAGCGCCGGCTAACTACGTGCCAGCAGCCGCGGTAATACGTAGGGCGCAAGCGTTATCCGGAATTATTGGGCGTAAAGAGCTCGTAGGCGGTTTGTCGCGTCTGCTGTGAAATCCCGAGGCTCAACCTCGGGCCTGCAGTGGGTACGGGCAGACTAGAGTGCGGTAGGGGAGATTGGAATTCCTGGTGTAGCGGTGGAATGCGCAGATATCAGGAGGAACACCGATGGCGAAGGCAGATCTCTGGGCCGTAACTGACGCTGAGGAGCGAAAGGGTGGGGAGCAAACAGGCTTAGATACCCTGGTAGTCCACCCCGTAAACGTTGGGAACTAGTTGTGGGGACCATTCCACGGTTTCCGTGACGCAGCTAACGCATTAAGTTCCCCGCCTGGGGAGTACGGCCGCAAGGCTAAAACTCAAAGGAATTGACGGGGACCCGCACAAGCGGCGGAGCATGCGGATTAATTCGATGCAACGCGAAGAACCTTACCAAGGCTTGACATATACGAGAACGGGCCAGAAATGGTCAACTCTTTGGACACTCGTAAACAGGTGGTGCATGGTTGTCGTCAGCTCGTGTCGTGAGATGTTGGGTTAAGTCCCGCAACGAGCGCAACCCTCGTTCTATGTTGCCAGCACGTAATGGTGGGAACTCATGGGATACTGCCGGGGTCAACTCGGAGGAAGGTGGGGATGACGTCAAATCATCATGCCCCTTATGTCTTGGGCTTCACGCATGCTACAATGGCCGGTACAAAGGGCTGCAATACCGTGAGGTGGAGCGAATCCCAAAAAGCCGGTCCCAGTTCGGATTGAGGTCTGCAACTCGACCTCATGAAGTCGGAGTCGCTAGTAATCGCAGATCAGCAACGCTGCGGTGAATACGTTCCCGGGTCTTGTACACACCGCCCGTCAAGTCATGAAAGTCGGTAACACCTGAAGCCGGTGGCCCAACCCTTGTGGAGGGAGCCGTCGAAGGTGGGATCGGTAATTAGGACTAAGTCGTAACAAGGTAGCCGTACCGGAAGGTGCGGCTGGATCACCTCCTTTCTAAGGAGCATCTGACGCCCTGTAATGGGGTTGTTCAGGCGCCGGATCAGACCGAATGTGTCTGCCGGTTAGCTCATGGGTGGAACATTTGACTTGGTGTCGGGGACGAGGTTCTCGGGTTTAGTACGTGGCTTGCCACTGGAACGATCTGGTTCGGAGTTGTCGATACATGCACGCTGTTGGGTCCTGAGGGGCCGGGCGCTGATCGCGTCAGTCGTATGGCTGGTGGTGGTTGGTGGCTGTTCCTCGAGGGCCTGCTTCGGTACCGGTGTTCCGGTGGCTGGGGTGGGTACCGCCCGTACTTTGAGAACTACACAGTGGACGCGAGCATCTTCGACATGAGCCTTTTGGTTTGTGTCGTGAAGATGATCTTAAAGATCATTAGTCAATTTTTTGACGATTCAACTCATGTGATTTCAAGTCTTTAAGAGCAAACGGTGGATGCCTTGGCATCTGGAGCCGAAGAAGGACGTAGCAATCTGCGATAAGCCTCGGGGAACTGATAAGCGAGTTTTGATCCGAGGGTGTCCGAATGGGGAAACCCCGCCAGGGCGCGTGCGTACCTGGTGACTCCCGCCTGAATATATAGGGCGGGTAGAGGGAACGTGGGGAAGTGAAACATCTCAGTACCCACAGGAAGAGAAAGCAAAAGCGATTCCGTAAGTAGTGGCGAGCGAAACCGGAAGAGGCTAAACCTAGCGTGTGTGATAGCCGGCAGGCGTTGCATGTTGGGGGTTGTGGGACTTTTCTGATTGTTCTGCCGAATGATCGACGTGACAAGAGGGTATAGACGAACGGTTTTGAATGGCCGGTCATAGAGGGTGCGAACCCCGTAGTCGAAATGCCTGTTCTTGGCGTGAAGAGTATCCCAAGTAGCACGGGGCCCGAGAAATCCCGTGTGAATCTGTCAGGACCACCTGATAAGCCTAAATACTCCCAGATGACCGATAGCGGACAAGTACCGTGAGGGAAAGGTGAAAAGTACCCCGGGAGGGGAGTGAAATAGTACCTGAAACCGTTTGCTTACAAACCGTTGGAGCCTCCTTAGTAGGGGTGACAGCGTGCCTTTTGAAGAATGAGCCTGCGAGTTAGCGATACGTGGCGAGGTTAACCCGAGTGGGGTAGCCGTAGCGAAAGCGAGTCTGAATAGGGCGATTCAGTCGCGTGTCCTAGACCCGAAGCGAAGTGATCTATCCATGGCCAGGTTGAAGCGACGGTAAGACGTCGTGGAGGACCGAACCCACTTAGGTTGAAAACTGAGGGGATGAGCTGTGGATAGGGGTGAAAGGCCAATCAAACTTCGTGATAGCTGGTTCTCTCCGAAATGCATTTAGGTGCAGCGTTGCGTGTTTCTTGCCGGAGGTAGAGCTACTGGATGGCCGATGGGCCCTACAAGGTTACTGACGTCAGCCAAACTCCGAATGCCGGTAAGTGAGAGCGCAGCAGTGAGACTGTGGGGGATAAGCTTCATAGTCGAGAGGGAAACAACCCAGACCACCAACTAAGGTCCCTAAGCGCGTGCTAAGTGGGAAAGGATGTGGAGTTGCTTTGACAACCAGGAGGTTGGCTTAGAAGCAGCCACCCTTGAAAGAGTGCGTAATAGCTCACTGGTCAAGTGATTCCGCGCCGACAATGTAACGGGGCTCAAGCACGCCACCGAAGTTGTGGCATTGACATTTTTGGTAGGCCTTCGTGGTCCAGCCGTGTTGATGGGTAGGAGAGCGTCGTGTGGCGAGTGAAGCGGCGGGGTGACCCAGCCGTGGACGCTACACGAGTGAGAATGCAGGCATGAGTAGCGAAAGACGTGTGAGAAACACGTCCTCCGAAAGACCAAGGGTTCCAGGGTCAAGCTAATCTTCCCTGGGTAAGTCGGGACCTAAGGCGAGGCCGACAGGCGTAGTCGATGGACAACGGGTTGATATTCCCGTACCGGCGAAGAACCGCCCAAGCTAATCCAGTGGTGCTAAGAGTCCTAGCTCGGAATGTTGTTGATCCCTTCGGGGTGAGACGCGTCCGTGTGAACGCTCGAACCCATGCTGGTGCGGCTAGCGTATTAACAGGTGTGACGCAGGAAGGTAGCCCAAGCCAGGCGATGGTAGTCCTGGTGCAAGTGCGTAGGCCGAGTGATAGGCAAATCCGTCACTCATTGAGGCTGAGACACGATGCGGATAAAAAGTGGGTGATCCTATGCTGCCGAGAAAAGCATCGACGCGAGGTTCTAGCTGCCCGTACCCCAAACCGACTCAGGTGGTCAGGTAGAGAATACCAAGGAGATCGAGAGAATCGTGGTTAAGGAACTCGGCAAAATGCCCCCGTAACTTCGGGAGAAGGGGGGCCATCCACTTATTAGGACTTGCTCCGAAAGGGTGTGGTGGCCGCAGAGACTAGTGGGTAGCGACTGTTTACTAAAAACACAGGTCCGTGCCAAGTCGCAAGACGATGTATACGGACTGACGCCTGCCCGGTGCTGGAAGGTTAAGAGGACCGGTTAGCCGCAAGGCGAAGCTGAGAATTTAAGCCCCAGTAAACGGCGGTGGTAACTATAACCATCCTAAGGTAGCGAAATTCCTTGTCGGGTAAGTTCCGACCTGCACGAATGGCGTAACGACTTCCCAACTGTCTCAACCGCGAACTCGGCGAAATTGCATTACGAGTAAAGATGCTCGTTACGCGCAGCAGGACGGAAAGACCCCGTGACCTTTACTACAGCTTGGTATTGGTGTTCGGTGTGGCTTGTGTAGGATAGGTGGGAGACGGTGAAGCATTCACGCCAGTGAGTGTGGAGTCATTGTTGAAATACCACTCTGGTCACTCTGGATATCTAACTTAGGACCGTGATCCGGTTCAGGGACAGTGCCTGGTGGGTAGTTTAACTGGGGCGGTTGCCTCCCAAAATGTAACGGAGGCGCCCAAAGGTTCCCTCAACCTGGTTGGCAATCAGGTGGCGAGTGTAAGTGCACAAGGGAGCTTGACTGTGAGACTGACAGGTCGAGCAGGGACGAAAGTCGGGACTAGTGATCCGGCAGTGGCTTGTGGAAGCGCTGTCGCTCAACGGATAAAAGGTACCTCGGGGATAACAGGCTGATCTTGCCCAAGAGTCCATATCGACGGCATGGTTTGGCACCTCGATGTCGGCTCGTCGCATCCTGGGGCTGGAGTAGGTCCCAAGGGTTGGGCTGTTCGCCCATTAAAGCGGTACGCGAGCTGGGTTTAGAACGTCGTGAGACAGTTCGGTCCCTATCCGCTGCGCGCGTAGGAAGTTTGAGAGGATCTGACCCTAGTACGAGAGGACCGGGTTGGACGAACCTCTGGTGTGTCAGTTGTTCCGCCAGGAGCACCGCTGATTAGCTACGTTCGGGATGGATAACCGCTGAAAGCATCTAAGCGGGAAGCCGGCCTCAAGATGAGACTTCCATACCATTTATGGTGAGAGGCTCCCAGCCAGACTACTGGGTTGATAGGCCGGATGTGGAAGCGTAGTAATACGTGAAGCTGACCGGTACTAATAAGCCGATGACTTGATAACACACCTGTTTTTGGTGCTTGCGTCCACTGAGTGGTTCTCGATGTACGGTCGGGAACTCAACAATGATCATGTCGTTGTTGGTTTTTGAAACATCAATAGTGTTTCGGCGGCCATAGCGAGAGGGAAACGCCCGGTTACATTCCGAACCCGGAAGCTAAGCCTCTCAGCGCCGATGGTACTGCAGGGGGGACCCTGTGGGAGAGTAGGACACCGCCGGACTTCCCTTAGTCGAAATGGCCACCCAAAGTTGGGTGGCCATTTCGCATTTACGGGCACAATCCCC
>NZ_JBFYGQ010000011.1:0-35424 GCF_041079455.1 Microbacterium sp. 16-032 | reverse complement strand
CGACTGCTGTACTCGCGTAGGTAGTGAGCACTCGGAGAGGGGGGTGTCACAGGTGCTGGACGATCACAAGATAAGTCACAGTGTGGCCCGTGCTCGTCGGTGCGGTTGGAGGGGTCGTCAGCTACGCTGGTCACAAGAGATTCCTTCTTCGCCGCCTCTCGTCTTCGCAGGACGGGGGCGGCATCTCTTTGCGCCCCGGGCGGTCACTTCGTCATATCGGCCCATTGGGTCGCGGGGCGGCGCGCTTGATCGCCAACCTTCGACCCAGGGTCGAGAGTTCGGGGCTATGCTTCGAGGAGCCCCCGCGTCTTACCAACTACCCATCGGCAGCGCGGGGGCTCTTCTCTGCCCTGCGGGGGCGCTCGCCGCATCTGGCCGACAACCTGAACGGTCCTCGGGTTAGCTGCGACGGCGACCGGCGTCAGCGACTGCGGGGGACCTGCATCGGACGGCCAACAGCGGCAAGCGCCGCGACCGGGATGCGGATCGTACGCGCACCGATGCGCTCCGCCGCGAGGTCGCCGCGTTGGATCAGGCGGCGGATGGTCTTAGTCGAGAGGCTGAGAGCACTCGCCGCCTGCGAGATCGTGACGTACTCGGTAGGAACTGGGGATGAGGACATGACAAAGCCTTCGCGTTCAGAAACGAAGGATCTGTTGGGTCGATCACCACACCTAGCCCTTCCCCGTTCGGACGGGGCGCTGAGTCCACTCTAGGGGGTTCAGGTCACGAGCAGAGGGCGACTAGTCCGTCCACCTTGTTCAGCAGTCGGTTCAGGCTCGTACTACGAGATCTGGCCAACTCGATATCCATCCGGTGGGTCAGCTTCGGTTGCCAGACGGGTTTCTGGTAGCCACCATCTGGGAGCAGAGAGTCGATCACGGTCCCCCCGCGTTTTGTTGCGTCCCAATCTCCCTCCCATCCAAGGTCAAGCGTCTCAACCGAGCGGTAGATCCAGTCTTCGAAATCGCGTTCCGCCAGCACAATCACGACAGGAATGCCGACGACCGCCTCCGCCCTGGCTAGCAGCTCCGGTCCCAGCTGACATGAAGCGTCATCATCCGCGTCCAGCAGAACCACGACCCCGACGCAGCCTGGTCTCGCCGCTGCGGCGACGTAGCCCTCTAGCCCCCCGGGCGTGGTGGCTGATCCCTTACCTTTGAGGGTGACTGGCTTTCCGAGAATCTCGCGATACTCCGCCTTCTCGTGCAGGAATTTTCGCAGAAGCACAGGCAGCGCGCCCTTATCGCCCGGACCTTCAACGACGAGTCCAATGTGAGGGGCTCCATGCGCAAGGACCACGATCACGACTCCGGATCGAGGGCATCGGCGCGCAGCAAAGCCCCGGGAGTTATCAAGCCGTCGCGCAATATTCGCCGCGTATGCTCACTCACATTCGCAACACGCGACTGTTCAGTGTCGCTCCACACTACTCGAAGGGATTCGACTGGCAGTTCGTCAACAATGTCCGCGCTGTGGGTTGTCAGAACGACCTGCATGGTTCGCGATTCGGCCTG
Source organism: Microbacterium sp. 16-032 (assembly GCF_041079455.1). Lineage (NCBI taxonomy): Bacteria > Bacillati > Actinomycetota > Actinomycetes > Micrococcales > Microbacteriaceae > Microbacterium > Microbacterium sp. 16-032. The sequence goes on along the minus strand of NZ_JBFYGQ010000011.1, from coordinate 33,907 downwards.
CAGAATCTCGATCAAACTTTGCAACGCACCGAGATGAATGGCCACTTCCGGCTCTTCAATGACGATAAGGCCGGGTGTCTCCGGCTGGGCGAGCGCGAGCAGGATCCCGAAAGCGCGCAGCGTACCGTCGGACATCTGCTTCGCAAGAAATTCGCGGTTACCGTGCGCTGTTCGCTGTACGAACAAAAGCGTTCGCTTATCCGCGTAGACGCGGGGCTCTATCCGCACGATGCCTGGGACAATCGCGGCCAGCTGCTCTACGATCTTCGCCCGGGCGGCTGTATCCAGCGCATCGAAGACGCTTGCGGTGTTCGCGCCAACCGGATCAAATTCCGCCGTAGACGAGGGCTCCTGCAGCTCACCGACACGGGCAGGATGAATCTCCACGGTCTGCAAGCCAGACAGCGCAAGCTGGATTAGGTGGGCTGGGAAGCCTCCGGTCGAGAGAGCGCTCTGGCCAGGGGCGACTGGCACGCGTCGTTCCTCGGAGCGCGGCGGGCCATCCGTCTCACTGTCCCACTCGACGGAATGTACCGTCGCACCGTCGCTTACAAAGGAGTCCGGGTGATTGTCAATGATCGGCAGGAAGGCGCGTTCTCGCTTCACCCGATAGCGCTTTCCTTTCAACGAAGCGAGAGCGAGTTCGTAGAACCCAGTCTCCCCGGGTCCATAGCGAAATTCCAGACGTATTGCAGGATCGTTCGGTCGCCCCTGCGATCTGTGCCGTAACTGGTCGTAGCCTCCGCGTCGAGCGATAGCAAGCGGTAGGCCGTAGGTCGGGATGTCCCGAAGCAACTTCAGGGCGGCGACGAGATTGGACTTGCCGCTCGCGTTCGGCCCGATCAACGCGACGAGATCGTCAAACTCGATTCGGGCTGACTTGTAAGACAGGAAGTTCGTCAGTTCGAGAGCGGTGTACGTAGGCATGAATCGCGAACTGGTCATGAAACCTTCCCACCTGCGCGGTCATCGTCGGTCGTCGGCATGCCGCGAGCTTAGCGCCGCCCCGACCTTCAACTGTGCCCTGCTTTGCGGGGTTAGCGAGCTGGCGTGTGACGGCGCATCCTGGCAGCCAATTGGTCGGCGCGGTCGGTCGCGTGCTGGTAGCGCATACCCACCGTGGCAGTGCTCCAGCCATGGCGGGCGTTGTTCTCCGCCGCCGTTGCGCCCGCCTCGGCGTATGCTGTCGCGGAGTGGTGGCGCAGTGCGTGGAAGGGCATATCGGGGCGTCCAGCGGCGGTGCGTGCGGCATTCCAATGCTTCCAGAACGCGCTCTGTGAGAGGAACGAAACCCCGTCTGCGGCGGGGAACAGGAGCGCGTCACCAATCATGCCGCGTACGTGGTCGGCCACGATCTCAGCGTCCTGGCCGAAGATCGCCACGGGGCGCAGACCGGCCTCACTCTTGGTCGATCCGACCACGAACCCCTGCCCCGCTGAATGGGTCACTGCGCGGCCCACGTTGATTCGGACGGCGATCACACCTCCGGCTTCGTCGCGCTCCACGGTCACATCCTTGGCGCGTAGTGCGGTCGCCTCCCCGTAGCGGAGCCCGCCCCATGCGGCCACGGTCACCAGGGCACGGAAACGGGGCGTGATCGCGCTGACGATTGCCTCCAACTCAGTCTCAGTCGGGGGGACAACCTTTCTTCCGGTGTGGGTGGACTGACCGCCCTTGACCGTGCACGGGTTCGTGTCGATGATCCGGTCATCCTCGGCGGCGGTGCGCATGATCGCGTTGAGGAGGCCATAGGCGCGGCTCGTCTGGGTCTTCGCGCCGGTCGCGAGCAGGTTCGCGCGCCAGGTCCGAACGCGCGCCGGGGTGATCTCGATCAGGGGGAGTAGGGCCAGAGGAGCCAGGGGACCGCCTTGGTCGCCCTCTCGCGCGGGATCGGGCAGACGCAGGAGGCGTTCGTACTCCGCCTGAGTGCGGGGCTTCAGATGGTCACCTCGGGCGTTCGTGCGCGTGGAGATCCAGGAGGTTGCGTAAGCGGCCAAGGTCTGCGAGCGGTCGGCCTGCGCCTCGTGCGCGCCCCGTGCGGTGCTGGGGGTCCACGTACCGGCAACAATCGCCGCGCGCTGTGTCGCCAGCCATGCATCCGCGTCGGTCACCGTCGTGAACGTCATTGGCGCGCTGTAGGTCTTGCCGTCCGGCCCGGTGTAGCGCGCTCGGTAGTACCCGCTCGGCAGGCGCTCGACCTTGCCGAAGCTGCGGCGCGTGGCCTTGCGCTCGCGACCCAGCGAGTCGGTGATCTTCTTGGGGCGAGCCATGGTCATCCTCCGTGGCCTAACGTGGCCTAACGATTGTCCGTTAGTGTCCACACTAGTCCACGAAACAGTGTCGAGAGTCAGCTATTTTCTTGATATTCCCGGGCCTGCGCACTGGAATCTCGCAAGCGGGCCTCAGTGCTGTGTACTGGTTCGATCCCAGTATCGCGCACCACCTGAAGAAGCCCCCGGTTCGCCGGGGGTTTCGTCGTTTCCGGACCACCTCGCACAGGCCGCCGCAGCCCGAGCGGTCGACAGGCGACACCTGCGGCCGGCGATCCTCGACGCGAAGACACGCCACCACGCACGCGCGGGCTCGACGCGGCGGCGCTCCGGCACGGCGAACGCGACGCGTAGCGGTTCGCATCCCGAAGCACGGGGCTTCTCGCCGCTCCGCTCACTGCGCACGGGCCGAGGAAGGGCCGAGAGGTGCGCCGGGCGGGGCGAAGATCCGGGGTGGTCGTTCCCGCCGCCAGTAAGGGGGGCTGCGGAGTGCCTGGCGACGGGAACGAGACGAGACTATGCCGTGTCCACCGTTTGGGGGACACGTTCGGCGCAGTCTTGCGCTGTCCTTGCGCTGATCTTGCGCTGGCTTTGAGGTCCGCGGACCGGCTTGCACAGCGGGGCCATGGGTGCGGCTCAGTAGGGTGGCCAGACGCCTCCGCCACCCCCGCGGCAGGCGCGACGCACCGCTTCGGCGGAACAGGAAGCGAGAACGCGTGACGAGCGAAGCCCCCCTCTTCACCCCGCCGACGGGCCCCATCCGCGGACGCCGCGACGGTGCGGTGCTGCGGGCCAGTGGCATCCCGTATGCACGCGCGGAGCGCTTCGGTCGTCCCCTCCCTCTGCCGGACCGGGCTGACGACGACGTCTTCGAGGCCCTCGAGCCCTCGCCCGCCGCCCCGCAGGCGCCCACCCCGCTGATCGACGCTCTCGGCGACCAGACCGGCGGCCTCCCGATCCGCGAGGAGTGCCAGCACCTCTCGATCACCGTTCCGGCCGACCGCGGCGACGCGGATCCCGCGCTGCCCGTGATGGTGTGGGTGCACGGCGGTGGCTACACCAGCGGTGCGGGCGATCTGCCCGTCTACGACCCCGCCGTCCTCGCGTCCGAGCAGCACGTCGTCGTCGTCACGGTCACCTACCGGCTCGGCGTACTCGGCTATCTCGGTGACGGAGCGGAGCGTCCTGCCAACCTCGGGCTCCTCGATCAGCTCGCCGCCTTCGAGTGGGTCCAGCGCAACATCGCGGCGTTCGGGGGAGACCCGGCCCGCGTGACGGCGTTCGGACAATCCGCGGGCGCCGACGCCGTGCTCCACCTCATGGCCGTCGACCGCGCTCGGGGGCTGTTCTCGCGCGCCATCGTGCAGAGCGCACCCATGGGCACCATGGGTGCGCGCGCCGGCCTCACGGCGGCGATGAGCGCGGCGACCGCGCAGCTTAGCCCGGCGACCCCGTCGGACGATCTGATGCACCTCCAGGCGGACGCGATGCAGGCCGCGCGCGGTTTCGGACGGTTCTCCCTGATGCCCTTCGCTCCGCAGCCCGGGTTCGACCCCCTGCCTCCCCACGGCGAGATCGCCGAGAGGTGGCTCGAGGGGGCCGCACGCATTCCCCTGCTGATCGGGGTCACCGCCGAGGAGACGCGGCTGTTCCTTCCCGGCGTGACGGCCCTGGACGGGTTGCGCGCCGTGCCGCTGCTGCACGCCCTCGCCTCCACGGTCCTCGACACCGCGATGAACGCGGTCGTCTACGGCCGCCCGGCCCGTCGCCTCGCCCGCGACTACCGCAGGGCGGGAGGGACGGCGCTGCGCTACGTCTTCCGGTGGCGGGCGAACGACCTCTACCGCGCCTCCCACGCGATCGAGGTGCCCTTCGTCTTCGGTACCGAGTCGACCGGGCCGCAGCTCGCGCCCTACGCCGGCGCGCGCCCCGACGAGATCACCGCTGTCGGCCGGAGCGTCCGTGCGCTCTGGGGCGGCTTCGCGCACGGGCGCATCGAGGAGATGGCATCCGTTCCCGGGGTTCTCGATCTGTTCGGACCTCGCGGCGGGCCGTCGGCGCAACCCATCGCCGCCGCTGCGACCGCCCAGTACGGTGAGACCATGACCGTCCCCGACACCCTGTGGCGCGAGATCGCGGCCTCGTCCTTCGTCTCGCTCGGCACCTATCGCCGCAACGGAGCCCTCGTGGCGGTCCCGGTGTGGGTCGCGCGCGACGGCGACGAGCTGGTCGTGACGAGCGAGCGGTCCACGGGCAAGGTGAAGCGTCTGCGCAACGATTCGCGCGTGACCCTGCAGCCCTGCAGCAGGATGGGCGCCGTCGAACCGGATGCCATCCGCGTCGAGGCGCACGGCCGGATCGCCGGCCCCGCCACGGACGACGCTCGCGCCGACGCCGCCCTCAAGCGCAAGTACGGCTTCCAGTACCGCGCGATCCTCGGCTTCGAGGCGTTCGTGCGTCGTCTGCAGCGCAAACCCGGCGACCGCGTCATCATCCGCATCTCGCGCGACACCTGATTCGCGGCATCCCTCCGCCTTTCTCCCGGCTTTATCCCGAAACCGCAATCTCCCGCAAGGGGGTTTGCGTGAACGTCGATCCCGAGAGACGGTGCACGCAGAGAAAGCGGTCGCCGCCCCCCGACCTCAGCGTTCGACTTCTCGCCGAGAGGCGCCGGGCCGTGGGCGGCACCGACGGGAGTCACCATGGGCAAGTTCATCTACGACGGCAACATCAAGGTCGATTTCGAGGACCGGCTGCTCGCGCACCTGCAGGCGGTGATCATGGCGAAAGTGCGTCGCGGCGAGAGCTTCCCGTTCACCTGGAAAGACGACATCAGCACGGGCGGGGGGCGCACGACGGTCTACATCCACCCGTACGTGTCGCTGGTGTTCAAGTTCCACGGCAGTCGAACTCCGCAGCTGAGCACCGCGTGGCTGCACGCGCTGACCTACAACGCGAACTCTGGCCGCGGCCTGTACGTCGTCACCGAGCCCGACGAATTCGTTCCGCGCGAGAGCAGCCGTCGCGAGGAAATGGTCTTCAGCGAGGTGCCGAACGATCAGGCCCCGCATTCCGTCGGGTCCTGACCGGGGAATGGATGCCGCCACCCCGGCGGTTGCACCGAGCATGAGCGACTGGACCCGCACCAAGCCGTACTTCGAGACCGACGCCGTCGCGCACCTCGCGACGCTCATGCGCGACGGGTCGCCGCACTCGATCCCGCTCTGGGTCGGAGTCGACGGGGACCGCCTGATGCTGTTCACCGAGGTCGACACCCTGAAGGACCGCAACCTTCAACGTGACCCGCGCGTGGCCGTCTCGGTCACCGCCGCCGACAACAGTTACTCGATGGCGTTCGTGCGCGGGGTGGCCGTCGAACGGATCGACGGCGACGAGGCCCTGCCCTACGTCGACCGGATCTCGCGGCTGTACACCGGCGAGGCGTACGGTCTGCGAACGGGCCTGGCCGTGTGGTTCATCGAGCCCCACAAGGCCTGGTCGCGAACGTACGAGGACTGACACTCACCAGACGAGCGGCAGGACCCCGAGGAACAGGATCAGCGGCGCGATGATCGCGCCGAGCAGGATGAACCGACTCCACCGCACCTCGATGCCCGCGGCGACCAGGCGGTCGTGCCAGAGGAGGGTGGCCAGTGACGCCCACGGCGTGACGATCGGCCCGGCGTTCACGCCGATCAGCAGCGCCGCGAGGCGCGCGGGGGAGCCCGCCACCGACTCGAGGGCGAGGTAGGCGGGGAGGTTGTTGATGCCGTTCGCCGCGAGGGCTCCGACACCCGCCAGCTGCCACAGCGACACCAGGTCATCTCCGGAACCGGCGAGCACCGAGGTGATGCGCCCGATCCCCAGGGCCTCGAGCGCCCCGACGGCGAGGAACAGGCCCCCCGCGAACACCAGCAGCGACCAGGGCACCAGACGGATGCCGAGAGCCCGCGGCGCGCGCCAGGCGAACGCCGCGATGAGCACCACCGCGGCGGCCGTGGCCGGCATCCACGGTTCGAGCCCGACGACCAGCAGGGGCAGCAATGCAACCGTCACCACCGCGGAGATGCGCAGGAGGACGCGGTCGGACACGTCCGGGGCGGTCGCATCGGGGTAGGTCTTCGGCAGCCGGCGGAGGAACACGACCGTCAGCACGACGACCGAGACCACGATCGCGATGAGCGCCGACGGCCCGAGGAGCGCGAGGAAGGCGATGGGGTCGTGGCCCCCGCCCAGGGCATCGGATGCGAGCAGGTTGGTCAGGTTCGACACCGGCAGCACCAGAGACGCGGTGTTCGCGAGCACGACGGTGACGAACGCGAAGGGGAGCGGATTCAGCTTTCGCGCCACCGCCATCGCCACCACCACGGGGGTCAACAGAACAGCGGTGGTGTCGAGGGAGAGGAACGCCGTGGCGACGGTGGCCAAAGCCACGACCAGCACCCACAACAGCGCGGTGCGCCCGCGGGCGAGCTTCGCCAACCGCGCGGCCACGACGTCGAAGAGCCCCGCCTTCGAGGCGAGTTCGGCGACGATCGTCACGGCCACGACGAACAGCAGGATGGGCCAGACGCGGTCGGCGACGGCGAGAGCGGCGTCGGCGGGGAAGACGCCGGTGAGCAGCGCGATGATCCCGAGGACCCAGAGCACGCCGCCGATGATGGCCAAAGTCACCGCTCCACTATGGGGCACGTTGCGTGCCGTCGAGACCACGCCCGCCCGGTAGCCTGGAAACGACCCCTTTCAGGAGATGTTCTGTGACTGATTTCCCCGCCGATGGCTTCGCCCTCTTCCCCGACCGTTCGGTCGTCGCTCTGCGCGTCAACGGGGAGTTGAAAGATCTGGCCACGACCGTGACGGCCGACGACCAGGTGGAGCCGGTCACGATCGACAGCGCCGACGGCCTCTCGATCCTGCGCCACTCGACCGCACACGTCCTCGCGCAGGCCGTGCAGCGTGTCAAGCCCCAGGCCAACCTGGGCATCGGCCCGCCCGTCACCGACGGCTTCTACTACGATTTCCAGGTCGACGAGCCCTTCACCCCTGACGACCTCAAGGTCATCAAGAAGGAGATGGAGCGCATCGTCCGCGAGAACCAGCGCTTCGTGCGTCGCGTCGTCACCGACGACGAGGCCCGCGCCGAGCTGGCCGACGAGCCGTTCAAGCTCGAGCTCATCGGGCTCAAGGGCGGCTCGGCCGAGGCCGCGGAGGGCGCGTCCGTCGAGGTCGGCGCCGGCGAGCTGACCATCTACGACAACGTCACCCGCGACGGCGAGACCGCGTGGAAAGACCTGTGCCGCGGACCCCACGTGCCCGGCACGCGCCTCATCGGCAACGGCTGGGACCTCACTCGCATCGCCGGCGCCTACTGGCGCGGCAGCGAGAAGAACCCCCAGCTGCAGCGCATCTACGGCACCGCATGGCCCACCAAGGACGAACTGCGCGCCTACCAGCACCGCCTCGAAGAGGCGGCCAAGCGCGACCACCGCAAACTCGGCAAGGAGCTCGACCTCTTCTCGTTCCCCGACGAGATCGGTCCGGGGCTGTCGGTGTTCCATCCCAAGGGCGGCATCATCCGCTACGAGATCGAGCGTTACATGCGCGAGCGCCTGCTCGCGAGCGGCTACGAGGTCGTGAACACCCCGCACATCACCAAGGGCGACCTGTTCATGACGAGCGGCCACCTGCAGTGGTACGCCGACGGCATGTACCCCCCGATGGTGCTCGACGAGGTGACGGATGCCGACGGGCACGTCTCGCGCGAGGGCCAGGAGTACTACCTCAAGCCCATGAACTGCCCGTTCCACAATCTGATCTTCCGCTCGCGCGGACGCAGCTACCGCGAGCTGCCGCTGCGCCTGAGCGAGTTCGGATCGGTGTACCGCTACGAGAAGAGCGGAACTCTCTCGGGCCTCACGCGCGTGCGCGGCATGACCCAGGACGACACCCACATCTACGTCACCGCCGACCAGGTGAAGGGCGAGCTGACCCACAGCCTCGACTTCGTGCTGCAGACCCTGCGCGACTACGGCCTGAACGACTTCTACCTCGAGCTGTCGACGAAGGAGGAGGGCAACCCGAAGTTCATCGGCGACGACGCCCTCTGGACCGAGGCGACCGAGACACTCCGCGAGGTCGCCGAGGCGTCGGGCCTCGAGCTCGTGCCCGACCCGGGTGGGGCCGCGTTCTACGGCCCCAAGATCTCGGTGCAGGCGCGCGACGCGATCGGGCGCACCTGGCAGATGTCGACCATCCAGCTCGACTTCAACCAGCCCGAGCGCTTCGAGCTCGAGTACACCGGCCCGGACGGCGAGAAGCACCGCCCCGTGATGATCCACCGCGCCCTCTTCGGCTCGGTCGAGCGCTTCTTCGCGATCCTGCTCGAGCACTACGCTGGCGCGTTCCCGGTGTGGCTCGCCCCCGTGCAGGTCGTGGCCGTTCCCGTGGCCGCCGAGTACGGCGACTACCTGCAGGGCATCGTCGCCGACCTCAAGACCAAGGGCGTGCGCGCCGAGGCCGACCACAGCGACGACCGCATGCAGAAGAAGATCCGCACGCACACCACGCAGAAGGTGCCGCTCATGCTGATCGCTGGAGAGCAGGACCGCTCCAACGGCACGGTCTCGTTCCGCTTCCGCGACGGCACGCAGCTCAACGGCATCCCGGTCGATGAGGCCGTCGCGCGCATCACGGGCGCGATCGCCCAGCGCACCCTCGTGAACACCGCGGAGGACCTGGCGTGATGAGCGATCCGGATGCCGTCGGGGCGCGCTCGTCGTCGGATTCCGCTACGACGCGCGCCGTCGACGGGTCCGGATCGCACACGGCCGATGCGGAACTCGTCGACGCCGCGACCCTTCCCGGCGTGCCCGACGAGTTCCAGCGCCTGTGGACGCCGCACCGCATGGCCTACATCTCGGCCGGGCGCGAGCCGATGGAGAAGACCTGTCCGTTCTGCGCCGCGCCCGACAAGAGCGACGAGGACGGGCTGATCGTCGCGCGGGGGAAGACGGCGTACGTGCTGCTGAACCTGTTCCCGTACAACTCCGGTCACCTGCTGGTGTGCCCGTACCGCCACATCGCGACGTACGACCAGGCCACCGACGAAGAGGTCGCCGAGATCGGCGCGCTCACCCAGCGCGGCATGAGGGTGCTGCGCGCGGTGTCGAACTGCGACGGCTTCAACCTCGGTATGAACCAGGGAGCGATCGCGGGGGCGGGTGTCGACGCGCACCTGCACCAGCACATCGTTCCCCGGTGGGCGTCGGATGCCAATTTCTTCCCCATCATCGCGAAGACCAAGGCCCTGCCGCAGCTGCTCGGCGACGTGCGCCGGGCGGTCGCCGACGCCTGGGAAGTGTGAAACGGGTTATCCACAAGCCCCACTCCCGGGCCGGGCGTTCTCGCTAGCGTGACGGTATGAACGCTCGGACTCGCCCTCTGGTTCTCTCCCTCACTCTCGCTGCCGTGCTCCTCGCGACGACGGCGTGCATCCCGCTGCCGAGCCCCCTGGGGCCGGACGGTGCCGAGGGGCGGCCGACGTCCGCTCCGGACGCGGCGCAGAGTCCCGCGCCCGAAGAGTCGACCACGGTCGACCCCGACGACGTCGGCGACGTCTTCGCGGAGCGCGAGGAGTACTTCCGCGAGCAGCAGCTCCCGATGGACGGTTCCCCCCTGGTCGCGGTGACGCCCGCCCAGAAGGAGTTCATCGCCGAGCAGCGCGCCTACGTCGAGCAGCAGGGGTCGACGTGGACGGCGACTGACGAGAGCCTCGCCCTCGCCCTGGCGGGCGACGCGTGCGAGACGGCGATCCTGAATCGCCACCAGATCGACGCCACGACCATGAGCACGCACGTGGCCACCTCGCCGCTGTTCGCCCAGCTCATTCCGAGCGACCTCCAGGGCGCCGCGCGCACGCAGGCCGAGAAGCCGATCGCGAGCGTCATGGTCTTCGGCGCGACCTTCATGTGCCCCGCGGACGGCGAGCAGTGGCTCGCCGCCTACCAAGAGGTCTACGGGGGCTGAGCCTGAGGTCCGGCGCTCGCGCCTCGGCTCAACGCACCTGACGGACGGCGAACTGCAGGCGCGGGTGCGCGTACGCCTCCTGCGATTCCACGAGTCGGAGTTCGCGCGAGCCGGCCTCGAACGTGTTCGAGAGCAGGTCGAAGACGCTGGATGCCGTGCGCGCGAGCGCATCGGCTGCGTCGCCGGTGCGGCGGTAGTGCGCCGTGAACAGCGCCGCCGTGACGTCCCCCGAGCCGTTCGCCTTCATGGGGATCAGGGGCGTCTGCACGATCCACGCCCCGGCATCGTCGACGACCATCATCTCGATGGTGTCGGGCGCGCGGTCGGGGCGCTCAACGCTCGTGACGAGCACCGTCCGCGGGCCGCGGGCGCGCAGCATGTCGGCGGACTCGAGCGTCGAGTCGATGCTGCCGGGCTCGGTGTCGGTGAGGAAGCCGAGCTCGAACTGATTCGGGGTCAGGATGTCGGCGACCGGCACGACGCGCTCGCGCAGCAGCACCGGGATCGCGGGCGCCACGAAGCACCCCGATTTGGCGTTGCCCATGACGGGGTCGCAGGCGTACACGGCATCCGGGTTCGCCTTCTTCACCCGCGCGACCGCGTCGATGATGACGTCGGCGATGCCCTCGCCGCCCTGGTATCCCGAAAGCACCACGTCGATTTCGGGGAAGACGCCGCGGTCCTCGATGCCCTGGATCACAGCGGCGACGTCATCGGGGGCGATGAGCGGACCGCGCCACGCGCCGTAGCCGGTGTGGTTGGAGAAGTTCACGGTGTACACCGGTAGCACCTCGACGCCGATGCGCTGCAGGGGGAAGACGGCGGCGGAGTTGCCGACGTGTCCGAACGCGACGGCCGACTGGATCGAGAGAACCTTCATGCGTCGATCCTCCCACTTCGTCCTGATCCGCGAAGCACGCCCGCCGCACGCGCGAGGTCGTCGGCAAGGGCTTCGGCCGAGGTCTCGTCGAGGTCGTGGACGGTCAAGCGCAGGAACGCGCCGGCCGGGTCGGGGGAGAGGAAGAACGGATCCCCCTCGCGCACCAGCCATCCGCGGCGCATGAGCTCTTCACGCACCACCGCGGCCGGAACCGGCAGCGGTACCCACAGGTTGAGACCGTCGCCCGGGGACACCGGTAGCCCCCGCTCGGTGAGGGCGGCCGCGAACGCCGCGTTGCGCGCGGCGTAATGCTCGGCGGCCGCCTCGATTCCGGCGCGCACGGCGTCGTCGGTGACGAGGGCGAGGGTCATGCGCTGCAGGATGTGGCTCACCCAGGTGGTGCCGGGCGTGAGGCGTACGGCGAGGCCGTCGGCGGTGTCGGGATCGGATGCCGTGACGGCGAGGCACGTGTCGGGTCCGAGGAACTTCGACATCGAGCGGATACGCGCCCATCGGCGCTGCGCGGGCCCGATGACGGAGTGCAGGGGAGCGCGGGACAGCAGGGAGAAGTGGTCGTCCTCGATCACGAGGACGTAGGGGTGCTCCGCGAGGACGTCGCGCAGCGCCGCGGCGCGTTCGGCGCTGAGACTGGCCCCCGTGGGGTTGTGCGCGCGGGGCGTGCAGATCACCGCGCGAACGCCGGCGTCCAGGGCCGCGCGCAGCCCGTCGACGGTCATGCCCTCGGCATCCACCGCCACCGGAACCGCACGGTACCCGCCGGTGCGGACCGTGTGCAGGGCCGAGAGGAAGCACGGGTCTTCGAGCGCCACGGCGTCGTCGCGCTGCAGGGCCTGGGCGAGCAGGCGCTCGATCGCATCGCTCGCGCCGCTCGTCACGGTGATCAGCAGGTCGTCGTGGGGGAGGTGGTCGGACATCCAGCCGCGGGCCCACGCCTCCAGGCCCGGGTCGATAACCGGCTCGCCGTAGAGGACCGGTCGGGCTGAGCGCGCCAGGGCGGCCGTCGGGTCGGGGATGAGTGCGGGGTCGGGGTTGCCGGTGCCCACGTCGCGCAGCACCGTGTCGGGCGCGTACCCCTCCTGCGCGACGGCCGTGCGGTCCGCAACGCGCGTGCCGCTTCGGCCGCGAGCCTCGACTAATCCGGCCTGGGCGAGTTGCCGGTAGGCGGCGACGACGGTGTTGCGGTTGACGCCGAGGTCGCCGGCGACGGCGCGCACGGAGGGCAGCAGCGTGCCTGGAGGGAGCTCGCCGCGCTCGATGCGCTCGCGCAGATCAGCGGCGATGGCCGATGCCGAACGCCCGGTGATGTCGATGGTCATAGGCCCCCCCTGGGTCACGAACAGCCTATGGCCTGAGCCGTGCTACGGTTTGGCCTAAGCCAATGATCGCGCCCCGAAGCGCGGAAGCACGCGCCGCACGGCGCGGAACGGAGTGGACATGACCGACACCGGAACCTCCCGCGTCAAGCGCGGTCTCGCCGAGATGCTCAAGGGCGGCGTGATCATGGACGTCGTCACCGCCGAGCAGGCGCGCATCGCCGAAGACGCCGGCGCCGTCGCCGTCATGGCGCTCGAGCGCGTGCCCGCCGACATCCGCGCCCAGGGCGGCGTCGCGCGCATGAGCGACCCCGACTTGATCGACGACATCATCGCCTCGGTCTCGATCCCCGTCATGGCGAAGGCCCGCATCGGCCACTTCGTCGAGGCGCAGATCCTGCAGGAGCTCGGCGTCGACTACATCGACGAGTCCGAGGTGCTCTCGCCCGCCGACTACGTCAACCACATCGACAAGTGGAACTTCACCGTCCCCTTCGTCTGCGGGGCGACCAACCTCGGCGAGGCCCTGCGTCGCATCACCGAGGGCGCGGCGATGATCCGTTCCAAGGGCGAGGCCGGCACGGGCGACGTGTCGGAGGCGACCAAGCACATCCGCACGATCCGCCGCGAGATCAACGCCCTGCGCGCCAAGACGAAGGACGAGCTCTACGTCGCCGCCAAGGAGCTGCAGGCACCCTACGACCTCGTCGCCGAGATCGCCGAGACCGGCGAGCTGCCCGTCGTGCTCTTCACCGCCGGGGGAGTGGCCACTCCGGCCGACGCCGCGATGATGATGCAGCTCGGCGCCGACGGCGTCTTCGTGGGCTCGGGCATCTTCAAGTCGGGCAACCCCGCCCAGCGCGCCGCGGCCATCGTGAAGGCGACGACCTTCCACGACGACCCCAAGGTCGTGGCCGAGGCGTCGCGCGGACTCGGCGAGGCGATGGTCGGCATCAACGTCGCCGACCTCCCCGCCCCGCACCGCCTGGCCGAGCGTGGTTGGTAACACCCCTCGCGTCGGAGTGCTCGCGCTGCAGGGCGACGTGCGCGAGCACCTCGCCGTGCTGCGCGGGCTCGGCGCCGACGCGCAGCCCGTGCGTCGACCCGACGAGCTCGCCGCCGTGGAGGGCCTGGTCCTCCCCGGCGGCGAGTCGAGCGTGATTGACAAGCTCGCCCGCGCCTTCGGTCTGTTCGACCCGATCCGCGCGGCGATCGCCGACGGCATGCCCATGTACGGCACGTGCGCGGGGCTCATCCTGCTCGCCGACCGCATCGACGGCGCGATCACGGGCCAGCAGACGTTCGGCGGCATCGACGCGCGCGTCGCGCGCAACGCCTTCGGCAACCAGACCGCGTCGTTCGAGACCGAGCTCGACGTGCCCGTCCTGGGCGAGCCGCCGGTGCACGCGGCATTCATCCGGGCGCCCGCGGTCGTCGAATGGGGACCGGATGCCGAGCCCCTGGCATCCCTCCCCGATGGGCGCGTCGTAGCGATCGAGCAGGGCGTGCTGATGGGCACCGCGTTCCACCCCGAATCGACCGGGGAGACGCGCTTCCACGAGCGGTTCCTGGACCACGTCACGAGCAGACGCGGGATGAGCGTGCCCGCGGGATCGCACTGACTCGGGAGCCGCCGTGCAACCGTCGCGTCTTCGGCTCGCGCCGCTCGGTCGGGGTGCGCCTGGCCGGGGTGAAATCAGGCGCGCAGAGGGTGAATTCGTCTCGTTCCCGTTCGTATCGTGCTGCGAGATCGGTACGTGATGCGTCGTGGGTAGGTGGAAAGTGGATCCCGAGGGTTTGCGGGCGGCGGCCTCCGTCTTCGCGGGCGTTGCGGAATCCAATGAGGGCGAAACGACGATCGCCGCGACGGGAGACGTCGGCGATGCGAGGCTCGTCTCGGCACTGTCGTCGTTCATGGAGGCGCTGATCGGCGGGTGGATGCAGCGGGTCTCGCAGACGGAGCTACTTGGACTCCAACACCACGGCTCAGTACAACACCGCGCTGGTGACGGTCGGCCGCGGTGAGGATGTCGTCGTCGAGAGCCTGTCGGCTTCTCCGAGCGGCTTCGACTCTTTCTCTCCGAGCAAGGAAAACGGCATCGAATGAGTGCGAGTACACGAACCCTCGTCGTGACATCCGGCCTCCTGCTGACCGCTGCCCTCACCGCGTGCTCACCAAACAGCACCCCTCTAACGACGGGAACTGACATGACGCCCGAAGCCGCTCGATCACAGATCGAAGACCTCTACGAGGCGAGCGCCGCAGCGATTGCGCCCAACGGGTGGGAGATCGTTGGCTCGTGGCTGGATTGCTCACCCAGCTCGTCCGATCTGAGGGTTCGCTGGACACTCTCGACCTCGCGCGTCTCACCGTTGCCTGGCGCACCCGCGGACCTCATCGCTCGCGCGCAGAGGGCATGGCAGGAGCGCGGCCATCGCGTGACCGTCGAGCGTGACACAAATCTCACCCCGCCTCGTTGGATTCTTTCCGATCCGCCGTATCTCACGGGCACACATCCCGATGGCAGCTTCTTCACCCTCAATATCGGGGAAGGACTCGCGTACTTCGACGCGACAAGCGCCTGCGTGCCGGGTGACATCCTTCAGCTCAACGCTCGAACGCCAAGCCCATGATTCTTTCATTCGACGCCACCCCGCACGCGGAGACGATGACAAGTCTTCGTCTCGCAGCGGCCGGGCTTCAAGAGACTTTGGATGCCCTGGACGAGGAAGTCAGGGCGTTGCGTGGGCAATGGTCCGGCGCTGCGCAAGCCGCGTACGACGACGCTCACCGGCAGTGGGCGGGTCCCATGAGCCGGTTGCGAGCGGCTCTCGAGGAGGCCACCGACGCCGCGCGGTCTGCCGGAGACCGCCTCTCGCAGACCGAGGGAGACGTCACGGCGCTCTGGGCCTGAGCCGCCTGGCCTTCCTCTCAGCGCGGCCCGGCAGAGAAACATGCGCGCGGACGGCCCTACATGCGGCAGAACTCTCCTCTCGCAAGCCAGGATAATGTTGACGCATGTCCGGACACTCCAAATGGGCCACGACCAAGCACAAGAAGGCGGTCATCGACTCCCGTCGCGCCAAGTCGTGGGCCAAGCTCATCAAGAACATCGAGGTCGCGGCGAAGCTCGGTGGAGCCGACCTCCAGGGCAACCCCACCCTCTTCGACGCCGTCCTCAAGGCGAAGAAGACCTCGGTCCCCAAAGACAACATCGATCGCGCGATCAAGCGCGGTGCCGGTATCGGCGGCGAAGCCGTCGAGTACTCGTCGATCATGTACGAGGGATACGGCCCCAACGGCGTCGCCTTCCTCATCGAGTGTCTGACCGACAACAAGAACCGCGCCGCGGCCGAGGTGCGCACCGCTCTCAGCCGTAACGGCGGCACCCTCGCCGACCCGGGCAGCGTCGCCTACAACTTCAGCCGCAAGGGCGTCATCGTCGTCCCCTCCGAGGGCACCACCGAAGACGACGTCATGCTCGCCGTCCTCGAGGCGGGCGCCGAAGAGGTCGAGCCGCACGGCGACGGCTTCGGCGTCATCACCGAGGCCTCCGACCTGGTGTCGGTGCGCTCCGCCCTGCAGGATGCCGGCATCGAGTACGACTCGGCCGACGTCGAGTTCGTGCCCTCGCTCAAGGTCGAGGTCGACGCCGACACCGCTCGCAAGGTGTTCCGCCTCATCGACGCCCTCGAAGACAGCGACGACGTGCAGAACGTCTACACCAACTTCGACATGAGCGCCGAGGTGCAGGCCGAGCTCGAGAACGACGAGTAAGGGCGCGCCCTCGATCTCGACACGGCCCCTGCGCTTAGCGTGGGGGCCGTGTCTCGTTCCCTCCGCGTCCTCGGCATCGACCCCGGCCTGACCCGATGCGGCCTCGGTGTCGTCGACGTCTCGCCGAACCGCACGGCCTCGCTCGTGCACGTGGGCGTCGCCCGTTCCGCACCCACCGATCCGATCGAGAAGCGTCTCGCGGCGATCGCCGCCGGCATCCGCGACGTGCTGGTCACCCATCAGCCGCATGTGGTCGCCGTCGAGCGCGTCTTCGCGCAGAACAACCTCCACTCGGTGATGGGCACGGCCCAGGCCAGCGGCATCGCGCTGCTGCTCGCGGCCGAACACGGATTGACGGCCGCGACGCACACCCCCAGCGAGGTCAAGGCCGCGATCACCGGGTACGGCTCCGCCGACAAGCTGCAGGTGCAGACGATGGTCGCCCGCGTGCTGCGCCTCGACGCGCTTCCCCAGCCGGCGGATGCCGCAGACGCCCTCGCGATCGCCCTCTGTCACGCCTGGCGCGGGGGAGCGGCCGGCGCCTCGGCCCATGACGCGCTGACCCCCGCTCAGAAGGCCTGGAGGGATGCCGAGAAGAAGCGGACCCCGCCGAAGCGTGTCGCTCGAACACATGTACGAACAGGCGCGTAGGCTGGCCCGATGATCTCCTCGCTGCACGGCACGGCGGCTCACGTCGCCGACGACTCGCTGGTCATCGTGGTCGGGGGAGTCGGCTTCTCCGTCGCGGTCACCGCCCAGCTCGCGCGCACGGTGCACGTCGGCGACGACATCCACCTGCACACGAACCTCATCGTGCGCGAGGACGCCCTGTCGCTCTACGGCTTCGAGGCTCGCGAAGAGCTGACCGTCTTCACCCAGCTGATCAGCGTGACGGGCGTCGGCCCGAAGTCCGCGCTCGGGGTGCTGTCGTCGCTCACGGTGCCGCAGATCGCCCAGGCCGTGGCCGACGACGACGACGCCCCGTTCCGACGCGTCTCGGGCATCGGCCCCAAGACGGCCAAGCTCATCGTGGTGCAGCTCGCCGGCAAGCTCCAGGTCGCGCCCTCCGCGGCTCCCGCCACCGCCTCGGCGCACGGCCAGGTGCCCCTGCAGGTCACGCAGGCCCTCGTGGGCCTGGGCTGGACGGAACGGACGGCGGCCGAGGCCGTGGCATCCGTCGCCGAATCCGCCTCCGAGGCCGACCGCGCCTCGGTCCAGTCGTTGCTCCGACTCACGCTCGCCCTGCTGGGCCCGGCCCGCAAGGAGAGCGTGAGTGGCTGACGTCCGAGACGCCGGGACCCCCGACGACGAGGTCGAACTCGCGATCGAAGGGGCCCTGCGCCCCACCTCCCTCGCCGAGTTCGTCGGTCAGCAGAAGGTTCGCGGCCAGCTGCAGCTCCTGCTCGACGCCGCGCGCATCCAGCAGCGCTCTCCCGACCACATCCTGCTCTCCGGCCCTCCCGGGCTCGGCAAGACCACCCTCGCGATGATCGTCGCGCACGAGAGCGGGCGGCCGCTGCGCTTGTCGAGCGGGCCGGCGATCCAGCACGCGGGCGACCTCGCGGCCCTGCTGTCGTCGCTCACGCCGGGGGAGGTGCTCTTCATCGACGAGATCCACCGCATGGCACGCTCGGCCGAAGAGATGCTGTATCTCGCGATGGAGGACTTCCGCATCGACATCATGGTCGGCAAGGGCGCGGGAGCGACCAGCATCCCCCTCGACCTGGCCCCCTTCACCCTGGTGGGAGCCACGACACGCGCGGGCCTGCTGCCGAACCCTCTGCGCGACCGCTTCGGTTTCACCGCCCACCTCGAGTACTACGAGCCCGAAGAGCTTGAGCGGGTGGTCTCGCGCTCGGCATCCATGCTCGATGTCGGCCTCCCGGGCACGGCGCGCTCCGAGATCGCCCGGCGCTCCCGGGGAACGCCCCGTATCGCGAACCGTCTGCTCCGGCGTGTCCGGGACTATCTCGTCGTGAACGGTCCGTCGACCGGCACCGACGAGGGCCACGCCGACGTGCGGACGGTGGGCGCCGCGCTCGATCTCTACGACGTGGATGCCATCGGGCTCGACCGCCTCGACCGAGCCGTCCTCGACGCCCTCGTCCGCCGCTTCCGCGGGGGACCGGTGGGGCTCAGCACCCTCGCCGTGGCCGTGGGAGAAGAGCCCGAGACCATCGAATCGGTCGTCGAGCCCTACCTCGTGCGGATCGGATTCATGGGCCGCACTCCCCGCGGACGCGTGGCGACTCCGGAGGCCTACGACCACCTCGCAGCCCCTCACCCGGACGGCATGCTCCGGTTCAGCCAGGGGTCATGACCTATACTCGGCGAGGGATTCCCCGACCCACGCTAGGCAGTGCCGCACGGCGCGCCTGATCTGAAAGGTGCACCGCCTCCATGGACTCCAGTTTCCTCCTGCTCATTCTGTTCGCGGGCCTGCTCGTCTTCATGTTCCTGAGCTCCCGCCGTCGCATGAAGAAGCAGAAGGCCGAGCTCGAGCAGAAGGCCCGCGAGACGGTCCCCGGTGCCGAGGTGCTGCTGCAGGGCGGCCTCTACGGCACGATCGTCGAGTACGACGGTGAAGACCTCGACAAGCCCGCGCACGTCGAGATCGCTCCCGGCGTCGTCATCAAGGTGCACAGCCAGGCCATCCTCCGTATCGTCGACTCGGCTGCCGGCACCGTGACCGAAGACGAGTACATCGAAGCCGAAGAGACCGAGGCCGAGTACATCGCCGGCGTCGCCGACGGTGACATCACCTCGATCAGCGACGACCAGCGTGCCGCCCGCCAGCACGCCGCCGACGCCGAGCGTGACGACAAGGACCGCCCCGCGGTCTGATCGCCCTCTCCCGCCTTTTCGTTCACCGCCGCACAGAAAGCCGACTCCGTGGCGCCCTCGACTCCCGTCCGTCACGCCTGGCGCGTTTTGACCGGATTGCTCGCCATCACCGGCGTGCTCTTCGGCATCAACGCGCTGGGCGTGTACGTGTTCAATGCCAGCTCCTGGACCCCCGAGCTCGCGCTCGACCTCCAGGGCGGCACGCAGATCATCCTGCAAGCCCAGACCACCGACGGCGCCGCGCCCGACAGCGAACAGCTGGCGCAGGCCGTCACGATCATCCGCCAGCGCGTCGACGCGTCGGGCGTGGGTGAAGCCGACGTGGCCACCGAGGGTGGCCGCAACATCGTCGTGCAGATCCCCGGCCAGGCAGACGATGCCACGCGACAGCGCATTCAGTCCTCGGCTCAGCTGCAGCTGCGCCCGGTGCTGTTCACCGGTTCGCCGGCGACCACGTTCGTGGGTCAGGACGGCGTGACCACGCCCTACCCGACACCCGACCCGAACCTGCCGTCGACGCCCACCGCATCGCCCACCAACGCGAGCGACCCGGCGTACATCACCCCGGCCCTGCAGGCGCAGTTCCTCGCGTACGACTGCGCGAACCCGCCGAGCAACCCGGCGCAGGCCCCGGCCGACCAGCCGATGATCACGTGCGGGACGAACGACGGGCAGAAGTACATCCTCGGCCCCGTCGAGCTCGACGGCACCGACATCTCGAACGCCACCAACGGCCAGGAGCAGAACACCGGGCAGTGGGCGGTCAACCTCGTCTTCAACGACCAGGGCACGCAGAAGTTCGCCGAGATCAGCCAGCGCCTCTACGGTGCGCAGCCGCCGCTGAACCAGTTCGCGTTCGTGCTCGACGGGTCCGTCCTGTCGGCGCCGTCGATGAACGGCATCATCGTCGACGGTCGCCCCAGCATCACGGGATCGTTCACGCAGGAGTCGTCCAAGGCCCTCGCCGACCAGCTGAAGTACGGCGCGCTGCCGCTCAGCTTCCAGGTGGTCAGCTCCGACACCGTGTCGGCGACGCTCGGCTCGCAGCAGCTGCAGGTCGGTTTCATCGCCGGTCTCATCGGCCTCGGGCTGGTGGCGATCTACTCGCTGATCGTCTATCGAGCGCTCGGCACGGTGATCATCGCTTCGCTCGGCGTGATGGCCGTCCTGACCTATCTCGCCCTGTGCATCCTCGCGTGGCGTGCCGGCTTCCGACTCTCGCTCGCGGGTGTGGCCGGCCTGATCGTCACCATCGGCTTCACGGCGGACTCCTTCATCGTCTACTTCGAGCGAATACGAGACGAACTGCGTGACGGCAAGTCGATCACGGCAGCCGTCGAAGACGGATGGTCGCGCGCCAAGCGCACGATCTACATCTCGAAGTCGATCAACATCCTCGCGGCGGTGGTGCTGTACATCCTCGCGGATGCCACGGTGAAGGGCTTCGCGTTCACCCTGGGTCTCACGACGGCCATCGACATCCTCATCTTCATCCTGTTCACCCACCCGGTGATGCAGCTGCTCGCTCGCACGCGTTTCTTCGGCTCGGGTCACCCCCTGTCGGGCATGGACCCGAACGCGCTCGGCGCCGTCTACCGCGGACGCGCGCAGTTCCGCGCCCCCGTGGTCGAGGCGGGCCGGGTGAAGAAGTCGCGCGGCGAGGCGCAGCGTCGACAGACGATCGCCGAACGCAAGCAGGCCGAGCTGGCCGCCGCCAGCCGCGGCGATAGCCGCTCCACGAAGGAGGGAGACGACTGATGCGCTCCATGTCGCAGCTCGGTAACGACCTCTACTCGGGGAAGACGTCCTTCCCGTTCGTGCAGCGTCGGCGCCTCTGGTTCATCATCGCCGCGGTTCTGGTCATCGGTGCGGCCCTCGTGCCGTTCATCCGCCCCGTGCAGTTCTCGATCGAGTTCACGGGCGGCTCGCAGTTCACGGTCTCGAACCCGTCGACGTTCGATCAGGGCCTTGCGACGCAGGCCGTGACGTCGGTGGTTCCGGACGCGACGACCCGCGTCACCACGATCAGCGACCAGTCGGTCCGCGTGCAGACCGACCAGTTGGACAACGACCAGACGCAGGCCGTCTCCGCAGCCCTCGCGACCGCCTACAAGGTGCCGGCATCCGAGATCACCAACTCGTTCATCGGACCGACCTGGGGCAACGACGTCACGCGCCAGTCGCTCTGGGGTCTGTCGATCTTCCTCGCGTTGACGTTCCTCATCCTCGCGCTGTACTTCCGCACCTGGAAGATGTCGGTCGCCGCGATCATCGGCCTCGTCGACGTCCTCGTCATCACGATCGGCGTCTACGCCGTCTTCGGATTCGAGATCTCGCCGGCTGCCGTCATCGGCTTCCTCACGATCCTGTCCTACGCGCTGTACGACACGACGGTCGTCTTCGACAAGGTGAGGGAGAACACCAGAGAGGACGGCGAGATCTCCGGACGCACGTTCTCGGAGTCGGTGAACCTCGCCGCCAACCAGACGCTGATCCGCTCGATCAACACCACGGTGGTCGCCATCCTGCCGGTGGGCGCGATCCTCTTCATCGGTGTGCCGCTCGGTGCGCGCACGCTCAGCGATATCTCGCTGTCGATCTTCGTCGGCACGATCGTCGCCGCGTACTCGACGCTGTTCGTCGCCGTGCCGATGTACGCGCTGCTGCGCGAGAAGGAGAAGCCGATCGCTCTGCGCGACGCCCGCGTCGTGTCGGCCCGTGAGAAGGCGGGCGTCCCGGCCTGACGGCCGGGGCTCCCGCCCCTCGGGCCCGCACCTGGGACCCCCGCCGCGAGGCATAGAATCGATCTACTGGCCGTAAGGAAGGGGTAGCGATGACCGAGACCGCTTCCTCCGCGCCGCCGCCGTCCTCTCTGCGACGGCTGGTTCCGCGAATCTTCTCGCGCGCGGCCCGTCGTGACGACGTCGACAAGCTGCTCCGCACGGTCCGCACGCATCACCCCAAGGGCGACCTCGCGATCATCGAGCGCGCCTACGCCGTGGCCGACAAGGCGCACGACGGGCAGAAGCGGCAGAGCGGCGAGCCGTACATCACGCACCCCCTGGCGGTCGCGCAGATCCTGGCCGAGCTCGGCCTCGGCCCCAAGGCGATCGCCGCCGCGCTGCTGCACGACACCGTCGAAGACACGGGCTATCCGCTCGACGAGCTCGCCGCCGACTTCGGCGACGAGGTCGCGATGCTCGTCGACGGCGTCACCAAGCTCGACAAGGTCAAGTACGGCGACAGCGCGCAGGCCGAGACGGTCCGCAAGATGATCGTGGCGATGTCGAAAGACATCCGCGTGCTGCTCATCAAGCTCGCCGACCGACTGCACAACGCGCGCACCTGGGGATTCGTGCCGCCGCACAAGGCCGCGAAGAAGGCCACGGAAACCCTCGAGATCTACGCTCCGCTCGCGCATCGCCTCGGCATCCAGGCGATCAAGAGCGAACTCGAGGACCTGTCGTTCGCGGTGATGCACCCCAAGCTCTACGCCGAGATCGACAGCCTGGTCAAGCAGCGCACGCCCCAGCGCGAGCAGTACGTGCAGAACGTCATCGACGCCGTCGACGCGGACCTACGCGAACTCCGCGTTCGCGGCCGGGTGATGGGCCGACCCAAGCAGCTGTACTCCGTGTACCAGAAGATGGTGGTCCGCGGTCGCGAGTTCGACGACATCTACGACCTCATCGGCATCCGAATCCTGGTCGGCACCGTGCGCGATTGCTACGCCGTGCTCGGTGCGATCCACGCGCGGTGGACACCGCTGCCTGGCCGTTTCAAGGACTACATCGCCACGCCCAAGTTCAACCTGTACCAGTCGCTGCACACCACGGTGATCGGCCCCGGCGGGCGCACGGTCGAGATCCAGATCCGCACGCACGAGATGCACCAGCAGGCGGAGTTCGGCGTCGCCGCGCACTGGAAGTACAAAGAGCGGATGGCGGGCGGGAAGGCCGACGCCAAGGCCGTCGACGCCGACATGGCGTGGATCGCTCACATCTCCGACTGGCAGGCCGAGACCGCCGACCCGGGCGAGTTCCTCGACTCGCTCCGCTTCGAGATCGGCGCGAAAGAGGTCTACGTCTTCACCCCGAAGGGACGCGTGGTGGGCCTTCCCACCGGCGCGACCCCGGTCGACTTCGCGTACGCCGTGCACACCGAGATCGGTCACCGCACGATGGGCGCCAAGGTCAACGGCCGCCTGGTGCCGCTCGAGTCGACCCTCCAGAGCGGCGACGTCGTCGAGGTGTTCACCTCGAAGAACCCCGATGCCGGCCCCAGCCAGGACTGGCTCGGTTTCGTCAAGAGCACCCGCGCGCGCAACAAGATCCGCGGCTGGTTCACGAAGGAACGCCGCGAAGAGGCCATCGAGCAGGGCAAGGACTCGATCGCCCGCGCCATGCGTCGGCAGAACCTGCCCCTGCAGCGCCTCATGAACCAGGATTCGTTCACCGAGGTCGCCCGACTCTTCCACTACGAGGACGTCTCCGCGCTCTACGCCGCGGTCGGCGAGGGGCACGTCTCCACGCAATCGGTGATCGAGAAGGTCACCGCTCTCGTCAACGTCGAAGAGACCAGCACCGGCCCCATCGACATCCCCGTCGGCCGCAGCCGTGCTCCGCGTGGCGGCGACTCCGGCGTCCTCGTGCGTGGAGCCCCCGACATCCTCGTCAAGCTCGCCAAGTGCTGCACCCCCGTTCCGGGCGACGAGATCGTCGGTTTCGTTACGCGCGGCAGCGGGGTGTCGGTCCACCGCGGCGACTGCACGAACGTGAAGTCGCTGAAGGAGGAGCCCGATCGTCTGATCGACGTCGAGTGGGCGCCGACGACGAAGAGCGTCTTCCTGGTGCAGATCCAGGTCGAGGCCCTCGACCGCTCGGGGCTGTTGAGCGACGTCACGCGCGTGCTGAGCGAGCACCACGTGAACATCCTCTCGGCGACCGTGTCGACCACGAACGATCGCCTCGCGCTCAGCAAGTTCGTGTTCGAGATGGGCGACACCGTGCACCTCGACCGTGTACTCAACGCCGTGCGGCGCATCGACGCGGTCTACGACGTGTACCGCGTCACCTCGTCGTAGCACGGGGGACGGATCACCCCTGCGCCGCGACGTCGGCCAGGAGCGCTGCGCCCCTCCTCCCGTACGGGAACGTCGGGTGCCGGGCCAGCCATGCCTGGGCCTCGTGTCGCGATTCGACATCGGATGCCGCCCACTCGATCGCCGCGGCACGCTCACCCTCGTCGTCGGAACGCGCCAGGTCGGCGAGCGTTCGCCCCGGTGTGCTGAGGTGAACACCCGCCACGAGGGTCGTGTCGGCGGCCGGGAGTCTCACGTCGTGGAACACCGCCCGGGTCGCGTCACGCGCGCGCGTCCGCGTCGGCCCCACCCGCTGGAGGTGATGCCGTCTCGGCTCGGTCGCCGTGCCGCCGTGCACCCACGCCGCCGTCAGCCGCACCCCGGCCCACCGTTCGCCGAGCAGAGGAGACAGGCTCCGTGCCCGCATCCAGACCGTCTCGACCGCGTCGGCCGGCATGAAACCCTCGCCGAGCGGCACAAGCAGGCCGTCGAGGCACGCCGCGCTGAGCTCGGTCAACGCGAGACGCTCCCCGGGGAAGAACAGAAAGGGCGACACCATCCCGTCAGTGTGACGGAGCGGTGTCGCCCGTGACGGTCGAACCGTCGAACTGTGGAGAACCCGATCAGCCGCCGAGGGCGCGCAGCCAGGTGCGACGCGCTTCGAGCGCCTCCGACGCCTGCGCGGCGGCACGCTTGTCGCCGCGCGACTCGGCCTCGGCCAGCTCGGCCTCGAGCTTGTCGATCGCGTCGGTGAGCTGACGCGTCATGTCGTTGGCGCGGGCCTTCTGCTCGGGGTCGTTGCGCTTCCAGTCGGCGTCTTCGCGGGTGCGCACGCTCTGCTCGATCTTGCGGAGCTCGTCGTCGAGGACGCGCTCCTTGTCGCGCGGGAAGATGCGTCCGATCTCGTCCCACTGACGCTGGATGGCGGTCAGCTTCTGACGGGCCGTGGCGAGGTTCTTCTCGTCGACGATCGGCGCGGCCTGCTCGAGGAGGGCGCGCTTCTGCTCGATCTTCTCCTTGGAGGCCTCGGCGTCGGCGGACTCGCGCTCGATGCGGGCTCCGTAGAGCGCGTCGCCGGCGGCCTTGAACCGAGCCCACAGCGCGTCATCGACCTTGCGGCCGGCGCGGCCCGAGGCCTTCCACGCGTCGAGGAGGTCGCGGTACGCCCCGATCCCGTCTTCGCCACGCGGGGCGAGGGCCTCGGCGCGCTCGACGAGACGCGTCTTGGCCTCGCGGGCCGCCTTGTGGGTCTCGTCGAGCGACGAGAAGAACTCGCGGCGGTGACGATCGACTGTGGCGCGCGCGTCGCGGAAGCGGCGCCACAGCTGCTGCGCGGTCGACTTCGACAGGCGGGGACCGTTCTGCTGGTGGGCCTGCCACCGGTCGAACAGCGCCGTCATGTCGGCGGTCATCTGCTTCCACTGGACCGTCTGCGGGTCGCGGGCGGCGAGGGCCTCGGCCTCTTCGACGATCGCGGTGCGCTCGCGCACGGCCTCTTCAGTGGCCTGCTTGGCGGCGACGGCCTCGGTCTCACTCGCTTCGGCGAGCTCTGCGGTGAGGGCGTCGACGCGGGCGATGAGAGCGGCGAGGTCGCCCACCGCGGCCGCACCCTCGAGCTTGCCGCGAAGGGTCTTCGCCGTCGAACGCAGATCCGACGCCGAGGCGCCTCCGCGACGGTGGCGCGTCTCGATCAGCGTGACCTCACCGGCCAGGTCCGAGAACTTGCGCTGGAAGTAGGCCAGCGCCTCGGCCGGCGTGCCGTCGGGGTACTGACCCACGACGCGCCAATCGTCGCCCTCGCGGACCGAGACGGTTCCCTCGTCGTCGACGCGGCCCCAGGGCTGGGTGGCCGAGGTGGACGCGGTCTTGCCGGGAGGGGGTCCGGGGAGTCGGACGCCGGGACGCGGGGCGGCGGGCTGCGCGGCGACGGACTGCTCGGCGGGAGCGGCGTCGCCCTCGGACGTGGCGGCCTCTTCGTCTTCGGCCGACGCTTCGGCAGCCGGCGCATCGGCAGCGAGCTCTTCGGCAGCGGGCTCCTCAGCGGTGGGCTCGGCGGGGGGCGCGGGGTCAGCGGCATCCGTCGACTGCTCGTCGAGCGACGGGTCGTCGGACGAGGCGTCGGCGTCGGGAGCGGAGGGGTCCTCGGCCGGAACGGCGTCGGGAGCGTCGGTTTCCGCCTCGACCGGGGTCGTGGCGGTGGGATCGACCTCGGCGGTGCTCGCGTCGTCGCGCGGGTCGGAGGTCTCGGGAGTGGGAGCGGAAGTCACGGGTAGCACCTCATCGCGGCAGAACCGCCTGGGGGAGAAGGACCCTCCGAGCCTAGTACGCGCGACCGCTCCGACACAGGATCGTCGTTCCCGCCCCGCCACGCCGCCGATCCGGCGGCGCGGGAGGATCGCTCAGGGTGCGGTCGGCTCCGAGGGTAGCGGGGCCGGGATCTCGGTCGGGACGGGGGTCTCGGGGCTGACCGTCGACGACGGTTCGGGGGTCGGCGCTCCGGGGCCGGTCACGAAGTACGCCGTCTGCAGGGCGATCGCCCCGGCGATCACGAGGAGCCCGACGATCAGGCCGATGAGGTTGTCACGGGTGCGGCGGCGTCCCTGACGGTCGTGGAGCTCGAGTCGAGCCTGGTAGGCGCGCGCACGCTCGCGCTGCTCTCGGGTCCGCCGGTCTTTCCCACGCGCCGCCACATCGACCTCCTCCGCCCGTCCGGGCCCCTCGATCCTACAAACAGCGGTCGGGGTGTCTCGGATCGCGGCGGGGGCACGGGAGGTCCCCGTGTCGGAGGCCCCGGTTAGCCTGGACACGTGACCCCTTCCTCCGCGCTCTTCCAAGGCCAGACGCCGCTGGCGGTGCGCATGCGGCCGGTGAGCCTCGACGAGGTGGCCGGCCAAGGACATCTGCTGCGCCCCGGGTCGCCGCTGGTCACTCTCGCGACGACCGACTCCTCGGCATCCGTCTCGGCCGCCTCGGTCATCCTGTGGGGTCCGCCCGGCACCGGCAAGACCACGCTGGCGCAGGCGATCGCCCGGTCGTCCGGGCGGCGTTTCGTCGAGCTCTCCGCCATCACGGCGGGTGTCAAAGACGTGCGCGAGGTCATGCAAGAAGCGCTGACGCAGCGAGATCTGTACGGCCAGTCGACCATCCTCTTCCTCGACGAGATCCACCGCTTCACCAAGGCGCAGCAGGACGCCCTGCTGCCGGGTGTCGAGAACGGCTGGGTCGTGTTGATCGCCGCCACCACCGAGAACCCGTCGTTCTCGGTCATCTCTCCCTTGCTTTCGCGCTCTCTTCTCCTCACCCTCCGCCCGCTCGGCGACGACGACCTCGGTGCTCTCGTCGACCGGGCCGTGACCGACCCGCGTGGTCTGGCCGGTCGGGTGGTGCTCGACGACGACGCCCGGGCGGCCCTGGTGCGTCTAGCCTCGGGTGACGCGCGACGCGCTCTCACCGCCCTCGAGGCCGCGGCTTCGGTCGCGGGTGACGACGCGGGGGCCCCGGCTTCTGCGGCCCGCGACGATGACGACGACGAAGACGAAGACGACGACGAACAGGACCCCGGCCCGTTCACGGGCGAGGGCGACGAACTGCCCGTCATCACCGCCGACCACATCGCCCAGGCCGTCGACCGCGCCCTGCTGCGCTACGACCGGCAGGGAGACGAGCACTACGACGTCATCAGTGCCTTCATCAAGTCGGTGCGGGGGTCGGATCCGGATGCCGCGATCCACTACCTCGCGCGCATGATCGAGGCGGGGGAGGACCCCCGCTTCATCGCGCGGCGCCTGGTCATCTCGGCCGCCGAGGACATCGGCATGGCCGACCCGCAGGCCCTGCAGATCGCGGTGGCCGCGGCCGACGCGGTGGCGTTCATCGGCATGCCCGAGGGGCGGATCCCGCTCGCCGAGGCCACGGTGTACCTGGCCACGACCGCAAAGTCGAACGCCGCCTACAACGCCATCAACGCCGCGATCGCCGACGTGCGCGCCGGCGGCTTCGGTCGCGTGCCGATGCACCTGCGCGACGCGCACTATCCCGGGGCCAGACGCCTCGGACACGGCAAGGGCTACAAGTACGCGCACGACAGCGACATCGGCATCGTCACGCAGCAGTACCTGCCCGACGAGCTCGTCGGCAAGCGGTACTACGAACCCACCAGTCACGGTGCCGAACGCGACGTCTCGGCACGCCTCGAGAAGATCCGTCGCATCCTCGAGGGTCGGTGACACGGCATCCGGAATGCGCCCGGCCCGCTCTGATAGCATGAATCGGCTCGAAACAGGGTTTTCGGGCATCCCCTCCTTCCTGTGATCACCTTCCGGTGCGCCCCGGCGTGCGCTTCGGATCGGGCGGAAGGGGGCGATACGCCCGTGAGCCGTGAAAGGCGCGGCCACGTCATCGGAAGGAGAACTTCGTGACCACGAAGTCTCAGGACCGCCGCAAGGTGCGTCTGTCGCGCGCCCTCGGCGTCGCACTCACCCCCAAGGCCGCCCGCTACCTCGAGAAGCGTCCCTACGCTCCCGGCGAGCACGGCCGCACCAAGCGCAAGGCCGACAGCGACTACGCCGTCCGTCTCCGTGAGAAGCAGCGTCTGCGCGAGCAGTACGGCATCCGCGAGAAGCAGCTTCGCATCGCGTTCAACGAGGCCCGCCGCACCGACGGCCTGACCGGTGAGAACCTGGTCGAGCTGCTCGAGATGCGTCTGGACGCCCTCGTCGTGCGTTCGGGCTTCGCCCGCACCACCGCGCAGGCTCGCCAGCTCGTCGTGCACCGCCACATCATGGTCGACGGCCAGCTCGTGGACCGCCCGTCGTTCCGCGTGAAGCCGGGTCAGCTGATCCACGTCAAGACCAAGAGCGAGGGCCTCGAGCCCTTCCAGGTCGCCGCCGCCGGTGGGCACGCCGAAGTGCTGCCCCCCGTTCCGGGCTACCTCGAGGTCGACCTCTCCACGCTGCAGGCGAAGCTCGTGCGTCGCCCCAAGCGCGCCGAGGTGCCCGTCACGTGTGACGTGCAGCTCGTCGTCGAGTACTACGCCGCCCGCTGATCCCAGCGAGCACACGAAGGGCGTCGGGTTCTCCCGGCGCCCTTCGCCGTTTTCGGGGCGTGCTCTCGCGCGGCCCTTCGCCTTTTTCGGGTCGCGCTCTCGCGCGGCCCTTCGTCGTCCCGGGGCGCGCTCTGCTCGCGCTGGATTCGTTTGCCCCAGACGGCGGGTCTTGCCCGGCCCCGATGACCGTTTGCGGCGATCGAATGCGCACGCCGTGAAGTCATCTGCCCGAGATGGCGCATGCTCCGCCGAGCCGTCCACCATAGGCGGCAACCGAACGCGCACGGCGTTGATTCGTTTGCCCGAAATGGCGCATCTCCGCCGAGCCGCCGACCATACGCGGCAACCGAACGCGCACGCCGTGGATTCGTGTGCCCGAGATGGCGCATGCTCCGCCGAGCCGCCGACCATACGCGGCAACCGGCCGCGGGGGAGTCGATGCGGCTGTCCCGGACGGTGCCGGCGCGGGTGCGCGATGGGGGCCGTCGGCGGGATGGACGCCGGAGACGCGGCATACACAGGTCTGCCTTGTGCGTAGCGCGGGGCCCCTCGCCTACGATGGGGAATGCCGTGATCGCGGCGTCGTATCGAGGAAGAAGTGGTGATCGTGAAAAGCCTCGTCTGGTTCGCGCTGGGTATCGCCGGCGGTTTCGTCGCCGCCCATCTCGTCAACAAGGACCCCCGCGGTCAGGAGCTGCTCGCGCAGCTCGACTCGCGCATCGGTGAATTCACCGACCACATGAGCGACGCCTACCACCAGCAGGAGAACCGTCTCTCCGAGATCATCGACGACGCCAAGGGCGTCGCCTCCTCCGCTGTCGACAAGACCGGCGACGCGGTGGAATCCGCCGCCGCCGCGGCCAAGAAGGCCGTTTCCTCCTCCGACTGACCCCCTCCGGCCTCCCGCCCCCGGCACGTGGGGCGGATCCGCATGCGTACGGAAAGACCCGCCATGAAAACCGCCGAGATCGCCCAGCGCTTCCTCGACTTCTTCGAGAAGAAGAACCACACGATCGTCCCCTCGGCCTCGCTCGTCACCGACGACCCGGCCCTGCTGTTCACCGTGGCGGGCATGGTGCCCTTCATCCCTTACCTCAGCGGTGTCGTCCCGCCGCCGTACCCGCGCGCGGCCGACGTGCAGAAGTGCATCCGCACTAACGACATCGAAGAAGTCGGCAAGACCCCGCGTCACGGCACCTTCTTCCAGATGCTCGGCAACTGGTCGTTCGGCGACTACTTCAAGGAAGACGCGATCCGCTTCGCGTGGGAGCTGCTCACCGCGCCCGAGTCGGAGGGCGGACTCGCCTTCGACCCGAAGGACCTGTGGGTCACCGTCTACGAAGAGGACGACGAGGCGCGCGACCTCTGGCTGAAGCTCAGCACTCTGCCCGACGAGCGCATCCAGCGCCTCGGCAAGGACACGAACTACTGGTCGACCGGCCTGCCGGGCCCCGCCGGCCCCTGCTCGGAGATCTTCTTCGATCGCGGCCCCGCGTACGGCATCGACGGCGGTCCCGCGACCGACGACGACCGCTACGTCGAGATCTGGAACCTCGTGTTCATGCAGTACGAGATCACGAACGTGCGCTCGAAGTATGACTTCGACATCGTCGGCGAACTCCCCGCCAAGAACATCGACACCGGCATGGGCCTGGAGCGCATCGCGTTCATCAAGCAGGGCGTCGACAACATGTACGAGACCGACCAGGTGCGCCCCGTGCTCGACCTGGCCGCGAAGCTCGCCGGCAAGTCGTACGGCCAGGAGTCGCACGACGACGACGTGCGGCTGCGCATCGTCGCCGACCACGTGCGCTCCTCGCTCATGCTGCTCGCCGACGGCGTGACCCCCTCGAACGAAGGCCGCGGCTACATCCTGCGCCGCATCATGCGCCGCGCGATCCGCTCGATGCGTCTGCTGGGCGTCGAGGGCGCGACTTTCCCCGAGCTGTTCGCCGCCTCGCGCGACGCGATGAAGGAGTCGTACCCCGAGGTCGAGGCCGACTACGCGCGCCTCTCGGCCTACGCGATCGCCGAGGAGCAGACGTTCCTGCGCACGCTGGCCGCCGGATCCGCGATCCTCGACCAGTCGGTCGTCGAGGCCAAGAACGGCGGCGGCACCACCCTGTCGGGCTCCGAGGCGTTCCTGCTGCACGACACCTACGGGTTCCCGATCGACCTCACCCTCGAGATCGCCGAAGAGGCCGGGCTGTCGGTCGATCGTGCGGCCTTCGACACCCTCATGCTCGAGCAGCGCACGCGCGCCAAGGCCGACGCGCGCGCCCGCAAGGGGGCGATCGCCGATCAGAGCGCGTACCGCGAGTTCCGCGCGCTCGGTGAGACGGTGTTCACCGGCTACACCGAGATGCAGACGGAATCGAAGATCCTCGGCATCCTCGTGCAGGGCCAGGGCACCGACCGCGCGTCGGAGGGCCAGATCGCTGAGGTCATCCTCGCCGAGACCGCCCTGTACGCGGAGTCGGGCGGCCAGGTCGCCGACAAGGGCGTCATCGTCGGCCCGGGCTACGAGCTCGAGGTGCTCGACGTGCAGCGCCCCGTTCCGGGCCTGGTCAGCCACACCGTCGAGGTCACCTCGGGCGAGGTGTCGGTCGGCGCCCCCGCGACGACGGTCGTCGACGCGCTGAACCGCCACGCCGCCCAGCAGGCGCACACCGCCACGCACCTCGTGCACGCGGCGATCCGCGACACGCTCGGCAAGACGGCGACGCAGACCGGTTCACTCAACCGCGCCGGCTACATGCGCTTCGACTTCAGCTGGGGCTCGGCGCTGTCGCCCGAGACCCGCACCGAGATCGAGGACATCGCCAACAACGCCGTCCGCGACAACCTCGAGGTCACCACGCGCGTGATGTCGCTCGACGAGGCGAAGGCCGCCGGCGCCATGGCGCTGTTCGGCGAGAAGTACGGCGACACCGTGCGCATGGTCGACATCGGCGGCCCCTGGTCGCGCGAGCTGTGCGGTGGCACCCACGTCGCCCGCAGCGCCGAGATCGGCCTGGTCAACCTCGTCGGCGAGCAGTCGGTCGGCGCATCCAACCGCCGCGTGGAGGCCCTCGTCGGCCTCGACGCCTTCCGCGACCTCGCCGCCGAGCGCGCGATCGTGTCGCAGCTGAGCTCGAGCCTGAAGACCCCGCGCGAGCAGCTGCCCACGCGCATCGCGGAGCTGGCCGCCAACCTCAAGGCCGCCGAGAAGAAGATCGCCGCCTTCGAGGCACAGGCCCTGACCGGCCGCCTTCCGCAGCTGGTCGAGTCGGCCGTCGCCGTCGGTACCGTGCGCGTCGTCGCGCAGAGCCTGGGCGAGGGCGCGTCGGCCGACGACGTGCGCTCGCTCGCCCTGCAGGTGCGCGACCGCCTGGGCACCGACCCGGCGGTCGTCGCTCTCGCGAGCGTCGCGGGTGGCCGTGCGACGGTCGTCGTCGTCACCAACGACGCCGCGCGCGAGCGGGGTCTCGCCGCCGGTGCCCTGGCGAAGAACGCCGCGGGCGTGCTCGGCGGCGGCGGCGGCGGACGTCCCGATGTCGCCCAGGGTGGCGGGACGGATGCCACTGCTCTGCCGCAGGCGCTCGACGGCATCGTCGCGGACGTGCGGGCGACCACCGCGTGACGGTGTTCCGGCGCGGAATCCGGTTCGGTATCGACGTCGGGCGTGCCCGCGTGGGCGTGGCACGGTCGGATCCGGACGGGGTGCTGGCCGTTCCGGTCGAGACCGTACCCCGCAAGGGGGAGCCGATCCGCCGGATCGCGGCTCTCGCGGCGGAGTACGAGGCCTTCGAGATCCTGGTCGGGCTGCCCCTCAACCTGCGCGGGGAGGACACGGCATCGACCACCGACGCCCGGACGTTCGCGGCTGCTCTGGCGGAGGCGCTCCCCATGCCCGTGCGGCTGGTCGACGAACGGCTGAGTACGGTCTCGGCGCACGGCGTGTTGAGAGAAGCAGGGCGTTCCCAGCGGGATTCTCGTAGCATTGTGGACCAAGTCGCCGCTGTGGTCCTTCTGCAGCAGGCGCTCGACGTGGAGCGACAGTCTGGCGAGCCGGCCGGACCCACCGTCACACCGGGACAGGAGCCCGCCTGACATGCCCGAGAACCAGCCCCCCGAGAACGATCCGTTCGCGGATCTTTACGGGCGCCTGCCCGACCCCCGCACCGGCGCCCGCAGCTCGCGGGAGTCCGCACCGCAGACGGATGCCGCGCCTCCGTCGCGCCGAGCAGCTCGAGAGGCCCGCCGGGCTGCGACGGAAGCGACCCCGATCATCGGGTCGGAGCAGGCCGCTCGCCCAGCGGACCAGAACACCACCCCGTCTGCCGAGGCGCCTCGCCCGACCGAATCCCTCCCCGCCGCAGCCGCGCCCGCGCCGGCCCCCCGCGCGGCCGATGAGCAGCAGGCTGCGCGCCGGATCGAGCCTTCGTCGTCGCCCCGACCCGCCGCCTCCTCGATCCCGTCCGAGCGCTCGACTCCCGCGGCCCGCCGATCCGAGGACGCTCCCGGTCCGCGCCGCGGCGGCGACACCGTTCCCGGCCCCCGTCGCACGGGCGCCCCCGCCGCATCCGGAACCCCCGCCGCAGAAATCCAGCTGACACCGACTGCGCTCGGGGCTCCGCCGCTCGGGGCGAGGCCCGGTGTTGCCTGCGGTT
>NZ_JBFYGQ010000010.1:0-35584 GCF_041079455.1 Microbacterium sp. 16-032 | reverse complement strand
CGCAAATGCACGCCACCGGCCACTCCAGGCGCCCATTTACGGCAAACGAACGGCCCGCGGCGCTCACGCAGCGCACGACTCTCATGTCCCGCAGATGCACGCCACCGGCCACTCCAGGCGGCCCTTTGCGGCAAACGAACGGCTCGCGACACTCACGCGCGGCTGCGGCGTGTGGGGCGTACTCACCACGCGGCCCCGGTAGGTGTTCACGCCGCGCGCCACCGGGCGGGGGACCGAGGGAGTGAGCATCTTTCGCGCCGACGGAATACAGCAGAGGCCCGCCCCCACGCGGGGGACGGGCCTCTCGGCATCCGGGATCAGAACCCGATGGCGGCCTGGTAGCGCGGCTTGTGCCCGGTGCGGATTCCGGTCACGCTCGGCTTGTTCTCGTAGACACCGGCGCCCCAGTTGCCCTCGACGAGTACGGGGCCGTCGGGGCCGACGACGATGTCCCAACCGACGTACTGCACCTGGGGGACGACGCGGGCGACCTGGTCGACGAACGCCTTCACCTCGTCGATCATCGGCAGCTGGAAGTCGGCGATGCGCACGCCCGAGTCGGGGTGCAGCTCGTGCACGTGACCGTGCGAGTCGTAGCCGGCGCCGAGCGCATGGCCGTTCTCGTCGAGCATCGTGTAGAAGCCGCCGAAGGTCATCTGGTCGCTCACCGCGCCGCGGCCGAACTTCTGCGCCATTGCGAGGATGTGGGTCTTCTGTCCGTCGAAGAACGCGGTGACGCGCGTGGTGTTGACGGTGCCGGGGCAGACGGCCGCGAGGTCGTCGTGCTGGCGGATGACCTCTTCGACGAGGATCTCCCCGCGCTCGAGCAGTCCGCGGTGGAAGGCGCTCCAGTCGTCGACCTCGGCCGCGTGATACCGGTGCACGCCGGTGCCGGCCTGACCGACCGGCTCCTTGGTGACGATGGTTCCAAGGCGCTCGGTGAAGGCGCGCAGTTCGTCGGCGTTGCCGGCATTCACCACCATCCAGTCACGACGGAGGAACTCGCTGAAGGTCTTGTCGAACTCGACCTTGTCCTGGAACAGGCCGCGGTAGTCGGGGTGGTCGTACTTCTGCGAGATCTGGTTCGAGACCGGGTGCGTCATGTACGTCGCGCGCTCGGCGGGGGTGAGGATCGCGAAGTCGTAGTCGATGTAGTCCTGGAAGCCGACGTTCTTGACACCGGCCTGGAAGAGCATGTCCGCGACGACGAGTGGCAGGGCCTTGCCGTGCTGCGCGGAGGCCTCTTTGGCTCGTTCGACGACGGATCCGACGTCGATGCGGCGGGCCCGCCCGGCGAGGTAACGCAGGCGTGTGACGGGGGAGAAACCCTGTTGAGGCATGAGGCTCCGAGGTCGGGGACGAAGGACCCCGTTAGTCTAAAGGGGTGACCTCCACGCTCCCTGCCCGCTTGCCCGCGGCCGGCGGAGTGGCCCCGGTGGCCCTCGTCTCCGAGTCGGCCCTGCGTCGCAACGCGCCCCTCGCCCTCGCCGCCGGCACCGCGAGTGGCGCCGACGACGTTCTCGCCGCCGACGCGTGGGGGCACGGCGCCGAGTGGGTGGCATCCGTGCTCTCGGATCTCGGGATGGATGCCGCGCCCCTCGACGCAGCGGTCCTGTTCGGCCTGCCCGGCTCGCACGCACAGCCCGTGATGTCGCTGCGCGGACGCGCTCTGGGAATCAAGCCGCTCCTGCGCGGCGAGGGCGTCTCGTACGGCTACACGCACCGCGCTCCTCACGACACCACCGTGGCCCTCGTCACCGGCGGCTACGCGCAGGGCGTGGTGCGCTCGCTCGGGAACGCCGCCACGGTCGCGATCGACGGGCGCCGGCACCGCATCGTCGGGCGCGTGGCCATGGACGTCTGCGTCGTGGACGTCGAGCACGCCGCTGTGCCGCGCGGAGCGGAGGTCGTCTACTTCGGCGACCCCGCAGAGGGGAACCCCTCGCTCGAGGAGTGGACGGATGCCACGGGGCTCGGTGCCGCCGAGATCGTCGCCGTCGTGGGCGTCCGCGCCGATCGGCGGGTGACCGCGTGAGCGCCGTTTACCGCGTCGACCTCGACGCCTTCGCTCGCAACCTCCGTCGCGTGCGAGAGGCCGTGGCCCCCGCGGCGCACATGCTCGTCGTCAAGGACGACGCCTACGCCCACGGTCTGGAGCCGATCGTGACGCGGGCCGTCGCGGAGGGCATCCGTTGGATCGGCGCTTTCGACGTCGTCACCGGGGCGGCCGTTCGCCGCATCGCCGGTCCCGACGTGCGCATCTTCGTGTGGCTGATCGGCGGATCCGACGATCTGGCCGCGGGCATCGCGGCCGACCTCGACCTGGGCATCGGCGACGAAGCGCTCCTCGACGACCTGTCCCGGCTCGAGGCCCACCGGCCCGAGCGCGTGCACCTCAAGATCGACACGGGCCTTCACCGCAACGGCATCCGTCCCGAACGATGGGAGGCCGCTCTCGCGCAGACCTCGGAGCTCGTCACCGCGGGCCGGGTGGCCTTCGAGGGGATCTGGTCGCACATCTCCGAGGCCTCGGATGCCGACGACGACGACGCCCGAGCGGTGTTCCTGGCCGCGCGCGAGACGGCGCGCGCCGCGGGGCTCGACCCGCGTTTCTCGCACTTGGCCGCCAGTGCGGCAGGGTTCGCGCGCGACGAGTTCCGCGAAGACATCGTGCGGGTCGGGGCGTTCTCGTACGGCATCCGTCCCGCCGGCGGCCCGGGGGAGCGGGAGCTCGGCATCGAGCCGATCGCGACGCTGTCGGCCACGGTGACGGCGGTGGATGCCGCGGGCGTGCACCTCGACCTCGGAAGTCTGCACGGGTTGCCCAGCGCCCTGGGCGGGCGATTCGACGTTGTCACCCCCGGGGGGCCGCGACGGGTCGAGGCGATCGCGCCGACCGAGACGGTGCTCGCCCCGTGGGCCGGCGCTCAGCCCGGCGACGAGATCGCCCTGTTCGGTCCCGCGGCTCTGCACACGGCGACCGATCTGGCCGAACTGATCGACACGATCGGCGAGGAGATCGCGCTGCGCGTGTCGCCGACCGTTCCGCGCGACTACACCTCCACCGACGCCTGAAACGCGGAACGGGCCCCGACGCACTTCGTGCGTGCGGGGGCCCGTTTCGAGGTGATGGTCTCAGTCGGCGGCGTTGAGTCGCGCCGTCTCGTCGTGCCACGAGGTGGCGACGCTGCGGAGCTTCTCTTCGTACTTGCGGCCGTGGTGCGCGCAGAACAGCAGCTCGCTGCCGTTCACTTCAGCGGCGATGTACGCCTGTGCGCCGCAGGAGTCGCAGCGATCGGCCGCCGTCAGGCGGTGATCGAGGACGGCTGACGCTTCGGGTGCAGTCGTGGTGGTCATGTCGGGTGCCCTCCTCAGGTGGTCGTGGGCGAGTCTGCATATACAACCACGCGGATGTTTCCCCTATGCCGCGGCTTGATCACATTTCGCTCTGCGCGTACGCGACCCGACCTTGCTGTGTGTCTGGCAGGCGATGTCGGTGCCCCCGATTACGCTGGGAGATCGTGACGTCCGAGTACTCCGCCCATCATCTGCAGGTCCTCGAGGGCCTCGAAGCCGTGCGCAAGCGCCCGGGCATGTACATCGGGTCCACCGACTCCCGTGGTCTCATGCACTGCCTGTGGGAGATCATCGACAACTCCGTCGACGAAGCCCTCGGCGGCTTCGGCTCGCGCATCGACATCGTGCTGCACGCCGACGGCAGCGTCGAGGTGCGCGACCGCGCCCGCGGCATCCCGGTCGACGTCGAACCTCGCACGGGTCTGACGGGTGTCGAGGTCGTCTTCACCAAGCTGCACGCCGGCGGCAAGTTCGGCGGTGGCTCGTACGCGGCATCCGGCGGTCTGCACGGCGTGGGCGCGTCGGTCGTCAACGCGCTGTCGGAGCGACTCGACGTCGAGGTCGACCGCGGCGGCAAGACCTACGCGATGTCGTTCCACCGCGGCGAGCCCGGTCTCTTCTCGGGCGACACCCCCGACTCGACGTTCACCCCCTTCGAGCGCAGCAGTGAACTGCGCGTGATCGGCAAGGCGCCGCGCGGAGTCACCGGCACGCGCATCCGCTACTGGGCCGACCGGCAGATCTTCACCAAAGACGCGACCTTCGGGCTCGACGAGCTCGTGCAGCGCGTGCGCCAAACGGCGTTCCTCGTGCCGGGGCTCGAGATCGTCGTGCAGGACGAGCGGAGTGACGAGCGCGTCGAGACGAGCTACCGCTTCGACGGCGGCATCTCGGAGTTCGCCGACTTCCTCGCGCCCGACGCGGCGGTCACCGACACCTGGCGTCTCACCGGCACCGGCACCTTCACCGAAACCGTGCCCGTGCTGCAGCCCGGCGGATCGATGATCCCGACCGAGGTCTCGCGCGAGTGCGAGGTCGACATCGCGGTGCGCTGGGGCACGGGCTACGACACCACGACCCGCTCATTCGTCAACATCATCGCCACGCCCAAGGGCGGCACGCACCAGCAGGGCTTCGAGCAGGGGCTCATGAAGGTGCTGCGCGCGCAGGTCGAGCAGAACGCCCGCAAGCTCAAGGTCGGCAACGACAAGATCGAGAAGGACGATCTGCTGGCGGGTCTCACCACGGTGCTCACCGTGCGTCTGCCCGAGCCGCAGTTCGAGGGCCAGACCAAAGAGGTGCTCGGCACCCCGGCGGTGCGCCAGATCGTGGCATCCGTCGTCCAGAAAGAACTCGCGGCCCGCTTCGCCTCGCCCAAGCGCGACGACAAGGCGCAGACGGCTCAGCTGCTCGAGAAGATCGTCTCCGAGATGAAGGCGCGCATCTCCGCGCGCACCCACAAAGAGACCCAGCGACGCAAGAACGCCCTCGAGTCGTCGTCGCTGCCCGCCAAGCTGGTCGACTGCCGCTCGAACGATGTCAACGATTCCGAGCTGTTCATCGTCGAGGGCGACTCCGCGCTCGGCACGGCCAAGCTCGCGCGCAACAGCGAGTTCCAGGCGCTGCTGCCGATCCGCGGCAAGATCCTCAACACGCAGAAGGCTTCGATCAGCGACATGCTGTCGAACGCCGAGTGCGCCTCGATTATCCAGGTCATCGGTGCGGGCTCCGGACGCTCGTTCGATCTCGACGCCGCCCGCTACGGCAAGATCATCCTGATGAGCGACGCCGATGTCGATGGCGCGCACATCCGCACGCTGCTGTTGACGCTGTTCTTCCGGTACATGCGGCCGCTGGTCGAAGAGGGGCGTGTCTTCGCCGCCGTCCCGCCGCTGCACCGGGTGATCGTCATGAACCCGGGCACCAAGCCCAACGAGACGATCTACACCTACAGCGAGCAGGAGCTGCACGCGCTGCTCGCCAAGCTCAAGCGCGGCAACAAGCGCTGGCAGGAGCCGATCCAGCGCTACAAGGGTCTCGGCGAGATGGATGCCGATCAGCTCGCGACCACGACCATGGATCGCGCCGGCCGCATGCTGCGCCGCGTGCGCGTGCAGGACATGGAGGCCGCGGCATCCGTGTTCGACCTGCTCATGGGCAGCGACGTGGCCCCGCGCCGCGAGTTCATCATCGACTCGAGCGACCGGCTCGCGCGCGAGCGCATCGACGTCTGAGCCTGCCGGCCGCTGGGGCCATCACGTCCCACCCGAGCACAACCGCGGATGCCACGACCGACACGCCGCGCGCGGCTCGGCCCCACCGGCGCGCCGCCCGAAACTCCCGCCATTGCACACACCCCAGGGACGCGCACCGGCGGAGGCGCCTCAGCGGACGACGGTGCCGATCGCGCCGACGACGGCGTCGAGGGGCTGACCCGAGGCGTCGCGTTTCGCGCCGACATCCGGAAGCGCACGCACCGAGCCGTCGGGCCCGACCGCGCGCGGATCGGTGCCCACCCAGGCGAGCACGAGGCCGTCTTCGCCGCGCAACAGGCGCTGGGCGCGCACGCCTCCGGTGGCGCGCCCCTTCGCGGGGAACTCCGTGAAAGCCGAGACTTTAGCGCTGCCGGCGTCGGTGCCCGGCAGAGCCGCCGACGACCCGGCGACGGTCACGACCACCGCGTCGAAGGCCGAGGCCCCGACGACGGCGAAGTCGATCACCCGGGCGCCGTCGGAGAGGCGGATGCCGGCCATCCCGCCCGCGGATCGGCCCTGAGGCCGCACGGAAGAGGCCTCGAAACGCAGCAGCTGCGCGTCGCTCGCGACGAAGACGAGCTCGGCGTTGTCGCCGGCCGGAGCCGCGCCTACCACCCGGTCGCCGTCGCGTAGGGAGATGATCTCGATCTCGTCCTTCGTGCCGAGCTCGGTGGCCGCGACGCGCTTGACGACACCCTGCTCGGTGCCGAGCGCGATGGTGGGGGAGTCGATCAGCGGCACGAGGGCCACGACCCTCTCGCCCTTCGCGAGCGGAAGGTACTGCTCGACCTTCGTGCCCGCGGCGACCTGGACGGAGTTCGCAGGGACCGAAGGCAGGTCCACCGGCGAGAAGCGCACGAGACGACCGGCCGAGGTCACGGCGCCGATGTCGCCGCGCGTGGTCGTATCGACCGAGGAGCGGATCGCGTCGTGCTTCGAGCGGCGCGCGGGCGGAACGACCCCACCGGCGGGCGCGTCGGCGATCAGCTCGGCGCGGACCATGCGTCCGGTGGCCGAGAGGTACACGCGGCAGGGGGCATCGGCGATCTGCAGGTCGGCGGCAGCGGCCGCGGCCCGCGCCGAGCGGGGCTGCACGGGCCCACCGTTCAACAGCATCGTGCGGCGAGGGGTGCCGTACGCGTCGGCCGCGGCATCCAATTCTCTGGCCACCTGCTGACGGAGCAGCGTCTCGCTGCCCAGCAGCTCGACCAATTGTGCGATCTCGGCGTTCAACTGATCGCGCTCGGCCTCGAGCTCGATGCGCGAGAACTTCGTCAGGCGGCGCAGGCGCAGTTCGAGGATGTACTCGGCCTGCAGGTGCGAGAGGTCGAAGACCTCCTGCAGCTTCGTGCGGGCCTGCTCACCGTCGTCCGAGGAGCGGATGACCTGGATGACCTCGTCGATGTCGAGGATCGCGATGAGCAGACCCTCGACCAGGTGGAGCCGCTCGCGCTTTCGCGCCAGGCGGAACTCGCTGCGCCGCGTGACGACACGGATGCGGTGATCGATGTACACCCGCAGCATCTCGCGCAGGCCGAGCGTCTGCGGCTGACCGTCGACCAGGGCGACGTTGTTGATACCAAAGGAGTCCTCGAGCGGGGTGAGGCGGTAGAGCTGCTCGAGCACGGCCTTGGGGTCGAAGCCGGTCTTGATGCCGATCACCAGGCGCAGGCCGTTGTTGCGGTCGGTGAGGTCGGTGACGTCGGCGATGCCGGTCAGCTT
Organism: Microbacterium sp. 16-032; assembly: GCF_041079455.1. Classification (NCBI taxonomy): domain Bacteria; kingdom Bacillati; phylum Actinomycetota; class Actinomycetes; order Micrococcales; family Microbacteriaceae; genus Microbacterium; species Microbacterium sp. 16-032. Next base: position 28,250 of record NZ_JBFYGQ010000010.1, on the reverse strand, counting down.
CTTCGCCTGCACCGCGTCTTTGATCTTCTCGATCACGCGCTCGGGGCCGACGAGGTAGGGCAGTTCGGTGATGACGATTCCGGTGCGGCGCGGACCGAGCGACTCGATCGACGCCTTCGCGCGGGTGCGGAACGTGCCGCGACCGTTCGTGTACGCGTCTTTGATGCCGTCGAGACCGACGATGATGCCGCCCGAGGGCAGGTCGGGGCCGGGCACGAACTCCATGAGTTCTTCGACGGTGGCATCCGGATGCTGCAGCAGGTGGATCGCGGCGGCGACGACCTCGATGAGGTTGTGCGGGGCCATGTTCGTGGCCATGCCGACCGCGATGCCCGTCGCGCCGTTCACCAGCAGGTTGGGGAAGGCCGCCGGCAGCACCTCGGGCTGCTGGAATTGCCCGTCGTAGTTGGGGATGAAGTCGACGACGTCTTCGTCGAGGTTCTCGGTCAGCGCCATCGCCGGGGCGGCTAGGCGCGCCTCGGTGTAGCGGGGCGCGGCGGGACCGTCGTCGAGCGAGCCGAAGTTGCCGTGGCCGTCGACCAGCGGCACCCGCAGCGAGAAGTACTGCGCGAGGCGCACGAGGGCGTCGTAGATGGGGGCGTCACCGTGGGGGTGGAGCTTTCCCATCACCTCGCCGACGACGCGAGCGCTCTTGACGTGCCCGCGGTCGGGTCGCAGCCCCATCTCCGCCATCTGGTACAGGATGCGGCGCTGCACCGGCTTGAGTCCGTCGCGGGCGTCGGGAAGGGCCCGCGAGTAGATGACCGAGTAGGCGTACTCGAGGAACGACCCCTGCATCTCGGTCGAGACATCGACATCTTCGATGCGCTCGACGACGGGTGACGTCGCGGAGGAGGATGAACGGGAATCGGGCATAGGTACGGCCTCGGGTCGGGCGGGCGTCGCGTCTCGACGGGGATCGGGGCTCCTGTGGGAGACTGGGCCCGATGTCACTCAGCCTACCGGCGGACCCGCCGCGCTCCCGGAGCCTCACCGGTGTGGTGGAGCAGTCGATCGCCGCGCTGACCGGCGAATCCGAGTGGTTCGCGCCCGCGCGCAGCGCGATCGTCATGCTCGTGGACGGCCTCGGCTCGCACAACCTGGCCGCCCGTCGCGGGCACGCGCGCTTCCTCGGCTCGGTCGGCGGTCGGCGCGATGTCGCCCGAACCGTCTTCCCCTCGACCACCGCCGCGGCCCTGTCGAGTCTTCTGACCGGTACCGGTCCGGGCGTGCACGGCATCGTCGGCTATCGCGCACGCATCCCGGGGACCGACAAGGCCCCGAACCAGCTGCACGGGTGGGAGACCGACGGTCTCGACCCGCACACCTGGCAGCGCTCCGAGCCGCTGTTCGCCCGCCGCGCCGCCGCGGGACGACCGAGCTTCGTGGTGTCGCGTCCCTCGTACACGGGCACCGGTTTCACCGAGGCGACACTGCGCGGGGCCGAGTTCTTCCCCTCCGACGACCTCGACGAGCGTGTGCGTCTCGCGGCCGACCTGGCGGCACGGCATCCGGGATCGGTCACCTACCTGTACGCCCCCGAGCTCGACACGGCCGGTCACCGCGACGGGTGGGAATCCGATCGCTGGACCGACGCCCTCGAGCGGGTGGATGCCGCGGCCCGACGCCTCGCCGACGGGATCGACGCGCACACGGGCGTCCTGATCACCGCAGACCACGGCATGGTTGACGTCCCCGCCCACAAGCATGTGCTGCTGCGCGAGGGCGATCCGCGCCTCGACGGCGTCGCCCTCCTCGGCGGCGAGCCCCGCATGCTCCACCTCTACACGGACGAGGGACGAGCGGATGCCGTGGCCTCCCTGTGGCGCGAGACCGAGGCCGCACGGGCCTGGGTGATGACGCGCGATGAGGCGATCGCGGCGGGCCTCTTCGGGGCCGTCGACAAGGACGTGCGTCCCCGGATCGGGGACGTCCTGGTCGCCGCGCGGGGGCGCTTCGCGTACTACGACGACCGCGAGGCGGACAAGCGTCCGCAGCGGATGGTCGGCCAGCACGGTTCGCTCACCGACGAGGAACGCACCGTTCCGCTGCTGCGTCTCGGCGCGTTCGCCTGAGCCTGTCGGAGTGCGCCGGATGCCGGCATCCGGCCCCCTCACTCCGAAGGGGCGTCTGCGGCGCCGTGAGCCGGGGGAGGACCCGCGTCAGCTCTCGTCGGAGCGGGCCCCGAAGACGATCTCGTCCCACGAGGGCATCGACGGACGTCCCTTCGTCCGGCGGCCGTTGTCGGACGAAGGTCGCTCGGGTTCGCCCGCGGACTCGTCAACATCGTCGGCGTACCCCGGCTCGACGGCGTCGAACAGGGCCACGGGGGCGCTCGACGAGGGGCGCGGCTCGGGCTCGATCTCGGTCGCGCCGGGCAGAGGTTCGCGCTGTCCGCGTCGACGACGCAGTGCCTCGAGCAGATCGGCGGTCTCGGCCGAGGTGACGGGGGCATCGGGCGCTCGCTTGATCGCCGCAGCCTGAACGGCCGGGGCGACGGGACCGGTCGCCTCGACGCCCGGCTCGTCGTCGATGTCGATGCGGCGGGGCCCGAAGGCTCCGCTGTCGAACCGCGAGTCGTCCTTCGAGACGTTGTCGAGAGCGCGCAGACGGGGGATCAGCCCCTCGGGGAGCGATCCCTGCCGCGACAACTGGATCGCGTCGGCGTTCTGCGGCGAGAGGATGCTGCGGCGCGGGTCGAAGCTCCAGCGCGCGTCGTGGTCGATGCCGTTGGCGGTGAACTCGAGCTTGACGGACCAGCCCGACGACTCCTTCCAACTCGTCCACCGCTCGGCGGAGGCGCCGGCCTCGGCGAGCTTCGCCCGGACGGCCGCACCGAAGGTGATGGGGGAGTCGTGCTCGAGAGTGCCACCCAGCAGGACCGGGACGGCCAGCGCCTGGGCGACGACGTGCTCGCGCTCCGCGAGCACGGGTCCCTCGAAACGCTCGACGTCTTCGACGCGGGCGTTCAGCAGCGTCGCCACCTCGCGCGCCGACAGGCCGGCGCGGATGTGCGCCTGGATCTCTCGGGGGCTCGGGCGCGGGGCACGGTCGTCGTCCTCGCGGTCCCGACGCGCACGGCGCGCCTCAGCGCGCAGCACCTCATCGAGCGCGAGGGCGAAGCGTTCGCCCGCCTGCGTCGCCACGACGAGGACGTCATCTTCGGTTCCGATGACTTTGAGCTGTTCCATACGAAACACCCCTCCGATCTGCGGTCAGCGTTCATGCTGACACGCACACGGTCCGCATCCGGGAATATCGCGGGCGCGCCGCGAGTTTCCCGTCAGGCCTGACACGCACGCCCGTCTCGGAGCATTTGCTTATCGAGGACGGGTCATGCAAACTATGGCCGCCCGATCGGGCACCCGATGGGGCACAGCACCACGAAAACCGGAAGTAGAGACCTGCACGCATGGCAACCGATTACGACGCACCGCGCAAGACCGAGGACGACAGCGAGTCGATCGAGGCCCTCAAGGAGCGCGTGCCTGACAAGGCGTCGGGGTCGATCGACAACGAGGATGCCGATAACCCCTCGGGCTTCGAACTGCCCGGCGCCGACCTTTCCGACATCGAGCTCGATGTCGTCGTGCTTCCCCCTCAGGAAGACGAGTTCACCTGCATGAACTGCTTCCTCGTGAAGCACCGTTCGCAGATCGCCGAAGAGAGCGGCCCCGGCTTCATCTGCCTGGAGTGCGCAGCCTGACCTGAGCGCGCTGGATCGCCGCCACCAGGCGGTCCGGCGTGCGGGTGGACACCACCCACGACGGAGTCGGATCATCGGGATCGATCACGGGAACCGTGACGATCCCGTCGATCCCGCCCCGGATGACATGCCACGCCCGGTGGTCGAGACCACTCCCACGGGCGGTACGCGCTTCTTCGGCGATGACGCCGGTGGGAACGCCCAGAAGATCGACCGGGATGTGCGCCCGTCCCGCTCGGAACTCCCCGTCACGGATCTCGATGACCGGTGCGAGCGCGAGAAGGCCCGTCACGATCGCCACCGACACGAGCAGCCCGATGAAAAGGGCCAAGGTCGTGTCGAGCGGGGAGAAGACGACGGCCGCCATGGGGCCGCACACGGCTGCGGCGACCAACGCCCACAGCGACGGGCTCAGACGCTCTCGATACTCGGCTGCGGTGCGGATGCCGCACCCCCTCTTCTGCATTACCCTCGTGGGGTGACCGAAACGGTGGACGTCCTCATTGTCGCATCCGAGCCTCCGGTCTTCGCCCACCCCGGCGACGCCGGAGCCGACCTGACCGCCGCCGAGGCGGTACGCCTGGAGCCTGGGCGACGCGCTCTCGTCTCGACGGGTGTGCGCATCGCACTTCCCGAGGGATACGCCGCGTTCGTCGTGCCGCGCAGCGGCTTGGCCGCCAAACACGGCATCACGATCGTGAACGCGCCCGGCACGATCGACGCCGGGTACCGCGGCGAGATCAAGGTCGCCCTGTTGAACACCGACCTCGACGAGGCCTATGACATCGCGGTCGGAGACCGCATCGCCCAGCTCATCGTGATGCCCGTCCCGGCCGTGCGCTTCGTCCCCGTCGACGAACTGCCCGACAGCGTGCGCGGTCAAGGCGGCTTCGGATCGAGCGGATACCAGACTCTGCAAGGGAGCACCCGATGACCGACGACGAGTCGCAGACCACGCCCGACACCGCCGACCAGCCCGGAAACGAAGCGGTGCAGGCGCTCAAGAGCGCCCCCACCGATCGCGAGACCGCGGGTCCGTTCGACGAGGCCGAGGCGAACCCCGTCCGCCCCTACATCGACCTGGGTGGCATCAAGATCCTCCCGCGCGAGGGGCTGAACCTCCGCCTGGAGGTCGAGGAGCAGACCAAGCGCATCGTGGCCGTGGGCCTCGACTACGCCGACTCCACCCTGCAGGTGCAGCCCTTCGCCGCGCCCCGCTCGAGCGGCCTGTGGGAAGAGACGCGGGAGCAGATCCGCCAGCAGGTCAAGCAGCAGGGCGGCCGCGTCGAAGAGCGGGAGGGCCCGCTCGGTCCCGAGCTGCTCGCCGAGGTGCCCGTCATGGCCGGCGCGGACGGCGCCGCCAAGCGCCTCGCGCGTTTCGTGGGCGTCGACGGGCCCCGCTGGTTCCTGCGCGGGGTCGTCGGGGGAGCCGCGACCAGCGACGTCGAGGCAGCCGCCGCCGTCGAGGACCTCTTCCGCTCGATCGTCGTGGTCCGCGGATCGTCACCGATGCCACCGCGCGACCTCATCCCCCTCCGGATGCCGTCGAGCCCCGGAACCGCATGAGCGACGACTCCGCACGCCCGGCGCGAGAAGACGACCGCGTCCCCCTCGACCCGCCGTCCGCGGCGGACAGCGTCAGCGCGGCTCTCGGCAACGCCGCGCGCCGCGCGGGGCTCGATCCTTCGAAGCACACCTCGACCGGGGCCGCCGTGTGGTCGGCGATGGGCGGGGTGCGCGGCATCCTGGAATCCGTCCTGCCCTCGCTCGCGTTCGTCGTGCTCTTCACCGTCACGATCGACCCCGAGACACGCCAGGGCAACCTGTGGGTGAGCCTCGGGGTGTCCGTCGGGCTCGCCGTCGTCTTCACCCTCGCGCGTCTGATCGCCAAGTCGCCCCCGAGCGCCGCGATCGGCGGACTCCTCGCGACCGCGGGCGCCGCCGTCCTGTCGCTGGTGACGGGCCGCGGGCAGGACAACTTCGTGCTGGGCTTCTTCACGAACGGCGCGTACGGAACGGCGTTCCTCGTCTCGGCCCTCATCGGCTGGCCGCTGATCGGTCTGGCCGCCGGGTATCTGCTCGGCGAGGGCACGCGCTGGCGCGCCGACAAGCGCAAGCGCCGCGCCTACACGTGGCTCTCGATCGCCTGGGCCGCCCTGTTCGTCGCACGACTCGCCGTGCAGCTGCCGCTGTACTTCGCGGGAGACGTGACCGCGCTCGGCACGCTCAAGATCGTCATGGGCCTGCCGCTGTTCGCCCCGATGCTGGCGGTGACGTGGCTCGTGGTGCGGGCTCTCCACCCTCGCCGAGAGTCCTGATAATATCTTGACATCAAGATAAATCCGCAGCTCCGAGCGGTTAGGTCGACCTTCCTGGAATCGACCTCTCCGCGCGGGGAAGATGGAGAAATGCGGGCTGACGCCTGCGCATTCGCCGACGAAGGAGACGATCGTGTCCACGGTTGACAGCTTCGGTGCCAAGAGCACCCTGACGGTCGGCAGCACCGACTACGAGATCTTCCGCATCGACACGGTCGCCGGTCACGAGAAGCTCCCGTTCAGCCTCAAGGTGCTGCTCGAGAACCTTCTGCGCACCGAGGACGGCGCCAACGTCACCAAGGAGCAGATCGAGGCCCTCGGCTCGTGGGTCCCCACGGCCGACCCCGACACCGAGATCCAGTTCACGCCCGCTCGCGTGGTCATGCAGGACTTCACCGGTGTGCCCTGCATCGTCGACCTCGCCACCATGCGCGAGGCCGTGACCGCCCTGGGCGGCGACCCGAGCAAGATCAACCCGCTCTCGCCCGCCGAGATGGTCATCGACCACTCGGTCATCGCCGACCTGTTCGGCAGCGAGAACGCCCTCGAGCGCAACGTCGAGATCGAGTACGAGCGCAACGGCGAGCGGTACCAGTTCCTCCGCTGGGGCCAGACGGCCTTTGACGACTTCAAGGTCGTCCCCCCGGGAACGGGAATCGTGCACCAGGTCAACATCGAGCACCTCGCCAAGGTCATCTACGACCGCTCGGTCGACGGCGTGCTCCGCGCCTACCCCGACACCTGCGTCGGCACCGACTCGCACACCACGATGGTCAACGGCCTGGGCGTGCTCGGCTGGGGCGTCGGCGGCATCGAGGCCGAGGCCGCGATGCTCGGCCAGCCCGTGTCGATGCTGATCCCTCGCGTCGTCGGCTTCAAGCTCTCGGGCGAGATCCCCGCCGGCGTGACCGCGACCGACGTCGTCCTCACCATCACCGACATGCTGCGCAAGCACGGCGTCGTCGGCAAGTTCGTCGAGTTCTACGGCGAGGGCGTCGCCTCGGTGCCGCTGGCCAACCGCGCCACCATCGGCAACATGAGCCCCGAGTTCGGCTCGACCGCCGCGATGTTCCCCATCGACGACGTGACGCTCGACTACCTGCGCCTGACCGGCCGCGACGAGCAGACCGTCGCCCTGGTCGAGGCGTACGCCAAGGAGCAGAAGCTCTGGCACGACGCCGACCGCGAGCTCGTCTTCAGCGAGTACATGGAGCTCGACCTGTCGACGGTCGTCCCCTCGATCGCCGGTCCGAAACGCCCCCAGGACCGCATCCTGCTGTCCGAGGCCAAGAATCAGTTCGAGAAGGACATCCTCAACTACGCGGGCGCGTCGGTCTCCGACTCGATCGTCGACCTCGAGGTCGACGGGACCTTCCCCGCATCCGACCCGGGCTCGGTTCCCGGCGAAGAGCACGAGGACGTCACCGAGAGCGAGGTGCTGATCTCTTCGGGTCACCCCGCCAACGCGTCGAACCCCGTCAAGGTCACCACCCCCGACGGCCAGTCGTACCTGCTCGACAACGGCGCGGTCACGCTCGCGGCCATCACCTCATGCACGAACACCTCGAACCCCTCGGTCATGATCGCGGCGGGCCTGCTCGCCAAGAACGCCGTCGACAAGGGCCTCAAGCGCAAGCCGTGGGTCAAGACGACGCTCGGCCCCGGCTCGAAGGTCGTCACCGACTACTACGAGAAGTCCGGCCTCGACAAGGCGCTCGAGGGTCTCGACTTCTACACCGTCGGCTACGGCTGCACCATCTGCATCGGCAACTCGGGACCCCTCATCGAAGAGGTCTCCGAGGCTATCAACGAGAACGACCTCGCCGTCACGGCCGTCCTCTCGGGTAACCGCAACTTCGAGGGGCGCATCAGCCCCGACGTGAAGATGAACTACCTCGCCTCGCCGCCGCTGGTCGTCGCCTACGCCCTCGCCGGCTCGATGAACTTCGACTTCGAGACCGACGCCCTGGGCAAGGACCAGAACGGCGACGATGTCTTCCTGAAGGACATCTGGCCGGCCCCCGACCAGGTGCAGACGATCATCGACGCCTCGATCTCGCGCGAGCAGTTCATCCAGCAGTACGCCACCGTCTTCGAGGGCGACGAGCGCTGGAAGAACCTGCCCACCCCGACCGGCCCGATCTTCGAGTGGGATGCCGACTCGACATACGTCCGCAAGGCCCCGTACTTCGACGGCATGACCATGCAGCCTGATGCTGTGCGCGACATCACCGGCGCACGCGTCATGGCGACGCTGGGTGACTCGGTCACGACCGACCACATCAGCCCGGCCGGAAACATCAAGGCGGGTACCCCCGCCGCGCAGTACCTGATGGAGCACGGCGTCGCGCAGAAGGACTTCAACTCCTACGGCTCGCGTCGCGGCAACCACGAGGTCATGATTCGCGGCACGTTCGCCAACATCCGCCTCAAGAACGAGCTCACGGCAGCGGTCAACGACGGCACGGTCGTCGAGGGCGGCTACACCCGCGACTTCACCCAAGAGGGCGGCCCGCAGTCGTACATCTTCGACGCGAGCCAGAACTATCAGGCGCAGGGCACCCCGCTCGTCATCTTCGGTGGCAAGGAGTACGGCTCCGGCTCGTCGCGCGACTGGGCGGCGAAGGGCACCAACCTGCTGGGCGTCAAGGCCGTCATCACCGAGAGCTTCGAGCGCATCCACCGCTCGAACCTGATCGGCATGGGCGTCGTTCCGCTGCAGTTCCCCGCCGGCGAGAGCTGGAAGTCGCTGGGCCTCGACGGCACCGAGATCGTCTCGATCGAGGGCCTGGAGCAGCTCAACGAGGGCGTCACGCCGAAGACCGTGAAGGTCACCGCCGAGCCGAGCGAGTTCTCGCCCGAGGGCAAGCAGGCCGTCACGTTCGACGCCGTGGTCCGCATCGACACCCCCGGTGAGGCCGACTACTACCGCAACGGCGGCATCCTGCAGTACGTGCTGCGTTCGCTGGTCTGACCCGCTTCATCGATGTGCCCCGGGAGCCTCGCGCTCCCGGGGCACATCGCGTTCGCAGAGAGTACACGGCCCCGGCGCGCAACCCGTTGCCGGGCCCCTCGCACCCTCGGAGACTAGAATCGACCCGTACGCGCGGCCCCCGCGCGCATCGCACGAGAGGAGTCTCATGGCTCTCCTACCCGGCATTCACGGCCCCCGTGACCTCGACGGACTGAACCCCGACCAGCTACGACAGCTGGCCGCGGAGGTCCGTTCGTTCCTCGTCGAGAACGTCGCCCGCACCGGCGGGCACCTCGGTCCGAACCTCGGCGTCGTCGAGCTGACGATCGCCCTGCACAAGGTCTTCGATTCACCGTCCGACCCGATCATCTTCGACACCGGGCACCAGTCCTACGTGCACAAGATGCTCACCGGTCGACAGGACTTCTCAGCTCTCCGCTCGCGCGGCGGCCTCGCGGGCTACCCGCAGCGTTCCGAGAGCGAGCACGACGTCGTCGAGTCCTCGCACGCGTCGAGCTCGTTGAGCTGGGCGGACGGCGTGTCGCGCGCGTTCAGCCGCACCGGTCGTCGAAACCGTCATGTGATCGCCGTCGTGGGCGACGGCGCCCTCACCGGCGGCATGACCTGGGAGGCCCTCAACAACATCAGCGACGACAACGAGCGCAATCTCGTGATCGTCGTGAACGACAACGGCCGGTCCTACGCCCCCACCATCGGGGGCATGGCGCGCTACCTCAACCGCGTGCGCACGAACGACGCCTACCGGACGCTCCACCGCGGCTCCGACACCCTCTTCCGTCGCCTGGGCCCCGCGGCGCGTGCCGTCTATCGCGGCGTCCGCGGCGGCACCCACGGCTTCCTGTCGCGCTTCACCAACAACGAGGCGCTGTACAGCAACCTCGACATCAAGTACCTCGGTCCCATCGACGGCCACGACTTCGAGTCGCTCATCGAGACCCTCGAGCTGGCGAAGTCGTACGGTGCTCCGGTCATCGTGCATGCCATCACCGACAAGGGCAGCGGCTACGCCCCGGCGATGAGCGACGAGGCCGACCAGTTCCACGCGGTGGGCAAGATCGACCCGATCACGGGCGAAGCCCTGGGCTCGGGCGGCGGTCTGCAGTGGACCGACGTCTTCGCCGAAGAGCTCGTGAAGGTCGGCGCGGAGCGCCAGGACATCATCGCGATGACCGCGGCCATGCTCCGCCCCACGGGTCTGCAGCACTTCGCCGAGAGATTCCCCGAGCGCGTGTACGACGTCGGCATCGCGGAGCAGCACGCCGTGGCATCCGCCGCCGGTCTGGCCTTCGGCGGCCTCCACCCGGTCGTCGCCATCTACGCGACGTTCATGAACCGCGCGTTCGACCAGGTCATGATGGACGTCGCCCTGCACAAGGCCGGCGTCACGTTCGTGCTCGATCGCGCCGGCGTCACCGGCCCCGACGGCCCGAGTCATCACGGCATCTGGGATCTGGCGATGCTGCAGCTGGTCCCCGGCATCCGCATCGCCGCCCCGCGAGACGCCGCGCGCCTGCGCGAGGTGTTCCGCGAGGCCACCGCGGTCGAAGACGCGCCCACCGTGGTGCGTTACCCCAAGGGCAAGGTCAACGACGACGTCGAGGCGATCGAGCGCCTCCACGACGGCGTCGATGTGCTGAGCCGCGGCTCGAGCGAAGACGTGCTGCTGGTCGGCATCGGTCCGATGGTGCACCTCGCCCTCGAGGTCGCCGAGCGTCTCAAGGCGCAGGGCATCGGCGCGACGGTCATCGACCCGCGCTGGGCGATCCCGGTGCAGCCCTCGATCGTCGAGTTGGCGCGCGAGCACCGTCTCGTGATCACGATCGAAGACGGCATCCGCGTCGGCGGCGTCGGCACGCGCGTGCGGCAGGTGCTGCGCGAGGCGGGCGTCGACACGGCCGTCGACGAGCTCGGCATCCCCGATGAGTTCATCGACCACGCGACGCGCGAGCAGATCCTCGAGGATGCCGGCCTGACGGCCTCGAAGATCGCACACGACGTGGTCGCCCAGGTGCTGGGCACGCGCATCCCCATGGCGCGTCAGACGCCGACCGGCTCGATCCCCACGATCGAGGAGTGGGAAAAGTCGCGCCCGTAGACCCGCACGAACCACAACGGCGCCGCCCCCTCGGGGACGGCGCCGCTGTCGTATCCGGAGCTCAGGCCCCGATGCCGCGAATGGGCGGCTGGTGGAACGTGTCGCCGAAGGCGCGCTCCGACGCCCCCTCGCGGTCGAGGTAGGGCGAGGCGCCACCATCGATGAAGGGCCAGCCGGCGCCGAGGATGAGGCACAGGTCGATGTCCTGCACCTCGGGGACCACGCCCTCGTCGAGCATGATCTTGATCTCCTGGGCGAGACCGTCCTGCACGCGAGCCAGGATCGTCTCGGGCGCGACGGGCGTCTTACCGGTCACGAGCACTTTCTGCGCGGCCTTGGTCCAGCCGGTCACCCGGCCGCCCTTGTCCTTCTCCACGACCTCCGGCAGAGCCGCGAGCTCGTGAAAGTTCTCGGACGAGAAGAACCGGTCGGGGAAGGCGTGCGCCATCGTGTCCTGCACGTGGGCGGCGACCTTCCAGCCGACGAGGTCGATGAGCTGGAACGGCCCCATCGGCAGTCCGAGGGGCGCGAACGCCTTCTCGACCACCATGATCGGCGTTCCCTCGTAGACCGCGCGAGCGGCTTCGCCCATGACCTTCGCCAGCAGGCGGTTCACCACGAAGCCGGGTGCGTCCGCGGTGAGCACGGCGTTCTTGCCGAGACCCTTCGCGACGACGAAAGCCGTCGACAGTGCAGCGTCGGAGGTGGCATCCGTCTTCACGACCTCGATGAGCGGCATGACCGCGACGGGGTTGAAGAAGTGGAAGCCCACCAGGCGCTCCGGGTTCTGCAGCACCGAGCCGATCTCGGCGACCGAGAGCGACGAGGTGTTCGTGGCGAGGATGGCGTCGTCGGCGACGATCTTCTCCATGGCCGAGAACACCTCCTGCTTGACGCCCACCTCTTCGAACACGGCCTCGATGACGAAGTCGCAGTCGGCGAACTCCGACCGGTCGGTGGTGCCGTGCACGAGCGCGCGCAGCTGATTCGCCGTGTCGCTGTCGAGGCGGCCCTTGGCCTCGAGCTTGCCGATCTCTTCTCGAATGGATGCCACGCCCTTGTCGACCCGACCCTGATCGAGGTCGGTGATGATCACGGGTACCCGGAGCTTCCGCACGAACAGCAGCGCGAACTGCGAGGCCATGAGACCCGCGCCGATGACGCCGACCTTGGTGACCTTCTTCGCGAGAGCCTTGTCGGGGGCCCCGACCGGACGCTTGGCGCGCTTCTGCACGAGGTCGAAGGCGTACATGGATGCCGCGAACTGGTCGCCCGTGATGAGCTCGGCCAGCGCCTCGTCTTCGCGCGCGAAGCCCTCGGCCTTGGTGCCGCTCTTCGCCTTGTCGAGCAGGTCGAGCGCGACGTAGGGGGAGCGGGGCACGGTGCCGATCTTCGACTCGAGCATGCCGCGGGCCATCTTGATGGCGATGGGCCACTTGGTGAGGCGCTCGAGCTTGCCCGGCTCGTTCTTGCGCTCGACGCGCACCCGACCGGTGAGCACGCCATCGGCCCACCGCAGCGAGTCCTCGAGGTAGCTGGCCGCCGGGAAGATGGCATCCATGATCCCGAGATCGAAGGCCTGCTGCGGCTTGAGCATGCGGTTCTGCTTGAGCGGGTTCGAGATGACGACCTCGAGCGCGTTCTCGATACCGATGAGGTTCGGCAGCAGGTAGGCGCCTCCCCAGCCGGGGATGATGCCGAGGAACACCTCGGGCAGCGCGATCGCCGCGGCGGAGGAGTCGACCGTGCGATAGGTCGAGTTGAGCGCGATCTCGAGACCGCCGCCGAGCGCGAGGCCGTTGACGAACGCGAACGAGGGGACGCCGAGCTCCGACAGCGACCCAATCACCTGATGTCCGCGCTGTGCGATGAGGCGCGCGACATCTTTCGAGGGCAGCTTCGCCACGTCGGACAGGTCGGCGCCCGCCGCGAGGATGTACTGCTTGCCGGTGATCGCGACGGCGTGGATCTCGCCGGCGTCGGCGCGCTTCTTGAGCGCCCCGAGCGTCTGCCCGAGCTCGGCGAGGGTCGCAGGTCCCAGCGTGTTGGGCCGGGTGTGGTCGCGACCGTTATCGAGGGTGATCAGCGCGAGCACGTTGCCCGAGGGCAGACGCACGTCGCGGACGGGGGAGTGGGTCACCACCTCGTCGCCGGTGAGGGCGTCGAGGGGCGTGAAGTCGATCGAGGTGTAGTTGCTCACGTGCGCTTCTTCTTTCCGTCGAAGAACGGGTTCTCCCAGATGACCGAGCCGCCCTGACCCAGGCCCACGCACATGGCGGTGAGGCCGTAGCGCACGTCGGGTCGCTCGGCGAACTGCGCCGCCAGCTGGATCATGAGACGCACTCCGGATGCCGCGAGCGGGTGGCCCAGGGCGATGGCGCCACCCCAGGGGTTCACGCGCGGGTCGTCGTCGGCGATGCCGAAGTGGTCGAGCAGCGAGATTACCTGGATGGCGAAGGCCTCGTTGAGCTCGAACAGGCCGATGTCGTCGATCGTGAGGCCGGCCTTCTTGAGGGCCTTCTCGGTCGAGGGGATCGGGCCGATGCCCATGATCTCGGGCTCGACGCCGGCGAAGGCGAACGACACCATACGCATCTTGGGCGCGAGGCCGAACTCCTTCACGGCGCCGGCTCCGGCGAGCAGGCTGATGGTCGCACCGTCTGTGAGGGGCGAGGACGTACCGGCCGTGACGCGCCCGTGGGGGCGGAACGGCGTCTTGAGCGTCGCGAGGCCCTCGACGGTGGTCTCGGGGCGGCGCCCCTCGTCCTCCGTGGCGAGACCCCACGCGCCCTCGGCGTCCTTGACGGCGACCGAGACCAGGTCGGGCTGGATCTTGCCCGCCTCGTAGGCGGCCTGCACCTTGTGCTGGCTGGCGGCGCCGAAGCGGTCGGCGCGCTCCTTCGTCAGGTGCGGGAAGCGGTCGTGGATGCGTTCGGCGGTGACGCCCATGTTGAGCGCGCCCGGGTCGACGAGCTTCTCGGCCACGAAGCGCGGGTTGGGGTCGACGTTTCCGCCGATGGGGTGGCGTCCCATGTGCTCGACGCCGCCGGCGAGGGCGAGGTCGTACATGCCGACGCCGATCGAGGCGCCCATCGTCGTGACGCTCGTCATGGCGCCCGCGCACATGCGCTCGATCGCCAGGCCCGGCACCGTCATCGGCAGACCCGCGAGGATCGCCGCGGTGCGCCCGAGGGTCAGTCCCTGGTCACCGGTCTGCGAGGTCGCGGCGATCGCCACGTCGTCAATCCGGTCCTTGGGCACGTCGCCGTTGCGTTCCATCAACCCGATGATCGCCTTGACCACGAGGTCGTCGGCGCGGGTGTTCCAGTACATGCCTTTTTCGCCGGCGCGCCCGAAGGGGGTGCGCATTCCGTCGACGAAGAAGACGTCCGTCATCTCGGCCACTCTGCCTCCATAGTTTGGGATGACCCCAGCCTAGGAAGAGGCGAATCCGCCGCAGAATCGGTTGTCCGAACCTACGAATCCGTTCCGGACACGTCGTCATCGGCATTGAGGGAAGCTACAAAACTATCGGCGATCACCTGTGAGGTCTGGTCAATCTGCCACGGCCGCGCCCCCAGCTGCGCGAGAGCCTCCCCGATGGCCTCGGCGGTCGTCTCGGCGGGCGGCGCCCAGGCGAGACGACGCAGCGTCTCGGGCGTGAGAAGGTTCTCGGTCGGCATCCGGAGCTCCTCCGCCCGCGCCTCGACGGCCGGACGCGCCTTCTTCAGCCGGCGATCGGCCTCGGGATTGCGATCGGCCCACGCGCGCGGCGGAGGCAGCGTGTCGCTCGGGACGCGGTCCGCCGGCAGGTCCGTCGCCTCGCGTCCGGCGACGATCGCGTTCCACCAGCGATCGAGCTGCGTGCGGCTTGCCCGGCCGTTGAATTCCTTAACGCCCGCGAGAGCCTGTTTGCTCGCGGGATCGGCGAGGACGGCGGCCACCAGCGCGCGGTCGGGCACGAGACGCCCGGGGGCGACATCCTGCTCGCGGGCGTAGTCCTCGCGCGCCTGCCACAGCGAACGGGCGACGGCCAGCGACCGGCGACCGCGCACGCTGTGCAGGCCGCTCAGGCGCCGCCATGGGTCGTCACGAGGAGGCTTCGGCTCGCGATCGAGCACGGCCTGGAACTCCTGCCTCGCGATCTCGGTCTTGCCCTGCTCGGTGAGCTCGGCATCCAGCACGTCACGCACGTCGATCAGGTGCTCGACGTCGAGGGCCGCGTATTCGAGCCAGGATGCCGGCAGGGGGCGCGTCGACCAGTCCGCGGCCGAGTGGGCCTTGGCCAGGGTGATGCCCAGCGTCTGCTCGACGACGGCCCCGAGACCGACCCGCTCGTGCCCGAGCAGGCGCGAGCCGAGCTCGGTGTCGAAGATGCGCGGCGGCTCGAGACCCCGCTCGCGCAGCGACGGCAGATCCTGGCTCGCGGCGTGGAACACCCATTCGACGTCGCCGATGGCGTGCTGCAACGGCGAGAAGTCCTCGATCGTGGAGGGGTCGAAGAGGAAGACCCCGGCCTCGCGCCGGAACACCTGGATCAGGTACGCGCGCTGCGAATACCGGAACCCCGAGGCGCGCTCGACGTCGACCGCGACGGGACCGCTCCCCGCGGCCAAGGTCTCGCACGCG
The DNA here is from genome assembly GCF_041079455.1 of Microbacterium sp. 16-032. Taxonomy (NCBI): domain Bacteria; kingdom Bacillati; phylum Actinomycetota; class Actinomycetes; order Micrococcales; family Microbacteriaceae; genus Microbacterium; species Microbacterium sp. 16-032. Next base: position 12,507 of record NZ_JBFYGQ010000010.1, on the reverse strand, counting down.
GCGAGGAACCCCGCGGCATCCTCGATGACGATGTACTCAACCACGCGTGGGCCTCCGGGCTCCGAGAACAGCGACGCCCTCCGACCCCGGGGGGAGGCCGGCGAGCATGCACACGAGCTCCGCCCACGCCTCGAGGTGCGGGCGGAAGGGACCGCGCGGCGACCATGACGCGCGAAGTTCGATCTGCGACCCCTCACCCTGGGCTGCCAGGGCGCCGAAGCCGGTGGAAAGGGTCTTGGTGGCGGTGCCCGACTCCGAGTGGCGCTGCGCCCCGCGCGAATCCAGCGCGTCGATCAGCCACGACCAGGCGACCTCGGCCAGCAGGGGGTCGACCCCGATCTCGGGTTCGAGAGGGGCCTGCGCGAAGCACACGATGCGCCACGCACCGCCCCACGGCTCGGGCTCTTCGGGGTCGTGGAGCAGGATGAACCGTCCCGTGCCGAAGGGGGAGTCGGTCGCGTGCTCCTCGGGGCGGACATCGCCGGCGAGAGCGAGCGAGAAAGGAGCCAAGCCCGAGGGCGAGGGGATCTGCCGGACGACCAGATCGTCGCGGAAAGCCGTGTCGCGCACCTCTTCGACGGCTCGCGCGAAGGGGCTGTCGGCCTCCGCCGGGCGCTGGTCACTCACGGCCACAGACTAGAGTGAGGCCTCGATGAACGCTCCCAGGCGCGCCGCGGGTCCTCGCGCATCGCAGCGCACGAACCCCGGCCTCCGCGTCACGCTCTCGGCTCTCGGCGTCGCCCTCGCGGCCTCCGCGACCGCTCTCGGGGCGGTCTCGCTGCGCGTCGCCCGGACGGTCGTCCGTCCCGCCGGACGACGCCCCGACACGCGCATCGTGCGTCTGGACGCCGCCGCGCAGACCATCACGCTCGGGCGCTCTCCCGACACGGTGCTGCCCGGTCGTTACGGTCTCTTCACCGTCGGATCGGCCGATTACCTGCGGGTCGGCTCGATCGTCGGCGAGGACGAGGACACCGTCACCCGCAAACTCCTCACCCACGTACCCGCGGACGGAGACCTCGCCGCCGAGGCGGCCTTCAGCGGGTGGTACTTCGACAAGCCGGGCGACCTGCTCCTGCCGTTTCAGTCGATCGACATCGATACCGGAGTGGGCGCATGCCCCGCGTGGGAGTTCCCCGCCCACGGCGACACCGACGTCTGGGTCATCCAGGTGCACGGCCGCGGCACGACCCGGTCCGAGACCCTGCGCGCCGTGCCCGTGTTCCACGCGCTCGGCATCTCGAGCCTCGTGGTCTCGTACCGCAACGACGGCGACGCCCCGCGCAGTCCATCCGGCACCTACGCCCTCGGCGCGACCGAATGGCGCGACGTCGACGCGGCGATCGGCTACGCCCGCCGTCACGGGGCTCGTCGCGTGCTGCTGATGGGCTGGTCGATGGGCGGAGCGCTGTCGCTGCAGGCCGCGCTCGAGTCGCCGCACGCCGACGTGATCGCCGGCCTCGTCCTGGATTCGCCGGTGGTCGACTGGCGGACGGTGCTGAACTTCCAGGGGCGCGCGATGCGCCTGCCCGCACCCGTCATCGCACTCGCAGAACGCACGCTCGCCTCGAACTGGGGGGCCACGGCGCTACGCAGCGGCGAGCCCATCCCTCTCGACCGTCTCGACGGGGTCTCCCGGGCGGCCGAGCTGCGGCATCCTGTCCTCATCCTGCACAGCGACGACGACGGATTCGTCCCCGCGGACGCCTCGCACGCGCTGGCGCAGGCGCGCCCCGACCTCGTCACGATGGAGACGTTCACGGTCGCCCGCCACACGAAGCTGTGGAACTACGACGAGACCCGATGGACCACCGCGATCCAGGACTGGGTCCGCGGACAGGGACTCGCGCGGGACTGATCCGGGATGCCGGCACCCCGACGACCCGCGCGGCTCAGGCGTCGCGCTTCGCGCGCACCTGGCGTTTGGCGCGCATGAGCATCCCGGTCATGCCCGCGATGCGCAACGGACTCACGGCGCGCGTCAGACCGATGCTCTGCGGGAAGTCGTCGGGCACCGCGATTACCTCGTCGGCGGACAACCCCGTGAGCCCCTGCGACAGGATGCTCGCGAATCCGCGCGTGGTCGGCGCTTCGGCGGGAGCCGTGGCGTGCATCGCGACCCGGTCGGCGTCGTCGACCGTGACGATGATGTACACCGGCGACTGGCACTCGACGACGCGCTCGCGCATCTCGGGGTGGTCGGCGTACTCCGCCGGGACCTCGGGCAGCTCCTGCGAGAACTCGAGCAGCAGCTGCAGGCGATCGGGCTCGTCGAGCTCGAGGAACTCGTCGCGGATCTCGGCGAGGCGGGCGGGGAGGGCGTTGTCGGACATCACCGTCATCCTCCCACGCCCGCGTCGACCGGGATCAGCGCGAGGGGACCTCGCCGGGCTCGGCACCCGCGACGATCGGCACGCGGACCGCGCTGCCCCACTCGGTCCACGAGCCGTCGTAGTTGCGGACGTCGTCGAAGCCCAGCAGGTGCTTGAGCACGAACCAGGTGTGGCTCGAGCGCTCACCGATGCGGCAGTACGCCACGATCTTGTCGCCGTCGGCCAGGCCGGCTCCGTCGCGGTAGATGGCATCCAGCTCTTCACGCGACTTGAACCCGCCGTCCTCGGCCACGGCCTTGCCCCACGGCACGCTCTGCGCGCTGGGGATGTGGCCGGCGCGGAGGGCGCCTTCTTCGGGGTAGGCGGGGGCGGTGGTGCGCTCGCCCGAGTACTCCTCGGGGGAGCGGACGTCGATCAGCGGGTTGCCGAGGTGGGCGAGCACGTCGTCCTTGTACGCGCGCAGCACCGAGTCGTCGCGCTCGACGACCGGGTAGTCGGTGGGTTCGACGACCGTCTTGTCGGTCGTGATCGGGCGGCCCTCGGCGATCCACTTGTCGCGGCCCCCGTCGAGCAGGCGCACGTCCTCGTGGCCGAAGAGCGAGAAGACCCACAGGGCGTACGCCGCCCACCAGTTGTTCTTGTCGCCGTAGATCACGACGGTGTCGTCGCGCGAGATGCCCTTGCGGCCCAACAGCTCGGCGAATCCCGCGCCGTCCACGTAATCGCGGACGACGGGATTGTTGAGCTCGGTGTGCCAGTCGACCTTCACGGACCCCGGGATGTGCCCCGTCTCGTACAGCAGCACGTCCTCGTCGGACTCCACGACCACGAGTCCCGGCTGCCCGAGACGCTCCTGGAGCCACTCGCCCGTGACGAGACGGCCGGGCTCGGCGTAGTCGGCGAACTTGGGGGACGTGGTGTCGAACTCGACGGTCACGGGGACTCCTCGGTCAAGGCGGTGGATGGCGCGGCATAGGGTGGACACCGCACCATCGACCCTAGATCCGCGGCATGGGGCACGCACCCTCCCCGTAAGACTTGGACACAGGACGGCCATGACCTCCACTCCCGCCACGACCGGCCTCATCCACCTCACCGAACGCGAGCCCGCCGTCTCGGGCGCCGACATGGTGAACGCCCTCGTTCCGCCTCCCCAGTTCGATGGAGCGACCTTCGAGTCGTACCGCGCCGACGACGCCTATCCCTCGCAGCAGGAGGCGAAGGAGCTGCTGCAGGAGTTCGCCGGTCGACAGGCGGCTCCGGCCAAGAAGGGCGGCTTCTTCCGCCGCGCCGAGAAGGTGGCCCCCGTCAAGCCGGGCGTCTACCTCGACGGCGGATTCGGCGTCGGAAAGACCCACCTCCTCGCGGCGATCTATCACGCGATGCCCGCCCGCCGGAAGTACTTCGGATCGTTCATCGAGTACACGGCCCTCGTGGGGGTCCTCGGCTACGCCAAGGCCGTCGAGCTGTTCCGCGGTTCGGACCTCCTCTGCATCGACGAGTTCGAACTCGACGACCCGGGCGACACGATGGTCATGACGCGCCTGCTCGGCGAGCTCGTGGCATCCGGAACCCGGCTCGCCGCGACCTCGAACACCCCGCCGAACGCGTTGGGCGAGGGGCGCTTCGCGGCGCAGGACTTCTTGCGCGAGATCCAGTCGATGGCCGACAGCTTCCGCACCATCCGCATCGACGGCACCGATTTCCGTCAGCGCGCGATCGACGGAGAAGCGAAGGTCCTGTCCGACGAGGGGTATCGACAGGCGATGGATGCCGCCGCCGCCGGTGCCGTGGCATCCGACGACTCCTTCCTCGACCTCGTCGGCCACCTCGCACGGGTCCACCCGTCGCGCTTCATCCGCCTGATCGACGGGGTCGATGTGATCGGCCTGCGCGACGTGCAGGTCCTGCACGATCAGTCGGCCGCGCTGCGCCTGGTCGCGTTCGTCGACCGCGCCTACGACGCGCAGATCCCGATCCGGGCGACGGGCGTGCCCCTGAACACGGTGTTCAGCGAAGAGATGCTCGGCGGCGGATACCGCAAGAAGTACCTGCGCGCGGTCTCGCGACTCGTGGCGCTGACGCACTCCTGAGGCGAGTTCATCGCCGGTTCGCGGGCGCAGGAAACGCGATGTTTACCGGAGCGGCCCGCCTGTAACGCCCCCGAAACACGGGGCGAACGGCGGCGGAACCGAGGCTGTGGACACTGAGGGGACCCGACGCTTTACCTGCGTCCCTGCAGAGAGGTTCCCTCCGAGATGGATCAAGGCAACACCGCATTCATCCTGATAGCAGCGGCACTCGTGCTGCTCATGACGCCAGGACTCGCGTTCTTCTACGGCGGTCTCGTCAAGGCCAAGAGCGTCATCAGCATGATGATGATGAGCTTCGGCGCGATGGGCCTCATGGGCGTCCTGTGGGTGCTCTACGGCTACGCGATCGCGTTCCCCGCGACCGACGCCGGGGTCACCAACGCTCCGTGGCACATCGATGGCACCGACTTCGGCCTCGCCAACGTGCTCACCACCCCCGAGGGCGCCGCGTACCCGCCGCTCGCCTTCGTCGCCTTCCAGGCCACGTTCGCCATCATCACCGTCGCCCTCGTCTCGGGCGCGATCGCCGACCGCGCCAAGTTCGGCGCGTGGATGATCTTCGCCGGCATCTGGGCCACGGTCGTCTACTTCCCCGTGGCGAGCTGGGTCTTCAACTTCGGCCTCGCCGAGGACGGCACCTTCAGCTACGGCGGCTGGATCACGCACGGTCTGCAGGATGTGTTCGGCGTCGGCGCGATCGACTTCGCCGGTGGTACCGCGGTCCACATCAACGCCGGTGCGGCTGCCCTCGCTCTCGCCCTGGTGCTCGGAAAGCGCGTCGGGTTCCAGAAGGGCGCCCACGTCCCTCACAACCCGCCGTTCGTCCTCCTCGGTGCGGGTCTGCTGTGGTTCGGCTGGTTCGGCTTCAACGCCGGTTCCGAGCTCGCCGCCGACAACACCGCCGCCCTGGCCTTCGTCAACACGATCGCCGCTCCCGCCGCGGCCCTTCTGTCGTGGCTGATCGTCGAGAAGATCAAGGACGGCAAGCCCACCTCGGTCGGCGCCGCCTCCGGTGCCGTCGCGGGTCTCGTCGCGATCACCCCGGCCTGCGCCGCGCTGACGCCGATCTGGGCCATCGTGCTGGGCCTGCTCGCCGGCGCGATCTGCGCCCTCGCCATCGAGCTGAAGTTCAAGCTCGGCTTCGATGACTCGCTCGACGTGGTCGGCATCCACCTCGTCGGTGGTCTGCTCGGAACGCTCTACCTCGGCATCTTCGCCAACACGAGCGGCCTCATCTACAGTGGCTCGTTCAACCAGCTGATCGTCCAGGCGATCGCGGCCCTCGCGGTGCTGGTCTACTCGTTCGTGCTCGCCTTCATCATCGGCTTCGCGATCGAGAAGACGATCGGCTTCCGCGTGAAGAACGAGGACGAGATCGCCGGCATCGACACCGTCGTGCACGGCGAAGAGGGCTACGTCCTCTCCGACGTCCGCGCCTGATACCCGCCCGACCCCGAACGGGGCGTCGCCGATTCGTCGGCGGCGCCCCGTTCCGCGTGCCTAGGGTGTGGGTATGGGAACCGCTTCTCGTCTGCTGTCCGCCGTGCTGGGCATGTTCCGGTCGACGCCGGCGGCTCCGCCCGTTCGTCGTTCCGCCCCCGTCACGCCGACCGCGCGCCCCTCGGCCCCGAGCGGGAGCGAGACCGTCGAGATCGATCCGCCGCGGCGGCTCACCCTGTCGTACGCGCCGAAACGCGACAACGCCCCCGACGGGGGCGAGATCGTCTGGACGTGGGTTCCCTACGAGGAACGCGACGGGCGTGGAAAGGATCGGCCGGTCCTCGTCATCGGTCGAGCCGATGCCACCCGCTCCTACGCCGTGCGGCTCACCAGCAAGCCGCACGACGGCGACCGGCAGTACCTGTCGCTGGGCACGGGGGAGTGGGATCCCCAGCGTCGTCCCTCGTGGGTCGACATCGACCAGCTCTATCTGGTCCATGACGCGGGGATGCGCCGGGAGGCAGCGGCCCTGGACCGCGCGCGGTTCGACGCCGTCGCCGCCGCTCTCGCCGCGCGCTACGGCTGGTCGCGCGGCTGACTCTCTGCGTCCATCGCCGAACCGGACGAGGAACTGTTCGTGAGAGCTACGTGAGATTCCTCTCATCTACCGGGTTTTCTTGATGCGAACCGTTCGTTCTCGGCGCCCGGGTCGATAAATTTCTGCCGTGCCGTTGGATCCCGAAGAGTCGTTTGCGCAGGTCGAAGCCGACGTTCGTCGTGCCGAGCTGCGCGCCGCGCAGATGCCGGCCTTCGAGGCGACGGTCGCTTCGGTGCGCGGCACCGGTCGTTCTCGCGGTCGCGACGTCATCGCCCAGGTGGACTCGGGCGGCCGGGTCGTCGATCTGCGGCTGAGCGAGGCGGCCCTGGCCCGCGGCGCGCAGCGACTGTCCGCCGAGATCCTCTCGACCATCCGTCACGCCGAGGCCGACGCCCGCGAGAGCACTCTCCGCGCGGTGAGCGAGCTGCTCGGCGCCGACGATCCCATCGTCGCGCAGTTGCGCGACACCGAACCCGCCTCACCCGAGAGGACTCTTCATGGCCGATGACATCGCCGTCGACTTCGATCGACTCCGACAGCACGCCGCATTCGTCGATTCCCTCGTGGGAGACGTCGGATCGGCGCTCTCCGTCCTCCGCGGCGGCAACCTGCTCCCCGAAGCCTTCGGACTTTTGTGCGCCTTCCTCGTTCCCCCGGGACTCGCGCTGTCGGCAGCCGCCACCGGCCTGCTCGGCGAGGACCAATCACTGCTCATGCGCACCGCCGGAGAGCTGCGGCAGACCGCCGACCAGTGGGAGCAATTCGAGAGCGACACCATCGCGACCATCCGATCGCTCGAGTCTGCGATGGGGGTCTGATGAGCACCGTTGTCGCCCCCGGCACCACCTTCTCGGGGAGCCGTGTCATCGAGTCGGGTCGAGCCCTCGCCGAGGCCGTCAAGAGCGGCAACTGGCTCGACGGAGGAATGGCCTTCCTCGACACCCTGGGTGATGCGGCCGCTGCCCTCACCGACCCCATCGGCACGTTGACCGCGTGTGGTCTCGGATGGGTGATGGAGCACCTCAAGCCTCTCAGCACCTGGCTCGACCAGCTCGCCGGCAGCGCCTCCAACGTCGCCTCCGTCGCGTCGCAGTGGGTCTCTGCCGGGTCGTCGATGCGACAGGCGGGCGCCGACCTCACCCGACGGTTGAGCGACCTCGAGGGCATGACCGGCGGCAGCATCACCGCCTACGTGCGGTTCGCCACCGACGCGGCGAAGCACCTCGGTGCGTCGGGCGAATGGGCCGAGGCCGCGGCCAGCGGACTCACCTCCGCCTCCACCCTGGTGACGAAGATGCAGGGCGTCGTCAAGTCGGCGATCTCCAAGGTCGTCGCAACCGCCATCGAGGCCATGGCGGTCGTTGCCGCCTCGTTCGGTCTCGGCATGGGCTACGCGATCGCGCGCGTCGTGATGAAGGTCAATGAGATGGTGAACAAGGTCGTGCGGCCTCTGCGCGCCGTGCTCGGGTCGATCAAGGCCCTCACCGGGCTCGTGCAGCAGCTTCGCGGCGTCTTCGACCGCACGTCGACCACGACCGCTGCGGCCCTGCAGAACAGCGCCCAGACCATCCGCATCGACTCGGGGACCGTGGTCGACGCAGCGGACGCCACCCGCTACGGAAACAGCGCGGCCCACGACCTCACCGTCAAGGGCCAGCGTGCCGACGGGGTCGTCTACCGCCCCTTCGCTGTGTCGGGCGAGCACGCCTCGGGGGACTTCCACCTCAGCGGCTCCGGGGGCCTATCCGGCGCCCCCACGCCCGACGGAGCCGTCATCGGCCAGGCCTCGCTCGGCGGGTCCGGTGGCGCGGGCGGTTCGCTCGGTGGGCTGACCGGTCTCGATGCGAAGACCTTCGCCGGCGTCCACAGCGGAAGCACCGGCGCGCTCATCGGCGGGACCACCGGGGGAGCGGCCATGGCCGCGACCTCGATGTCGGCCGCGCAGGGCACCGGCCCCGGCGGTCTGCGACCCCCGATGACGGGGGCGGGTACGCAGCACGGTGCAGGATCCGGCAGCCGACAGAAGCTCGGTCAGCGCCGCCGCGATCTTCGCGTGGTCATCGAAGACGACTGACCCGCGACTCGACGACGCCCGGCGTCCGGCCTCACGACGGCCGGGTGCCGGGGCGTTACCACGTGGGGCGCGAATCGGCAGGGGCCGACGAGCGGCCGCCCCGACCGGCACGGGTCTACGGCCAGTTGGCCCGGGACGCCGAGCGGGCGGTGCGCCGACGATCTGCGACCACGGGCGCCAGCCCAGGGAAGAAACAGAAAACCCCCGGAAGGACCGGGGGTGAAACTGTGGGCGATGCCGGACTCGAACCGACGACCTCTTCCGTGTGAAGGAAGCGCGCTACCAACTGCGCCAATCGCCCTCATCCCGAACGGGACTTATCGATCGTACCGGATGCCGAGAGGTGCTTCGAACCACGAGGAGAGGACACGCGCGGGGCGCGCGCCGTTTTGCACCCGCGCTCAGATCGGGTAATGTCTTACGAGTGCTCGGGGCAAGCCCCGGGAACGAAATGCGGATGTAGCGCAGTTGGTAGCGCACAACCTTGCCAAGGTTGGGGTCGCGAGTTCGAGTCTCGTCATCCGCTCGAGTGGAGGGATCTCCGTCTGGGAAACCGACGGAGAATCACGACACGTGGGTCGAACCACATCACGGTGGCGTGGCCGAGCGGCTAGGCACCGGCCTGCAAAGCCGTTTACACGGGTTCGAATCCCGTCGCCACCTCAACTCACAATAGAACAGCCTGTATAGGCGCGATTGGCGCAGCGGTAGCGCGCTTCCCTGACACGGAAGAGGTCACTGGTTCGATCCCAGTATCGCGCACCACATGAAACCCTCGGTTTACCGGGGGTTTCTTGCTTTGTGGCCGGAGGTAGGAGCGCGTTCGTGGCCTCCACGTGGCCTAGCGTCCGCGTTTCGACTCTCGATTGAGGGGCCGCACCCCTGCCCGGGCGGATGAACTTCATGAAGGTAACTTCCTACGTGAGGGCAGGGGCGCGGGGCTCGGGGTGCCGCCATGGCGGAGGTCAGCGGGGCTCGCCGTCCCCCTCGGAGGGTGTCCGCGCGAGTGCTCCGCCACGGCGGCGAGGCCCTGGGGAAAGGGACCCAGGCGAGGTGGGGGCCGACCGGCTGAAACGTGTCCCGAGAAGGAACCGGCCAGCCCCCGTGACCCGTCGCGCGGCAACAGCGCGGCGGGGGCTCTGTGGAGTTAGCTGAAGTACGCCCTAGCGAGTGCGTTCTGGACGGAGTTCGGTACGGTGATCTCCGCGCCACGCGAGGTGAGGCAATAGATCCGACCGTTGGCGCGGACGTAGCTCAGGCCTTCGGGTCCACGTGCGGTCTGGGCGTTGGCCGGGACGCGGAAACTCCGTCCGCCGATCATGAGGGTCCGGGGGCCGGTCGGGATCGTGGTCACGTCGCGCTCCAGGAGGCGGACTTGCTCACTGGCCATGGCGGGCCTCACGATGCACGCCGTAGTTCCCACGCAGGCCCTGACGGAGCGCTGCGGCGTCGGCGGTGGCGACCTCGGCGCGGTGGTCGCGATAGACGGTGTAGCTCGTGCTCACCGGCTTCTGCCCGAACCGGTCGCGGACCTTTGCCAGAGCCTCGGCGCGGGCGTCAGCGTCCACGATGGAGCGCGCGGCATCCATGGCGCGGCGGTGGTGAAGCTCCCACAGCGAGTCGCCAGGAGTGGCCCACGGCTCGATCTCGTGTCGGCCCAGCACGAAGCGCACCTGGCCCCACTTCTGGCGCTGCGCCTGCTCGTCATGGATGATGCTCGGCCACGTCGGCTCCCCGTTGCGGTCACGGGATGCCTCCACCATTGCGGAGGTGAGGATGAAGTGATCGCCACGGGTAAGCACGACACCCCCGCCCATCGAGAACTGGCCGGTGTTGATCGTCACGCCGCTCGCGGCGACCGTGATCGTGTCCCCGGGCTGTGCCGGTCGGCCAGTAGGGGGCTCGGCGGCTGCGAGGTCATCGAACTCGTCATCGAGAAGATCAGACATGGGCGGACTCCTCTGCGGGGCGGGCGGGAAGGCAGGCCGCGATGCGATCCAGCAGATCGTGGGCGGCGCGGAGGAGGCGGCGGTCGTCGCGCTCGCGCTGCTCTCCTGGTGCGCTCGTCGCGTTGGCCGCGAGGAGTCCGAGAGTCTTCGCCAGCCACGTGGCGTCGGCGCTGGCCTCGTGGAGAGTGTTCGTGGTATCGCTCATGAGGTCCCCTCGGGGTCGTCGGAATCTTCTTGGGTGATCGCGGCCAGCCGGTCGGCCACGTCGTCTAGGCCGATGTCGCGGGCGTGCTGCGCGAGGAGTAGGGCGATCTCGGGATGAGTGGTCGCGGCGCGATACATGGTCTGCGCGATTCCATCGGCGCGACGAACCTTGGTCATGGCCTGCTTGTACGCCCGCTGCGCGTCCCCGGAGGTCACCCCAAGCGTGTTCGCCAGGAGCCCCAGGGCGCGTGTAGCGGAGTCTCCGAGCTTGGACCCCAGGGCGAGGTCCCCAACCACGTAGGCGGCGTCTGACGCCGCCTGAGCGCCGGTCGCGATGCGGTGCAGTCGGTCGGTCAGATCCAGGACCCGCAATTCGTCGTCGGCCCGGACGGCGGCGACCGTGACGACGCGGAGGTCATGGTGAGCACGGCGGGTGTGGCGATAGAGACTGTCCCGGCTGAGGCCGTACTTCTCGGCCAGCTGAGCCACGGGCACCTTGGCTTCGATCTCGGCGGTGATCGCGTCGATCTCGCTGTGGCTGCACACACCGCACACCGCGACGCCGCTGGGGCGGTGCTGAATGGTGGCCATGCGCCCATTGTATTGCGCAATTTGCACTCTGTGAAGGGTTTGCGTGAGCAATCTGCTAGCCCAGAGGGGCGTGGCAGCTAACTAGTTAGCACGACTGCGGCTCCGAGCGAGCCCAGGGGGTTCGCGCCGAATCTTCTTCGTCCGCTTACTGGGGTGTGAGTGGACGGAATCTTCTTCCGTTCGAGGTCGCGCACCTATCGATACAGGTCGTCGGAATCTTCTTGACCCGGGGCAAGTCCAGAGGTCAGGTGTGGGTGATCCTGTAGGGGATCAGGCCGGGGCGGGCGTCCGGGATCGACGTGCGGCGACGCTGGATCGAGCGCCGCGACATCCCCAACATGAGTTCGTGCTGCGCGTTGGTGGTCGCGCCCAAGGCATCCAGGAGCGCCATGAGGGCGAGATCCCGATCTGGGACGGTCGTGGCACTCTGGTCGCGCGGAGGCGTCGGAATCTTCTCCTCGGGGGTCGTGATGACCGGCGCGAGCCAGGAGGAGCGGAACCGGGCGCGTGGGTGCGCTCGCCGCCATGCATCCCACTCCTGCCAGTCGTCGTGCGCATCCGCGTCCCCTCGGGCGGCGTCGATGAGGAGGTGGCGTAGGGAGCCCTCACCTGTTCCCAGACGCGGTTTGAGAATGTACTCCAGGGCAGAGGGGGTATCGCTGAACTGAGGGTGCGAGGAGGGCTCCAGGCCGGTCGCTCGGCATGCATCCTCCCAGGCGGCCAGGAGGCGGCGCTGCTCGTCGGCCGCGTTGCCTCGGGGGATGACAACCCAGTGATCGTGAACGTTCCAGCGGGCGTCGGGCCGGGTGACCTCGGTCGAGCGCAGGTAGCCCAGAGTGGTGCGGCTGAGGCGGGCGTTTTTCATGAACGTTGCTCGGGCTCGGCCAAGATCGCGCCATGCCGTGTCGAGATCTCGATGCATGTCCACGCTGAGCCTGAGAGAGAGGCAGTCGGGGAACTCAGCGAACTTGGCCAGCGCGTCCTCCTGTGCAGTCAGCGCTCTGCGCTCTCCGCACTCGGGACAGTCAGGCAGGTTGCAGGCGAAGCCCACGGTGCACTCTTTGAGGCGTCTCCGACTGCTGTACTCGCGTAGGTAGTGAGCACTCGGAGAGGGGGGTGTCACAGGTGCTGGACGATCACAAGATAAGTCTTTGAGGCGTCTCCGACTGCTGTACTCGCGTAGGTAGTGAGCACTCGGAGAGGGGGGTGTCACAGGTGCTGGACG